>NZ_CP019431.1:3730000-4351666 GCF_009866765.1 Pseudomonas sp. S35
CCCGGTACGGTCTTCAAACTTGCGCTTGGTGCGGTTCTGCGCCGCATCGACCTGGGCATCGCCGGTCAGCGCCAGAGAAAACGCCTTGTTATGCGTCGGGACGTAGCCCTGAGGGGTGCAGGCGATGGCAAACACCAAGCCTTCATGACGCGGCAGCAGCGCTTCCTGGATCGCTGGCAGGACCTGATCGGTATAGCCATCGAACCGCGTGTGATATTTGCTTGGACGGGTGTTGGGAATCGGCGTGTAACTGCGATCGAACAGGTCTTCCAGGCTGATGCGGCTTTGCTGCACATCCGCTTCAAATTGCGCGCTGATGCGGCTGGCGCCCTCACGCGCCAGGTCGTAGACGCGCTGGTGGTAGTCATCCAGCCCGACCTGCGCCAAACGCTCGCTGATGGTTTCGGCCTGGCCTTCCATTTGCACTGCGGCCTCAGCCAACTGGCGGGTTTGCTGGTCGCTCACGTCAAGATCGCTGCGCATCTGCTCCACGGCATGGAACAGGCTGTCGAGCTGGGCGCGGTTGGTGTCGGTGCCTTGGGCGATTTCATTGACCTGCCCTTCTACATCCGCCGCCAGGCTGGCGATGCTGTGCAACTGCTCGCCTGCCTGCTCAACCTGCTCCACGCCAGTGTGCAGGTCCGCCGACAATTGGCGAATCTGCTCCACCACCTGGGCGGTGCGCTGCTGGATATCCGCCACCATCACCCCGACTTCATCGGTGGCCGTGGCCGTACGACCGGCCAGCCCGCGCACTTCGTCCGCCACCACGGCGAACCCACGCCCATGCTCGCCAGCGCGCGCTGCTTCAATGGCCGCGTTAAGCGCCAGCAGGTTGGTCTGGCTGGCGATGGACTGGATCACCAGGGTGACGCGCTGGATTTCTTCACTGCGCTGGCTCAAGGCCTCGATCAGCTCGCGGCTCGCGTTGGCGCGCTGGCTGAGCTGGTGCATGCGGGTAATCGACTGGGCCAGCACTTCACGACCTTGCGTGCTGCGCTGATGGGCTTGGCTCGCCGCGCCCAAAGCCTCGCGGCTGAGTTGGGAGGTGACTTTCTCGGTGCCGATCATCACTTCGGCGCTGCTGACAATTTGCTTGGCCGCGCTCAATTGCGACTGCACGCGTGCAGCCAGTTGCTTGACCGAATAGGCCACGCCGGCGGCGGACAGGGCGTTGTGGCTGGTGGTATAGGACAGGTCGCGGGTCAGCTCGCCAATGGCATCGGTGGCAGCAGACGGTGCAATCACAGGCTTGGGGCTTTTCAGGCGAGGCAGCCAGATCACCAGCACGGCCAGTGGTAGGCAAACGTAGAGCGGCAAGCTGGCAAATGCCAGGCCCAGCAGTACCAGCACCAGGGCGGTGCTCTGCATAAGCGGCGTCAGCCAGCCGGGCAACACGCGCACCACCGTGTGCGGTGGCACTGCTGCGCCCATCAGAGTTCCGTCTCCAGCCATCTTCGTTACCCCACTGTTTGTCATTATTATCTGCGCATTAAACGCCACTATCAGGCCATTATCTATGGGCCTTTAGTGGGGTAACGTGCAGTAGATCAATAGACGGGGCGTAACGGGTCTTTCTCCGGGGAACCGCGGGTGCGGCCCCCCAGCTTCACCGCATCAGGCTTGGCGCTGGTGCTTGTCGATCTGCTCGTGGCGCTCTTGCGCTTCGATGCAGTACTTGGTGGTCGGGCTGATCAGCAGGCGCTTGAGGCCGATAGGCTCGCCGCTGTCGTCGCACCAGCCAAAGGAATCTTCCTTGATGCGCTCCAGTGCGCGTTCAAGCTGCGGCAACATACGCTGGTCGCGGTCGATGGCATTGACCAGCCAGGTACGCTCTTCTTCCACGGAAGCGGCGTCGGCCGGGTCAGCCGGGGTGTCCAGGCTTTCAATGGCGATACGGTTCTGTTCAATGCGCTCGTGGTGTTCCACTTTCATGTCTTGCAGCAACTGCTCAAAAAAAGCGTGCTGTTCGGCATTCATGTAGTCATCCGCCGGCATGGCCAGCAACTTTTCCTTTGTCATTGATTTCTCTATAAAAAATACGTGCATTAAGGCGAATAAGGGAGCGTTCCGGCCGACCTGTGCAGGTCTCGGAAGGGCGCCATCCGTTCCAAGCGCCACCCGGCACTCAATTTACGAGGGGCGGCAGTCTAAGGCCGACTTGAGGGCGCAGCAACTGAAAAGACAGGCATTTTTTCCGATACAACCCCAAAAGGCACCAGAGCGGGCTTGGTGAACGGTCATCGGAGTGCGTTTATAGCAGGAAAGTTCGTAGAGCAGCTATAAGCCGCAAGCTGCAAGCGACAAGCTGTAAAGCTCATCGACTTGCCGCTTGCGGCTTATCGCCAACCGCTACCCGTCAGCGTTTGAGCTTGCGCTTGTTGCGGTATTGGTCGATCACCACTGCCACCACAATGATCAAGCCCTTGATGATGTCCTGGATGTACGCATCCACCCCCACGAAGGTAAACCCACTGGCCATCACCCCAAGGATCAGCGCACCGATCACCGTGCCAGTGATGCGCCCTACCCCGCCCGCCAGGCTGGTGCCGCCGATTACCGCTGCGGCAATCGCATCCAGCTCATAGGACATGCCCATGCCCGCCTGCCCAGTGGCAGCGCGTGCCGAAGCCACCACACCGGCCAGGCCTGCCAGGAGGCCGGCGATGCTGTAGACGATGATCAGGTGACGCTTGACGTTGATCCCCGAGGTCCGCGCCGCCTGCATGTTGCCGCCAATGGCGTAGGTGTACTTGCCGTACTTGGTGTAGCGCAGGGCAATGTGGAAGATTACCGCCACCACCAGGAAGATGATCACCGGCATCGCGCCGTGGCCGATGGCCGTGTACGAATCCGAGAGCATGCTCACCGGCTGGCCTTCGGTGTAGTAACGCGCCAGGCCACGGGCCGACACCATCATGCCGAGTGTCGCGATAAACGGCGGGATACCGGTGACGGCGATGATGCTGCCGTTGATCGCCCCCGCCAATAGCCCCACACCCAAGCCCATCGCCACGGGGATCCACACCGGCAGATCGGTCAAGCTTGGGAACACGGCCCGGGAAAAATCGGAAGTCTGCGCCAAGCTGGCAGCGATCATCGCCGACAGCGCCAGCACGGAGCCGGACGACAAATCGATCCCCGTGGTAATGATTACCTGGGTCACGCCAATCGCCAGCAGGCCGATGATCGACACTTGCAGGATCATCAGCACCAGGCGCTGGGAGTTCATCAAGAAGCTCTGGTCACGCACGATCCAGCCGAACAACTCGAACACCAGGCCGATGCCGATCAGCACCAGGAAGATGCTCAGCTCGGTGGGCAGTCGCCGCCGGTGCTTGACCGGGGCCGTGGCAGGCTTGTTGTCTGTTATTGCGTTCATAGCCAATCACCTTCTTATTCTGTGCAATTCTTCAGTGGACCACGGACATACCGGAGGCCAACTGCATGACTTTTTCCTGGGTCGCATCCGCACGGTCCAGGGTGCCCATCAGTTCACCTTCGTGCATCACCATCACCCGATCGCTCATGCCCAGCACTTCAGGCAGCTCCGAGGAAATCATGATTACCGCCATGCCTTCGCTGGCGAGGAAGGAGATCAAGCGATAGATCTCGGCCTTGGCCCCGACGTCAATGCCCCGGGTCGGCTCATCCAGGATCAGTAGCCGTGGATTGGTCATCAGCCAACGGGCGAGCAAGGCTTTTTGCTGGTTGCCACCGGACAAGGTGTCGATGCACTGCTCCAGCGAAGGGGTTTTCACCCGCAGCTTCTTGCACATGTCTTCACACAAGGCACGCAGGGCTTTCTGCTGGATAAAGCCGTTGCCCGAATAATGCGGCAACACCGCCATCTCCATGTTTTCCAGCACCGACAGGCACGGGAACAGGCCACTGAGCTTGCGGTCCTCGGTCAACAGCGCAAAGCCTTTCTCGATGGCCATGTGCGGGTCGGTAATGCGCACGGCAGCGCCATCCAGGGTGATCTGCCCGCTGCTGCTGGGGGTGATGCCAAAGATGGTTTCCGCCACGTTGGTGCGGCCCGAACCCATCAGCCCGGCAATACCCAGGATCTCGCCAGCATGCAGGTCGAAGGAGACGTCCTTGAACACGCCGTCCAGGGTCAGGTCGCGCACCGACATCAGCAGCTCGCCAATAGGCGTCTCGCGCACCGGGAACAACTGGCTCAGCTCACGGCCCACCATCATCGAGATCAGGCTGTCGCTGTTCATGGTGTCGGCACGTTGCAGCCCGATGTACTGACCGTCGCGGAACACCGCCACTTCATCGGCGATGGCAAACACTTCGTTCATTTTATGGGTGATGTAGACGATGCCTTTGCCCTGGGACTTGAGGTCGGCGATGATCGAAAACAGGTGGGCCACTTCCTTCTCGGTAATCGCCGAGGTGGGCTCATCCATGATCAGGATGTCGGAGTCGTAGGACACCGCCTTGGCGATCTCGACCATCTGCCGCTCGGCGATGCTCAGGTTGCCGACCTGTTCTTCAGGGTCGAGGTTGATCCGCAGGCGCGCCAGCAACTCGGCGGTGCAGCGGTGCATTTCGCGGTGGTTGACCATGTGCAGGCTGTTGAGCTGTTCGCGGCCAATCCAAATGTTCTCGGCGATGCTCATGTGCGGCATCAGGTTGAGTTCCTGGTGGATCATCGCGATCCCCGCCTTCTGCGCCGCCAGGGGTGTTTCAAACACGATCGGCTTGCCACGCAGGCGGATTTCGCCGGCGTCGGGCTGGTAGATGCCGGCGATGATTTTCATCAAGGTCGACTTGCCCGCACCGTTCTCGCCCATCAGCGCCAGCACGGTGCCTGGGCGCACACGCAATTGCACGTCGGCCAGGGCCACGACGCCGGGAAAGCCTTTGCTGATGTTGACGATTTCCAGCAGGTAGGGTTCTTCCAGCGGCAGCGGCTGGATACCGGGGGGCTGCGAGACAGCGGCTTGAGCGAGCATAGGGAGGTACTCCATCAGCAGGGCGGGCACGACCGCCCTGCCGGTTTATTGTTGTTATGTCAGGGCTACTTGAATTCTTTGACGTTGTCCGGCGTGATCAGCCGGAACGGGATCACCACGTTCTGCTCGATGGGCTCGTTTTTGGCCATCTTGCGCGCCGTCTCCACCGACTTGTCCGCCTGGCCCTTGGCGTCCTGGAAGGCCGACACGGTCATGTCGCCTTTGCTGATCGCGTTCAGGCCGTCCGGCGTACCGTCCACACCGGCGATTAATACGCCTTTCTTGCCCGCCGATTTGAGGGCCATGGCAGCACCAATCGCCATCTCATCGTTGTTGGACAACACCGCCTGGAAGTCGCGGCCCTGGGTCAGCCAATCGTTGACCAGGGTCATGCCTTTGTCACGCGACCAGATACCGGTCTGTTCCTGTTCGATCTTGATACCGGGGTACTTGGCCAGTACTTCCTTGACGCCCTTGGTGCGGTTGGTGGTGGAGTTGTTCGCCAGGTCGCCCAGCAGGATCACGATGTTGCCCTTGCCGTCGAGTTTTTCGGCGATGTACTGCATTTGCAGCTTGCCCGCCTCGACATCGTCGGAAATCACTGCCGCGACGCCCGGGGCCAGTGTCGGGCTGTCCGGACGACGGTTGACGAACACCAGCGGGATTTTCGCGGCCGTGGCGGCCTTGATGATGTTCGCGGTCGACGCGGTATCCACCGGGTTGACGATGATGGCATCGACCTTCTGGCTGATAAAGTTCTCTACTTGGCTCAGTTGTTTCACCACGTCGGCGCGGGCGTCTTCGAACTGCAGCTGCACGCCGTCGCCTTTCGGATAGGACTTGGCTTGCTTGTCCATGTCTTCGCGCAAGTAGGTGAGGAAGGTGTCATCGAAGGCGGACATGCTCACGCCTATCTTCAGGTCGGCAGCCGAGGCAACACCGCTGGCGAGCAGCATCGACAGGGCCAGCGCGGTAAAACGGATCGGGGTCTTCATGAACGGTCTGTCTCCACTTTCTTGTTGGTTTTTTGGACGTTGCGTTTATCAGAGCTCGGCGGGCAGTCGTACGACCGGTGCGCCAGGAATGCAGCAGACCAGCGCGCCTTTGTTTTCGACGCACAGCACATTAAGGAAGGAGAAGTAGAACGGCCGGGCGCGGGGCAGACCGCGTGGCGTGTGAGCAGGGCGTAAAACTCGCAGTACAGCGTTGAAGATTTTCATCTGACGGTACCTGGTTGTTTTTGATCTTGTTTTTGTTGAGTCGTCGGGGTCGAGCCCAAGACGTACTTTATGCAACCTGGAAAAGACTTTATTGGAAAATAATTTCCATATCAACCTGTTTTAGAATTTTATTCTATTTTTGTTGAAACCACCTGCTGGCGCTCGGCGCTCAGGCGTGCGGCGTCCAATATACGGGTGGTTTCCAGCGCGTCATAGGCGTCTACCGGTAAAGGTCCCTGCCCTTGCACAGCGGTTTGCAACTGGCGGTAGAACTGCGTCCAGCAGCCCTTTTCCGACGGCACCCGTTCACGCTCATCCCCTTGCTCGAACCAGCCCCAGCGTCGGTGCTCCTCGGCGCCCCAGTGCTCGCCTTCGGTTTTTGGCGATTTGCCGGCCATCAGCGCTTCTTCCTGGCCGTCGAGCCCGTCGACGGTGTAGCAACCCAAGCTGCCACTCACACGAAAGCGCGGCGCCTGGCTGTTTTGCAGGGCATTGCCCCATAGATGGGAAATCACGCCGCTGGCGTGGGTCAGGGAGACGAAAAAACCGTGGTCGACGCTGGGGTGTTCTGCGCTGTAGTGCAATTGTGCAAACACCCGATCCACCGGGCCGAACAGTTGCAGCGCCTGGTCCACCAAGTGGCTGCCAAGGTCGCGCAACCAACCGCCACCACTGGCATTGCCCACGGCTTGCGGGCTGTAGCGTTCGACCCGGGATTCAAAACGGCTGACGGTGCCCAGGGCACCGGCGTCGATCAGCTTGCGCAGGGTCAGGTAGTCCGAGTCCCAGCGCCGGTTCTGGTAGACGCTGAGCAGCACTTCATGGCGTTCAGCGGCGGTGATCAGCGCCTGGGCCTGTTCGGCATTGGCGGCAAAGGGTTTGTCGCTGACCACCGCGACGCCGTGTTCGATGGCTTCCAGCACCAGGGCCGGGCGGCCCTTGAGGGTGGTGGAGATCACCAGGGCGTCGACACCGGCTTCGACGATCTGGCCGATGGAGTTGAAGGCCGCCAGGCCAGGGTGGTCGGATGCCAGCTGTTGGCGGCGCTCGGGGGAGCGTGTAACGACGCCAACAAACGTGGCGCCAGGCAATGTTGCAATCAGCGGCGCATGAAAAAAGCGCCCTCCATGGCCGTAGCCGACTAGTCCGATTCGCATGATCAACTCCTGAATTGAATTGCAAACCCAATCAACCGTGGGAGGGGGCTTGCCCCCGATGAGGGAGTCTCAGTGGATGCATCTATAACTGACACAGTGTCATCGGGGGCAAGCCCCTCCCACATTGACCGAGTGTCAGCCGTAGAAGTGCGGACGATCCGGCAAGCTCACCTTGACGATCTGCTCACTGCTCTGCGCTTGGATACACGCATCCGCCGCTACCGCTGCAGCAAAGCCATCCCACGCCGACGGCCCGCCGACTTGCCCGGCCCGCACGCTATCGATAAAGGCCTGCAACTCCACGTCATAGGCACCGATAAACCGATCCTTCCAGTCCATCAGAATCGCGTTGGACAGCTTGGCACCGCTGCGCAATTGCACCTGTGAAGGCTCCGGCAATTTGGCGATACCGGTCTCCCCCACCACTTCGCACTGGATGTCGTAGCCGTACTGGCAGTTCACAAACACTTCCACGTCGATGCGCGTGCCCTTGGCGGTTTCCAGCAGCACGATCTGCGGGTCGCGCAGGTGCGCCAAGGCCTTGCTGGTCTTGCGCGGGAACACCACCTGCACGGAAACGTAGTCGTCATTGAGCAACCAGCGCAGCACGTCCAGCTCGTGAATCAGCGTGTCGGTGATCGCCATGTCGGTCTTGTAGTTCTCGCCCACCGTCGGGTTGCGGTGCGCGCAGTGCAGCATCAACGGCTCGCCGATCTGGCCGCTGTCGATCACCGCCTTGAGGGCGCGATAACCTTCGTCGTACGGGCGCATGAAGCCCACTTGCACCAAACGCTTGCCGTGGGCCACTTCGGCCTCGACGATCTTGCGGCAGCCTTCGGCGGTCACGGCCAAAGGCTTTTCACAGAACACCGGCTTGCCGGCGGCAATGGCCGCCAGCACGAACTCTTCATGGCTCGGGCCCCACGAGGTCACCAGCACGGCTTCAACCTGCGGCGAGTTGATCAGCGCATGGCCGTCCGGATACACCTCGGCGTCCAGCTTCAACTCGGCAACCACCTTGGCAGCTTGCTCAAGGTTGATGTCGGTCACTGCCACCACCTGGCTGTTGAGCAAGGTCTGGCTGCAACGACGAATATGGTCACGGCCGATGGCACCGGCACCGATCACTCCAAGCTTCAACGACATACAAACACTCCTCTTGTTATTAGTACTGCCGGGCCTTGGCCAGACGTTCGTTCAATTGTTTGGCCACCGCGTCAGTACGCGCGCTGGTAGAGACCTGCGCCACACCGACCCGCCACCACGACAGGTATTTGTGGATCATCGTCTTGGGCAGCACCTTGATATCGATCAGGGTCGACACCGTTTGCGTACGAGCATCGGCCAGCGCCGCCTGCAACTGCTCAATGCTGCTGACCTTGTAGGTCTTGCAGCCATAAGCCGCCGCGCTCATGGCGAAATCCACCGGTACAAAACCGCCATCGAGCTTGCCGGTTTCTGGATTGCGGAAGCGGAACTCGGTGCCGAAGCTGTCCATGCCGTGTTCCATCTGCAGGTTGTTGATGCAGCCAAAGGTCATATTGTCGAGCAGCACCACGTTGATCTTGCGGCGCTCCTGGATCGAGGTGGCCAGCTCCGAGTGCAGCATCATGTAGGAGCCATCACCCACCAGGGCGTAGACCTCACGCTGCGGCTCGGCCAGCTTCACGCCCAACGCGGCGTTGACCTCATAACCCATGCATGAATAGCCATACTCAACGTGGTAGGTATTGACCCCCTTGCTGCGCCAACTGCGCTGCAAATCACCGGGCAAGCTGCCAGCCGCCGCGACGATGATTGCGTCGTCGGCCAGGGTTTCATTGAGTACGCCGAGCACCCGGCTTTGGGTCAGGCAGGAGCCGGTCAGCTCGATAAATTCGCGCAGGACGGCGGGGTCCATATGGTCGTTGATTTCCGGAACGAAATTTTCCGTCTGGTACTCAGCCTGGTAAATCCGGTCCACCTCGGCGTCCAACTGCGCCTTGGCGTCCCGGGGCTGGTCCGCCCAGTCGGAGCGGTAGTCACCCAGCGCCTGCGCCAACGCTTGCAGACCGACCTTGGCATCCGCCAGCAACTGCACGCCGTCAAGTTTCAGCGCATCGCAGGGGCTGATATTGAGGTTTAGAAACTGCACCTCAGGGTGCTTGAACAGTGACTTCGAGGAGGTGGTGAAATCGGTATAGCGTGTGCCGATCCCGATGATCAGGTCCGCTTCGGGCGCCAGCAGGTTCGCTGCCAGGCAACCGGTCTCGCCGATCCCACCCAGGTTCAGCGGGTGGCTGGAGACCACCGCACTCTTGCCCGCCTGGGTTTCAGCGAAGGGGATGTCAAAACGTTCGGCAAACGCCTGCAACGCAGCATTCGCCCCGGAATACTTGACTCCGCCGCCGCAGATGATCAGAGGCTTGCGCTTTCCACGAAAGGCCGCGAGCGCATCGGCGATCATCCCGGCGGTGGCTGGCCGACGGTCGATCCGGTGCACACGTTTTTGCAGGAAGTAATCAGGGTAATCCCAGGCCTCGGCCTGCACGTCCTGAGGTAACGCGAGGGTCACCGCGCCGGTCTCCGCAGGGTCGGTGAGCACGCGCATGGCGTGGATCGCCGCGGTCATCAGTTGCTCGGGACGGTTGATACGGTCCCAGTATTTGCTCACCGAACGGAACGCATCGTTGGTGCTGATACTCAGGTCGTGGAACTGTTCGATCTGTTGCAACACCGGGTCCGGTTGGCGGCTGGCGTAGACGTCGCCGGGCAACAACAGCAACGGTATCCGATTGGCGGTCGCGGTCGCGGCAGCGGTCAGCATATTTGCCGCGCCCGGACCTACGGAGGACGTGCACGCATAGATCTTGCGGCGCAGATGCTGCTTGGCAAACCCAATGGCGGCGTGGGCCATGCCTTGCTCGTTGCGGCCCTGATGCACCACCAGGTCACCGCTGTCCTGCTCCAGCGCCTGGCCCAGGCCCAACACATTGCCGTGGCCGAAAATGGTGAAAATCCCGGCGACAAACTTGCTCTGCACGCCGTCGACTTCGATGTACTGGTTATCCAAAAACTTCACCAGGGCCTGGGCCATGGTCAATCTTGTTGTGCTCATGTCGCGCCCCTTAACGATTTTGCAGGTGGGCAATGCTTGCGCCCAACGCCTGTTGGATATCCGCCAACTCATGCACGCTGCTCGCAAACGGCTCGAACGACAGGTAGCCGCTGTAACCGGTGCTGAGCAAGGTGTCGATCTGCGCGGCATTGCCGAGGATATCGCCCTCGCCCACCAGCACGCGGTGGCCGTCGCGGATCGAGTTGAGCGGCGCCTCGGCATCTTCCACGCCGGAGATATGCACCAGGCCGGTCAGTTCCGGGAAGAACTCGTGCTCATTGGCCAAGTGGTGGTGAAAGGTGTCATGCACCACACGGAACACATCCAGGCCACCGATGGATTTGATCGCGTCCACCGCCACACGCTTGCGGCGCAGGGCGGACTCTTCGAAGCCCAGGGGCTCGACGAAACCGAGAATCCCGTACTCACGCAGGATCGGCGCCAGTTCGCTCAGCGCGGTGCGCAAGCCGGCGGCGCGCTGGGCGTCGTTGCGGGTGTCGCCCGGCTCATTCAGCGGGCACATCACCAGCCCTTGGGCGCCGCACTCACGGGCGTAGGTGGCGAGCTTGATCGCCTGGGCGCGGCGTTCGTCATTCCACACATCAAAGGGGTACAGCGCGTTGATCGACAGCACCGTGATGCCCTGCACCGCGCACAACTCACGCACGCGGCTGGCCGGGGTGCCGTATTCGATTTCACGGTTCTTGAGGTCATTGCGGATTTCGATGGCATCGCACTTGAGCGCGGCCGCCAACTGGATGAAATCCGGCAGGGACAGATTCGGTGCAACCATGCGGTTCAGGGCAAAGCGTAGAGGCGACTTCATTGTTGTTCTCCGTCCAAAACCGCTTAAAGGTCCAGCAGCCAACTGTGCTGCGGGTCGTTGTGGAAATGCCAGGCGCGCTTGGGGCCAGCCATGACGTTGAGGTAGTAAGACTCGTAGCCGTACGGCACGCTGACCGGGTGGTAACCCTTGGGCACCACCACCAGGTCGCTGTTTTCCACGGCCATCGCCTGGTCGATGCTGCGGTCGTCGGTGTACACCCGCTGGAACACAAACCCCTGGGGCGGGTTGATCTGGTGGTAGTAGGTCTCTTCCAGGAAGCTCTGGTGCGGCAGGTCGTCGGTGTCGTGCTTGTGCGGCGGGTAGCTCGACGAATGTCCCGACGGCGTGCGTACTTCCACCACCAGCAGCGAGTGGGCCGGCGAGGTGTCGGGCAGGATGTCGCACACGTAGCGGGTGTTGGCGCCCTTGCCACGCACACTGCGCTTGCAGTCTTCGGGGCGGATCAGGCGCTGTTCGTAACCACCGGCACCGGGAGCCGCGCAAACGGCAATTTGTACGTCGCTCAACGCGGTGACCTGAGCCTCGGTGCCCGGCGGCAGGTACGCGGCGAATGGTGATTTGTCTTCGAACACCGACTGGCGATCACCCAGATTCTGCCAATTGAAACCTTCGCCTTCGATGTTCACCCGGCCACTGAGCAGCACCAGGCACAGCTCTTTGTCGCCGGCGCTGACGGGCAGCGTTTCGCCGAGGCTCAAGCGGTAGGCTTTAAACCCTACGTATTCCAGGCGGCCCTCTTCCAGGGCAACCATGGTCTGCCCGCGTTTACTGCTCTTTACCAGCAAGCTCATGACTGGGTCCTCTCGGTGAGCAGTGCACGCAAGGTGTCATAACCTTTTTTCGCGTAGATATAGCTGGGCGCCACCGCCGGGTCCTGCTCGGCTTCGACCACCAGCCAGCCCTCGTATTTCGCGGCCAGCAGTTCATCAAGCAACGGCGCAAAGTCGATATCGCCATCGCCGGGTACGGTGAAGGTGCCGTTGACGATGCAGTCCGGGAAGCTCCACATCTGATTGCGCGCCAGTTGCACCACCGGTTTGCGCACGTCCTTGAAATGCACGTGGCACACGCGGTCGATGTGCTTGCGCAGCACCTCCAGCGGTTCGCCGCCGCCCATGTAGCAGTGGCCCGAGTCGAAGAGCAGGCCGACTTCCGGGCCGGTTCTGTTCATCAACTGATCAATGTCTTCGGGGGACTCGACGTAGGCACCCATATGGTGGTGATACGCCAGGCGCACGCCTTGGGACAGGGTGAAGCGCGCCAGCTCGGTGAGCTTGTCGGCGTAGTCCTGCCAGGCCTGCTCGCTGTGCAAGCGCGGACGCTCGATCAGGCGGATGCGCGAGCCCTGGATCGAATCGGCCACCTCACCGTAGACCAGCACTTTTGCGCCATTGTGTTTCAGTAACTCGACGTGACCGGCGATGGCTTCGATTTCTTCGGCCACCGAGCGGCGCGCCAGGCGGCTGGAATACCAGCCAGAGACCAGCGCCAGGTCATAAGGGCGCAATACATCGCCCACGCCCTTGGCGTCCTTGGGGAATTTGCCGTTGAGTTCAAAACCTTCGTAGCCGATTTCCTTGCCTTCGCTCAACGCGGTGCTCAGGGGCGTTTCACCGCCCAGGGCTGGCAGGTCGTCGTTGCTCCAGGAGATCGGGTTGATGCCAATTCGGATTGCGGGCATGGCTGCACCTTTATTATTTTCAGGTATCACTGAGATCTGCTTTATGTGGGAGGCGGCTTGCCCCCGATGGCGGCTGCACAGCTACACAAGTGTTGTCTGACACTCAGCTATCGGGGGCAAGCCCCCTCCCACATTGGATTGCATTGCACATTTAGAACTGGGTTCAGGTTCGAGCACTGCGCCAGGCGTTGATGAGCTGCTCAAATGTGGCCTGTACCTGCTGAATCAGGGTTTCATCATCAATCTCCCCCGCCATCCACGCTTTGCTCGGTTCCTGGAAGATCGTACGGCCCACGGCGAATCCACGGCAGGTGGTACTCAGGCGTGCCTGCTGGAAGCCGTCGGCGAGAAACTCGGCCGAGGCATTCAGGCCCAGCAGCACCACGCCACGGCAGTACGGGTCGCGTTCGTGGATCAGCGCATCAAGCTTTTTCCATTCTTCGGCCGACTGCGCTTCGATCTTCCACCACGCCGGGTAGATGCCCAGGTTGTACAGGCGCTTGAGGCTGCGGTAGAGCACGTCCGGGTAGGTGGACGGGTGATCCTTGGGTGGGATGATTTCCAGCAGCAGTTCATGGCCGCTGACCAGGGAGGCGTCGTACACCGCCTTGATCTGGGCCTCCTGCTCCAGGCGCAGCAGCGGTTCATCATCCGGGTGGAATTGCACCAGGCACTTGATGATCTGCTCCTGGGGCCAGGCGATCAGGTTGCTGCCAATCGAACGGCCGTGTTCGAAGGCCAGGGGCCGTGAGTTCTGCACTTCCACCGGGCGTGCGATCCACCAGCCGCGACCGCTGGCAGTGTTGAGCGCATCCTGGCCGAAGCGCTGGTCAGCCAACAGGCCCACATCAGCTTCGACACCTTGCTCGGCGAGTTTCTTTTCCACCCGTTCGATGGCCTGGATAAACAGCTGCTTGATATCGCTGATACGCGCCGGATCCTGGCCACCGCGTTGCGCCAGATCGACCAATTGCCAGCGGTGGTCGAAGGCGAAAATAAACAGCTGCTTCCATTGCTTGCGCGGCACCGTGACGCGGTGCAGGCGTTGCAGGGTCACGTCCTGGTCCGGTCGGGTGATCGGCACAGGGCTGTTGAACAGGTAATCCAGTTCGGCCGGCGTCGGCATGGCCGGGGCGCAGGCGTGGCGCGAGACCACCAGGCCGCCACAGGCATTGGCCAGTTGGCTGCAACGCTCGTCGCTGGCGTCGTTGATCCAGCCGCTGAGGAAGCCCGACATGAACGCATCGCCGGCGCCCAGCACGTTGAGCACTTCCACGCGCACACCGGGGTAGATCGCGCCGTCTTCCAAACGCGCAGGGATTGCACCGTGAATCACTGTGCAGCCCTGCGGGCCAAGCTTGACCACCAGCGTGGCGGGCGTGAGTTCGCGCACGGTGCGCAGCGCGGTGAGCAGGTCTTCACTGCCACCGGCGATCAGGAATTCTTCTTCGGTGCCGACGATCAAGTCGAAACGCGGCAGGATCTTCTGCACATGCTGGCTGACATTCTGGTCGGCGACAAAGCGCGTCTCGCCATCGGCCTTGCCCGCCAAGCCCCACAGCACTGGGCGGTAGTCGATATCCAGCACGCGCTTGACGTTGTGCTTGGCCGCATAGTCCAGCGCCTGGATGCTGGCCTTGTACACGCTGTCGGTAGAGAAATGCGTACCGGTGATCAACAGTGCTTTGCTGGAGGCAATAAAGGCTTCGCTGATGTCTTCGGCGCGCAGGGCCATGTCGGCGCAGTTTTCGCGGTAGAACACCAACGGGAAGGTTTCACGATCTTTAAGGCCCAGCAGCACCAGCGCGGTGAGACGCTCCGGATCGACCTTGATGCCACTGACATCGCAGCCTTCGCGGGCCAGGGACTCGACCAGGAAGCGACCCATATGGTCGTCACCGACGCGGCTGAGCATCGCGGACTTTAGCCCCAGGCGTGCAGTGCCGAAGGCGATGTTGGCGGAGGAACCGCCGAGGTACTTGGCGAAGCTGGACACGTCCTCAAGCCGCGCACCTACTTGCTGTGCATAGAGGTCGACGCCCAGGCGCCCGAGGCAAATCAGATCCAATTGACGCCCACTGGCAAAACGAGTCTGGCCCATGCTGGCTCCTGTTATTTTTATCAGCCTGCGTGGTACCGCCGTGGTGACGGCACACGCTCTTGGTGAGAGCAGACTAGAACGTTCAGCGACGCCAATCAATATTTATTCCAGAATTATTTTTAGTGGAATATTTTTTCCAATCAGGCGGCATAATGGCATGCCAGCTCCCGTGCATCGTTTCAGCAGGCCGCGGGGGCCGTGATGCCGGGGTATTTTTTTGCGCCTACCCTGTAGACTTGCGCCACCCATCAGCGCACCAGACGAACACGCCAGAAGGATTGCCCATGTCCCGCACCGAGCCCGAGACCACCCTGCAGGCCCCCCTCGCCAGCCCTGCGGTGAATGCCGAACGCCTGTTGCAGCTGATCACCGACGAATACGAAAGCCTGCCGCGCCAACTCAAGCGCATCGCCAGCTACATGAGCCAGCAGAGCGACCGCATCATGGTCGACCGCATCAGCGACATCGCCCGCGAATGCGAAGTGCACCCCTCGGCCATCGTGCGGTTTTCCCAGCGTTTCGGCTTCAGTGGGTTCAGTGAAATGCAGGCGCTGTTTCGCGAGGCCTACACCCACAAGACCACGCCGGTGCAGAACTACCAGCAACGCATCCGCAGCATGATCGCCAACAAGTCGCAGAAGGCCAGCGGCGGCGACCTGGCGCGTGAATGCGTCAACGCCACGCTGTCGGGTATCGAGCGCCTGGGGCTGGAGCTCGATGACGTGGCGTTCGACAAGGCCGTAGACCTGGTGGTCAACGCCGACAATATCTATGTGGTGGGTGTGCGTCGTTCGTTCGCGGTGGCCGATTACCTGGTCTACAACCTGCAGCACACCAACAAGCGCATCCATTTGATCTCAGGTTTGGGCGGCAGCTACCGCGAGCAGATGCGCAGCGTGCGCGCCAACGACCTGGTGATCGCCATCAGCTTCACGCCCTACGGTAAAGAGACCCAGCACTGCCTGCGCATCGCCCAGCACCACCAGGCCAAGACCCTGATCATCACCGACAGCAACCTGTCGCCCCTGGCCAAGCGGGCGAACGCGGTGCTGTTGGTAAATGAAGGTTCGTCATTCGCCTTCCGCTCGCTGAGCGCCACCCTGTGCCTGTGCCAGGCGTTGTTTATTGCCGTAGCGTACCGGTTGGAATTGAAGGTGGATGAGATTCACGAGCAGGTCGGGTTCGACGACTGACTACGCAAATGCAAGAGGGGGCAAGCCCCCTCCCACACTTGACCGGGATCAATGCATGAAAATTGCGATCAAGATAATCACCGGGATCGGCACGCCGAGGAACCACAGAAGTAATGAGCGCATGGTGTTCTCCTTGAATTAACGAACGTAGTTTTCGGTTTCGACGTACACCACTGCATCACGACGACGACCGCCAAAGGTCGCAGCGAAGCTGGCAAAGAACGCGCCGATCAACAGGGCGACAAACGTCCACAGCGAGGTATAGGCAGCGACTTTGGCGGCGGTGTCAGCGGCTTGCTTGGCCTTGAGCTTGGCGTCTTCAACCGCTTTACGCGCGTCGCCATAGACCTTGTCGATACGCGCTTCGGCATCGGCCTGGCTGAGGTTGGTGCGCTGGCTGATCAACTGGGCGAGATAGGCACGGTCTTGCGCCGCGAGTTGCCCGTCGTTGCTCAGGGTACGGGTGAGGATGCGGGCGACCACACCGTGGGCCGCGTCGTCGCTGACGGCCACCGGGCGGTCATCGCGGAACAGGCTGTCGACGTAATAGTCGAAGTCGCCACCGTTGACGCCTTTGGCCGCACTGCCCGCCGCTTGGGTGATTCCGTTGGCAGCACCGGCTGCGACGCTCGCACCGGCTTTCACACCCCCGCTCACGACGCTGCTGACCGAACCGACCACCAGCACTGCGGTGATCAATGTGGCGACTGCCCACGCCAGGAAGCCATGGGCCGTGTCGCGAAAGTACACCTCGTCGCCATGCATGCCGGCCCACTTCACCCGCAAGCGGCCGGCGATGTAACCGCCCAACCCGGAGGCGACGATCTGCGTAAACGCCAGCCAGACAATCGTGGAAATGCCAAGCCCCTTGGCACTGATACCGCTATCGGCCCACGGCGACACCGCCGAAAAACCCAGGCCGAAACCCAGCAGTACCAGGATCAGCGACAGCGCAGCCGCCGCAGCGGCCCCGGCAAAGATCGCCCCCCAGGAAACCCCGGAGTGCGTGCTCGACGCTTGCAGCGTGGATGAGGATGTGATCATTGTTGTTGTGCTCCCGGCAGGAAAAATGGTGTTACAAGTCTCAAAAGGGACAGTGCAGGCACCATGCCAGCCGCGATAAAATTTAATAGCGTTATATTTCAATAGCTTAAGTAAATTGAACTTACTTGAAGCATGCAACTTGCAAGATAAGGCTGTTGCCGGCGGGCTTTATGCAATCTCTCGCCGATCATCCACAAGCCCTCGTACACCGGCCAGCGCCCGCCATGAAATCTGTGTCAGTTTTGCCAAGATGAAGTTTAATTTAGGAAGCGTTCAGGCAAACCTTGGCAAAATGTGTCCACTTCAAGTGTGAATCGCTCACCAGGTACTCCTATGACCCGCATTTTGACCATCGAGGATGACGCCGTAACGGCCCGCGAGATCGTCGCCGAGCTGAGTAGCCATGGACTGGACGTAGATTGGGTGGACAACGGCCGCGAAGGTCTGGTCCGCGCCGTGAGTGGTGATTACGACCTGATCACCCTCGACCGCATGCTGCCTGAGCTGGATGGCCTGGCCATCGTCACCACCTTGCGCACCATTGGCGTTTCGACGCCGATCCTGATGATCAGCGCCCTCTCCGACGTGGACGAGCGTGTGCGTGGCCTGCGCGCCGGTGGCGATGACTACCTGACCAAGCCGTTCGCCTCCGATGAAATGGCCGCACGCGTCGAAGTGCTGCTGCGCCGCAAAAGCACGGTCAAGGAATTCGAAACCGCACTGCGCGTGGCCGACCTGGAACTCAACCTGATCAGCCGCGAAGCCAGCCGCGCCGAGCAGCCCCTGAGCCTGTTGCCCACCGAATACAAGTTGCTGGAATTTCTGATGCGCAACACCGGGCAGATCCTGTCGCGGATGATGATCTTCGAGGAAGTCTGGGGCTATCACTTCGACCCCGGCACCAACCTCATCGATGTGCACATCGGTCGCCTGCGCAAGAAAATCGATCCACCGGGCCTCACGCCGCTGATCCGCACGGTACGAGGTTCCGGTTATGTCATTGCTGAACCCCTCTAAGGGCTGGCGCTCTTCCAGCAGCCGCTTGCTGGCGCTGTACAGTTCGCTGTTCGTGGCCTGGAGTTGCATCCTCATGGGGGTGCTGTATTACGAGGTGTCCGGTTACCTGGGCGACCTGTCGCGTCACTCGTTGATGCAGCGCCAGCATTTGTTCCAGCGCTTTGACGGTGAAGAACTGGTCGAAGCGCTGACCACCAGCATGACCTTCGACATGAAGGGCGTGGACGCCTATGGCCTGTTCGACGAGCAGTTCCGCCCCTTGAGCGGGCCGATCCGCGCAATACCGCCCGACCTGCCGCTGGACGGCAAGATCCACGCCCTGAGCAATTGCGTCGACTCCGACGACCCCAAACTGCCCAAGGACAGCTGCGACGCCGTGGCCACCCACACCGACGACGGCCGGTGGCTGGTGCTGGTACGTGCCAACGGCTCGTTGTTCGGCGTAACCCGGATCATCTGGCATGCATTGCTGTGGGCGCTGTCGCTGACGATTATCCCCGGCGTGGCCGGTTGGCACTTGCTGCGCCGCCGCCCGTTGCGGCGGATTCGCGGGATCCAGGCCAGTGCCGAAGCCATCGTCGCAGGCGACCTCACCCACCGTTTGCCACTGTCCAACCGCCGTGACGAACTGGACATGCTCGCCGCCATCGTCAACGCCATGCTCGACCGCATCGAGAAGCTGATGAACGAGGTCAAAGGTGTGTGCGACAACATCGCCCACGACCTGCGCAC
Source organism: Pseudomonas sp. S35 (assembly GCF_009866765.1). NCBI lineage: Bacteria > Pseudomonadati > Pseudomonadota > Gammaproteobacteria > Pseudomonadales > Pseudomonadaceae > Pseudomonas > Pseudomonas sp. S35. The sequence continues at coordinate 3,749,057 of NZ_CP019431.1, forward strand.
CCCGCTGACGCGCTTGCGCGCGCAGTTGTACCGCATCAAGCAGCAGGCCGAAGCCGAATCACCCCATGCGCTGCAAATGGACGACGCCATCGCTGAGACCGACACCCTGATGGCGCGTTTTCGCGGGCTGTTGCGTATCTCGGAACTGGAAGACCACCAGCGCCGTTCCGGCTTCCTGGTCATGGACCCACTGCCACTGCTGCGCGAATTGCACGACTTCTACCTGCCCCTGGCTGAAGAAGGCGAGCTGCAGCTTTTACTGCAAGTACCCGACTCCCTGCCCTGGATCACCGGCGACCGCGCGCTGCTGTTCGAAGCCCTGGCCAACCTGCTGAGCAACTCGATCAAGTTCAGCCCGGCGGGTGGCGAGGTGATCTTGCGCGGGGTCAACGATGGCGGCAGCACCCGCATCGAAGTCCACGACTCCGGGCCAGGCATACCGGCGGCGGAACGCAAAGCGGTGTTCCAACGTTTTTATCGCGTGGATGAAAGCGACCAGCAAGGTGGGTTTGGATTGGGCTTGTCGATTGTGGCGGCGATTATCAATTTGCACGGATTCAAGTTGGACGTCGGCACCAGCGAGCAAGGCGGCGCAAGGCTAGTGCTGGAGTGCCGCCAGCAACTGATGCCCGAAGCCTGACCCATAGGCCAATGAGGTCCAAATGTGGGAGGGGGCTTGCCCCCTCCCACATCGGCCCTGCGGTGCCCAATAGATCTGATCAGCTCAGAAATTCGCCCGCAGCGCCTCAACCCCACCCTTGTAGACCCCGGCAAACAGCGCTTCCACCGCTGCATCGGTGGTGCCCGCCACCGGCGTAAATACGCCAGACCATGTCACCTTGGCCGACGATTCGCCCAACGCCTCAACCTGAACCGTCGCCAGGTACGCACTCACCGGAAACGGCGATTGTTCGATGGTATAGCTGTAGGTGCGCGCCACGTTATCAAAGGTCTGCAAACGCTCGACAATCGCACCACCGTCGGCGGTGGTCAGGTGACGCAAGCGGCCGCCCTCGCCTGGCTCGCTCTTGGCGATCAGCGGCAACCAATCCGGCAGGCTGTTGAAGCCGCCGACCAATTGCCAGACCGTGTCGGCCGATACCGGGATTTCAATCACTGCAGATGCTGTTGGCACGGTAAATCTCCAGAAGTGGTAGGAAAACGTTGCCCAGCCTGCCACGCCACGCCTTTCAATGCATCAACTCCCGCAACCGATACCACACCATCCCCAACGCCAGCAGCGGCGAGCGCAGCGCTTTGCCACCGGGGAAGGTCATGTGCGGCACCTGACTGAAAATATCCAGGCCGTGGCTGTGCCCAGCGTGAATCGCCTCGGCCAGCAGCCGTGCACACCAGTGAGTCACGTTCAGCCCGTGGCCGGAATAGCCCTGGGCATAGAACACATTCGGGTACTGCTGCAACCGGCCGACCTGAGGGAAGCGGTTGGCGGTAATACCGATCTTGCCGCCCCACTGGAACGCAATCGCGGTGTCGGCCAGTTGCGGGAACACCTTGAGCAGCTTGGGTTGCATGTACGCGGCGATGTCTGCCGGATCGCGCCCGGAGTAATGACAGGCGCCGCCGAACAGCAGGCGCCGGTCGGCCGACAAGCGGTAGTAATCCAGGCCGACTTTCTGGTCGCACAGCGCCAGGTTCTGCGGGATCAGTTGGTTGGCCAGCGTTTCGGATAGCGGCTCGGTGGCGATGATGTAGCTGCCCGCCGGCAACACCTTGCCGCTCAAACGCGGCTCCAGGTCTTCCAGGTGCGCATTGCAGGCCAGTACCAAGGTGGCTGCGCGCACCGTGCCAGCGGCGCAGCGTACTTGGACGGTGTCGCCGTGGATCAATTCAAGAACCTCGGTATGCTCAAAAATTCGCACGCCCACAGACTCGGCCACCTGCGCCTCGCCCAGCACCAGGTTCAGCGGGTGCAAATGCCCGGAGCCCATGTCCACCAGGCCACCGGCATACACCGTCGAGCCCACCACCTGCTGCATGTCCTGCGGCCCGACCAGTCGGGTTTGATGGGTGTAACCCAGTTGCCCAAGGCCCGCCTGCTCCGCCTTGAACGCCGCGAACTGCGCCGGTGTGTTGGCCAGTTCGCAAAAGCCCCAGCGCAGGTCACAGTCGATCCCGTGTTCCCGAATACGCTCGCCCACCAGCGCGACCGAGTCGATGCCGGCGCGCTGCAAGTAGGCCACGCCCTCCTCCCCCACATACTTGGCAAACCCCGACACATCGTGGCCGATCCCGCGAATCAGTTGCCCGCCATTGCGCCCGCTGGCGCCCCAGCCCACACGCCGGGCCTCCAGCACAATCACCGAGAGCCCGCGCTGGGCCAGTTCGATGGCGGTGTTGATGCCGGTGAACCCCGCGCCGATCACGCACACATCCACCGTCAGGTCGGTGTCCAGGGACGGGCGTTCAGGCATGGCATTGGCCGAAGCCCGGTAGTAGGACCGGGCGTGGTCATTGGATTGAATCATTTATTGGTCTTCACTTTGCTCCACGCACGGGTCATCAGGCGCATGGTCGCCGGGGACGGCGTGGTGGAAATATAGAGTTTGTCGAGCACTTCCTGCGACGGATACACCTCAGGGTTGTTCACCAGCTCCGGGTCCATAAAGGCCTTGGCCGCCGGGTTGGCGTTGGCGTAACCCACCGAAGCACTGACCTTGGCAATCACTTCGGGGTCGAGCAGGTAATTGATAAACGCGTGGGCCTGTTTCGGGTTGCCCGCGTCGGCGGGAATCGCCAGCAAGTCGAACCACAGGTTGGAGCCCTCCTTGGGAATCGAATAAGCGATGTTCACGCCGTTCTTGGCTTCCTTGGCGCGGTTGGCCGCCTGGAACACGTCGCCGGAGTAACCGAAGGCCACGCAGATATCCCCGTTGGCCAGGTCCGAGATGTACTTGGACGAGTGGAAATAGGTGATGTACGAGCGCAGCGTCAGCAGCTTGGCTTCAGCTTCCTGGTAGTCCTTGGGGTTTTCGCTGCGCGGATCCTTGCCCATGTAGTTGAGGATCGCCGGGAACAGTTCATCCGCCGAATCGAGGAAGGCCACGCCACACTGGTTGAGTTTCTTGAGGTTTTGCGGTTCGAACAGCACCGCCCACGAATCGATATGGTCGATGCCGAGCACTTGTTTGACCTTGTCGACGTTGTAGCCGATGCCGTTGGTACCCCACAGGTAAGGCACCGAGTGCGCATTGCCCGGGTCGTTTTTCTCCAGCAGCGCGAGCAGCTTGGGGTCGAGGTTCTTGAAGTTCGGCAGTTGCGCACGGTCAAGCTTGAGGAACGCGCCGGCCTTTACCTGGCGCGCCAGGAAATGGTTGGACGGCACCACCACGTCATACCCCGTACGCCCCGCCAGCAACTTGCCCTCAAGGGTCTCGTTGGAGTCGAACACGTCGTAGATCACCTTGATCCCGGTCTTGGCCTGGAAATCGGCCAAGGTGGTCTCGCCGATGTAGTCCGTCCAGTTGTAGACACTGACCGTCGGTGCGGCCTGGCTGGCGCTGCTGAATGCGGCCACCAGGGCCAGCGGGAGAAGCTTGTTCACAAGACGCATATCGACACCCCTTCTTGGTTTTTTTAGACGCTCAACAGCAGGAACTCACGCTTGCCGCGTGCGATACCAGTCAGGTCACTGATCACACATTCGACTTCGGTAATCTTGTGTTCTTTCGCCAGGCGGACAGCTGATCGAAGGGAGCGTTCATAAGGACCTCGGCATGGATTGGATGCGCCATCGGCTTGTACTCGCGGTGCATTGAGGTCTATCTTGAACCCGCCGTCCTACGGCATCTATCCACTTTGCCCCGCGTACAGCGCACCAATAGAGTGCGCACGGATCGCCCATGACACCAGCAGCCGCTTTGCGCGTACAGGCCTTCACCACCGGTGATGTGGCCGCTCAATGCAGTGCGACACCCGGTTGGGTGCAGCAGTACCAACAGATGTCTCCCGGGCACTTTGCCGGGCAGGTCCGCTACCTCGACCTGCAAGGCGTGCAGGTGTACGAAGAGAGCATGAACACGCGGGTGGAGCAGCATTTCAATGCGCCACCGGGCTCGTTGGCGTTCTGTTTCGATGGCAGTGACCACACGCTGTATTTGCTCAATGGCGAAAGCCGCAACACCTGGATCACCCCGGAAAACTACCGCGAAGTGGCGGTGGTGTTCGGGCCGCACTTCGTGCAGCACCACGGGCTGGATGTGGCGAAGCTGGAAGGCCTGTTCATGGCGCCGCTGACCGGCCAGCAGAACGCGTTGTTCAGCCGTTGGCTCAGCGGCACGTTGACGCGCTTGTCCACGGTCGCCGACCCCGCCTCGCTCACCCAGCAACTGCTCGACGACTGCCTGTTTATCCTCGACCACGCATGCGTGTGCCTGGACCGCAGCTCGTTGCAAAAACGCAGTGAAGAACGCCAGTTGATGGCGCGCATTGGCGAATGGGCGGCCGACGCGCCGGATGAAACCGTCAACCTGCTGCAACTGGCGCAGATCGCCGGCGTGCCGTTGCGCCAATTACAGCAAGGCTTCAAGACCTACACCGGGATGAGCCCGGCGCAATGGTTGAGGTTGCGCCGGTTGAATGGGGCGCGGCGCGAGTTGTTGGCCTCAGTCGACAGCACCGTGGCTGAAGTGGCGATGAATTGGTCGTTCTGGCATTTGGGGCGGTTCTCACACAGCTACCGTGCGCTGTTCAAAGAGCTGCCAAGCGAGACCCTCAAGCGCTCCTGAGGACATGTTTTTTTGTGGTGAGCCCGCTTCTGTGGTGAGCGGGCTTGCCCCGCGCTGGGCTGCGCAGCAGCCCCAATAAACACACCGCGCAGTATCCGCCAGAACCCAGTTGCATGGTTTGGGGCGGCTTCGCCACCCAGCGCGGGGCAAGCCCGCTCACCACAAAGGCGGTTCACCCGCCTGTGCGGTTGCTGGCGACGTGAAAGAACCATTCTCGATAACTTGTAAAAGTGCGCCGTTATGCCTAGCTTATGCGCCCCCCGCCCTGCGCTTTAAGGCCCTGCCCCCATGGTTTTGCGTTTTCGTCCCGTCGTCCCGTCACGTTTCGCCCTCGGTCTGCTGCTCAGCGGCGGTATCGGCCATAGCTTCGCGGCAGACATCGAACTGCCGGCGCTGAACGTCCAGGGCCAGGATGAATCCGGTTATCACGCGGACACCGCCTCGGTCGCCGGCTTCAATGAAGCGCCGCTACTGGACACACCGGCCTCGATCACCGTGCTCAACGCCGCGCTGATCAAAGACCAGCAAGCGCGCCTGCTCAGCGAAGTGCTGCGCAACGACGCTTCGGTGGGCGACAGCTATGCACCGATTGGCTACTACGAAAACTTCGTGGTGCGCGGCTTCTCGCTGAATGCCGCCAGCAGCTACAAGATCAACGGGCGCACCATCACCGGCGAGCAGAACGTCGCCCTGGAAAACAAGCAGCACGTCGAAGTGCTCAAGGGCCTGGCGGGCCTGCAAAGCGGGATCTCCGAGCCCAGCGGCGTGATCAACTATGTGACCAAGCGCCCGGAAGATGTGCGTTCAGTGACCGTGTCCACCGATGATCGCGGCAGCGGTTATATCGCCACCGATGTCGGCGGTTGGTTTGGCAGCGAGCAGCAGTTCGGGCTACGCGCCAACGTGGCCCACGAAGACCTCAATTCCTATGTGGAGCATGCCAATGGCCAGCGCGACTTTGTGTCCCTGGCCTTCGACTGGAACATCAGCCCCGACGCCGTGCTGCAACTCGACGCCGAATACCAGAACAAGCAACAGCGCTCGGTGCCGGGTTATCAATTGCTCGGCGGCACCGAGGTGCCCCACGACGCATCGCCGAAAAAACTGCTCGGCCATCAGAGTGGTTCCAAGCAGGTCGGCATCGACTCGCTGAACCTCAGCGGCAAGTTTGAATACCGGTTCAGCGATCAGTGGAAAGGCAGCGTGAGTGCGGCGCGCAGCAAGGTGGTGATCGACGACTACAGTTCGTTTGCCTGGGGCTGCTACGGCTCGACCAGTTGCACGGCCAAGGTGCCCAACACCTTCAGCCCCGAGGGCAATTACGACGTCTACGACTACCGCAGCCCCGACGACACCCGCCGCGACGATGAAGTCCAGGCGGCCATGACCGGGCTGTTCGACACCGCAGGTATCGGCCATGAGCTGACCTTCGGCACCAGTGCGTTCCGCCGGGTGATCGACAAGCGCAAGTCGGTCAACGAGTACATCGGCACCAGCAACATCGACGAAGACACGCCGACGTTCACCCCCACCGACAAACCGCTGAATGACAGCCACCGTAACCTCGACAGCCGCCAATACGGCGTGTTCGTCACCGACCGCATCCGCATCAACGAGCAATGGCAAACCATCCTCGGTGGTCGTGAGGTGCGCCTGGATGAAAAGGCCTTTGACGGCGAAACTGGCAACCAGACCCGCCATACCCAGCAATACGTGTTCCTGCCCCAGGCGTCACTGATCTACAAACCGATTGAAAACGTCTCGCTCTACACCAGCTACAGCAAGGGCCTGTCCTTGGGCGGCACGGCGCCGTGGTTCGCCACCAACGCCGATGAAACCCTGGCCCCCACCACCTCCCGCCAGATCGAAGCCGGCGTGAAATACGACTGGCGTCGCATCAGCTTGGCCGCCGCCGTGTTCCAGACCCGCCAGGCCTATCAGTACGCCAAGCCCGACGCTGCCGGCGACTTCACCTATGTGCGGCAGGGCGAGCAGAAAAACACCGGGCTGGAACTTTCGGCCAATGGCTGGGCCACTGAACGCCTGCAAATCTCCACCAGCGTCGCAGCCATCCGCGCACGGGTGAGCGGCAGCGGCACGCCGCAATACGAAGATCACCAGACGATCAACGTGCCGAAGCTGCGCGCCAGTGTCTATGCCGACTATGCGTTGCCGTGGGTCAATGGCCTGGCGGTGCTCGGCGGCGTGCAATACAGCGCCAAGAAGTACGCCAACCGCAGCGGCAATGTGGAGGTGGGGGATTATGCGGTGGTCAACGTCGGCAGCCGCTACACCACCAAGGTCGACGGCTACGAGACGGTGCTGCGCCTGAGCGTCGACAACCTGTTCGACAAGCGCTACTGGCGCGACGCGGGCGAGTACATGGGCGATGACTATCTGTTCCAGGGCGCGCCGCTGACGGCGCGCCTGAGTGCTTCGGTCAACTTCTGAACACCCGCGGCACTGCCAGCCACAGCGCCGTCAGGCCGCAGGTCAACAGGCTCCAGCCAAGGTCCTGCGCCCAGGCCACCAGGGTGAGTCCGGCGCCAATCACCAAATAATAGAGCAAGCCAAATACCGCAGCGGCGGTGCCCAGGCGATCTTGATACGCCACCAGCGCCGCCCCCAGTACGTTGGGGATCGCCATGCCGAACGCCAGCACCACCAGCAGCATCGGCCATACGAACAGCCAGCTGTCTTGCAGCATCAGTACTGACAGGCCGCCCAGCAACGCCACCCCGGCAGCGGCCAACACCAACTGCTCGCCATTCATGCCACGCTTGAGCAAGGCCTTGTTCAGCCACGCCCCAAGCCCCGATCCAAGCGCCAGCAACACACCGCTGTAGCCGAATTCGGCAGCGGACAAACCCAGCCGCGCAAAGATAAACGGCCCCACGCTGTAGTAGCTAAACAGCGCAATATTGAACGCTGCCACCAGGCCGACGGAACGCCATACCCCGGTATCCCTGAGCATCAGGCCCACGGTTTGGCCCAGCGGTGAGGTCGGCAAGAAGGCCGCACGCGTCTCGGGCAAGGCCCATACGCAGGCGACCCACAGTACCGCCGCCATCAACAGCAAGCCCGTGAGCATGCCGCGATAGCCGAAGTACTGCACCAGGCTCGCACCACTGAACAGGCCAAGTGCCGGGCTGGCAGCCAGGGCAATGCCCATCACGGAAAACACCTGGGCCAACTGCGCGCCGTGGAAGCGGTCGCGCAATACCGTCTGCGTGACCACCGAACCGACTGCAGCACCAAAGGCCGCGAGAGCCTGGGCCAACAGCAAGCCGTTGAACGTACTCACACTCAAGGCGAGCAGCGTGGCGGCAACATACAGCCCCAGCCCGGCCAACATCACCGGGCGCCGGCCCCAGCGATCACACAACCGGCCCCATACCACCACCCCGCACGCAAACGCCAGAAAGTACACCGACAGGGTCTGCCCGGCGCGTTCAGGCCCGACCGCGAAGGCTTGGCCGATATCGCCCAGGGCCGGGCTGTAGAGAGTTTGGGCCAATTGCGGAAACATCAGCAACGCCACGGCCAGCACCAACAGGTTTTTCGATGTCATGGACAGGACCTTCACAGGAAAACAATCGGAAGGATTTTAAGCAGCGTGGGCTGGGGTATTATCCAGACTTCGACAATTAACCCATGAAATCGGACAAACCCATGGCTTGGCTCGCCGCCGACGCATCGTTCGACCCGGACAGCTACCCGGCGCCCGTCATTGGCATCGCCGCCCTCCTCGGTGACCATGACTCCGGCCTGCACTTGCACCGTCGCGGTCAACTGCTGTTTACCCAACAGGGCTGCACCCGCATTACCCTGGACAATCAACTGTGCCTGTTGCCGCCGACCCGTGCAGCGTGGATACCTTGCGGCGTGCATCACCGCGCGGTGATGAGCAAGGCCGTCGATTACCGTTCGGTGTACGTAAGCCCGGCCATGGCCACCCAGTTGCCGACACAGGTACGGGTGATCGAAGTGAGCGTCTTACTGCGGGCGGTGTTGGAACCGATGGCCATGGCCCCTTTCGAAACCGATTGGCACACAGGCCGATATGCCCATTTGCTGGCGCTGTGCCTGGAAGAAATCCAGGGTGCGGCCGAGCAACCGATGCTCCTGCCCTTGCCACGGGACAAGCGCCTGGCGCCATTGCTGGCCAATCTGAAACGATTGCCGCCCACGCTGCAAGACCTGGAAAAGCAGATCGGCGCCAGCACCAAGACCATCGGCCGGATCTTCCTGCGGGAAACCGGCCTGGGGTATCAGCAATGGCGCCAGCAGTGGCGCTTGATGCGCGTCATCGAGCTGCTCGCCACCGGGCGCAGCATCGGCTACTGCGCCTTTGAACTGGGGTTTGCCAGCGACAGCGCGTTGATCGCCTTCTTCAAGGGCATGACCGGCACCACGCCGCGCGGCTATTTCAAATCAGGCTGAAGCCTTATTCAGGCATCTTGCGGAACCCCACGGCCAGGCGATTCCAGCTGTTGATGGTGGCGATCGCCACGCTGAGGTCGACCTGCTCCTGAGCGTTGAATTCGACGGCCAGTGCGTTGAAGTGCTCGTCGGGAGCGTGGGTCTGGCTGATCAGGGTCAGGCTCTCGGCCCAGGCCAGCGCCGCACGTTCACGCGGGGTGAAGAACGGCGTTTCGCGCCAGGCCGACAGGGTGTACAGGCGACGCTCGGTCTCGCCGCCCTTGCGGGCATCGGCGGTGTGCATGTCCAGGCAGAAGGCGCAGCCGTTGATCTGCGAGACACGCAGGCGAATCAGTTCCAGCAAGGGCAATTCGATGGACAGTTTGCCGACCGCGGCTTCCAGGGCGAGCATGGCTTTCATGGCGTCTGGGGAGGCGGTGTAGAAGTCGGTACGGGCGTGCATGGTGATACTCCAGAACGGTGGGATTGGTGGCTAGCGTAGTCACCGGGCCGGGCCGCAGGAATATCCAATTGCGTGGAAGAACAGGTGACCAATCCGGGCTGCCTGGGCGCACGAAAGCAGATGTACTTTTTTGTGGCTGTTGGCATACAGCCTCAAACCGGCCCCGCCATATGCTCGCAAATCCGCCCCCGCAACCACCGCTCCGCCGGGTCATTGTCATGCACGCCACTCCAGACCATCGACAACTCGGCTGCATCAATCGCAAACGGTGGGTCTTCAGCACGTAGCGTGGTGCCCTCGGTCAACGCACACGCCGCATAATCCGGCACCGTCGCGATGATCTGCGTGCCCGCCAGCAGCGCCCGCAAACCGCTGAACTGTGGCACCGCCAGCACCACCCGCCGCGCACGGCCGATGCGCGCCAAATCAAGGTCGATATTGCCGCTCAGGTCCCCCGAGAACGACACCATCGCATGGGGTCGCTCGCAGTATTCATCCAGGGTCAACGGCGCCGAACCCTCATCGCCGCGCAGGACCTTGCACGGAATATCCCGCAGCTTCTTGCGTTTGGCATTGGCCGGCAGTTCGGTGGTGTAGCTGACCCCTACCGAGATCTCGCCGCTGGCCAGCAACGCCGACATCAGCAGGTAGTTGGCGCGTCGCACCACCACGATGATCCCCGGCGCTTGCTCTCGCAGTTGGCTGAGCAACGGTGGGAACAGGCCAAACTCAGCATCGTCGGACAGCCCGATACGAAACACCGCGCAACTGGTGCAAGGGTCGAAATCCTTGGCGCGGCTGACGGCGCCTGAAATGGTGTCCATAGCCGGTTGCAGCTCCTTGAGTATGGCCAGTGCACGTGGCGTGGGCTCCATGCCCCGCCCGTTACGCAGCAGCAATGGGTCGTCGAACAGGTCTCGCAGGCGCCCCAATGCCGCGCTTACCGCGGGTTGGCCCATAAAAAGTTTTTCGGCGACCCGGGTCAGGTTCTTCTCGAACATCAAGGCTTCGAAAATCACCAGCAGGTTCATGTCGACGCGGCGCAGGTCGTTGCGGTTCATGGCGATATCCAAACGGTTTCAGACCTACAGATAAGCATGCAAACAGATAGGCAGATTGCATACCTGTGCTGTCTTTTTCGACGGTTTTTTGCCGCCAAACCTGGCGAAATTAACAACGATTAACTCGTCAGCCCGACGGTCCGCCAACAAGATGAGTGCCATCTACACTGCATCCATTCACCGGGAACGCTCCCATCGACTGCGGATATCCGTCATGGCCCGACCTGAGTTCTGTGCTCCTCGCTTGTCCGCGACCGGAGGCCTATGCGCCCGGCGTGAACGCATTGCCAAACAGCTGATCCTGGCCAACCTCGGCGAAAGCCTGGCAATTGCCGACCTGGCCCAGGCGTGCGCACTGTCGCGTAGCCATTTTTCGCGCGCGTTCAAATGCACCACCGGGCTGTCGCCCCAGGAATGGATCCGCCAGCAGCGGATCCGGCGGGCCAAGGAGCTGATCACCCAATCCTCCTTGAGCCTGACGCAAATCAGCCTGGAGTGTGGCTTCTGCGACCAGGCGCATTTTTGCCATATGTTCACCCGAAGCGAGGGCGTCAACCCAATGACCTGGCGAAATCACCAACAGCGGCACAAGCCCCAAGAGATCGCTGCCTAGTGGTCTGCATGCACCTGGCTTATGCTGGCCACTTACCGTTTCCAGAGCACGGCCACCCATGAGTGACCTCAGTGACCAGGCCGTACACTTCGGACCTTACCGCATCCACCCGCGCCAACGCCTGGTGCTGGAGGCTGGTCGCCCATTGCGCTTGGGGCGGCGGGCGGTGGACATCCTGCTGATCCTGCTGGAGCAGGCCGGCAATGTGGTGAGCAAACAGGAACTGATCGCCCGCGCCTGGCCGACAACCGTGGTGGAAGACGGCAACCTGCGGGTGCATATGGCGGCGTTACGCAAGGCATTGGGCGATGGCCAGGCCGGGCAGCGCTATATCGTCACGGTGGCCCAGCGCGGCTACAGTTTTGTTGCCCCACTGAGCATCGAACCGATGACGTTACCCACCGATGGTGCCCCCCAACGCCCCTGTCATAACCTGCCGCTGCGCCGCACCCGCATGCTCGGCCGCCAGGCGCTGATCGACAGCCTGGTGCAGCAGTTGCCCGAACAACGTTTTATCACCCTGACCGGCGCCGGCGGCATCGGCAAGACCACCGTCGCGTTGCGCGTGGCGGAATTGCTGATCGGGCACTACCGCGACGGCATTCGCCTGCTGGACCTGACGCCCCTGAGCGCGCCGTCGATGATCCTGCCCAACCTCGCCGCCTTGCTGGACCTCACCCACACCGAACACGAACCGTTGGCGACCTTTGCGCGCCGCCTGCAAGAGCGCCAGTTGCTGCTGGTGATCGACAACTGCGAACACCTGCTGGACGACATCGCGCTGATCAGCGAAACCCTGTTGCGCCATGCGCCCAGGCTGCACATCCTGGCCACCAGCCGTGAGGCACTGCGCGCCGAGGGCGAATCGGTACAGCGCCTCGCCCCACTGGCCTGCCCGCCCGCCACCGGCAACCGCGCCCAGGCCTTGGGCTACCCGGCCCTGCAATTGCTGATCGAACGGGCGATGTCCCAACAAGACAGTTTCGAACTGAGCGACGCCGAGTTGCCCCTGGCGATTGATATCTGCCAGCGCTTGGACGGCATTCCCCTGGCAATCGAGTTGGTAGCAGCGCAGATCGAGCGCTTCGGCCTGCCAAAGCTGCTGGTGCAGATGGAAGACAATTTTCGCTTGCTGACCCGCGGCCGCCGCAGCGCCCTGCCCCGTCATCAGACCTTGCGCGCAACGCTGGACTGGAGCTTCGATTTGCTCACGGCCTGCGAGCAGATCTGCCTGCGCCGCCTGGCGGTGTTCCGTGGAGGCTTCAGCCTGGCCAGTGCGGCGGCAGTGATTGCGGGCGAACAGATCGTGCCGTCCGAGGTACTGGGCTCGATCAGCCAACTGGTGGCCAAGTCCCTGCTCAACGCAGAGCCCGGGGATGACGAGATGGTCTACCGCCTGCTGGACATCACCCGCACCTACGCCCTGGAACAACTCAGCGTTGCCGACGAACTCAACGCCACCCGCGAGCGCCACGCCAACCGCTGCCTGACCCTGATGAACCAGGCTCAGGACGAGTGGGAGCAGATCGCCACCGAGCTGTGGATCGAACGCTACGCGCCGCTGCGTGAAGACATTCGCGCCGCCCTCGACTGGGGCCTGGGCGACCACGGTACGCACCTGTTGGGCATCCGCCTCACGGTCAGCGCCATGCCGTTGTGGCAGGAGCTGTCGCTGCTGCGCGAACACGGCCTGTACGTTGGCAAGGCCCTGGCGCGACTGGGGCAACTACCCGCGCCGAGCCAGCGTTTGCACATGGCCCTGCAACTGGCCCTGGGCAGCTTTTCCTATCATACCCAGGGCGACACACCGCAAACCCTTGACGCCTTTGCCTGCGCACGGCGCCTGGCGGAAGCCGGCAAGGACCTTGCTGGGCAATTGCGTGCGGTGTCGGGGCAGATGGCGGTGAACCTGTGCGGCGGCAACTACCGCGAGGCGCTGGTGCAAAGCCTGCATTTCGACCAACTGGGCCCCCAGGCAGATCCGTTGCTGGACCTCAGTGCCCAACGCCTGCGGGTGCTGGCGCAGCACTTCGCCGGCAACCAGGCGCTGGCGTTGTATAACGCCGAACAGGTGGTCCAGCGCATGGCCCAGAGTGGCCACCTCAATCGGTTTACCCACGGTTTTGGCGTGCAATACGACCAAAGCGTGGCCTCGCTGACCATTCTTGCGCGCATCCTGTGGCTGCGCGGCTTCCCCGAGCGCGCGTGGCGTACGGCAAGCCAGGCGCTGGCGCTGGCGCTGCAGATCAACCACGGCACGTCGATCTGCTACACCCTTGCCCTGGCCGGCGTGGTGATTGCCCACTACAACGGCGACACCGTCACCGCCCGCGATCAGGTGGACCTGCTGTTGCAACAGGCGCAGAAACATTCGGTGCAGCTGTTCCACACCTGGGCGCAATGCTACGACGGCACGCTGCCGATCGCTGACGTGCAGGGCCTGGGCCTGGGCCTGGTGAAAGACCTCCTGGTGACGTTCAATGCCGTCGAGGTGGATGATGCGCTGTTCGAGCGGGCCAGGAACGGTGCTGCCGGCTGGTGCACTGCAGAGATCCTGCGCGTGCGCGCCGACGCCATGACCGACCTTCCTGCGGCCGAAGCGCTGTTGCTCGAAGCCCTGGGCCTGGCGCACCAGCAAGGCGCGTTGGGTTGGGAGTTGCGTTGCGCCACTTCACTGGCGCGGCGGTGGCAGCAGCAAGGTCGCGTCGAGGCGGCGCGCAGCCTGCTGAACTCCGTCTATGGCCGTTTTACCGAAGGTTTCGCCACCCAGGACTTACTCTGCGTGCGCGGCCTGCTCGATGAGTTGCAGGACAAATGGCCGGCCTGATAACGGCCCCAAATAATGCCCGTAGCCTTGCTGCAAACGCGCTACCTGGCCTGGATCGCGCAGTTGCGCCAAGGCGTAGCTGCGCATGCAATTGAGCAAGCGATAACGCCCCAGGCCAGGGCCCGGCTCCAGCGTCAACAGCGAGAGGTTCACCAGCCGGGCCAGCAAGTGAGGCAAGTCGGCATGTTCCAGCTCGGTGCCGGCCACCAACTCGCTCAACGCGGGCAACGTCAGCGCCATCCTGAACAACCCCATTTGCAGGAACAACCAGCGTTCCGGCAGGCTCAGGCGCTCGTATGACCAATCCAGGGTGGCGGTCAGGGATCGATGACGCTCCACCGCCGTGCGCCGGCCTCGGGTCAGCACCTGCAAACCGCTGCGCAGTTGCGCCTGTAAACCGTGCACGCCCAAGGCGTCTACCTGCGCAGCCGCCAACTCCAAGGCCAGTGGCAGGCCGTCGAGGCGCCGGCAGATATCCCCCAGCGGCGCCAAGTCTTGCAGGCGCAACATGAAGTTCTGCTGCCCGGCGCACGCCCGGGCGACGAACAGTTGCACCGCCGGACACGCCATCGCCTGCTCCACGCTGAGCAGCGCCGACGGCGCAGGGAGTGCCAGCCTGGGCACACGCAAAAGCCACTCACCCGGCACCAGCAAGGCTTCACGACTGCTCACCAGCACGCTGACCTGGGGCGCCTGTTCGCGCAGTAAGCGCAGTAGCTGGCGACAGGCACCCAGCAGCAGGTCGGCACCGTCAAGTACCAGCAATAACTGACGATTGGACAATTGGCGGCACAACTCACTGGCAGTGGCGCAAGGCTGCAGATCCAGCGTCGTGGCCAGGTGACGCACCATCAGCATCGGCGCCTCTACGGTGGCCAGGTCGACCCACCACACACCGTCGCGGTAGCGCGGCAACACCCGCTGGGCCAAGGCCAGGGCCAGGCTGCTCTTGCCCACACCCGCACAGCCTGTGAGGGTCATCAGCCGCTGACCGGACAAGCGCCGTACCAGCACGCCCAACAGCTCATCGCGCCCCATCAGCGGGCTGAGCCGCGCCCCCAGGTTGTGTTGCGGTATCACGGCCGTCACCGCGCCGTGCACCGGGGCGGCGAAGCAGTAGCCTTGCTGGGGATCGTTGAGGATCAGGCGCGGGCCGTCAAGGGCGCGACGCAGTGCGGCGATGTGGACCCGCAGGTTGTTCTCTTCGACGACGCTGTTTGGCCAGACCCGCTCGATCAGGGCCGCCTTGCTGACAAATTGCCCAGGCACTTCGAGCAGCACCGCGAGGATATCCAGCGCCCGACCGCCCAGGGGCACCGGCCAGCCAGCCTTGCTGACCAGTCGCTGGTGTCGGTGAAAGGCATACGCGCCGAAGCGCAGCGTGCTATCCGCGTCAATCGCCTGAGAGTCGTTCATGTCTGTA
Organism: Pseudomonas sp. S35; assembly: GCF_009866765.1. Classification (NCBI taxonomy): domain Bacteria; kingdom Pseudomonadati; phylum Pseudomonadota; class Gammaproteobacteria; order Pseudomonadales; family Pseudomonadaceae; genus Pseudomonas; species Pseudomonas sp. S35. The sequence continues at coordinate 3,764,611 of NZ_CP019431.1, forward strand.
ATCGCGCTGAAACGCCCGGCCTTGGGCGTCCGCGCATCCTTTTCCGTGGGCTCGACGCTATTCTTGCCAGCTACCCATGACAGGACAATGCTGGCACAGGGAGCGACACGGACAATCAGGTGCGCTAGACGGACATCTTGTCGTTAACTGAACTGCTGTCGGTATTGGGTGGGGTTGAGGCCGAGCTTTTCGCTGAATAGAAAGCGCATATGCCGCACGCTGCCAAAACCCGCATGAAAGGCCACGGTCTTGAGCGGCAGGTCAGTGGTTTCCAGCAGTTGGCGGGCACGATCGATACGTGCGCCTTGCAGGAAAGCCATCGGCGTCATCTGCACATCCTTGGCAAACAGCCGGGCAAAGTGGCGCGCACTCATGCCCGCCAATTCGGCCATGGACTCGATGGTAAAGGGCTGTCCCAGGTGCGCCAGCACATGGTGCTGCACCCGTGTGATCGCGGTTTCATGGGGCGCCACAGCCGCCGTCATCGGGCTGAACTGGGCCTGGCCACCCTGGCGTTTCATCACCACCAGCAGCACCTTGGCCACATCCACCGCCACCTGCTTGCCGTGGTCCTGGGCGACGATGGACAGCGCCAGGTCGATACCGGCCGTGACCCCGCCCGAGGTAATCAGTCGCCCATCCTGCAGGTAGATGCGGTCGGTTTCGACGATAGCCTTGGGGAACGCCTTGATCAGCCGCTCGGTGTAGTGCCAATGGGTGGTCACGCGGTGCTCGTCCAACAGCCCGGCGTGGCCCAGCACAAAGGCGCCGGTGCAGATCGAGCCGAAGCGCCGTGCCCGCTGCGCCGCCGCCTTGAGCCAAGGTAGCAGCGCAGGATGGCATTCGTTATAGGCACCCGGGCCGCCGGGTACCAGCAACAGGTCATAGGCGCCGTCGGCCTGCTCCAGCAGCAGGTCGGTCTGCACCACCACACCATTGGATGCACGCAGCGGGCCGGCCTCGGTGCCGATGGTAAGGATCTGATAATGCGCCGCCGCCGGCACGTAGCGGTTGGCGATGGAAAACACTTCGAGCGGCCCGGCCATGTCGAGCAGGAGGAAGTCCGGGAACAGCGCCATGGCCACGGTTTTCATACGGGAAGAATCCATCAAGGGGAAGAAAACGGTAGACATTATGGCATGCCTTTTACTGTCAATCTGAAAGAGACAGTTATTCAGATTTCAGCTTCTTAATGAATATTTCAGTAACCAGTAACCTTCTTCTCAACGCAAGCGCCCTGCATCTCGCAGCCAGCTGCCCACTTGAGGACACCACCATGCTGACCCTTCGCAAAGCTTGGGAACGCGGCGCCGCCAATCACGGTTGGTTGAAGTCATTCCACACCTTCTCGTTCGCCAACTACTGGAACCCTGACGAACAGGGTTTTTCCGACCTGCTGGTAATCAACGATGACCGCGTCGCCGCCGGCAAAGGCTTCGGCCAGCACCCACACCGCGACATGGAGATCTTCTCTTATGTGCTCGAAGGCGCGTTGGAACACAAAGACACCCTGGGCACCGGTTCAGTGATTCGCCCCGGCGATGTGCAACTGATGAGCGCTGGCAGCGGCGTGGCCCACAGCGAGTTCAACCACAGCCAACGCCTGGGTGTGCACTTCCTGCAAATCTGGATCGTGCCCGCCGTCGCCGGTGCCGAGCCGCGTTATCAGCAGGAGCACTTCAGTGAGGCGCAAAAGCGTGGGCGCCTGCAGTTGATCATCTCGCCGGACGGCAGCGACGGTTCCCTGAGCGTCCGCCAGGACGCCAGGGTGTACGCCGGTCTGTTCAACGGTGACGAAGCCGCAACCCTCGACCTGCCGCCGGACCGCCACGTGTACATCCATGTGGCCCGGGGCAGCGTGGAAATCAACGGCCATCGCCTGCAGGAAGGTGACGGTGCCCGAGTGCGTGACGAGCAGCATATTCACGTCAGCCAAGGCCAGGATGCCGAAGTGCTCGTATTCGACCTGCGCCCCCTGGAACGGCCGCAGATGCCTTGACCCGCCTGGCGATGGCCCCTCGAAACGGACCATCGCCGGCATCGATAGTCACCATCAGCGCAATGAAGTTCTCTTAAAAAATGCAACGCGTAACATCAAACCCATACCCGGCAACACCCAAACTAAAACACTCGGAGCACACCATCATGAAACGCCAAATCTTGCTTAGCCTCGCTTTCTCGGTACTCGCTGCAAACGCATTTGCCCACCCTGTTGTCGCTGAAGGCGGTGCAGATCGCCTGATCGAAAATCGTGTTGCTGAAAGCGGTTCGGATCGTCTGATGGAGAACCGCGTTGCTGAAGGTGGTTCGGATCGCCTGCTGGAAAACCGCGTTGCTGAAGGTGGTTCGGATCGCTTGCTGGAAAACCGCGTTGCTGAAAGTGGGTCGGACCGCCTGATGGAAAACCGCGCATAACCCTCTCTGTTCGAGGGACACTCCAAACCGGCCTGATCAGCCGGTTTTTTTTCGTCTGCGCTTTAACGGGGTCACCGTTTTGACCCGATCATCAGCGTCCCCTTACGCCGCTTAAACGGACGACGCTTAAACCCTGCCCAGCGAAAAAATTGTTAAAGCTAAAATACTTACCGAGCATTAAAAATTTGCACTAGCCTATGTGTAAGTTCTCGCAAAGCCCTGTGCAAAAGTCGCTAACTTCCCCGCCCGCCCTCGAAAATAACGTGACGAATGTTAAAATTTGTCACGCTTGGCCGTAATCAATTCGATTAGTATCTAGATGCTAGCAGCGATTGAACTGACGGCCTTGCATGCCGCAAAAGGGAGTAGGGTAATGCATTTTTCCAATGTCCTCGCTATTGCACGGACTCCATCGAAGTCGGAGGACTTTCGGGAACTGATAGTTCGCACTGTACCGAATAATTTAAAAGTCGATACACGTTGCTATGGGCAACTAACCGACACCCAGGAAATTCATGCACACTACCGTGCCATTATTATAGAAATTGACACACCCTCTGCCAGCAATCAAACCCTGGACATCATAAGAAAAACCAGAACCGAGAACCCAGGCGGCACCATATTTGTTGTGGTGACATTCGCCTCCACGCTCAGCAAAACAAAATACTACCTAGCCGGTGCGGACTACTGCATAAAGGTGCTCGAAACTTCGCCTGAAAAAAAGTTGAGCCTGTTTGATGAATTTCTCAGCGAGAGCGCTCGGCTAACCCAGTGCGGATTGGTACTCGATCAGGACCGCATGTGTATTTATGGTGACGGCAAGAGGCTGGAAATATCCTTCGTCGAGATGAAAGTATTAGAAGCCCTTATTCACAGCAGACTTCTCAGTCACAACGAGATCGCCGGTGTCATGGGGCTCAATACCAAGTATTACGATTCCAGGGCCCTGGAAAAGTCCATCAGTCGCCTGCGCAGTAAAATCAAAGCGCACTGCGGTGAAAACATCATTCAAAACATTCGCGGCTACGGCTACAAACTCAGCCGCGGCCTTATATGCGCCAGCCATTGCCATCCCGCCAAGGAGAGGTAGAACCGTGAATAGCCAGAAACTACCACCCGTGGAAAAGGTGGCTGTTCAGTTGGCCAGGCAGGCCATTGTTTCACGCAACCATGCTTTGTGGGGCAGTGAAATAAGTGTGCTGTGCCCTGGCAATCAGGAGTGGCCCGAACTTGCCTACCGCGAGGCTTTGCAGCGCATCAACCCGCGGCGCCTGCCGCTCCAGGCCGCCAGCCACATGTTCCTGCGCATGGATCAGTCGGCCTTGATGAACGAGAGCATCCTCACGCAGATGATTCACGCCGCCCAGGCCCTGGAAAACCACCGGCAACACCTCACGCTCAGCATTCATAACCCACTGGACGCACTGCCCGGCCCCGTAGAACGCCGCGCGATGGTACGTCAACTGTATAAGCTCAAAGACCAGAGCGGTATCAAGCTGGCCTACAACAACTACACGTTCGATACAAAGCAAGGTGACCTGCTGATAGACCTGAAACTCTACGACTATATAAAGATGCCGTTTCCAGACGCAGCCCTTCGGCTGAGTTTGAACACGCGCTCAGACCTGTTCGACCGGCTCTACGACCGAATGATAGAGCTGATCGACGCCACGAGGGTCTGCTTCATTGCCGACCAGGTCGAGTTTGCCGACAGCGCAATGCTGGCTAAAAACTTGCCGTTCGAATACTTTCAGGGCGGTTATTACTCCCCTGTTGACCGCTTATAAAATCCTGCACTCCTCTGATCTCGGTGGACACTATGAGCTCCCTAAAGAAATACGCGTTTACCCCCACGCTTCCTGCCATAGCCCTGCACGACTTCACGCCCAATGCAGAGTTGTTCCGCTACGATTCAAGCGCGCTCCCCACGCACACCCTTCAATCCCTACCCTTCAATGCGGCGCGGCCAGAATCAAGAACCCTCCCGCCCAAAGCCCCCGACAACACGCCGAATCAGCAGAGCAGTGCCGAACGGCCGCAGTTTTATCCTCAGGATTTCTGGCTACTCACCCAGCATGACCGGACACTGGTCAAAGGCAACCTGCGCATAGCACTGACCACCATAGAGTCCGCCTTGATTAAAAAGATGCTGCACCATGAAGAGCGCGTGGTCAGCAAAGAAGAGCTGATCCGCAATATAGGGCGCGAGCCGGAACAGTACCGAGGGCTGGAGATGTGCCTCAGTCGCCTGCAGGAAAAGTTCAAGCGCGCCAACGATGGTGAGCGTCTGTTTCGTGCGGTCAGGAACCGTGGCTATTGCCTTACACAAAAAATAAAAAAACCGCTTGATCAGCACCCTTCGCGTCGATAAAAACAATAACAAAACGTCACCATTTATCAACAACCCTGCCTATTACCCCACTCTTTACCCGCCCATTTATAACACCCACTTTAATAAGTCAAGATTGACCTTGTTATAACTCGTCAGCCAATGCCTTCTGTCGTTGATTACTATCAATCGGCACGCGCTCGCGCGTGCCTGTTGTTTTATGCGGTTAGTGCGCAACTTGATTAAACCCTGTTACCACCGGGAGCAGAACTATGCTGAATAACACTAGAATGCATCGCAACCTGAGCCCCAAGGGTTTGACGTTCTGGGGCCAGTGGACACTGGCGTCAGGTTTGGTCGTTACGCTGTTATTTATGTTGGTGTTTTTCAAAACTGGACAACTTGAGTATAACTACCGGGTGCTGGCTGCTTTTACGATACTGGCCTCCCTGCCTGCCTATAGCCTGTGCGATGTCTACAGCAAAAAGGATGATTATGGGGTGGGCCTAGGGCGGCTGTTCATGGGCTGGCTGTTGACAGTGGGCATCCTGTTCGTCGTGGGTGTGGCGTGTAATGCCAGTGCAGTGTTCCCCCTGGAAATACTGTTGCTGTGGGCCGCTGTCAGTTATCCGTTGTTGGCGCTGTGTTACATCCCGCTGCATAGCCTGTCGCGCTATTACCATCGCCAACTTCACCAACGCCATAAGTCATTGATTGTAGGTACAGGCAAACTGGCCGTCGACCTGGCCCGAACCCTCTCTCGGCAAAAACGCTCGCCCTTGGTTGGGCTGGTCGGCAGCCGCGTGGAAGCTGGCGAGGATGCGCAACCGCAGATACTCGGCGAGCTGCCGCAATTGCCCCAACTGATCCGCCAGCACGGCATTCGTCGGCTCTACATCACCCACTCACTGCAGGAAGCGACTCACATCGAGGCGTTGTACCTCAACCTGCTGGACATCAGCGTGGATGTCATCTGGGTGCCAGACCTCAATAACATGCTGCTGCTCAATCATTGCGTGGCCGAAGTGGACGGACTGCCGGCGATTTTCCTCAACGAGAGCCCTTTGACCAGCCGCCCCACCGCCGCCCTGAGCAAGTCGCTGTTGGACAAGAGCCTTGCCCTGCTGGCGATCATCGTGCTGAGCCCGTTGCTGTTGCTGTTCGCCCTGCTGATCAAACTCACCTCGCCCGGCCCGGTGATCTTCAAGCAGGACCGCCACGGCTGGAATGGCGAGGTGATCAAGGTCTGGAAATTCCGCTCGATGCGTGTCCATGACGACCACGAGGTACGCCAGGCCAGCCGCAACGATTCGCGCATCACACGGGTGGGTCGGTTTATCCGGCGCACCTCCATCGATGAGCTGCCGCAGCTGTTCAACGTACTGCAAGGGCATATGGCGCTGGTCGGCCCACGGCCCCACGCGATTGCACACAACGACTACTACTCGGGGAAAATCCGCGCTTACATGGCGCGCCATCGGATCAAGCCAGGCATTACCGGCCTGGCCCAGGTCAACGGCTGCCGAGGCGAGACCGAAACCCTGGAGAAGATGCAACAGCGCGTCGATATCGACCTGCGCTACATCAACACCTGGTCGCTGTGGCTGGACATCAAGATTCTGCTGAAGACGCCCTTTACACTGCTGTCCAAAGACATCTACTGACAGTGGGTGGGGGCTTGCTCCCTCCCACACTTTTTGACCCACGGTCTATTCGGTGATCTTGTCGATGTTCTTGTAGAACAGATCACTGTCGCGCCCATCGGTCATCGAATGCAGGGAGTAGGCGCGATTCAAGCGCGCTCCGCCATCACGGGTCAGCGGCGCCCACACCAGGTTGGCGCGGCGTAGGGTCGACAGGCTCATCAGCTCATCGAACGGAATGGACAAGTACAAGCCTTTGTCGAAACTGCCTTCACCGTACTGTTCGGTCGATGCCGTCGTGCGAGTGACCCACGCGCCAATCCGCACGCCGTTGTTGAATTCCCGCGACAGATCCAGGGTCGCCCCCCAATCCCTGGCCAGGTAGCGACCGACGCTCAAGGCGCCCTGCAGATTGAACGGCAACTCGGTATAGCCGGTGACATGCCCGGTGACGGTCCGGTAATCGCGCAGGCTGAAATCCTGCGCGAAACCCCGTTGGCGCACGTAGTTAAGGTCGGCGCCCAACGCCCAGCGCTGGCCCAGGGGCCGATACAGCACTTCGCTGCCGACACCGGCGTACATCGATTCGAGCAGCCCACCGTAGACCATCCCGTACACATCCTGGTCCAACTGCACCGCATGGCTGAGCTGGAAGGTCGGCAGGGTCACATCGGAGGCGGTCATGTACTGGCGCAGGTCGGTACGCACACGGGGAAGGCCGCTGGGCGCGTCGTAGGTGAACCCGTCGTAGTTGTTCAGCAGGTTGACGCTGAGCAGGCCGCTCCACCATGTGTTGCGGGTGAAGCGATACTCGCCGTCGAAGTCGGCCGAAACCTGGTAGAGCAAGCCATCCGGCCCGCCGACGTTCTGCTTGTAGCCAAGGCCTGCGCCGTAGGTGAAGGGTTTCGGGGGTTGGGTATAGAGCACCGTCTGCGTACGGTTGCTGGCACGGTTGACCTCCACCTGGCGGTGCAGGGTCTGCACCTGCTCACGATTGTTGGCCACCTCGCGAAACGTTTCGCGCGGCACGCTGGTTTCTTCTATCGGCAGGGCGTAGCGCTCGCTGACTAGGGTGAACCAATCGATCTGGTCATTGACGCTGTTATCCAGGATCCGACTGGCACGTCCCACCGCCTTGGCGCTGTAGAAGTAGCGCTGCTGTTCGCCGTACACCACCAACTCCGTCCCGCGCCGGGCAATACGTCGGACGTTGTAGCCGGCATTGTCATGCAGGCGTTTGGATACGTCGGCCCAGTTGACCTCGCCCATCGGCGTGGTGGGTGCCTTGGCTGGCAACTTGGGTGCCGGTGGATCGTAGGTTTTGAGCGGTGCTGTGCGACTGACGAAATTGGTGTGCAGGGTGATGCCGAACATGGCGGTGTTGCCGCGCTCCCAGGCCGCGCTCAAATCGACAGAATCGGCCAGTTTGTAAACCAGGCCCAGGTTGACCGGCGAGTCCTGGCGCAGCGGGTTGTCACGGGGCTCGCTCTGGTAGTCGTTGCCCTCGTACTCCAGCTTGAGGCTCAGCGGCGCCCAGGGCGTCTGGTAAGCGATACCGCCGAAAAGCGCGGGCCGGCCGCGAAAGTAGCCGTTGGAAAAACTGCCGGAGCCTTCGGCGGTGGGCCGTTCGTTGAAACGATCATCCAACACGCCCAAGGGGTTGCCGAGGTCGCCGCGACTGCCCAGGTAACCCCAGGCGATGCCGGCACTGAAATCCACATCGCCATAGCGCTTGTTGGCCACCAGGTACTCGCTGGAAAACAAACCGGTGCCGCCCAGGTCCATGAAGCCCAGCGCCACCTCTGGCAGCCAGTGGCTCTCCTGATGCACACGGACTTTGGCGTCGACGGCCTTGTCTTTATAGCTCTGGCCCCCGCTGAACGACTCGGCGCCATAGGGGCGGTTGGTAATCGCCGTGTAGCGGAAAGTGCCCTCCAGCCAGTCCAGCGGTTGCGCCGAAAAACTGTAGCGACTGTAAGGTTCGGTGCGGTTGGCGTTGACGCTCAGCTCGCCGGCGGGCGCCATGCGGGCGGTCGGGGTTTGCAGCAGCCCGACGCCGCCGAAATCGCTTTGGGTGTAACGGGGATCGCCATGCGCGACGCCACAAGGCACCAGCAGCACGGCCGCAATACATAATTTCAAGGCGTGACCTCAGCCAGGGGTTGGGTGGCAAGAAACTCGGCCAGTTGCTGATTGAGTTCAGGGGTGGGCGGCTCCAGATCATCGTTGCGGATCGGCACCAGCAGCGTGCTGCCAGGCGCAGGCGGGTTGCCCTCCTCGTGGTTCCAGGGGGCGGTGCCCAGGCGCGTGACGTGGCCGTCGGGTTGGATCAGCCACAGGTAGTCGGTATCGGCCTGCGCCGAGGACGGGCAGGCACGCAGGTAGTCCTGTGCCAGGCGCAGCGGCTGGAACGCCAGGCTGCAGGGCTCTGCGACCGCCCCCAGCACCTGCACACGCTCGGGCCTCGGAGGGTAGATCAGGCGGTCGCCGTCGGTCACGAGCGGGTTGGGTGCAAAGCCCGCTTCCACCGCCACAGGATCGAGCATCGCCACCTCGCGGCCCGTCACCGGCAGCGCCTGTACCTGTTGATAGAGCTGAGCCGCCGCATGTGCCCGCCCTTCTCGCCCGGCGGCCAGCGCGGCCCGGCGAAGGCTCTCCAGGTCAAACAACACACCGGCCTTGAGCCGTGTCTGTTGCGCCAGCAACGGTTGGCGCAACCAGGCAGCGCCCAACCAATAACCCTGTGCATCCGGTTGCGACGCGGTGATCACATCGAGCAGGCGGGCCTCGGGTTGCAAAGGCATGGCGCCGGCACTGCGCACCTCGCCACTGACCGTCATTGCAGCCGGACACACACTCGCGCAACTGCACAACAGCACCAGCGCGCCGAGTCTTGGAAGTGTCATGGGGCATCCTTGCGGGTGGGTTGCAGTTGGGTGATGGTCAAGGTCAGGCTGGGTGTGAGGTGCTGTTCGCTGTGCACGATAAAACCGTCTTCAGGGTCGACCCAGTAGCGGTTGCGCCCATGGAAACCAGCCGCTTCGATCTCTTCGTCCACCCGCAACAAGGCATAGGACTTGTCGAGAATGTCGAGCGTCTCCATGCCCATGCGCGTCATGCGACTATGGACCGTCACGCCCAGCCGATAGCCCTCCATCACGTCGATCTGCCGTGTGCTGCGATAGCCGTCCGGCACACGATGCAGCCCCTGCTGGAACGGTGATTGGCCCTGCCAGCGCGTGCCATTCAGGTCCGTCCCCAGGCCTACCGTGCGTACCACCAACCCGTCGCGCAGCAGCAACACCTGCTTGCCGGCGGCGACCCAGAATTGCAGGTCGCCACGCTGGCGAATCAGCGCCATCACCCCTTCGCTCGATACCGTGCCGACCTTTATCTGGGGGAACGGCACGGCGTCCACCTGAGCTTGCGTCAACACCAGCGGCGCCGGCCCGGTCACGGCCGCCTTGAAGGTATCGAGGGAGGCGTTCATCAATGGATTGCAGCCAGCCAACATCCATGACACGACCATGCAGGTCGCAACTTTCAGACTGTTCACGCAGGTTCCACCCTATCGGCTGCTGGCTTCGCTCAGGTTGTTCTGAGTGGAGGCGCCAATGCCGATGATCGAAGCGGACGGCACCAACTGGCTGATAAAGCGGTTCCAGCGCGTGATATTCGCGGGGCCCACAAACACCACATCCTGAGGCTGCACATCAAAGCGCGTGGCCAGGGCCATAGCCGAGGGCGATGCGGCTTCAAGCTGGAACACCTTGGCCGGCTCCACATCGATATTCTGCGCGCCGCGGATCACGTAGATGGCGTCGGCATTCGAGGTGTTCTGGTTGACCCCACCCACCGAGCCCAACACGTCAGAGAGGTTCATGCTGCGGGTCTTGAAACTCAGCGCACGGGGTTGCATGACCTCGCCCATCACATAGATGCGCTTGCGGTCGTTGTAGGCCAGGTACAACTGGTCGCCGTCCTTGAGGTAAACCTCGTTCAAGCGTGACGCATCAAGGTTGAGCGTATCCAGGTCCAGGCTGTAGCGCTTGCCGCCGCGGGTGAGCGTGAGGTTGGACAGGTCGGCGTTGATCGGGTCGATACCGGCAACACCAAGGGCTTCACTCACGTTCATCGCAATGGTGGTGATCGGCACCGGGCCCGCCTTGACCACCGCGCCGCTGATCACCACTTTCTGGCTGGCAAAGCGCAACACGCTGACGTCCACCTGGGGGCTGTCGATGTACTGGCGCAGCTTGTCGGTGATCTCGCTGCGCAACGCTTCAATGCTGCGGCCTTTGGCAACCACTTCACCCACATAGGGATAAAACAGATTGCCCTCGGGGCTGACCAGCCGGCCATTGGCATCGATCTGCTGTTGCGGGCCTGACGGCGCGGTGAGTTCCGGGTGATCCCACACGGTGATATACAGCGCATCATTGGCGCCGATCAAATACGGGCCGGGTTTATAACTCAAGAGTTCCGCCGGGATGGAGTAAGGCACTTGGGTGGCGGCATCCATCGCCAATAACTTGGGCGTAATCGCAATTAAATCCACACGACTGTTTCCAGCCCCACCCTCTTCAGCCAAGGCCGCAGTGTCCATATATTGACCCGGTGCAAACATACAGCCTTGCAATAAGGCCGCGGCCAAGACGGCCATAGAAAAAATACGCATCATAGTGTTGAGACACTCGCGATAGTCGACAAGAAAAAAAGACCACTTGGGCGGGGAATCCAAGCGGTCTTAAAAGCGCAAGGTAAGCAACTAGTTGCTGGTACCCGTGGTGCCGGTGGTGCCGGTGGTACCCGTGGTGGTGCCGCCATTGGAGCTGCCGCCGCTGTTTGAAGCAGCCGCAACACCCGCCACCAGGGCAGCGCCGACCAACAGCGTCTGGCCAACCGTCACGGTTCCGACCACTGCGGTATCAAGCCCCAACGGGGTCTCGGCGGCCATCGCCGAAGCACTCAAGATACTGAGCGCCATAATGGCCAGTGATTTTCTCATTTCAGACTCCTTATCATCATTGAGTAGGCAAACCGATAGTGCCACCCAACTAAACAGCACACCAGACGGATAACTTTTAACACCCTTAGTTTAAAATAACGTTTTGTCGACCAAGCCCCCAGTCTTCAACGTATCGCGCCTCGGAACGTTATTTTAAATGTTATTAATTGTCGGAAAACATCACGCCCTGCCGTACTTGTCTTCAAAGCGCACGATATCGTCTTCACCCAAGTAAGAACCCGACTGCACCTCGATCAGTTCCAGCGGGATGACCCCTGGGTTTTCCAACGCGTGCACCTGGCCAATGGGGATATAGGTCGACTGGTTTTCCGCCACCAGATAGGTCTGCTCGCCATTGGTGACCTTGGCCGTACCGCTGACCACAATCCAGTGTTCGGCCCGGTGGTGATGCATTTGCACCGACAACTTGGCTCCCGGCTTCACGGTGATGCGCTTGACCTGATAGCGCGGACCATTGTCCACCGAATCGTACATGCCCCACGGCCGGTACACTTCGCGATGGTTGAGATGCTCCTGTCGCCCGGCCTGCTTGAGCAGGTCGACAATGCCCTTGACCTGCTGCACCTGATCCTTGTGCGCTACCAGCACGGCGTCCTTGGTTTCTACGATGACAAGGTCCCGTACGCCCACCGTTGCCACCAGCCGGCTGTCGGCGTGCACGTAGGTGTCGCGGGTGTCCAGGGTCAGCCCGTCGCCGCGTATCACGTTGCCGCTGGCATCTTTGCCACTCGCTTCCCACAGCGCCGACCACGAGCCGATATCGCTCCAGCCGGCCTGCAACGGCACCATCACCGCGTCGTCGGTTTTTTCCATCACGGCGTAGTCGATGGAGTCATCCGGGCAGGCGGCGAAGGTGGCGGCATGCACGCGGGTGAACGGCAGGTCCTGACTGCCGCCTTCCAGGGCGGCACGGCAGGCTTGGAGGATGGCCGGCTGGAAACGCTCCAGTTCTTCCAGGTAACGGCTGGCGCTGAACATGAACATGCCGCTGTTCCAGTAATACCCGGCGCTGGCCACATACGCCGCAGCGGTGGCAGCGTCCGGCTTCTCGACAAAGCGCTTGACCCGATAACCGCCCTCGCCCATCGCCGCCCCCTGCTCGATGTAGCCGTAGCCGGTGTGAGCGCTGGTGGGGTTGATACCGAACGTCACCAACTTGCCGTCCTGGGCGAGCGGCAGTGCCACTTCCAGGCTGGCATGAAAGGCCGGGATGTCGTCGATCAGATGGTCTGCCGCCAGCACCAGCAAGATCGGGTCCTGGTGTTCAGCAAGCGCCTTGCAGGCCGCCAGGGCAATGGCCGGCGCAGTGTTGCGCCCCACCGGTTCCAACAGGATGCTGGCGTGCTCCATGCCCAGATGACGCAATTGCTCGGCCACCAGGAAGCGGTGTTGTTCATTGCAGATCAACTGCGGCAACGCCACGTTCGCACCGGTCAATCGGGTGATGGTCTGTTGCAACATCGACAGGTGCGCATCGGTCAGGCGCAGGAACTGCTTGGGGTTCAGTTGCCGCGAGAGCGGCCACAGGCGCGACCCCGAACCGCCTGCCATGATCACGGGTAATAACATTGGAGCGTCCTCGGGAAACACAGGGTCAGAAATAGGCACGGGTGTGTTCATGCACCCGCGAGCTGATGCGCAGTTCGTCCTGGGACCACCAGCGGTACTGCTGGTGTTGCTCCGTGGGCGGTTGCAGAGTTTGGCCGTCAGCCAGTTCCAGGCAATAACTGAGCACCACATAGTGGGTGTCCGGCCCCTGCCCGGCGTTGGCAAACACGCTGTCATCGTAAAAGTGCTCAAACACCCCCAGCAGACGCGCCTGGGCACGTTCGAATGTGCGTCCCAGTTCGTCGCGGGTGATGCGGCGGAAAGCGCCGTCTAAGGTCTCGTTTTTCCGGATGCGCCCGCCCGGCACGAACCAGTAACCGTAGGCCGGCCGGTTGACGCGCAAGCCCAGCAACGCATCGCCACGGCCGTTTCGTACCACCAGGTCGATCGCCACCAGCGGCGTCGATGCCACGACCGTATTGAAGGTCGGTAAATCAAGCCACATACCCATCAAACCTGTGCCAGAAAGCGTTGCAGAATGCGTTCCTTGTCGAGGAACTCCTTGGCGTAGTTCAACGCCACCTCATTGCGTGCCGGCAATGCCAGCACCCGCTCGATCCCTGCGTTCAATGCCGCGACGGACTCCGGTTCGATCAGCACGGCAATGCCCGGATGCTCCTGGCACAGACGGCCGAGGGTGGTGCCGGGGTCGGCAGTGATGATGGCGTGGCCGCCCACCGCCAGAATGTTGGTCAACTTGGAGGGCAGCACCGAGTCCGCCACCCCGCGCTTCTGGATGACCAGGTGGACGTCAGCCGAGGCCAGCAGCGCCGGTAAATCCTCATAGGCCTGCAACGGTGCAAACAGCACATTGCGCAAGCCATCGCGCTGCACACGTTCCAGCAATCGCGCCTTGCCGGTGCCCTGGCCGACAATCAGAAACACCAGCTCCCTGCGATGGGCGTGCGCCTGGGCAGCATCGAGGATCAATTCCAGGCCTTGCTTCTCGCCGATGTTGCCCGAGTACAACAACACCCGCGTGCCCGGCGACACACCGAGCTGCTCCAGCAAGACGCGGTTACGGGGCACCTGGCGAAAACGCGTGGTCTCCGACCAGTTGGGGAAGAACAGCAGACGCTGGCTGCATACGCCCTTGCCACGGGCCTTGTCGAGCATGCCGCTGGAGATCGTCGACACCCGATCAAAGCGGCGCAACAACCAACGTTCAAGCGCAAATGCCACGCGGCGCAGCAGCGAGCCGCCACCGATGCCCAGACCGAACATCGCATCCACCTCATAGTCCTGGATGTGCAGCACCGAACGCGCACCACTGAGCCTGGCCAGCAGCAGCGCCTGGGGCGCACAAAACAGCGTGGGCACCACCAGGATCACCAGGTCCGGCTTCCAACGCAGTTGCCCCAGCACCGCGAAAAACGAGCTGGCGGAAAAGCTCATCAGGTGCAGCAGGCGCGTCAGCGCAGTGGGCTGTCGCGGCACATACAGCGGGCAGCGGATCACCGTCACAGCGTCATCCTGCTCGGTACAAAAACGCCACGGCGAATAACCCTCGGCCACCTGCCAGTGCGGGTAATACGGCGGCGCCGTCACTACCCGCACTTCATGCCCCTGACTGGCCAGCCAGCGCGCCTGCTCGCCGCTGTACTTGCCGATGCCAGTCAATTCCGGGCTGTAATTGATGCCATACAGAAGGATCTTCATCAGTGGCCCCGAGGCTGTTCAAGGGCTGCGAGGTAGGCGTTATAGGCATCGCGCAGGCCCTCCTCCAGCGGCACGTAGGCTTCCCAGCCGAGGGCATTGATGCGGCTCACATCCAGCAATTTGCGCGGCGCGCCGTCGGGCTTGCTGGCGTCAAAACGCAAACGCCCCCTGAAGCCGGTGACCCGCACCAGTGCCTGGGCCAGCTCGGCGATGGTGCAATCGATGCCGGTGCCGACGTTCAAGTGCGAGCACATCGGCTGGGTCTGCTCGCGGTAGCGTGCCGGGCTCAGCTCCATCACATGCACGCTGGCCGCCGCCATGTCATCCACGTGCAGAAACTCACGCCGGGGTTTGCCACTGCCCCAGATCAGCACCTCGTCATCCCCGCGCTGCGTCGCCTCATGGAAGCGCCGCAACAAGCCTGCGATCACGTGGCTGTCCTGCGGGTGGTAGTTATCACCAGGGCCGTACAGGTTGGTGGGCATCACACTGCGGTAGTCGCGGGCGTGCTGGCGGTTGTAGCTTTCACACAGCTTGATGCCGGCGATCTTGGCTACCGCATACGGTTCGTTGGTGGGTTCCAGGGCGCCATCGAGCAACACCGCTTCAATCATCGGTTGCGGTGCATGCACCGGGTAAATACACGACGAGCCGAGAAACAGCAGCTTCTGCACGTCATGACTATGGGCGGCGTGGATCACGTTGGCCTGGATCATCAGGTTCTGGTAGATGAAGTCCGCCGGGTAAGTGGCGTTGGCATGAATCCCGCCAACCTTGGCCGCCGCCAGGTACACCTGGTCGATACGGTGCTTGGCGAAGTACGCCTGCACCGCCGCTGAGTCGAGCAGGTCCAACTGATCGCGGCCCGCCGTAAGAATCCGCGTATAACCCAAGGCCCACAAACGCCGCACAATGGCCGAACCGACCATGCCACGATGGCCGGCAACAAAGATCTGCGCCTCAAGATCACGAGCCATGCTCAGTTCTCCACGGCAATCGGAGCGTCGTGGCCATGCAGGCGCAGCAACGCGTGACGCTGGGCGATCTTCAGGTCTTCGCGCACCATCTCCGCGCACATTTCCTGGGCACTGATCTCTGGCACCCAACCGAGCAAACGCTTGGCCTTGGACGGGTCGCCCAACAGCGTCTCGACTTCCGCAGGACGGAAGTAGCGCGGGTCCACGCGCACAATCACATCCCCCACCAGAATGCCCGGCGCCAGGTCGCCATGAATCTGCTCGACCACCGCAACTTCTTCCAGGCCTTCGCCGACAAAACGCAGGTGCAGCCCCAGCTCCGCCGCCGACCAGCGTATAAAGTCGCGCACCGAATACTGCACGCCGGTTGCGATCACAAAGTCTTCGGGGCTTTCCTGCTGCAGCATCATCCACTGCATGCGCACGTAGTCCCTGGCATGGCCCCAGTCGCGCAGCGCGTCCATGTTGCCCATGTACAGGCACTGCTCCAGGCCCAGGGCGATATTGCTGAGGGCGCGGGTGATCTTGCGGGTCACGAAGGTTTCACCGCGACGGGGCGATTCGTGGTTGAACAGGATGCCGTTGCACGCATACAGCCCATAGGCTTCGCGGAAGTTCACGGTGATCCAGTAGGCGTACAACTTGGCCACCGCGTAGGGCGAACGTGGGTAGAACGGCGTGGTTTCTTTCTGCGGGGTTTCCTGCACCAGTCCGTACAGTTCGGAGGTGGACGCCTGGTAGAAACGGGTCTTCTTTTCCAGCCCCAGCAGGCGGATGGCTTCAAGAATGCGCAAGGTGCCGAGGGCATCCACGTCTGCGGTGTATTCCGGTGAATCAAAGCTCACGGCCACATGGGATTGGGCGCCCAGGTTGTAGATTTCATCGGGCTGGATCTGTTGGATGATGCGCGTCAGGTTCGACGAGTCCGCGAGGTCGCCATAGTGCAGGATCAGGTTTTTATGCAGGGCCTGGGGGTCCTGGTAAATGTGATCGATACGCTGGGTATTGAACGACGATGAACGCCGCTTGAGGCCGTGTACGGTATAGCCTTTTTCCAGCAGCAGCTCCGCCAGGTACGAGCCATCCTGACCGGTAATCCCGGTGATAAGCGCAACTTTGTTCATGTCTGTCTCCCAATTGATAGGCGAGCGCGGGCCGACACCCGGACTTGGGTGTTTGTTGAAAACGCGCGGTTACTTCGGTGTGGGCAGGTTCAAGTTATGGCCGGTCAACTTCGAGAGTTCCCGGACAATGGCTTCCTTATCGTTTAAATGGGCAATCGCGGTTTCCAGTTCCAGCACTTTGGCGCCCACCAGAAAGCGGTACCAATAGCCCTGGAGCAGGTGATAGACCAGGCCGCTGCGGCCATCGAGAAACCCCAGTTGGATGACGTAGCGCCACAGGAAATACGCGGTGGAACTGAGGGTGAACGGCACGCGGTTGTACAGGCGATTCTTGACCAGCCGCTTGGTCTTGGCCTGCAACGAACTCTGTCCGGCGTGCAATTCATCGCGAATGGCAAACAAGCCCAGGCGCGCGTTCAACACTTCAATCGCTTCGCGGGTCGCGTACTGGTTGTGCTTGTGGGTGAAGAAGGTCAGGTCATGCAGGTTGTGGTCGGCAAACCCGCCTTCCAACGTGATGGTGCGCCCCTCGGCCACCGAGATGTGCTCGTCCATCCAACGGTCTTCGATACGGCCCAGCCCGGTGCGCCACAGCCGCAGCATCTTCAACGGATAACGCCCGCCGTGGCGCACCCAGCGGCCCATGAAAATGTGCTTGCGCTTGAAGTTGATGCCGGTGATGTCATGAGTCAGTGCGGGCAGCCGGGTATTGATTGCCGCAGCCAGGTCGGCCTCGATGATTTCGTCGGCGTCCAGGCGCATCGTCCAATTGCCGGTGATCGGCAGATGGTCCAACGCCCACTGGAACTGCTTGGCCTGGTTGACGAACGGGTGCTGCACCACCAGCGCGCCGTGGCGCCGGGCGATATCGCAGGTGTCGTCGCTGGAGAACGAGTCCACCACCAGCACTTCATCGCTGAAGGCGCGCGCTGACTCGATGGCCCGGGCGATGTGCAGGCTTTCGTTGTAGGTGAGGATGATGACGCTGACGGTTTCTCGCTTCATCTCAACCACCGTGCAGTTGCAGGACTTCGGTGGTGAGCCGGCGCGGTGAACGCGCGGCGCGGAAGTGGCTTTCCAGGGGCAAGCCCACGGCAATCATCATAATCAGGCGCTCGCTGGCCGCAATGGCGCCGATGCCGCGGATCTTCTTTTCCACCGAATTGAGGATCGCCAGGTTCAGCGGGCACGCCCCCAGCCCGTTGGCATGGCACGCCAGCAACAGCCCCATGGAAAACAGCGCACCGTCGACATACAGCTGATTACGCTGGCCGGCGCCGCCCCAGGCGGTAACGTCCGAGGTGACCACAAACAGGTTGTCCACCGATTGCGCAAACCCTCGCGAGCCACCTTGCAATTCAAGCAACTGCGCGATCACTGCACGGTCCTGGTACACATGCACCCGCGAGGATTGACGGTTGCATTGCGAAGGTGACGACTGCGCCAGTTCCACCAGCGAGGTGAGCAAGCCACTGTCAATCCTGCCGGCCTTGAACATCCGGCAACTGGAGCGCGATTGCAGGAACGCCTTGGCGTCCAGCCCGCCATTGCCCAGCCACGGCGCGGCGCGCTTGATACCGCCGGTGCCGGCAGTGCCGTCGCGCTTGAGGTGCTCGACATAGGCGTCCAGGTAAAACACAAAATCATCGCTGATGCCGAGCGTGCGATGCAGGTCCAGGTAACCCTGGAAAGCGCCGAGGGCCATCTCCAGCGGCAGCGCCGAATAGGTGCGGTCGTATTCGTTGAGCATGTGGATGATGCCGTTGATCTTGTCCTTGCCGAACAGCGGCTTGGGCTCCTTGAGGGACAGGCCTTTTTCCACGGTGTGGGTTTCGATGAGGATCTTGTAGAACAGCTTCTTATTGCGACTCTCCAGCGGCGAATAGCCGTTGTGGCGCATAAACGTGAGCATGTCGCGAAAGAACTCGCTGACGAAAAACATCAACTTCCATGCTTTGTCCATCATGGTTTTCACCTGTTTCATAGTGCGATGTCTCTCGGTTTGAGGGCGCGGCACGGCGCACCGACGCAAATCATCCAGGCCGGCAGGTCGGCGGTAACCACCGACCGCGCACCCACCACACAGCCCTCTTCCAGCACACAGCCGGGGTGGATGAACGCTTCGGCGGCAACCCACACGTGGTCCTTGATCACGATCTCCCGCGTCACCAATGGCCGCAGCAGGCTGCGGGTGTCATGGGTGCCGGTGCACAGGAAGCTGCGCTGGCTGATGGTGACCTTCGAGCCCAGGGTGATCCGCGCCATGGCGTACACATCCACGCCATCGGCGATGGCGGTGTAGTCGCCGATCTCCAGGTTCCAGGGCGCCCAGATGCTGCAGGTGGGCGAGATCCGGCAGCCCTCGCCGATCCTGGCGCCAAAGCAACGCAGCAGCGCGCGCCGCCAGCCGTGCAGCATCCAGCGCGGCGTAGGACGAAACAGCAGTTGATAGACAACGCCCCACAGCAGGCGCCGAGCTTTGTCACTGCGGGGCAAGGTGTCCACGTACTTGAGTTGGGCGAAATCGCTCATGGCTGGATCGCCGCCAACTGTTCCAGCAGGTAGCGTTCGCCCACCTGCTGCAATGCCTGGCGCCGCGCGCTGACTGCGACCCAATCGATGGGCGCGGCGATCAAGCGTTGCACCTGGGCTGCATCGTCCGCCGGCAGGAAGCGCTGGGACAGTCCCAGCTTCTCCAACAAGTTACGTACCCGCGCATTCAGCGAGGCCTTGATGCCGGGCAGGCCCACGGCGATAAACGGCTTCTCGAAAATGATCGCGAACACCGTGGCATGGAACGAGTTAGTCACCACATAGGCGCTGTCCTTGAGCAACTTGAGCCAGTCCTGGGGCCCCACCTGCACGGTCTCGCCGATCTGGCGCCAACGCCGGTGCGCGTTATAAGGCGAGACAATCGGCCCGGCCACATGCACAGACAACGCCTGGGCCACTTCGCGCACGCCCACGCCGGTGCGCAGCGCATAGCAGAACACGTGCCCAGTACGGGTTTGGCTGGCGGTGGCGAGCAGCGCTGAATAATCGCGGTGCAACAGCGTCGGGTCCGGCACGCATTGAGCGGCCAAGCCGGCGACCTGTTGCACGATGGCCACCCCGCTCTCCTCGCGCACGCTGATCGCCGAGAGTTGCTTAAGCAGGCCCTCGGCTTCGGCGTGGTATTCGGGCTCCAGGTATTCCTTGCCGAAGCTGGCGGCGTAGGAGATACGCCGAATTGCCTTGTCGCAGTCGAACGCAAGGAAGTAGGCCGGGTCCAGGCCGGTCTGGCCCGAGGGGTTCCAGATCTGGTCACTGCCTGCCACCAGCAATTGCTGGCCGGCGACGGCCTGGTTGAGCTGCTCGGCGTGGGCGTAGCGCGGCTCCTGGATATTCAGGAAACGCGTCTTGAATGCCTGAAACTGCCGCGACTGCGCATTCGGTCCCAGCACCTGGCTCTTGAGCGCCAACGCCTTGAGGTAAAGTGCCTTGAGGTTGGCTTTGAACTGGCGCGGGTTGAACAGTTGCCGCAGCTCGCTGCCGTCCTCCACGTAGGCCGGGTGGTAATTGATCAGGCTCACTTGCAGGCCTTGCTGTTGCAGCCAGCGCTGCAAGGCATAGGCTTGCAGCACGGCGCCGAAGTTTTCGCTGAAGTGGTAGGTCAGTATCCCGGCCTTCACGGGGCGTGCAGATGCGTTCATGAACCAGCCTGTCTTAGTAAGTAATGGGTTGGGGGCGCAGGCTGGCGAACGGCCTGGCGTGCAGGCGCGGTCTTGTTGAGCAGGCCGATGAGCATCGACCACACCAGCAAATAACTGCCATCAAAGGTGGTGAAGAATTGGTAGCTGGTCTTGAACGAGAAAATCAGCAAAATCGCTACCACCGCCAGCGACACCGGGGTGCGCGGCAAACCGCTGAACAGCAGGCAGAACAGCGCCACGCCCACCACGCCCAGCTTGGCGGTCACACCCCAGTAGCCGTTCTCGATATCGAACTTGGAATTCTCGAACCAGCGCTCATCATTGGTCGGCACGCCGGGGGTCAGTTGCTTGGCCAGGCCATTACCGAGGAACACCGTGGTCGGGTTGTCGAGGAATGACGCCTTGGCATGGGCAATCTCAAAGGCGCGGGTCACGTCTTCGCCCTTCTCCTCAAACAGGTACGTGGCAAAGCGCGACACCGCCAAGGGGCTGGCATAGAACGTCAGCGTGCCGAGCGCAGCGATGGCCACCACCAATACCGCCAGGGACTTGAGCTTGCGCTGGGTAATCGCCGACAACAGGATCATCACCGCCATGGCCGCGAGGATTGTCTTCGACCCGGCCGCCAGCAATGTGACGGCGATGATCAGCATCAAGCCGATCTTGCGCTGGCAACAGGCGTAGAAGAACAGCAGCACGGCCGAGCTGGTGGGGAACAGCATGATCCGCCCGACTTCGTCGCTGGACTTGGAGGCGGCGTTGGTCAGGTCGATGCCCACCCCGTACAGGCTGACCTGCAGCAGTTGGCCGAGGGCAAACAGGTAGATGATGCGCTCGATGATCCGCCGAAAGTGGGGGCTGTGGGCACGGGCGATTTCCTCCACATTGGCCTGCACGTAGCCGTACCCCGCCAACAGCAGCACAAAATAGAAAAACGGAATGCCGGAGCGCAAAAATTGATACAGGGAAATCTTCGCGCCGCTGCTCACCAGCACCTGCAACACGCTGGCGGCAATCACCAGTGCGAGCAACGGCAACGCCCGCCCAAACCCGCGCAACCCATACACCACGAACGGCAACAACAGCAGCAGGGCCAAGGGCTGCGACAGGTTATTGCTCAACGCCAGCGGCAACGCAAAAAAGCTCAGCGGCAAGTACAGCGTCAGGCGCGCCTGGGACAGCATCATGGGCCCACCTCCCCGACGCGGATCGCCCGCAAGTAAACCAGCACCACCAACTCCGGTAACGCCAGCAGCAGCGACGCGCCGAGCAACGGGTCGATACGCTCCTTGCAGGCCAGCCACAGCAACAAGGCGGCCAGGCTGCTCAAGGCGTAGATCACCGAAGTGCGAGTGTGCCGATTGGTGGAAATCAACATCGCCGCGAGGATGAACCACGCCACGTTAAGCAGCGTATGCGCGCCGATCAGCGCCAGGGACACGCGGTCAATCTGCACCAGGCCATTGCTCCACAGGCCAATGATCTGCGGCCCGGCCCATATTCCTGCGCCGTACACCAGCACGCACAGGCCCAGCACCCGTGAACTGGCGCGCTGGGTGAAACGCCGTGCTTCGTCGAGTTGCCCGCGCCCGGCCAGGCGTGAGATTTCCGGTGTCAGCGCGTTGCTGCACGTGATGCCCAGTTGGATGATCAGGCGCATCAAGGTGCGTGCCATGGTGTAACCCACCACCACCGCCGGGCCGGCGATCTGGTTGAGCACTTGCAGGCCGCCTTGCAGGGTGATCGCTTGGGCCAGGGGAATCGCCGCGCTGCCCAGCGCCGGTTTCCAGATCCCGCGAAACTCCGCCCAGGATGCCGACGCCAGGCCCAGCAACGGCCAGGGTGATATGCGCCGCACAAACAGCGTCACCAACAGCAGGAACAGCGCCTGGCTGAAGAACATGCCTTGGGCCAATTGCAATTGCGAACCGCCGAGCAGCAGCACGCCGATGGACAGCACGATGTCCAGGGTCCGTCGGTTGGCCATGATGAACACACCGCCAACAGTTCGGTCGATGCTGCGAAACCACGCCTCGATCGGCCCGCCCAGCAGCCGGGTGCACAGGTAGCCGGACATGAACAACACCACCAGGCCGGCCTGTTCGGGCGCCAGGGTCTTGAGCTTGAGCAGCGTCACCCAGTCGAGCCACTGGCCAAGGCTCAGGGCTAACAGCAGGACCAGCGCGACCACCGCCAGGGTAAACGCCAGCGCGGTCTGCACACTGCGCCGCACACCCGCCACATCGCCCTGGCTGGCGCGCAAGGTCGCGCTGGTGGCCGATGCCTGGGCCACCCCAAAGTCGAGCAGGCTGAGCATCGACGGGATCCCCGTGAGCACCAGCCAGTCGGCATACCGCTCGGTGCCCCAGGCATGCAGGAAAAACGGCACCAGCGCCAGTTGCGCCGCCACCGTCACCAGTTGGGTGTAACCGTAGCTCAGCACGTTGAGGCGAAAGCGTCGCGACAATGAGCGCGGCATTTCAAGTGTTTTGCTCATGGTCATCAGGCCTTGTCGGACTGATAGGCGTAGCTGT
The DNA here is from genome assembly GCF_009866765.1 of Pseudomonas sp. S35. Classification (NCBI taxonomy): domain Bacteria; kingdom Pseudomonadati; phylum Pseudomonadota; class Gammaproteobacteria; order Pseudomonadales; family Pseudomonadaceae; genus Pseudomonas; species Pseudomonas sp. S35. The sequence goes on from NZ_CP019431.1 coordinate 3,787,621, forward strand.
AGTAGCCGTAGTCGCCATAGCCGTAACTGGCGGAACGGCGTTTCTCCACGCCATTGAAAATCGCCCCCTTGAGCGCGATGCCGTTCTGATGAAAGCGCCGCAAGGTCAGCTCGATTTCCTTCGCCGAGTTCACGCCGAACCGCGTTACCAGCAGGCTGGTGCCGGCCTGGCGCCCGACAATCGCCGCATCGGTCACCGCCAGCAACGGCGGCGTGTCGATGATCACCAGGTCGTAGCGTTCACTGACCTCAGCCAGCAACGCGGCAAAATTGGGGTGCATCAGCAGTTCGGACGGGTTGGGCGGAATCTGCCCGCGACCAATAAAGTCGAAGCGTTCAATGGCCGTCGGATGAATCGCTTCCTGCAGATCACAACGCTTGACCAGCAGGTCGGACAATCCCGCCTCCACCACCTGGCCGAGCACTTTGTGCAGGTAACCCTTGCGCATGTCGGCATCGATCAACAGCACCCGCTGGCCCGACTGCGCAACGATTGCTGCCAGATTGGCCGAGACAAAGGTCTTGCCCACTTCGGGGCTGGGGCCGCTGATCATCAGGCGGTTGTCCCTGGCCTCAAGCATGGCGAAGTGCAGGCTGGTGCGCAGGCTGCGCATGGCCTCCATCACCAGGTCATGGGGGTGGTTGAGCGCCAGCAACGACGCCACGCCTGTAAGGCCTTTGACGGCGTTCGCCTCCTCGGTCTTTTGCAGCAGGCTGAAGGGAATCGACGCGTACACCGGCAGGCCGAGTTTCTCGATGTCGTCCGGGCTTTCCAGCCCACGGTTCAGCAGGCTGCGCACCAGTACCAGGCCCACCGAGAGCATGCCGCCGAGCAGCATCGCCAACAGCACCACAATCACTTTGCGCGGCTCCACCGGTTTGCTGATATTCGCATCGGCACTGTCGATCAGGCGCACGTTGCCCACGGTGCCGGCACGCATCACGTCCAGTTCCTGGGAGCGATTGAGCAACTGGGTGTAAATCTCGGTGCCCACCTGCACGTCACGGGTCAGGCTGAGCAATTCCTGCTGGGTGCTCGGCAAGCCTTCGACCCGCCTGGTCATCTGCGCCTGCTTGGCGTTGAGTTCAGCCAGTTTGGCCAGCAATGCGCGGTAAGCCGGGTGCTGGGGGGTGAACTTACGGTCCATCTCGGCCTGTTGCAGCTTGAGTTCGGAGATGCCGGTGTCCAGGGCGACCACCTGGTCGAGCACCGCTTTGGCTTCCAGGCTGATGTCGATGGATTTGCTGCGGGTTTGAAAGCGGTTCAAGGCGTTTTCGGCTTTCTCCAGGTCGCGGCGTACCTGCGGCAACTGGTCATTGAGGAACGACAGGCTCTGCGCCGCCTCAGCCGAGGTGCGGTCGACGTTCTGCTTCACATACAGGTTGGAAATTTCATTGAGGGTGCGAATCGCCAGGGCCGGGCGCGTGCTCTCCAGGGACAGGCTGATGATGCCCGACTCCTTGCCGCGCTCGATCACCGTTAGCAAGTCCTGATAATCCGCCACCGCATCCAGGCGCGGCTTGCGCACGATCTTGAAGTGCGCGCCGGGGTTGGCCCGCAGTTCCTGGATCAACACGTCGACGCCGTTGGCGCAGAACGGCTCACCGACGCGCCCCGTGGCAATCTCCCGACCATCCTCATCAAACAAGCTGTAGGTCTGGGCCTCACCCGCCACCAGCACCAGCGAGGTGCCCAGCAGCGCCGCCGGCAGGTTGAAGGTGCTCAGCGCCAGGTATTCGCCGCCTGCCGACCAGCGACTGAAGCCGAACAGCGGCGGCGCGACACCGCCCTTGTGGTCCGGCACGTAACGCCGCGACAGGAACCCGCCGATCAGCGGGAAACGCTGGGGCGTGACGGTGATGTCCAGCGCCAGGGTGTCGACGGTCTTGCCGATGATGGTCCGCGACTTGATCAGCTCGATCTCGGTCACGGCCGGCGATTCCTTGCCCAGCAGGCTACTGACGTCGGAAAAGCCAAGCATGTCGTTTTTCTTCGGCTCCACCTGGATCAACGCATTCGCCTGGTACACCGGCGCCGCCAGGATGGCGTAGGCCGCGCCTATCACCATGCAGGTGCCGGTGATTGCAGCGATCAGCCATTTGTGATCAAGCAGGGTGCCGAGCATGCCGAGCAGATCGATCTCGTCACGGTGGGGGCTGTCAGCGGAAGCGTTCTGGGGTGGATACATAAATCGCGTCTTCGTCCTTGCAATCGTTTTAAAGAGGGAGCGTCAGCGCGCCAGGCGCTCGACCCAGGCCTGCACGGCCTGTTCGATCAACGCATAGGCCTGCACAAAGGCAGGCTTGCCCTGGCGATAGGGGTCGGTGATCTCACGGTCGTGCTGCCACTTACCCAGTAGGAACACCTTGCCCCGCGCCTCGGGGGCAAGCTTGAGCACGCCGTCGATGTGACGCTGCTCCATCACCAGGATCAGGTCGGCATCGCTGACGGCCTCTACCTTGAGTTGCCGCGCCTTGTGCGCCAGGGGAACATGCCCATGCTCCAGCAACACCTGCCCGGCAGTAGGCTCCAGCGGATGGTCACGCAACGCCGCCAGACCGGCCGAACTGACCTGGATCCCACGGGAACCCAGCGCGGCGCCCAGCAAATGCTCTGCCGTCGGGCTGCGGCAGATATTGCCGATGCACACAATCAATATATTTTTGAACAAGGCAACCTCCCACGCACCGCACACTTATTCATCGGCAAAAGGGACGACCTTATTTAAATAACGAGCAACTAACGACTGCACAATTATTGCCACACTCTACAAAACCAGACCATCTATCGCGCAGGACAAAAAATAACAACCACGGCGTTAGCCGACTAAAAATAACATTCCAATACTTTTTCCACTTTCACATAATAAAGTGCCCTTTGAATGCACCAGCAAGAGGACGGCCATGAACACGTCAAAGTTATTGGTAGAGCGTATTGGCCTATTTCCTTCTTCGGGAAATATTCATGTCGAGGTCAATAACTCGACCCGTGTCGTCGAGCGCATGCACGTGTTGTATGGCGATAACTCCCTGGACAGTGATGAGTCCAGCGCCGGGTTGTCGATGGTCTTCGCCGATTGGCGTTTCAAATTGCAGGTCAGCAATGCGCTGTCGGTGTGCCTGTGCGTGGAAAGCCGTGGCGACAGCCAGTTCATGCAGGTCAAGACCGCCGAATTGCTGGCGAACATCTCCGGCACCGAGGAGCGGCCATGAGCCTGCTCGGGGATATGCGCCGCGGCTACGCGCTGAGAAAACTCACGGGCATGTTCGAAAGTTTTGTGGAGCCGGCGGTCGGCGCGCAGTACCAGCAGAATACCCGGGCGATTGGCCACTGGCTGGACCGGTTGCAAGGCAGCTCTGCCCTGCAAATCACTCACGCGCTGTTCAAGCAGATGCAGGGCGCGAAGCGTCGGGGCGATGCACAGCGTTTCAACGCGCAGACTGTGTTGCTGGAACTGATGGTAGACAGCAACCTGGCGCTGGACCTGGCGAGCTATTCGGCCTGGGTGTGTGCCGCCTCCAAGCGCCAGGCAGGTTCCTGATGAGCCTGAGCGGCGCCTGAAAGAGTGACTGCGACGCGGTTCAGCAGCAACTCCGCGTTGTACTTGGGCAGCAGCGCACAGGCGAATAAAAACACCAGGCCCGCGCCCATGAGCGCGGGGGAAACGTTGATATTCACCGCTTCGATACGCCAAAGAAAAACGAGGGCTGCTGTTGAACCCAGCAACGCACCGGTCAGGGCTTCATTCAGCGGATGTATATACGGCGCCACACAATAAGCGCTGAAGCCAATACTGAGCGTCAAGGCCACTAACGCCGCAGGCCAACGCCAGCCAAAGTTATACTGGCGAGCCAATAAGCTAGTTGCCACCGTGATCATCAAACAGCTGTTCATGGCATGCCCGCTGATGACCGCAACATCCAGGTGCTGCCAGGAAAACCCCCAGCCTTTGAACAACAACTTACTGGCCGCCACCAGCGAATAAGTCACACCGATCGTAATCAACCAGGCCCGCAGTGCCCGAGGGTTGGAATAAACCAACCAGACAGCAATCACCACTGCGGCGGGAATCATGACGGTAATACCGCCATATTGCGCAAGTTCTGCCCGCATCATTGCCCAACCTTAGAGGCACTATTTTCGGCGCCCATCAGACCTCAGGCCCGGGCCAAACACAACGTTAACTACTGTCAGCCTCGCCTACAAAATGCAATTTACTGATCAAATACACAACATATGATTCTTTATTTTAATAATTAGGTTAGAACCAAACGGCATTTTACACCCGCTCCTGCGCCCCCTACCTTGAACGAGCATGACCGACCCCCTGCCCGGCGGAGGTACACACTCCCTACTCGACAAGGACAGACCATGAGCATCGAATTCATCGGCTATATCGGCGGCCACCATGCCTCCGAGATCCATCCGCGCAGCGGCCCGACCCTGCAACCGGACTACGTGGAAACCGTGGCCCGCGCCCACGAAGAAGCCGGTTTCGACCGCGCCCTGGTGGCCTTCCACTCCAACAGCCCGGACAGCACGCTGATCGCCGCCCATGCCGCCAGTGTGACGAAGAAACTGCAGTTCCTCATCGCCCATCGCCCTGGGTTTGCGCAGCCTACCCTCGCCGCACGCCAGTTCACCACGTTGGATGTGTTCAACGGTGGCCGCACTGCCGTGCACATCATCACCGGCGGCGATGACCGCGAGCTGCGCGCCGACGGCAGCCATATCGGCAAGGACGAACGCTACGCACGCACCGACGAATACCTGAGCGTGGTGCGCCAGGAATGGACCAGCGACCAGCCCTTCGATTTTGCCGGCACTTACTACCAGGTAGAAGGCGCGCATTCAACGGTGAAGTCGCCGCAGCTGCCGCATATCCCGCTGTACTTTGGCGGCTCGTCGAAGGCCGCGATTGAAGTGGCGGGCAAGCATGCCGACGTGTACGCGCTGTGGGGCGAAACCTACGAGCAAGTACGCGAAATCGTGACCCAGGTTCGGGCCGAAGCAGCCAAGCATGGGCGCACGATTCGCTTCAGCCTGTCGCTGCGACCGATCCTGGCCGAGACCGAAGAACTGGCGTGGGCGCGGGCTGACAGCATCCTGCAGCACGCCACGGCGCTGGCCGAACAAAACGGTTTTGTACGCCGCGAACCGCCGAATGAAGGTTCGCGCCGGTTGCTGGCAGCGGCGGCGCAAGGGTCACGGCTGGACAAGCGCTTGTGGACCGGGATTGCCGGATTGCTGGGCGCGCAAGGCAACTCCACCTCGTTGGTGGGCACCGCCGAGCAGGTAGCAGAGGCGTTGGTAGATTATTACGACCTGGGTATCACGACGTTCCTGATCCGTGGGTTTGATCCACTCAATGACGCGATTGAGTACGGCAAGCAGTTGATCCCCCTCACCCGCCAACTGATTGCACAACGCGAACAAGCCAGGCAGGTCGCATAAGCAAGCACACCACAAACCAATGTGGGAGGGGCAAGCCCCCTCCCACAGTTGATCTTCATTTGGCTGCGGATCAGTTTTTGTAATCGGTATCGCTACGCTCCAACTGCCGGATCAACGCATTCCAATGCCGCGCCACACCCGGCCCTTCACCGCTGCTATGCGCCTGGGCCTGTTCTTCCACTTTGGCCACGACCTCACGCGGTGGAAAGACCAACTGCGCATTCCCCGCCGCCTGCGCGGCGATCTGGATATTGCACGCGCGCTCCAACCCTTGCAGTTGCTGGAATGCGTGTTCGACGCTGATGCCGGCCGTCAACAGCCCGTGATTGCGCAGGATCATCACGCTCTTGTCGCCCAGGTCCGCCACCAGCCGCTCACGCTCATCCAGGTCGAGGGCGATGCCTTCATAACCGTGGTACGCCACCCGCCCGGAAAAGGCGATGGAATGCTGGGAAATCGGCAACAAGCCGTCCTTCTGCGCCGACACCGCGATGCCATCGCGGGTGTGGGTATGCAACACCGCTTGCAGGTCATGGCGTGCGCCGTGGATGGCGCTGTGAATCACGTAGCCGGCGTAGTTGATCCCCAGGCCCGTTGGGTCGTCGACAATCGTACCGTCAAGGTCGACCTTGACCAGGTTGGAAGCGTTGATTTCATCGAACAACAGCCCAAAGGCATTGATCAGGAAATGCTCCTCCGGGCCCGGCACACGGGCGGAGAAGTGGGTATAGATATGGTCCGTCCACTTGTACAGGGCCGCCAGGCGATAGGCGGCGGCCAGTTTGACGCGTACTTCCCACTCTTCTGGCGTGACGCGCTGGCGAACGTTGTTGGAGACGCTGGAAATCGAGGTGACGCTGCTCATGGCAAAACTTCCTGGATGGCCTTAAGGACTTCCAGGCAAGCCTAGGGGATGCTCGAAAATAATAAAAAGCACATTTTAATCTAAGCTAATTATTATTTTTTTTCATATCAAGCCGCATCCCGAATCTTGTGCAACGATGCCGCCACCCACTTGCCAAACGCATCTACCGGCCCTTGCAGGTTGCCCAGGAAGTGCGGGTAGATCAGCCACAAATCCATCACCGGCTTGAAGTCCTTGAGCGGCATCACCGCCAGTTGCTCACGGTGCGCACTGCGTTCCAGCAGCGGGCGCGGCACCAGGCCAAGGCCCAACCCATCGGCGACCAAGCCCAATTGCAACTCGGTGCCGAAGGTCTCCAGGTTGACCCGCAGCGCCAAGCCCTGGTCAGACAAGGTGCGCTGCAGGCCTGCGCGGAACCCACAGCCATCCGGGTTGAGGATCCAGCCGTTCTGGTACACATCCGCCAGCTTGCACGGCTTTTTCGGCAACTGCGCCTTGGCGCACACCACCACCAGCTCCATCTTGCCAATGGACTCGCCAACGATGTTGTCGGGGAAGATCTTGCCTGCCGGGAACAGCGCCGCCGCTGCATCCAGTTCCCCCCGTTCGATCTTGCCGACCAGTTGGCTGCCCCAGCCAGTGGCGACCTGGGCGCGTAACTCGGGGTACTCGGTGCGCAGCAGCTTCAGCGCATCCAGCAGCACCACATCGCCGATGGTCTGCGGCACGCCCAGGCGCAGTACGCCGGTGGGCGGTGCATCCGTGGCCACCAGTTCGCGCAGGGCATCCATTTCGCGCAGGATCAGCCGGCACTGCTCGTATACGCGGGTGCCGATCAACGTGGGCTTCAAGGGTTTGGTATTGCGGTCGAACAGCTCCACCCCCAAGGCCTGCTCGAAGTTCTGCACGCGGCGGGTAATGGCCGGCTGGGTCAGTTGCAACGACTCGGCGGCATGGCTGATGGACTGGCAACGAATCACTTCGACAAAGGCATCGATATCGTCAATTTTCATTTGGGCCGCACATAGAGAACAGTCATTAAGATGTGTGCGAAGCATAGTTGCAGGAACGTTATCTGGATAGCCCACGCTGTGATCGATAACGTCTAACGCTATTCAGACCGGTTCTAAATTACCTTCAGCTATAAGCTAATCATTAAAAAATAGCATATTAACTATAAACATTATGCTTAGATAAACCCATCAACATCGACTGATGGAATTGTCATGACCCAGGCCCGACACCCCGAGAGACTCAGAGCCTTTATTGGCGCCCTGGCGGAACTGATTGACGGCAATCCCCGCGAAGGCGACCTGCTGCACCGTGGCGGCAAGCTACTGGCCCAACTGGTCAGCCACGATGACTGGCTCCCCGATGAGTTCGCCCAGCCCAACCCCGAGCGCTACCAGCAGTTCCTGCTGCACGCCGATTCGCGCCAGCGCTTCAGCGTCGTCAGTTTTGTGTGGGGGCCGGGGCAGACCACGCCGATTCATGACCACCGGGTATGGGGGCTGATCGGCATGTTGCGCGGCGCGGAGTTTTCCCAAGGTTTTGAGCGCGCGCCCGACGGCAGCCTGGTCGCCGAAGGCAAGCCCATTGAGTTGGTGCCGGGCCAGGTCGAGGCTGTATCGCCCAAGGTCGGTGACATCCATCAGGTGAGCAATGCCCACAGCGACCGGGTGTCCATCAGCATCCACGTGTACGGCGCCAATATCGGCGCGGTACGCCGCGCGGTGTACCAACCCGACGGCAGCGAGAAACTGTTTATCTCCGGTTATTCCAACGCCTTCCTCCCGAACATCTGGGATTTGTCCAAAGAAAAGAGCCCTGCCCTATGAGCACCGTACTGACCCGCAGTTTCGCGCAGATTCGCCAGGCCCTGTTGGACCGCGCAGAAGTCGCCCTGATCGACGTGCGCGAAGAAGCGCCGTTTGCCGAATCCCACCCGTTGTTCGCGGCGAATATCCCGTTGTCCAAACTGGAACTGGAGGTGTATGCACGCATTCCACGGCGCGATACCCAGGTCACCGTCTACGACAACGGTGAGGGGCTCGCCGCCCGCGCCGCCGAGCGCCTGGTTGCGCTGGGCTACACCCAGGTCAGCCTGCTCGACGGCGGCCTTGACGGTTGGCGCACCGCCGGTGGCGAGCTGTTTATCGATGTCAACGTACCGAGCAAAGCCTTTGGCGAACTGGTAGAGAGCGAGCGCCACACGCCGTCCCTGGCCGCCGAAGAGGTGCAAGCCCTGCTCGACAGCCAGGCCGATGTGGTGGTGCTCGACGCCCGCCGTTTCGACGAATACCAGACCATGAGCATCCCCACCAGCATCAGCGTGCCCGGTGCCGAACTGGTGCTGCGCGCCCGTGAACTGGCGCCAGACCCGGCCACGCGCATCATCGTCAACTGCGCCGGACGCACCCGCAGCATTATCGGCACCCAATCGCTGATCAACGCTGGCGTGACCAACCCGGTGTCGTCGCTGCGCAACGGCACCATCGGCTGGACCCTGGCCGGGCAGAAACTCGCCCATGGCCAGTCGCGCCGCTTTGCGCCCACCACGCCAGAACACCGCCACATCGCCGCCCAGGACGCACGCCGCGTGGCCGACAAGGCCCGCGTCGGCCGCGCCACCCTCGACGACCTGCAACGCTGGCAGCAAGAACCGACCCGCACCACCTACCTGTTCGATGTGCGCACCCCGGAAGAATTCGAAACCGGCCACCTGCCCGGCGCCCGCTCCACCCCCGGCGGCCAATTGGTCCAGGAAACCGATCACGTGGCCAGCGTACGCGGCGCACGACTGGTGCTGGCAGATGACGACGGCGTGCGCGCCAACATGTCCGCGTCGTGGCTCGCCCAACTCGGCTGGGACGTGCATGTACTGGACGACCTGCAAGCGGCGCACTTGAGCGAACAAGGCGCCTGGATCGCCCCGGTGCCCGCGCCGCCCCAAGCCGAACTGATCAGCCCGCACACCCTCGCCGACTGGCTGGCCCACGGCGACACCGTGGTGCTGGACTTCACCGCCAGCGCCAACTACGTCAAACGCCATATCCCCGGTGCATGGTGGGCGCTGCGTGCGCAACTGCCCCAAGCCCTCGCCAAGGCACCGACCGCCGAGCGCTATGTGCTCACCTGCGGCAGCAGCCAACTGGCGCGCCTGGCGGTGGCCGACGTCGAAGCCATCACCGGCAAACAAGTGTTCCTGCTGCAAGACGGCACAGCGGGTTGGATCAACGCGCAACTGCCCCTGGAAGAAGGCGAGACCCACCTGGCCTCACCGCGCATCGACCGCTACCGCCGACCGTATGAAGGCACCGACAACCCCAAGGAAGCCATGCAGGCGTATCTGGATTGGGAGTTCGGGCTGGTCGCGCAACTGGCCCGCGACGGTACGCATGGGTTCTACGTGATCTGATCGTCCGACACCCCTGCCCCTGAACGGGGGCAGGCTTCACCGACCCCTTTCCAGGCGGAGGTATCCATACCCTTTTTTGATCTACCTGGAGCCTCTATCCCATGGTCTTCACCTCCTCTTTCAAACGCCTGTTCCTGGGCACCGCCCTGGCCCTAGGCATGGCCACCACCGCCCACGCCGCCGACCTGCAGCCCCTGCGGGTGGCCAATCAAAAATCGACGATCAAGGCCCTGCTCGAAGCCTGCGGCGAAACCAAGAACGTGCCGTACACAATCCAGTGGTCGGAGTTCCCGTCCGCCTCGCCCCTGGGCGAAGCCTTGAATGCCGGCGCGGTGGATATCGGGGCCTTGGGTGATGCGCCTTATGTGTTCGCACTGGGTGCCGGTGCGGCGCTCAAGGTGGTCAGCATCATCCACGCCGAAGGGCGCAACACCACTGCCCTGCTGGTGCCCAAGGACTCGCCGATCAAGACCGCCGCCGACCTCAAGGGCAAGAAAATCGTCACCGGGCGCGGTTCCATCGGGCATTACCTGGCGATCAAGGCGTTGGCGACGGCCGGCCTGACCAGCCAGGATGTGCAGTTCATCTTCCTGCTGCCCGCCGAGTCGCGCCTGGTGCTGGATAACGGCACCGCCGATGCCTGGGCGACCTGGGATCCCTACACCACGGTGGTGACTTCACAAAGCCAGGCGCGGATCATCGCCAGCGGCAACACGCTGCTCAGCAACCACCTGTACCTCGCCGCCACCAGCCAGGCCATCGCCGACAAGCGCCCGCAACTGGACGACTTCGTCGCCCGCGTCGACCGCGCCTATGCCTGGGCCAATACCCACCCCGACGAATATGCCGCCGCCCAGACCAAAATCACCGGGCTGCCACTGGCCGTGCATGTGGCCGTGGCCAAGCAAACCCACCTGAGCCCGGTACTGATCGACGACAGCGTGATCAGCGGCCTGCAAGCCACGGCCGACACTTACCAAAAAGAAGGCCTGCTGACCAAACACATCGACGTGTCCCAGGGCTTCGACAAGAGCTTTAACGCCAAGCGTGCCCCCAACAACCAAGCCTCGCGCTAAAGGAGCAGAACATGAGCAAGCCACGTCATTTAAAACTGGGAGCAATGGTCCACGGTGTCGGCCACGGCTGGGGCGAATGGCGCCACCCGCAAGCGCAACCGAATGCCAGTACCCATTTCGGTTTCTATAAGCAGCAGACTGAACTGGCCGAAGCCGCCAAATTCGACTTCGTGTTCATCGCCGACAGCCTGCATATCCATGCCAAATCCAGCCCCCATTACCTCAACCGTTTCGAGCCGCTGACGATCCTCTCTGCCCTCGCAGCCCTGACCACGAATATCGGCCTGGTCGCCACCGTGACCGTCAGCTACACCGAGCCCTACCAAGTGGCGCGCCAGTTTGCGTCACTGGACCATATCAGCGGCGGTCGCGCCGGCTGGAACGTAGTCACCTCGTGGCTCAGCGGCACCGCCGATAACTTCGGCAAGGCCGAGCACCCGCCTCACGCGGTGCGCTACCGCATCGCCAAGGAACACCTGAACGTGGTCAAGGGCCTGTGGGATTCCTGGGAGGACGACGCCTTTGCCTACAACAAGCACAGCGGCGAGTTTTTCAACCCGGACAAGCTGCATGCCCTGAACCACAAAGGCGAGTTTTTCTCGGTCAAAGGTCCGTTGAACATTGCACGTTCGCGCCAGGGCCAGCCGGCGATTTTCCAGGCTGGCACCTCGGAAGACGGGCGTAACTTTGCCGCCGAACATTCCGATGCGATTTTCGTGCATGTGGAGAGCATCGAAGAAGGCCTGGCCTACACCCAGGACCTCAAGCGCCGCGCCAAAGGCTTTGGCCGTGACGTGAACAGCCTGTCGATCCTGCCGGGCATCCGCCCGATCGTCGGCCGCGACGCTGCCGAAGTGGAAAGCCGCTACCAGCAAGCCGTGGACCTGGTCACCGTGGAGGACGCCATCGTCGCCCTTGGCCGTCCGTTCAACGACCATGACTTCAGCCAGTACCCGTTGGACGCACCGTTCCCGGAGCTCGGCGACCTGGGCTCCAACAGCCAGAAAGGCGGCTCCGACCGTATCAAGCAACTGGCCCGCGACGAAGGCTTGACCCTGCGTGAAGTGGCCTTGCGTTTCTCGCGGCCCAAGCGTGATTTTGTCGGCACCCCGGAACAGGTCGCGGATGCGATCCAGACCTGGTTCGAGGCCGGCGCCAGCGATGGTTTCATCGTCAACTCGGTGTTGCCGGATGGCTTGCAGTTCTTCACCGAACTGGTGGTGCCGGTGCTGCAACAACGCGGCCTGTTCCGCACCGAATACACCGGCCACACCCTGCGCGATAACCTGGGGCTGGACGTACCGGCCAACCGTTACAGTATCGAGGTAGAAGCGCCGCAGGAGGCACTGGCATGAGCGAATCCCTGAACAGCCAGTTGGCGGCGCTGCACGCCGAGCGTGTCGCAACCTGGGCGCCGGCGGCGTTGCAGGTCAATATCGACCAGCGCCAGCGCCTGGTGGATCAAGCGCGGGCAGACGACTACGTGCAGGTCGGCGATGAGCTGGACCCGTTTACCCTGCTCAACGTGGACGGCGGCGAACTCAACCGCGAGCTGCTGTTGGCGGACGGCCCGGCAGTGCTGGTGTTCTTGCGCTTTGCCGGCTGCCCGGCGTGCAACATCGCCCTGCCCTATTACGAGCGCCAGCTCTACCCGCGCCTGCGTGAACTGGGCGTGCCGCTGGTGGCGGTCAGCCCGCAAGTGCCGGAGCGCCTGGTGGAGATCAAGACCCGCCATCACCTGAAGCTGCTGGTTGCGAGCGATCAGGACAACAACCTCGGCCGGCGCCTGGGCATTCTGTACAGCTTCGATGAAGCGTCGCGCCAGGCAGCGTTGGCCAAGGGCAACAGCATCGGTGAAACCACCGGGACGGGAACCTGGGAGTTGCCGCAACCGACGGTGGTGGTGATCGCCCGGGACGCCAGCGTGGCGTTCGTGGACGTCAGCCCCGATTGGTTGGTGCGTACCGAAGCCGAGCCGGTGTTGCAGGTGGTTGAGCGCTTGTTGGCCGCGCAGCCTGTACGCATCGCCATCTGACTCATGCCAACCCCACATGGAAGCGGGTTTTTGTGGTGAGCGGGCTTGTCGAATCGTCGCACCGCCCGCGTCGGGCTGCGAAGCAGCCCCATTGGATCTCCAGTGTACCTGTCGGGGGACAAGCCCCCTCACCACAGCAAGCTCCCTCCCACTTTTTGACCGAGTACACTCATCATGACGTCATCATCTCAACCGTCTCTACGCTCCGTGGAAGTCGCCAACTTCGAAGCCCTGCTCGAACGTCTCACCACCGAGTTGGCCAGCACCGCACAGCAGTACGACGACAGCGCTGCCTTCCCCTACGCCAATTTCAACCTGTTGCATGAACACGGCCTGCTCGCCCTCACCGTGCCCAAGGCCTTGGGCGGCGGCGGTGCCAGCCTGCCCCAGGCGCGCAAGGCAATCAGCGCGATTGCCAAGGGCGAGCCGTCCACCGCGTTGATTTTGGTGATGCAATACCTGCAACACACCCGCCTGCAAGACAGCAAGACCTGGCCCCAGCACCTGCGTGTGCAAGTCGCCGAAGACGCGGTAAGCAACGGCGCGCTGATCAACGCCCTGCGCGTCGAGCCTGACCTCGGCACCCCGGCCCGTGGCGGCCTGCCGGCGACCACGGCCGTGCGCACTGCCGAAGGCTGGCGCATCAGCGGACGCAAGCTTTACTCCACCGGCAGCCACGGTCTGAGCTGGTTCAGCGTATGGGCGCGCAGCGATGACGCCGACCCGCTGGTAGGCGCCTGGCTGGTGCCCAAGGACAGCCCCGGCATCCGCATCATCGACACGTGGGATCACCTGGGCATGCGCGCCACTTGCAGCCATGAAGTAGTACTCGACAACGTGCTGGTGCCGCTGGACCACGCCGTCAGTGTCAGCCCCTGGAGCGCGCCACAGCCGGAGCTGGATGCCGATGGTTTCCTGTGGATGGCGGTGCTGCTCTCGTCGGTGTACGACGCCGTGGCCCAGGCCGCACGGGACTGGCTGGTGAACTGGCTGGAAGAGCGCCAGCCGTCCAACCTCGGCGCAGCGCTGTCGACCTTACCGCGTTTCCAGGAGACCGTCGGGCAGATCGACACCCTGCTGTTTGCCAACCGCAGCCTGCTTGACGCCGCCGCCGACGGCCACACCCCGGCGACCAATGCGGCGCAGTTGAAGTACCTGGTGACCACAAACGCCATCCGTGCGGTGGAGCTGGCCATCGAAGCCTCGGGCAACCCTGGCCTGTCGCGCCACAGCCCGTTGCAACGGCACTACCGCGACGTGCTGTGCAGCCGCGTGCATACCCCGCAGAACGACGCGGTGCTGCAAGGCGTCGGCAAAGCCGTGTTCGCCCAACGCCAAAAGGAACGCACATGACTCAGGTGATTATCGCCAGCCAACTGGACGAAGACTTCAACCAGGTGATCCGCGAGCGCCTCGCCTCGGCCCATCCCGACGCCCAAGTGATCGGTGTGCCCGTCGGCGTGCCCAGCGACCTGCCGCCCCAGGCGAACATCCTGCTGCTGCGCCCTATCAACGTGCGCGGCTACACCGCCCCGGACACCCCGCCCCCAGGTTGGCCCTACGGCGCGCAATGGGTGCATCTGGTGTCGTCGGGCATCGACTTCTACCCGCAATGGCTGTTCAACGGCCCGCCGGTGACCACCTCCCGTGGCAGCGCCGCCGACAACCTCGCCGAGTTCGCCCTGGCGGCGATCTTTGCCGCGTCCAAGCACCTGCCGGATATCTGGGTGAAGGACTCACAATGGAACTTCACCGCCCTGCGCCCGATCAAGGGCACTACGCTGGGTATCCTTGGCTTTGGTGCGATTGGTGAAAGCCTGGCGCAAAAGGCCCTGGGCCTTGGGATCAACGTAGTCGCGCTGCGTCAGAGCCAAGCACCGTTCGGCGCCGGCGTGGATGCCGCCAAGGATATTCACGACCTGTTCGCCCGCGCCGACCATCTGGTGCTGGCGGCCCCACTGACCGAGGCGACGCGCAACATCGTCGACCGCGACGTGTTGGGCAGCGCCAAGCCGGGGCTGCATTTAATCAACATTGCGCGGGGCGGTTTGCTTGATCAGGAAGCGCTGCTGGAAGCGCTGGATAACGGGCAGATCGGCCTGGCATCGCTGGACGTGACCGAACCGGAACCGTTGCCGGATGGGCACCCGTTGTACAGCCATCCACGGGTGCGTTTGTCGCCGCATACGTCGGCGATTTCGACCAATAGCCGCAATGAAATTGCCGATACGTTTTTGGCGAATCTGGAGCGGTACATTTCAGGCACCGAATTGGCAAATCTAGCTAACGCCTGACGCAGTTCAAAAATGTGGGAGGGGGCTTGCCCCGCTCACCACAACAGCAGCATTGCCACCCCGGTGGGTTATTTGATGCGGTAATGGAAGGTGTTGCGCACCGCCGGTACCGCAACGGCCTTGCCATCAACGATTCTCGGCTGATAGCGGAAAGTGTTCGCCGCTGCCAGTGAAGGCCGCATGAACAACGGATGGCAGCCGTCCAACACCTTGGGGTTTTCCACGCGACCTTGGATGTTGACGCTGTACTCCAGGGTGCAATCGCCTTCGATATTCTTGTCCAGGGCGCGCTCGGGGTAGTCCGGGGCGTCCTTGCTCAGGGGCTGGTATTGGCGGCTGTCAAAGGCCGGGGCCGGTGCGGGTGTGGCGACGCGGGCTTTTTCAGTGGCCAGCCGCTCCTGGGCCGCCCGCTGTTGTTCCAGCTCGCGATTGCGTTGTTCGGTGGCCAGGCGCTCCTGTTGCTGCTCGACTTTCTTGTCCTCCACGCGTTTGCGCGCCAAGGCGGCTTTCTCAAGTTTTTGCGCCTGGATCTGTGGGTCGACCGCAGGCTTCACCGGGGCCGGAATCACCACAGGCTCCGGCGGTGCGGGAGCCGCCACCACCGGTTCAGGCACGGGCGACGGTGCCGGTGGCAGCATGACCAACTGCGTGTGCATCACTCGAGGTGCCTCCACCAGCGGCTTTTGCGTCGACCAACCCACCATCAGCGCGGCCAACACGCCCACATGCAGCGCCACCGCTGCGCTGGCCGCGAGGCTGTTGCGCCACACGCCGGACGTATCCCTGGGTTCCATCACAAGCATTGGACTGTGCATGATCATCGCCGTCATTGCGGGGCCTCGGTCACCAGCCCCAGGTTGCTGACACCGCCTTTTTGCAACACCGCCATCGCAGCGACCACGCTTCCATAGCCCGCGTTATCGTCGGCGCGGATATACACCTGGGTGTCACTGCGCGCGGCCACCACCTGCATGACCTTGGCGCCCATTTCGTCCAGGCTCACGGCGCTGTCGGTCTGGCGCTGGGTATCGAGTTCGCCGCCGAGGTTCCAGTAGTAGCCGCCGTCGGCCTTGACCGACAGCGTCAGGATTTGCTGGCGAGTATCAGTGGCCAGCGCCTCGGCGGCGACCTTGGGCAGTTCGATCTTCACGCCCTGGGTCAGCATCGGCGCGGTGACCATAAAGATCACCAGCAGCACCAGCATCACGTCGATATACGGCACCACGTTCATTTCGGCCTTGGGCCCGTGCTTGCGTTGCGGCCTGACTAACATCGCAGTGCTCCTGTTCAGGCGGCCACGGCCAGGTTGATCGGCGCACCGCGCAGGGTGCGATGCAGGCGCACTTGCAACTCGTTGCCGAAGGCGTAGTAGCGGGTCAGCAGGGTTTGGCCGCGTGCGGCGAAGCGGTTGTAGGCGATCACCGCCGGGATGGCTGCAAACAGGCCGATGGCCGTGGCAATCAACGCTTCGGCAATGCCCGGCGCGACCGTCGACAGCGTGGCCTGTTGCACCTGGGACAAACCGATAAAGGAATTCATGATGCCCCACACGGTGCCAAACAGACCGATATACGGGCTGACCGAACCGACGGTGGCGAGAAACTGCAGGCCCTTTTCCAACTCGATCTCCTGCTCGGTAATCGCCACCTGCAAGGCGCGTTCGACGCCTTCCAGCACGGCCGGATCATGGCTGTGCAGGTGCTGATATTCCTGGATGCCGGCAATAAAGATCGGCGCAATACCGCCCTCGCCCGCCTGCACGGTTTCGCGGTACAGCGGTTGCAAGTCCGCAGTTGCGCGAAAGCGCTGCACAAAGCCATTCAACTGGCGCTCCAGGCGGCGCAGTACGCTGCCGCGCTGGATGATCAGGTACCAACTGAGCAACGACGCCAGCAGCAAGGTGATCATGACCGCCTTGACCAACAGGCTGGCGTCACTGATAAGGCCCCAGATCGTCATATGTTCCATCGTCGCGTGCATGGTGATGTCCTATTCGATTAAAAAGTGATGACCGGGTGATGACGGTTCACGGCAATTCCAGGGCGCGGGTCACGTCTGCCCACGGCACGAACTTGAAGTTCTGGGTTTGCTCGGGCATGCGCTTGCGCCCGTCCTGCACCACCAGCATGCCTTGGCTCCACGGCCCGCCGAGGTTGATGGCGGTGACTTCCAGGCCGTCGGTTTCAGAGGCGCCGTCAATGCCGGCGGCGGCATTCAGACCGACGCGAAACCCGCCGTGAATCGCGAATGGCGGCTCGGCATCCACCACCAGGTAGCTGTCGTTGCCTTGGCTGGAGATCACCAGGTAGTCGCGTTTGTCGCTCTGGTACAGCGCCAGGCCCTCGACGTCCGCATGCAGTTGCGGGCCGACCTTGATCACGCTGGTGAGCGTGGCCGGTTGGTCGGCGCGGGCATCCACCGCCCATACGCCCACGTCTTCTTCACCAATGAACAGGCGCTGGCGCTGGTCGTCGGCCACGCAGCCTTCTGGTTGGCTGTCGACCTTGAACTGGCGCACCAGCTCGCCCTGCACGCGACCATCCGGGGCACTCAGGCGGTATTGCAGGAAGGTGCCGTCCTTGCCGTTGGCAATGGCGTAGATCTCACCGCTGGCGGGCTGGTACAGGCAGATGCCGTAGATTTCCTTGAGCGGCGTTGCCACTTCACCGGCTTCGCGCAACTCGCCGCTCTGGCGGTCGATGCTGAACAGGCTGAGGCTGTTGTGATCACGATTGCTGGCGACGGCGAGGTCCACAGTCTGCGCACCCAGCTTGAAGTTGGGGCGCACATCGACGTTGTTCAGGCGCCCGACTGCCAGTTCCTGCAGCAGCTTGCCATCGAGGTCGTAGGCCAGCAGGCCCTGCTTTTTGTTGGTACCCAGTACGCGGCTTTTGGCCGGGGTCTGGGGGTGAATCCAGATCGCCGGGTCATCCGCCGCATCGCCCTGGCGGCCGACCGGGTCGGTTTGGCGCACGGCGGCCACTTCCGGCAGCACCGGTTCGGCCGCTACCGGCTTGGGTTGCCAGTGGAGTGTGCCCTGGTAGAGCGTGCCGCTGTCGTCGTCGCGTACCAGCAGTTGTTGGCCGTTGAGGCTCAGTTGCTCAGGCTCTTTCAAACCCGCCAGGCGCAGGCTCGATTGCTCGACCCAACGTTCGCCAGTCTGTTGGAACAGATGCAGTTGTGCGGCCTTGGGGTCCAGCGCAACCAGGCCGCCCGGTACTAAGGCGATGGCGCCAGCTTCACGCTTGGGATCGTCGAACACCGCCACCGGCGTGCGTTTTACATCCGCTTCCGGATGCGCCGGGTAGGCCCACCAGCCGACGTTTTCTTCGTTCACCACCAACTGATGGGTGGCGTCATCCACCTGGCAGAACTGCGCCGACGACGGCAACGGCAGGCCGCGCACGCGTTGGGCTTCGGCCAGCAGTGTCGCGCCGTTGCCCACCAGCCATTGTTCGCCCTTGCCCTCTTCGCCCACCAAAAAGACAAACAGGTTGGCCGCTGAATCGCGGTACAGGCACAGGCCGTTCACCGGGTAATCGCGGGGCGGCAGGTACAGCGGTTTGCCCCAGGTTTTGTTGGCCCTGTCGAGGTTGATCAACAGCGCTTGCTGCCGCTCATTGTCGAGGCTGGCGACCAGGACCTGGGCGCCGGCAGCGCGGGTGTCGAGGCTGCTGAAGTTGCCTTTGAAGCGGGTCAGTTCGGTGCCTTTGGCGTCGAGCAGTTGCAGGCCGTCGAGAGTGCTGGCGGCCAGGCGTTCCGTGGCGTTGGGCAGGAAGGCCACGGCTTCGGCGTTCAAGGACGGCGCCCAGGGGCGCAGGGCCAGATCGGTGGCGAATGCAGTGCCGCTGGTGACCAGGGCGATCAGCAAGTACAGCTTGGAAATTCTCATGAACAAACAAAATCCTTCGAAAACAGTGGAGATCCAATGTGTTGGATTCAAAAGTGGGTAAAGGTCAGGCCGAGCTTGTAGGTCGGGCCGTACTCTTCGTACTGGCCGTTGTAGCTGCGGTTGCCGGTGTAGACGAAGTACGACTCATCCGTGAGGTTCTGCGCTTCGAAGCTGACTTGCAGGTTCTTGGTCAGCGAGTAGCGCGCGCTGAAATCGACGAAGGTTTGCGCGTCGACATGCAGGTCGTGGGCCTTGTCGTTGATCGACGCCAACTCGTACAGGTAGGCCGACTTGTAGTTGGCCGACAGGCGCAGGCTGAGCTTGTCGTCTTCCCAGCCGACCATCAGGTTGCCGACCGTGTCCGATTGGTTGGGCAAGCTGATGTTGCGCTTGCGGTTCGTCCCGCTGGCACTGTCGAAGCCTTCGATATCGGCGCTGGAGCGACTGAACGTACTATTGGCGCCCACCAGCAAACCGTTCCACGGCGCGGGCAGCCAGTCGAATTTCTGCGAATAGGCCAGTTCCAGGCCGTAGAGCTTGGCGCTGTCGCCGTTGGCGTAGGTGTGGGCCTCGGAGAAGTTGGTCCAGGCGCCGGTGCCGGCCACGTCGGTGTTGTAGACGAAGTTCTTGATGTCTTTGTAGAACACGAACGCCGACACGGTGCCGGCCCGGCCCATGAAGTGCTCGATGCCCAGGTCCAGGTTGCTCGACTCCAGGGGCTTGAGGTCCGGGTTGCCAAAGGTGGCTTCGTCATCGTCGATCACAAAGCCCGGCGCCAGTTGGCCGAAGGTTGGGCGCACCACGGACTTGGTCCACGCCGCACGCACTTGGGTGTTTTTGTCGATCTGGTAGCGCGCATGCAGGCCCGGCAACCAGTGGTGATAGCGGCGCTTGGTCTCGGTGGCGGTGAACACGCCATCGGTGGCGCCGGTACCCTTGGCTTCGAACTCGGTGCCCTCGTAGCGCAGGCCGGCGATAAAGCGCCAGTCGTCGATATCGATCGTGTTCATCAGGTAGCCGGCGTTGATGTCTTCGCGAATGGTGAAGTCGTTGACCCGGGATTCGGTCTCGTCATAAAAGTGCGCCGCATTGAGGCTGCCGATCAACTGCTTGATGCCGCTGGCGCTGATGCCCGGGCCGTAGTTGCCGAGGCGGTAGTCGACGCTGCCCTTCTGGAATTGGCTGAGGTTGAGCTGGTCGGCGGTGTAGCCAAGGGTGTCGAAGTCTTGGTAGACCCAGGCTTCGAGGTCGTTGTCCTTGTTGCGGCGGCTGACCTTGCCGCCGAACTTGAACTGGGACGCATAGCCACTGAGGTCGTAGTCACGGGCCAGGTCCAGGCGCAGGTTTTTCTCGGTGTCTTTGGTGTTCTGTTTTTCCCAATCGACCTTGTCGAGGGTGAAGCTGCTGGCGTCGTAGAAGCCGGCGCCGATGATCGGACGTGGCTTGCTGTTGTCGTAGAAGCCGCTGTTGGCAAAGTCGCCGCCGTCGAAGGTGGCCCCGGCGATATGCGCCGGGCTGTCTTCGCTGGACTGGCTGTAGCCGGCCTGGCCGCTGAGGGTCCACAGGCCGAGCATGCGCTCGCCGCCGAACACGTAGGATTGGATTTGCTGGGTTTCCTCACGGTTCTTCAGCTTGCGCTTGGCTTCGGCATCGCCCAGCTCACCGGCGGCCTGGGGGTCGGCGAATTCGATGCTGGTGGAATTGCGGGTCTCGGTGTCTTTGTAGCGGCTGTAGAGGGTGCGCAGGTAGTAACTGCTGAGGTCATCGGGCTTGTAGTCGAAGTTCAGGCCACCGCCAGCACGTTCGCGACTGATGTCGTAGTCACGCTGTTCGAATTCGTTGAGCTTGGCGCCGCTGGTGAAGTCCCAGGCGCCGCCGGTTTCGACGTTGTCGGAGCCGAAGTCGCGCTTCTGCCAGCTCAGGGCTGCGGCCACGCCGAAGTTATCGATGCCGTCGCCGAGGCTGAAACGGTTACTGGCGGCGCCGGAGAATTTGGGGCTGGTCTGGCTCGTATTCTTGTCGTAGCTGGCTTCGGTGCTGCCGGTGTAGAACAGGCCTTTGTGGTCGAAGGCCGACAGGCTTTGCACGTCGACGGTACCGCCCAGGGAGTTGGCGTCCATGTCCGGGGTGAGGGTCTTGATCACCGACAACGACTGCACCAACTCCGACGGCAGCACATCGAGGGCCACGGCGCGGCGTGCGCTTTCCGGGGCAGGTACCAGGGTGCCGTTGATGGTCACGCTGTTGAGGTCCGGGCCGAGGCCACGCACGCTGACGAAACGCCCTTCACCCTGGTCGCGCTCGACGCTGATGCCAGGCAATCGTTGGGCTGCCTCGGCGACGTTTTCATCGGGCAATTGGGCCACGCCATCGGCATGCACCACGCTCTTGATGCTGTCTGAGCTGCGCTGCTCTTTGAGCGCTTGATCGATGGCGGCTGCCTGGCCGACCACTTCGACGTGCTCGGTGGTGGTGGCCTCGGCCGCATTCAGCCGCTCGCTGGCAATCGCCAGGGCCAAGGCGGTAAGCGTGAAGCTGACGAGCCCGGTGCGCTTGTACATGAAATCCTCCCCAAGAATCCGTTGGCGCCAGGCAAGTGGCCCGGCAACTGGGAGGGCAAGCTAGGGGTGGGGGATGACGGTTCTGTGACAGGAGCTGCTGTGAAGCCTGTAAACCTTGGGTTTCACCTGCCTCTGGACTTGGAATGAGCTGATATGACCTGTGAAAATCAAATGTGGGAGGGGCTTGCTGTGGTGAGGGGGCTTGCCCCCCGACGGGTTCACTGAGGATCCGGCGGGTCTGCTTCGCAGACCAGCGCGGGGCAAGCCCGCTCACCACAGCAAGCTCCCACATTGATGATTTTCATTGTCGGTGAGGTGAGCTGATTCGACCCTCCCCCACCGTCACGCAACCGTCATATCCATCTGCTGTGCTGGCGCCCATCGCCCATTCGCCCAAGGACCCGCGGCTATGTTTTGCGTGCTCAAACCTCACCGCTGGAAACTCGCCCTGCTGCTCATTGCCGCCAATGCCGGGCTGATCCTGCACCTGGCCTGCGGCGAGCTCAAAAGCTTCAGCGAATGGGTGTGGCTGGACATCATCGGCGAAGGCGGCTCGGCGCTGCTGGCCTTGGTGTGGCTGGGCCTGGTGCTGAAAAGCCGCCCCGCTGGGCGCGTTACCCATTACCTGGCGCTGGGGCTGTCGTGCATCTTTTTCTCGTGGTGGATCGACAGCCTCGACGAGTTCATCCGCCTGCCCGACAGCATCACGTGGGACCATTGGCTTGAATCCGGGCCGATGCCGGTGGGTATGATCCTGCTGACCATCGGCATCTACCATTGGCACCGCGAACAACTGGCAATCAGCGCGCAGATGGAAAAGCGCGAGCGGCTGTTTCGCGAGCACCGGCTGTTCGACAAACTCACGCCCCTGGGCGGTGCCGACTACCTCAAGCGCCAACTGGCCGACAGCTTGCGAGACAGCCGCGAACAGCAGCAACCACTGTCGCTGCTGGCGCTGGACCTGGACCACTTCGCGGCCATCAACCAGGCCTACGGACATGCCGAGGGCGACGCGGTGCTCCAGGCCCTCAGCCATTTGCTGCTGCTCAACCTGCGCCGCCAGGACTTGCTGTGCCGCCTGGCTGGCGACCGCTTTGTGGTGCTGCTGCCCAACACCGGCGAACGCCAGGCCAAGGAGCTCGCGCTGGAGTTGCAGCAAGCGGTGCATGGCCTGGCCCACAAGACCCGGCAACAGGGCGAACGCCTGCAACTGGCAGCGACCACGGCTGTGGTGATGGCCCTGGACGAGCCGCCCCACGACTTGCTCAAGCGCCTCAACCTCGCGTTGGCGCGGGCCAAGCAACCCCTTGCGAAAAGCGCCTGAGATGGCCGTGAAAACCAACTGGTATGAGGCCGACAGCCGCTTCATTCCAGGGCACAACCAGCCCGCTACGCTGATTGACCTGGCCTTGTCCCGGGACATCGACAGCCATCGTTTGCTGCGCGGCACCGGGCTGTTCCACGAGGACATCCTGGCCGGCACGGCGCGCTTGAGCCCGCAGCAGTTCCTGGCGCTGATCGGCAACAGTCGCAAGCTGCTGGATGCCGATGACAGCAGCTTCCTGTTCGGCCAGCGCTTGCTGCCCGGCTATTACGGCGCGGCCAGCCATGCCTTGGGCCATGCACAGAATCTGCATCAGGCGCTGGAGATCCTGATTCAACAGCAGGTGCTGCTCAGCCCGTTGGTCAGCCTGCAATTGGAACTCGATGAGCACCACGCCTACCTGTATTGGCTGGACAGTTGCGGGGCTGGCGAGCAGTGGCGGTTTCTGCTGGAAGCGAGCATGACCTCGCTGGTTGCCATGAGCCAATGGCTCAGCGGCGAGCGGCTGCCGTGGGTGTGCAGTTTCAGCCATGCCGAGCCGCGTTATGTCGAACAGTATTGGGTGCACCTGGGCGAAGACACGCGCTTCGAGCGCCCGCTGGACATGCTGTGCATCCCCCGCGAACACCTCACCCGCGCCTGGCCGGGGGCGTCGGCCACCGCCGGCCAGGTCGCGCGCCGGCAGGCCCGCGAACAGATCGAACAATTGGGCTTTGCCGGCAGTTTTCTCGATTGCCTCTACGACTACCTGCGCGAGCACGTGCGCCAACCGCCTAGCCTGGAACAGGCGGCCCAGGCCTTCGCCATGAGCCCGGCGACCCTCAAGCGCAAGCTGCACAAACACGACACCGGCTTTCAGCAGCAAGTAGACCGGGTGCGCAAACAAGTGGCGCTGCACCTGTACCAGGTCAAGGGTTACAGCAACGACGAAGTGGCGGCGTACCTGAACTTCAACGATGCGGCGAACTTTCGGCGTTCATTCAAGCGCTGGACCGGCAGCACGCCGAACCTGATCCGCCAGTTGTTCAGCAGCCGCTAGCCAGGCGCTCGCGCAGGAACTCCACCAGCGCCTGCACCGGCCGTGAGCTTTGCCGGTGCTGGGGGTACACCGCCGACAGGGTCAGGGCTTCGGGGGCGAAGTCATCAAGGAGGGTGATCAGGCGACCGTCCTTCAACGCATCGCCGACGATAAAGGTCGGCAAGTAAGTGACGCCCAGGCCAGCGATGGCGGTGTCACGCAACAGCTCGCCGTTATTGACCCGCATGCGACCGCTGACATTCAGCGCCTGTACCTTGCCCTTGAAGCGCCATTGCACTTGACGGCCATGGCCGTACGGCAAGCAGTCGTGTTGGGCCAGGTCGTCGGGTTGCACGGGAGTGCCGCGCAGGGCCAAGTAGTCGGGGCTGGCGCAATACACCCGCTGGATGCTGGCGATACGGCGGGCGATCAGGGTCGAATCTTCCAGGGTGCCAATGCGCAGCACCAGGTCGTAGCCTTCGCCGATCAGGTCGACGGGGCGGTCGCTGAGGTCGACTTCCACTGACACGTGGGGATGACGCTGCAAGAACAACGGCAACAGACAACCCAGGTGGGCCATCGCAAACGACAGCGGCGCGCTAAGGCGAATGGTACCGCGTGGCTCGCTGTTCTGGCCGGCGATGCCCTGCTCCACTTGCTCGACTTCACCGAGCAGGCGCAAGGCCGATTCGTAGTAACTCTGGCCCAGCGGCGTGACGTCCAGGCGGCGCGTGGAGCGGTTGAGCAGGCGCACGCCAAGGCGGTCTTCGAGCTGGATCAGGCGGCGGCTGACGAATTGCTTGGACAGCCCTAGTTGTTCGGCGGCGGCGGTAAAACTGCCGGACTCCATGACCTGGCAGAACAGGCGCATGTCTTCGAAGGGGTTCATTGTCGCTTCTCGGTGGACGATGGGCTGATTTATAACTGGATGGTCGCAACACCACAAATCAAATGTGGGAGGGGGCTTGCCCCCGATTGCGGTGTGTCAGTCTCAATAGCGTTGACTGAAGCACCACTATCGGGAGCAAGCCCCCTCCCACATTGATCACCTACAGGCTTGAAAACCGTTTACTTGGCAGTAAACGCCGAGTAGCTGTTCATCAGGTTGCGGTAGTTGGGGATGCGCGGCGACAGCAGGTTGGCCAGGCCTTCCATGTCGTTGCGCCAGTCCACTTGCAGCTCGCAGGCCACGGAGAACCAGTTCACCAGTTGCGCGCCGGCGGCGGTCATGCGGGCCCAGGCGGCCTGTTGTACGGTTTCGTTGAAGGTACCCGATGCGTCGGTGACCACGAACACCTCAAAGCCTTCGTCGAGGGCGCACAGGGTCGGGAACGCTACGCACACGTCGGTGACCACACCGGCAATGATGATCTGCTTGCGGCCGGTGGCCTTGACGGCCTTGACGAAATCTTCGTTATCCCAGGCGTTGATCTGGCCAGGACGCGGGATGTACGGCGCGTCCGGGAACAGTTCTTTCAACTCGGGCACCAGCGGACCATTCGGGCCGCTTTCAAAACTGGTGGTGAGGATGGTCGGCAGGTTGAAGAACTTGGCCACGTCGGCCAGGGCCAGCACGTTGTTCTTGAATTCGTTGGGGGAAAAATCCTGGACCAGGGAGATCAGGCCGGTCTGGTGATCGACCAACAGGACAACAGCATCGTCTTTGTTCAAGCGCTTGTACGTCATGGGTTAACTCCTTTGGTTTTTTTAAAAGGCAAAGCACGAGCAGCCAAACGCGCCCCAGAAACCCTGGAAGTCGCTGACCGGCACGCTGGAAAGACGGGCTTTCTCATGGCTGTGGGAATGCACGCCGCAAGGGCCGCTGCACTGGTGAACCTGGGCCTGGAGCGGTGAAGTCGCACGCCAGTGCCCCGGCACCTTGACCACCGGCGACCAGTCCGGCAGCACCGGCACGCGCGGCGGGGCGAAGTCTTCGAAGTCGCCGGCGCCGTACACCACCTTGCCGCCGACCACGGTGAGCAGCGACTCGATCCACTTGATGGCCTCTTCATCGACGCTGAAAAAGTCTGCCGACAATGCGGCGACGTCTGCCAGTTGGCCGACCTTGATCTGGCCTTTCTTGCCCTGTTCGGACGAGAACCAGGCACTGCCGTGGGTGAACAGCTCCAGCGCGGTAAGGCGCGGCAGGCCTTCGGCGTGCAGTTCCAGGCCGCCGACGGTGCGGCCGCTGACCATCCAATACAGCGAGGTCCACGGGTTGTAGCTCGACACCCGCGTGGCATCGGTGCCCGCGCCTACCGGCACGCCTTCGGCGAGCATGCGCTTGATCGGCGGCGTGGCTTCGGCGGCCTTGGCGCCATAGCGTTCTACGAAGTACTCACCCTGGAACGCCATGCGGTCCTGGATCGCAATACCGCCGCCCAAAGCTCGCACGCGCTCGATGTTTTGCGGGGTGATGGTTTCGGCGTGGTCGAAGAACCACGGCAGGCCATTGAACGGGATGTCGCGGTTGACCTTCTCGAACACGTCGAGCATGCGTGAGATGGATTCGTTGTACGTCGCATGCAGGCGGAACGGCCAGCGCTGCTCCACCAGATGACGCACCACCGGTTCCAGTTCCTGCTCCATGGTCAGCGGCAGGTCCGGGCGCGGCTCCAGGAAGTCTTCGAAGTCCGCCGCCGAGAACACCAGCATCTCGCCGGCGCCGTTGTGGCGCAGGTAGTCGTCGCCCTGGTGCAGGGTGACGCTGCCGGTCCAGTTCTTGAAGTCGCTGAGTTCTTCCTTGGGCTTCTGGGTGAACAAGTTGTAGGCGATGCGCACCGTCAGTTGTTCGTCCTTGGCCAGTTGCTCGATCACCGCGTAGTCATCGGGGTAATTCTGGAAACCACCGCCAGCGTCGATCGCGCTGGTGAGGCCGAGGCGATTGAGTTCACGCATGAACTGGCGCGTGGAGTTGACCTGGTATTCCAGCGGCAGTTTCGGGCCTTTGGCCAAGGTCGAGTAGAGGATCATCGCGTTGGGTCGCGCCACCAGCATGCCGGTGGGGTTGCCGTTGCTGTCGCGCACGATCTCGCCGCCCGGCGGGTTCGGCGTGTCCTTGGTGTAGCCGGCCACACGCAGGGCGGCGCGGTTGAGCAAGGCGCGGTCGTACAGGTGCAGCACGAATACCGGGGTGTCCGGCGCGGCCTGGTTGAGTTCTTCCAGGGTCGGCATGCGTTTTTCGGCGAACTGGAATTCGTTCCAGCCACCCACTACGCGCACCCATTGCGGCGTTGGCGTGCGGTCGGCCTGATCCTTGAGCATGCGCAGGGCATCGGCCAGGGACGGCACGCCTTCCCAGCGCAGTTCGAGGTTGTAGTTCAACCCGCCACGGATCAGGTGCAGGTGGGAGTCGTTGAGGCCGGGGATGACCGTACGCCCCTTAAGGTCGATGACCTGAGTACCGCTGCCACGCAGGGCCATAGCCTCGCCGTCGGTGCCGACGGCGACGAAGCGGCCTTGATGGATGGCGACGGCGGTTGCGCGTGGGTTTTCTCGATCCACAGTGTGGAACTGGCCATTGAACAGAATCAGATCGGCGTTCATAGGGTTTCCTTTACAGAGGCTTCAAGCCAGGGAGCGAACAGGCGAGTGGCCGCTGGCATCAGCAGGTACACCACCAGCAGCACGATGGTCAGGGTGACCAGGAACGTGGCGACCACATAGTTGGAGAGGAACGGGTGCAGGCGCAGGATCGGGCCCCACACAATCGGCACCAGCAGGGTCAGCGGCAGAATGACGAACAGGGTGACCACTGCCTGCTTCCAGCGCGGCGGCTTGGCGGCGCTGTCGGCCAGGGGCGCGAACCAGAATTCGTTGACCGCACCGATTTCGGTCTTGTCACCGTCCGCCAGCATCGGCGTGGCTTCGGCGATCAGGGCTTGGCGTTCGGGGGAGTCGAGCCAGGTTTGCAGGTCGTCAGTGGAGCGGTAGCGCAGCACGCAGGTGAACAGCGCCAGGCTGTTCTGTTTGCTGCGTACCACGTCGACACCCAAGTGCCCCGGACGCTCGCCGGCGATGCGCACGATACGGCGCAGCCAGGCTTCGTAATCGGCTTCCTGGCCTTGCTTGATCAGGTGTTTGACGACCAGGGTGACGACTTCGTCGGGCCCTGTTTTTGCTGCTGGGTCCATGGGGTGCCCCTCTGCCTTGAAGTTTCAGCGATGAGGGGAGTTTGCCGGGGACGGGGGCGGGAAAATTGGATGTACGTGCTGTTTAGGTCACCAGCCTTCTTTCAACATGCGCAGCTCCAGGTGCTGCAACAGCATGATGGTCTTGCCGTCGGCGATCTCGCCGCTGTGCACCATTGCCAGGGCCTGCTCGAAGCCCAGCTCCAGCACCTCGATGTCCTCGCCCTCCTCCTCCAGGCCGCCACCGCTGCCGGTGCGGTCGCCCGGCTGATACTCACCGATAAAAAAATGAATACGTTCGGTGACCGACCCAGGGCTCATGAACGCCGCATAGATCTTCTCTACCTGCCCCACGCGATAACCGGTCTCCTCCTCGGCCTCCAGGCGAATGCGCTCTTCGGGGCTGGCGTTGTCGAGCAGGCCCGCCGCCGCTTCAATCAGATAGCCGTGGTAGTCATTGACGAAGGTGGGCATGCGGAATTGGCGAATCAGCAACACGGTGCGTTGCGCACGGTTGTACAACAGGATGGTCGCGCCATTGCCGCGGTCATACACCTCGCGGGTCTGGGCTTGCCAGCTGCCGTCGCGGCGGCGCAGGTCGAAGCTGTATTTTTTCAGCAGGTACCAGTTGTCCGAGAGGGTTTCTTCGGCGGTGATGCGAACGGGGCTGTTGTCCATGGTCTGGCTCTTTATTCCAAGGAGTGATCGGGGTTCACGCTTGTTTGATGCGAGGCCACGCGGCCGCGACTTCTTCAGCACTGCCGGCGTGGATCCGCGCCAGGTTGCGCGGGTAAGCCACGCCAGGATTCTCAGTGAAGCGTGTTGCGGTGAATTGACCGTTGCTGGCGCGCAGGATGTAGCCCGTGTCCTCGCACAGCGTGGAGGCGAGAAACAATACCCCTGGGGTTACCCATTCCGGCTTGAGTTCGTCGGGTTCCTCGGTCACGCCCCACATCCGCGTCTTGGCCACCGGCGAGATCGCATTGACGCGGATGCCGGCCTCGGCGCCCTCATGGCTCAGGGCGTTCATGATCCCCAGTTGCGCCATCTTGCCAGCGCTGTAGGCCACCAGGCCGGTCTGCTCGTATTGTGCGTACATGGCGCGGTCGGATGTAGTGAGGATAATGCGCGGCGCGGTTGAGTGCAGCAGGTGCGGCCACGCGTGCTTGCACAGCCAGAGTGGCGCGTAGAGGTTGATGTCCATGGCCCGCTGCAGGAATGCGGCATCCAGCTCTTGGATGTTCTGGTAACCCACCCAACCGGCGTTGTGAATCAGGATGTCGAGTTGACCGAATGCCTCAATGGCGTACGCAACCAGTTGCTGGCAGCCCTCGCTGGTGGACAGGTCACCGCCATGTCCGATCACCGCGAGCCCTTCGGCCTGCAAGGCCTGCGCCGCCGCCTGGACCACCGAGGCATCGTTGCCGGCGCCCACCTTGTCGGCGCCGATATCGCTGATCACCACCCGGGCACCGCCCAGGGCCAGCGCCCGTGCATAACTGAGTCCCAACCCGCGCGCACCGCCAGTGACGATGGCGGTTTTACCTGTGAAATCCATGTGCTTGCTCTCCTGTTTGGCCGCCTACCCTAACAACCTGTGCAGGGGTCGTTCAATGCTGTAACACTTTGCAAGCAATCACCCTGGACAGCCGTCGAATTTATACCAGCCCGTGTAGGCCATCTGGTAAAACCACAGCTTCACCTTTGCCCTGGAACCTTCATGCCCTCTCGTTTTATGTCGCGCCTGAGCCTGCGCTGGTTGCCCCTGCTGTGCATGGCGTTGTTGATCGTCGGCCTGCCGGTGGGCTGCAGCGTGCTGCAACACAAGGAACGCGAACTGGTGTTTCGCATCGAACCCGGCACCGCCAGTTGGTACAGCGGCTTGCCCAAGGCGGTGCAAGAGTTCGAACTCAAGCCCGCCAGTTTCAAATCGGGGCAGAACATTCATGGCTGGTGGTACCCGGCGGACAAGAAGGACGCGCCGGCGATCCTGTATCTGCACGGCGTGCGCTGGAACCTCACCGGGCAGTTGTTTCGCATCGAGCAATTGCACGCATTGGGCTATTCGGTACTGGCCATCGACTACCGCGGCTTTGGCCAAAGCCGTGGCGATCTGCCGTCGGAAACTACCGTATACGAAGATGCGCGCATCGCCTGGGAGCGCTTCCAGGTACTGCAACCCGACCCGAGCAAGCGCCTGATCTACGGGCATTCCCTGGGCGGCGCGGTCGCCATCGACCTGGCCGCCGAGTTGGGCAAGCAAAAGCCGCTACCGGTACGCGGGTTGGTGATTGAGTCCACCTTCACCTCCCTGGCGGATGTGGCCACGGCGGTGGCAAACACCTCGTTGCCGGTGCGCTGGTTGCTGTCGCAGAAGTTTGATTCCATCGACAAGATCGCCGATATCCACATGCCATTGCTGGTGGTGCACGGGCTGGACGACCGCTATGTGCCGCCGCGTTTCAGCCAGCAATTGTTTGAGGCCGCCCAGGAACCCAAACGGCTGTTACTGGTGCCCGGCGCCAGCCATAACAACAGCATGAGCCTGGCCGGGCGCAGTTATCGCCAGGCACTCGACAACCTGATGCAGGCCAGGATGCCGGCCCAGGTTGTGACGCACTCCACAGGGCGTAACGGCGACTCATAAAACGCCTTTTCGGCACTGGGTTCGCGCTTGGCTGTCAAGCGCCAACCCTGCCCATATTGGGCCTCGCCGAAAGTTGATCAAATATTGACCTTGGGCTAAATCGCCATACCCGCCGGGGTCTTGCAAAGTTATCCACAGAGATACCCACGGTTTTCGTGGACAACTCTTTTCGTATTTTTACGATTTTTTTGCTCAGGCGATGCGTTCGGGAAAGGTCCCCGGCAGCAAAATCTCACGGTTCACATCGCGTATATCGTTATAGCCACACAGTGCCATCGACACGTCCAATTCACGGGCGATGATGTCAAGTGCCTTGGTCACGCCCGCCTCGCCCATCGCCCCCAACCCGTACAAGTGCGGGCGACCGATCATGGTGCCTTTGGCGCCGAGTGCCATCGCCTTGAGCACGTCCTGGCCGGAACGAATGCCACCGTCGAGCCACACCTCGATACGCTCGCCCACTGCGTCGACAATCGCTGGCAACTGGCTGATGCTCGACGGTGCGCCATCCAACTGACGGCCGCCATGATTGCTCACCACCAGGGCATCCGCACCGGAATCGGCCGCCAGGCGTGCGTCTTCCACATCGAGGATACCCTTGATGATCAGCTTGCCGCCCCAGCACTTCTTGATCCATTCCACATCGTCCCAGCTCAGGCGCGGATCGAACTGCTGGGCGGTCCAGGACGACAGTGAACTCATGTCCGCCACGCCTTTCACATGCCCGACGATGTTGCCGAAACCGCGACGCCGGGTGCCGAGCATGCCCATCACCCAACGCGGTTTGGTCGCCATGTTGAGCAGATTCGGCAAGGTCAGTTTCGGCGGCGCCGACAGGCCGTTGATCAAGTCCTTGTGCCGTTGCCCGAGGATCTGCAAGTCCAGGGTCAGCACCAATGCATCCACACCGGCAGCCTTGGCGCGTTCGATCAGTTGCTCGACAAAGGCGCGGTCGCGCATCACGTACAGCTGGAACCAGAACGGCTGGCCTACCTGCTCGGCGATGTCTTCCAGGGAGCAGATACTCATGGTCGACAAGGTGTAGCGCAGGCCAAACCTGGCGGCCGCACGGGCGGTGAGAATCTCGCCATCGGCATGCTGCATGCCCGCCAGGCCGGTAGGCGCAAGGGCCACCGGCATGGCCATGTGCTGGCCGATCATGGTGCTGCGGATCGAGCGCTCATCGATGTTGCGCGCCACCCGCTGGCGGAATTTGATCCGGGCAAAATCGCTTTCATTCGCCCGGTAGGTGCTCTCAGTCCAGGAGCCGGAATCGGCGTAATCGTAGAACATCCTTGGGACACGTTTTTGCGCGAGCCTGCGTAAATCTTCGATGGTTGTGATCAACGACATCTAGGTCACCTCTCCCTGAACTGAGCCCAGAGAGTAACCGCCCATCCGCTGCGCAACCAGCGATTGCGTTTAGAACGGCGGACGGATAATCTTGCACAAACCAGCAAAAAAGCGCACAAACATGCACAGCACTCATCACGCTATCGACCTGCCTTCCCTGCGCAAGCAAAAGATCCTGTTGCTGCTGGAACGCGACGGTAAAGTCACCGCATCAGAATTGGTCGAGCACTTTGCCGTGTCCCAGGACACCATCCGCCGCGACCTCGGCGAACTCGCCGCCGCCGGCCTGCTGCAACGCGTACACGGCGGCGCCCTGCCCCGGCCCAAGGACACTGGCAAAGATTTTTTCACCCGGGTCGGCGAAACCAATGACACCAAGCGCCAACTCGCGCAGCTGGCGGCGGACCGCGTGGAAGACGGCCAGATTGTGCTGTTCGACTCAGGCTCCACCACGCTGCAGATCGCTCAGTCACTGCCCCGCTCAATCAGCCTGACCGTAGTCACGACCTCGCCGATGATCGCCATCGCCCTCGCCGATCATCCCAACGTTAAGATGATCCTGGCCGGTGGTCAGCTCAACCCGGCCACCCTGTCCACCGGTGGCCACGAAGCCGTGCGCCTGATCCAGAGCATCAAAGCTGATCTGCTGTTTACCGGCGTATGCGCATTGCATCCAGAGGTGGGCATCAGCTCACTGCATTTTGATGAAGTGGCGGTCAAGCAAGCGTTGCTCGACAGTGCGTCCCACGTGGTTGCGGTGACTATGGCGGATAAACTTGGCGCTGTGGAGCCGTTTGTGGTGGCGCCGTGCAACCGGATTCACACGCTTATCACCGAGTGGCACGTGCCTAGTGTCGAGGCGTATGAGCAACTGGGGCTGGACGTCCTGCGGGTTGAGGGTTAACGCCTGCTCACTGTCGACGCTGCGCTGGCATCTCGCGTTTAGGCCCGAATGCCGCCCAGGCAATCAAACCGAACAATGGCACAAAGATCAGGATCACCAGCCACAAGCCTTTGCTTTCCCAACCACTGGTGCTGCGCAATACCGTATTGATTGCCCACAGTTCCAAGAGCAGCAGAATCACCGCCAAACCGATCCAGACATATTCTATTTGCATGATTCACCTCCTGAGGTCGTATGCATTAGGTCAAGCATCCGCCGTGAGGGTTCATTAAAATTTGCCGGTGGGGTCACGGGGGGTGCGCGCGCCAGGCGTTCCGAAGGTTGCTGTTCCAGGCGCGTGTCTGATCACGCAAAGTGGGCCCTAAGAGAGTTGATAAGCCACCTTTAGTGCGTTATTGGGACCAATGATGCCGTCTTGTCGGCCGCCATAATCGACCGAGTCCAGGTAACCCACCAGGCCAGGGCGAATGAGCACTTCCCGGGCCAGCAACGTCATGTTGTCGACAGACTGGACCCCCACCATCGCGCGGCCTGCAACATCCTGGATCCTGGACGTCGTAGCCATCCCGGTCATCGGGTCCTTGAACACGTTGAAGTTGTTGTGAAACGCCAACGCCAGCGTTTGGTCCGGCACACTTTTGTAAACGTTATGGGGCGAAGGGTGGACCGGTTGCGGCTGAGGGTAAGGTTGAGTGGAGCTCGGTGGGCGACTCTCGCAAGGTTGCGGATAAGCTGGCGGCCGACCATGGCAAGGTTGCGGATAGACCGGCGGCCGGTCATGGCAGGGCTGAGGATAGGGTTTTGGCCCGCCATTACAGGACGAGAGTTGTTCAGCCGCCATGCGCGGGGTATGGCGGCCGATGATGCCGTCGCGCCGACCGTAGTCATCCACCGAGTCCAATGCATTTCCCACCTGAGGGCGCCTGAGAATCTCGCTGGCCAACATCTTTTCGTTGTCCCTGTGCGGGTTGCCAGTCATCGGCCTGTTGGCCACCTCATGGATCCGCCTCATCGAGGCATTTGGGCTGTCCCACTCCCTGAACGCATCAAAGTTTCTGTCAAACGCTAACGCCAGGTCAGCATCCGAATGGCGCGCATATTGGTTATGGCCCAACGCGGGGCCGTGGCCTGGCCCACACGAAACAGTCTGGCTATGAG
Source organism: Pseudomonas sp. S35 (assembly GCF_009866765.1). Lineage (NCBI taxonomy): Bacteria > Pseudomonadati > Pseudomonadota > Gammaproteobacteria > Pseudomonadales > Pseudomonadaceae > Pseudomonas > Pseudomonas sp. S35. The sequence goes on from NZ_CP019431.1 coordinate 3,821,750, forward strand.
AGTAACTCGCGGTATAGGTATTGGACATATTTCAATCTCCTGATGTTATGGCACGTGCGTTCCCCAATCTATCCATTTGACCAAGCTCAACTCAGGCAGCGTTATGTCTTGGCAAATTACAAATAGATTACAGATAGGTGGTCTGCCCAATACCGCCAGTTCCCCCTGCCCGGGCATAGAACGTCAAAAGACTCATCACGCCTGGCCTGATGCCGGTCAAGGCACCGGCAACCAACCACTGAAGCCGCCTTGGGCTGTCAGCGAGCACCACACGAAGTCACCTGGCGCAGGCGGCAAGGCCGGCTGTTCGAGGCCCTCGCCCGCCGCCTGTTTCCAGTCGAATACCCTGAGCCCTTGCCAGGCCAGGACCACACCCTGCGCCTGGCTGTCATCGGTGATGACCCAACGCGCCGCCGCCGCAGCCATGAACGCTTCGATAGGTTCATCGTCGATTTGCGCGCGATACGGCGAGCCGAGCAGCCAGCGGCACACATTCAGGTGATAGGTCCAATCCTGCGCGGGTTGATTGCGATAGGCCCATGTCATAAAGCTGCGGAACAGGTTCAAGCCTTCGGGCGGGTCGAGTTTGAGCAGCGCCGGGCAGATATCGAACAGGGTATGCCAGTAGGGCAAAAGGCGTGCATCCAGGTGCACGAAACAACGGGAGTTACTCGGGTATTCAGCCCGCGCCGGTTCCGCGCGCAGGCGACGAGACGCTTTGCTGACCAGGCGACTGGCGCCTGCAGGCAATTGATGGTTCATGAAACGCACTCACAGTCGTGACGATCGAACGCCTCCTGATCACAGGAGGCCCAAGGCACACGTCAGACTGCGGGGGAAGCGCGGGGGTTGGCCGAGGGCCAGGCATGGCGCGGCGGCGCCTTGTTACGTTGTTCGTGGGCTGGACGCGGAGTTTGTCCAAGGCCCAGCAACCACGCAAGGCCGATCAGGAACACCAGGGCAACCGTCAGGGCCGCGCAGACCGGGCAGGCAAAGTAGTTCGAGATGTTGCCGGAGGACGGGCTGCTCAACCCTTTGTCGGAAAGTGGCGCCTGCTTGCCGTCCACCGAACAGAACGCGCCGCCGATGCCATTGAGCTGTTGGCCCATCATCTGACCATGGCCCAAACCGCACACGAACAGGTTCATCAGCACGCAGAAGTACAGGGTCCAGACGATCAGCGAACGGTCGGGGTGGCTCGATTTCATGGCGGCGACTCTACCACCGAAGCTACAAAGGGATGAAATACGGCGGCCCCCTGTGGCAGAACGTCGCAGATTACGTGCCATCGCCAGGGTTGGTAGACTTGGCGCCCTCCTCGTTTACTCCTTTTCAAAGCCTGATGTGTAGATCCAGAGCAATGCAGGCGTTTCACAGGATGCACAGTTGATGAGTACGTTATTCACCCGCCGCAAGGTCCTCAGCGGCATGGGCCTGCTGGGTCTTGGCCTGCTGACCGGTTGCGACAACAGCCCCAGGTTGAACTTCAAGTACGGCAAGGACTTGAGCGACAAGATCATGGGCCGCACCTTCAAGCTCAAGAACACCGAGGGTGACACGGTCACCCTCAGTTCCTACCGTGGCCTGATGCCGGTGGTGTTCTTCGGCTTCACCCAATGCCCGGCTGTGTGCCCGACCACCCTCGCCCGCGCCGCCCAGGCCAAGAAGCTGATGGGCCGCGACGGCGAGATCATGCAGGTGATCTTCATCACCCTGGACCCGGAACGCGACACGCCGCAGATTCTCGACAAGTACGTCAAGGCCTTCGACCCAAGCTTCGAAGCGCTGTACGGCACCCCGGAAGAAATCGCCGTGGCCGCCAAGGAATTCGGGATCTTTTATGAAAAGATTCCCGCCGGCGACACTTACACCCTGTCCCACACGGCCACCAGTTTTGTCTTCGACACGCGCGGCAACCTGCGCCTGGGCCTGCAAGCATCCCTTACCGCTCAAGAGTGCGCAGAAGACCTGCTCACCGTCATGGAGGTCTGCTAATGACTGCCGTTCAACACCTCAAATGCTTCACCTTCGGCATCGCCCTGCTGGGCTTCGCAGCGCACGCCAGCGCCCAGGTGCAAGTGACCGACGCCTGGGTACGCGCCTCGGTACCGGGCCAGCCATCCAGCGGCGCGTTCATGACCGTCACGGCCGACAGCGACAGCAAGCTGCTGCGCGTGGCATCGCCGGTGGCCAAGGACGTGCAGATCCATGAAATGAGCATGAAAGACGACGTCATGCGCATGGGTCCGGTGGACTCGGTGGCCCTGCCCGCTGGCAAGGCAGTCAAGCTCGACCCGAATGGCTACCACGTGATGCTGATGGGCCTGACCGGGCAGATCAAGGAAGGTGACCAGGTGCCGCTGACCCTGACCGTGGAAAACGCCCAAGGTGAAAAGCAGACGGTTGAAGTGACCGCAGCAGCGCGTGGTTTGGACGGCATGGACCATAGCCATATGGACCACAGCAAGATGCACTGAGACAGTATCGAGCGCTTTGTTGCCTGAATCACCGCTACCGCAGGCAAACCCAGAAGTAGAACAGGAAAAAGTAACCTGTGGCGAGGGAGCAAGCTTCCTCGCCACAGGTACAGTGTTCACCCAATCCGCTTGCGCATCGGGATACACGCCAACGCCAGCCCCGACGGAGAGTGGTAGATCGCCTGCTGTTCCCCCACATACCCGCACGCCCGATAGAAACTCGCCGCATTCAACGTGGCGTCCAGCACCACCTCGCCGATTTCCCGTGCCCGCGCAACGTCTTCAAGGTGATCCAGCATCGCCTTGCCGTACCCGCGCCCGGTGAATTGCGGCAGCACAAACAGTGCGCCCACCTCACGGTTATCGAGGTCGAGCATGCCGGTGGCAACGGGTTTGTCGTCTATCCAGCCCAGGTAAAACGGTTTTTCCATCAGCGCGCTGTAGCCGTCCTCGGCCTTGCCACGGGTCCAGAGCGCCATTTGTTCAGCCGTGTAGGCGCCGATGCACTGACTGCGGATGGCTTCGCGGCGGATGTCAAAAGCGGCGTTGGCGTCGTTGGGGGTGGCGCGTTTTATTTTAAGCATGGGGTCCTTCCTTCATGCATGTTCATTGCCCGCTCGGGTGAATGAATAACGGTCGATATCGGTGCGTAATTGCCAGCGCTGGCCTTGCCAATACCGGACCGTGCGGGTGATGTGTTTACAGTATGTTGATGCGATTTTAGCTGTGAAGAAACCCGCTTTGGCGGGTTTTCTGGTTTTGCGGTCTACACCCAGCCGAGGTCACTACCGGCAACACTTCCATGTACTTAACGCCTTGGCTGCCAGGAACCTTGCCCATTGAATCGGCTACTCACTGAGTCGATCAACCCCCTTAAACTTACAGGTAATTACCATGCAAGGTATTCAACCCGCTCCCGCTCCTTTCTCCAACACCTCGCCGACACTGCCAAAAGCACCCGAAGCGATGCGCATGCCTCCTGCGCCGAGCATGCCGGACCGAGACGTCATCCGAGTCATTGTCGCCGATGAAAATCTGTATCGAACGATGGAACTCTTTCACGAGCTCGCCAGACAGAACGGGATATCCAAGACCAGTGTGGGCGCTGGTAAACCCTATGTTGCTGACTACAACACCCCGGAACAAAAGGTGTGGCCGGTCAGCATCAAGTTTTTTCCAGACCGTCCCGATGACACATTCACCCCTGTGCACCTCGAAAACGTGAACAATTTCGGCAAACAGGTCAACGAAGCACTGAGTCGCGCCGGGATTGTCAAAGTAATCCCGGTAGACTGATGGAGTGGATGCCCCACTGATTCGGGCCGTCGATTAAACGGTGAACAAACCCGCCCTGGCGGGTTTTGTTCATTTGAGCAAGACAAGGACTTGATAACGAGGACAAGCCGCCAGACCGCGCCACAGGATGGTTTTGTATCTATCATGTAGTCTTTCGCTCCCCCCTCCAGGAACCCGTATGCCTGCCTTCACCTTGCGCAACGCCCTTCCCGCCGACGCCACCCGCTGCTTTGAAATTGAAATCACCGCCTATGAAGGCGACGAAGCCGCGACGCTGGAAAAAATTGCCACGCGCATCGCGCAGTACCCGCAAGGTTTCCTGATCCTGGAAGTCGATGACGAGGTAGTGGGCTTTATCAACTGCGGCTGCGCCCATGACGTGGTGATGTCTGACGAGGCTTTCAAGGAGTTGGTGGGGCATGCGCCCGAAGCGCCGAATGTGGTGATCATGTCGGTGGTCGTCGCCCCTGCGCATCAGGGCAAAGGCTACTCCAGGATGCTGATGACCGAGTTTGTGCAACGCATGCGCGCGATGGACAAGTGCACGATTCACCTGATGTGCAAGGAACAGCATGTGCCGTTGTACGCGCGCATGGGCTACACCTATGTCCAGCCGTCGCCCTCTGATCATGGCGGCATGGCGTGGCATGAGATGGTTATGATTTTTTAACGGGACTGATTAACAACCCGTCTTGTGTATCGCGTTCTATCGGCACAAAAAACCACTGACGATATAAATGAATGACAAGGTTTAAAAAACCGGGGACAACGCCAATATCTGACGCCGGATCTCACACTATGTACGGCTTTTTCAAGACACTGCCGATAGCCAGGCCCGGCATTTGCTGAACCTCTTGCACAACGGTTTCACGCCGTTACACCCGCTGAAAAGTGCCTCATTGAATAGCCATGCCTGCCTCTGTAGCCTGCGATGCAACCCGCCGAGCCGGGTTCTGATTGGTCTTTTCCCTACGCACAAGAGAGGTTAAGTGATGTCTTCAATCAATGGTTTCAGCCACCACGCAGCGAACTACCAGGCAATCCAAATAGAAGGGTTCGATAGCGACAAACCAAAGCACAACCCCCTGGATAAAACAGCCGGACACGATGCTGAAGTAATCAACAAACCAATGCGCAACCTCCTGGATAAAACAGCCGGGGACGATGCTGAAGTATTCGATCACATGACCCAAAGCTGGCAGCCCACCCGGGCAACCCCTGACGGCGACAGTCCATATGCCAAACTCGGTAAACCGTATCGCGAAGCGATAGACTTCGAGATCACGCCCAATATGATGAAAGGATTGAAATACATCTAAAACCACCTGGAAGCCGTAATGACTGAAACCCTCATTGAAATCAGCGATCAAGCCAACCCTGACGCCGAGCGCATCCTTGGCAGCGGCCTTGCTTCGTTCAATGAGGGCATCACCGGCTTCAACGATCGCCTCGCGCTGACGGTGCTGATCAAAGACCCGCACACCCGGCAAATTCTCGGTGGCATCACCGGCAAAACCACCCTGGGCATGGCCTTTCTCGACCTGTTCCACCTGCCCGAAACCCTGCGCGGCACGGGCCTCGGCAGCCGGTTGCTGCACGCCTTTGAGCACGAAGCCCGGCGTCGCGGCTGCGCGAACGCGGTGCTCTATACCCTCAGTTTTCAGGCCCCGGGGTTTTATGAAAAGCATGGGTGGGTGCGGTTCGGGGAGGTCCCATGTGAACCGGCAGGCAGCAGTCGCATATTTCTGTCCAAACGGCTGTAACGTTCTGGGTTTTGCCAGACAGCCGTTTGCAGCATGGCATCACGCAGAATAACGTCTGGTTACCAACTCCCCGACGCCCCGCCACCGCCGCTGGAGCCACCGCCCCCCGAGGAGCTGCTGGAGCTGCTGTCGGAACTGCTACTGGAACTCGACCCGCTGGAGCTCGAGCCGGCGCCACCGCCCGAACCCGAGCCCCCACTGGCGATGCTCTGTACAAACACGATAAACGCCACAAAGGAGGCCACTGGAATCGCCACGATCCAGCCCTGATACCCGCGCCCAAGCAGCGTCCCCGCTGCGACATAAATGGCCATGACTGCCAGCGCACGCAGGAGGAAAAAGCGCGGGCTCTTTTTCCAGGAGGCTTTGATGACGAAGAACAACCCGAGGTACAAGCCCAGCACCAACGCCCCGCCAAACGGCCACACCAGCCATTGGATATAACTGATCTCCACAAACCGATTGGCTATCACCACCCCAACGATATAGGCCAACAGACCTATCACGCAGTAGAACGCGGTGCGCGCCAGCCACAATGCGCCGAAGGTGGCGCCACCAATCAGGAGGGTCAACGGCAACACCAGCAGGTACATCGGCCATTCCCGGCCCCCGGCGAACACCACCAGCAACACGATGACGGCTACCGTCGTGATCAGTGCGCCACGCCAGCCCAGCTTGCGCGCGGCGATCAGCACGCCGCCGATGGCGCCAAAGACAAACGCCAGCAACACGGCGATGGCCTGGGGAGCACCCCCAGGCCCTGTCACCTGCGGCAGGTCACCGCCGTCCACCAGCACCACCAGATCGTTCACACCCTGGACCACACCACCGGCATAGTCGCCCTGGCGAAACGCCGGGATGATGTGTTCTTCAATGATGCGGTGGGCCAGCAGGTCGGTCACCGTGCCCTCCAAGCCATAGCCCACCTCGATGCGCACCTTGCGGTTGTCCTTGGCCACGACCAGCAGGATGCCGTCGTTGACGTCCATGCGTCCCAGTTTCCAGGCGCGGAACAGTTGGTTGGCGTAGCCCTCGATGCTCGCCTCGCCAATGGAGGGCACCAGCAACACCGCCACTTGGGCGCCTTTGCGCTGTTCGAGGCCGGCAAGCTGCTCTTTCAGACGAGTGGTGGTCTCGGCGTCCAGGGTGTTGGTGAGGTCGATCACCCGCTGATCGAGGGCCACGCCAATCGGTGAGGTGTCAGCCTGGGCGGTGATTAACGGGCTGGTGAGCACCAGTACCAACAGAACCGTGAGAGATTGCCGCAACCACCGCATCATGTTTGTTACCTGAAGTTTCGTCCTGAAGGCGCCGACTTTACCTTATCAGCGCTATAACGCGTGACCCCACGGCGCTGACTATCTAAACTGCCCCACACATAGCAATACGCCATAATCTCGGGATCCTCATGGACCTATGCCAGCGCAACAACGTCAACGTGATGGGTGAAGGGACCTCGACCCTCGTGTTTTCACATGGGTTTGGCTGCAACCAGGCCATGTGGGCCTACTTGGCGCCGCAGTTTGCAGAGCGCTTTCGCGTGGTGATGTATGACTTGGTAGGCGCTGGTCTCTCCGACCTGACGGCCTTCGACAAGACCAAGTACAACGCGCTGGAAGGCTACGCCCGCGACCTCAATGAGATCATCGACGCTTACGCACAAGGCCCGGTGATTCTAGTGGGCCATTCGGTCAGCGCCATGATCGGCACCCTCGCCGACCGCTTGGCCCCCGGCCGTGTCGCGGCCCATGTGATGATCGGCCCCTCGCCGCGCTATATCGACACCGAAGATTACGTCGGCGGCTTCAAGCGCGCCGATATCGACGACCTGCTCGACACCCTCGACAGCAACTACCTCGGTTGGTCCAGCGCAATGGCCCCGGTAATCATGGGGGCACCGGGGCAACCGGCGCTGAGTGACGAACTGACCGACAGCTTCTGCCGCACCGAGCCGGACATCGCCAAGCAATTCGCGCGCGTCACCTTCATGTCCGACAACCGCCAGGACGTGATCGGGTTGACTACCCCGGTGTTGATCCTGCAATCGAGTGACGACCTGATCGCCCCGGTGGCCGTGGGCGAATACCTGCACAGCGTGTTGCCCAACAGCACCTATTGCCTGGTGGCCAACGTCGGTCACTGCCCGCACATGAGCGCGCCGCAGGCCTGCGCGGCGGCGATGGACACGTTTCTCGCACCCTGGGCCGCCGCCCGTGCCCACTGAGTTGTTCGACAGCGCCGCCTGCGCCCTGGCCGTCACCACGCAAGACGGCACGATCCTGCAAGCCAACGCACGCTTCAGCGACTGGTTGGGGTTCAGCAACGCCGAGCTGTGCGGCCGACGCTTCCAGGACCTACTGACCATGGGCGGGCGGATCTTCCACCAAACCCATCTGGCGCCAATGCTGCGCATGCACGGCAGCGTCACCGAAGTGAAGCTGGACATGCTGCACCACGACGGTCACAAGGTCACCGTGCTGCTCAACGGCAACAAACGTGAACAGGCCGGTGTCGTGGTGTATGACCTGGCGCTGTTCGGCACCACCGACCGTGATAAGTACGAGCGTGAGTTGCTCAATGCGCGCAACCTGGCCGAAGCGCTGTTGCAGGAAAAAACCGCCACCGAACTGGCGCTGCAACAAGCCCAGGCCGACTTGAACGAGGCCTACGCCATTGCCCAGCGCCGCGCACTGTTTGCCGAGCAGATGGTGGCGATTGTCAGCCATGACCTGAAAAACCCGCTCACAGCGATCCGCATGGCCTCGGATTTTCTCCACCGTGGCGAGCGTACCGCCAAGGAACTCCAGCTCCTGGGGCATATCGGCCAGTCGTCCGAACGCGCCCAGCGCATGATTGCCGACCTGCTGGACTTCACCCAGGCCCGCGTCGGCCAGGGCATCAGCATCAAGGCGGCGCCGCTGGACCTGCATGAGGTGATTCATCGCGCGGTGGATGAGCTGCGTGTCGCGTTCCCCAAGGCGACCCTGGAGCATCACGCCCAAGGCACTGGCGACGCCTGCCTGGACGCCGACCGCGTGCAGCAGATCATCGGCAACCTGGTGGCCAACAGCGTGGCCTATGGCGACCTGCAACGACCGATCACCATCACCTCGCAGTTGGATAACGGTGCATGCGAAGTGGCCGTGCATAATTACGGCGCGGTCATTCCCGAGGCCTTGCTGGCGGTGCTGTTCGAGCCCATGACCCGTGGCACCGACCAGGGCAGCGACGTGCGCAGCGTGGGCCTGGGCCTGTATATCGTGCGCGAGTTGGCCAAGGTGCATGGCGGCGATGTGGCGGTGCGTTCCTGCGCCACGGGCGGCACCACGTTTACCGTGACGTTTCAGAACACGTAGGCAGTGCCCTGCATGATCGGCTCGACACTGCCGCTCAACACCACGCCACCCTGCCCGTCCCAGTGCACCGTGACCGTGCCACCGTCGCACTGCACCTGCACCGTGGCATCCAGCACACCGCGACGGATACCGTTGACCACCGCCCCGCAGCAGCACGAACCGGAACCCAGCGGCACACCACCGCCGCGCTCCCAGATGCGCAGGCGGATATGCCCACGGTCGAGCACCTGCACGAAATGCACATTGGTCTTGGCCGGGAACAGCGGATGAGCTTCCAGCGCGGGGCCGACGGCGGCCACATCGACGGCGTTGATGTCGTCGACAAAAAACGTGCAATGGGGATTGCCCATGCTGCACGCCGCCGGGCTGCCGTCGATCGGCAAGGTGCGCGTGTCAGTGGCCTCGGCCAACGGGACGGATGCCCAGTCCAACAACGGTTCACCCATGTTCACCGCCACCCGTCGCCCCGACTCGCGCACGCAGGTGAGCAGGCCACGGTCCGTGCGCAGCACCACCGAATCGCTGCCGGTTTCGTGCATCAAACGGTCGGCCACGCCGCGGGTGGCGCTGCCGCAGGTTTGCAGCGGTGTGCCGTTGGGGTTCCAGAACTTGATACGAGCCACGGCGTCTTCGCAATCAAGCACCACGGCCAGTTGATTGAAGCCAATGCCGGTGTGGCGATTGCCCAGGCGCCGGGCGAGCTGTGGGGTGATCGGATCGTCCAGGCCACGGCGGTCGACGATGATGAAGTCGTCGCCATGGGCGTGCATTTTTACGAACTGCAAGGGCATGGAGTGTCCTGGGGTCGACCTGTGGGGGAACTGGAGGATACCCTGAACCCGACCCACTGACCTATCGAAGGACCGAACCATGCTTATCGTCTTCAGCGGCTTGCCCGGCACCGGCAAAACCACGATTGCCCGCGAGCTGGCAATCGGTATCGACTCACGAATACGAACCTTGGGATGACGCGCCATTGGCGTTCGACACCGCCCGGATCAGTGCGGCGCAGGCGGTTGAAACGCTCCTCACACACCTGCGCCGTTGAGGGCTGCGCCACAAAAACCATCCAGTTGTTGATAACCATTATCAACCACAGCTAAACTCCGCGCCCTCCCACTTCCCAGTCTGTGCCACGCGGCACAGTCGCGCGCAGGCAGCTGACTCTCTTGGCGGATGAAAAACTCCAGCTTTACCTGACCCACCGGGCCGCGCTGCTGGACTATGCCGCGCCCATCGTGGGCTGCCGCGCCCGCGCCGAGGACGTGGTGCAGGAAGCCTGGCTGCGTTTCAGCGGCCAGGATGAACACACCGATATTCGCCACCCCGCCAGCTACCTGTACCGCATCGTGCGTAACCTCGCCCTGGACCTGACGCGCCGCACCGCCACCGAACGGGTGCAGCCCGGTGGCGACGAACTGCTCAACGAGTTGCCCTCCAGCAGCGCCTCCCCCGAACGCGAAGTGAGCAGCCAGAACGAACTGCAGGCTGTCTCCCGGGCCCTGGCCCAATTGCCGGAACGCACCCGTCGTGCGTTTGAAATGCATCGCCTGGGCGGCTTGACCTTGCAGCAGGTCGCGGCAGAGTTGGGGGTGTCGACGGCATTGGTGCATCAGTTGGTTCACGACGCGCTGCGTCATTGCATGGACTGCCTGGGGGCGGACGATGACTGATCGCGCCGAGACTTTTCTGAAAAAAACCGCGGCTGATGCGTCTTTTGCGGTGAAGGGCGAATCCATGGGATCCTGCCCGCCGTTTTTTGCCTGCGGAGATGCTCCATTCATGCCCACCGAGGATAGCGCCAACACCCGCCGCGACCAGGCCCTGGACTGGCTGATGCGCGTGCAACAGGCACCGCTGGACGCGGACCTGCGTGGGCAAGTGGCCGACTGGTGCGCCGCCAGCGAGGCCAATGCCAAGGCCTATCGCAAGGCTGAACGTGTGTGGCAGTTGACGGGGCAAGTAGCGCCCGTTGAACACGTTCCACAACCCGCAGCCCCTACGCAGCGCCCCGCCGCCCGCACGCGCCGGGCTCGACGCTGGGTTGGCGCCGCCGTCGCGGCCTGCCTGGTCGTCGCGCTGGCGCCGAGCCTGCTGTTGCGCTGGCAAGCCGATTACCGTACCGGCGCCAATGAAACCCGCGACATCACCCTCAGCGACGGCAGCGTGGTGCAACTCGACAGCCATTCGGCCATTGCGGTGGACATCGCCGGCAATCACCGCGATGTGCGATTGCTGACCGGCCAGGCGTTTTTCAAGGTGATGCCGGACACGCGCAAACCCTTTCATGTACTGACCACGACATTGCGCGTGACCGTGACCGGCACTGCGTTCAACGTCGATGCCTCGCCGGATGATCCAAGCGTCGCGGTGCAACAAGGCGCGGTCAATGTCGACGATGCAAAAGCCCGTCGCACTCTCGCCAGCCTGGTGCCGGGGCAGCGCCTCAGCTTTCGCGCCGGGCGTGCCGAACTCGGCAGTTTTGCCCCCAGCCAGGCGGCCTCTTGGCGTCAGGGCCAGTTGATTGCCGATGACCTGCCGATCAGCGAGGTGCTGGAACAACTGCGCCGCTACACCCCGGCCATCATCGTGCTGCGCGACAAACAACTGGGTGCGCAGCGGGTAACTGGCGTCTACGACCTGCGCAAACCCCAGGCGGCGCTGCAAGCCGTGGTGCAACCCTATGGTGCAAAAGTACGCGCCTACAGCCCTTGGCTACTGGTGTTGAGCAAGTAATTTCCTGCGTTTTAAAAATATTTCAGTTTTTTTCTGAAAATCCCCCGCGCTGTCCCGTCTTCTGTCCCGCGCGCAGCAATTGAGATTTATTCGTATTCATTGACTGGCCGGTTTTCTGCCGGCGCGGGGATCTTTGCATGACACACACCCTTCACCCGTTCGGTACGCCGGGCACGTGGCCGCTGCGCCTGAAAAAAGGGGCTGCCGCCAGCCTGCTCGGGCTGTGCTGCGCGTTTGGCCCGCTGCCTCTGGCCCTGGCGCAACCCGATACGCCCGCCTCGACCCACGGCTTCAACATTCCCCCGCAAGCCCTGGCCGGCGCGTTGATTGCCTTCGGCCAACAGAGCGGCAAGCAAGTCAGCGTCGATCCGCAACTGCTCAAGGGTGTGAGTTCCCCCGGGGTGAACGGCGACATGAGCAACGACGCGGCCCTGGCGTACCTGCTGCAAGGCACCGGCATCGGTTGGGGCTATCAGGACGGTGCACTGGTGTTTCATCGTTTGCCCAGCGCCGACGCGGGCGGCGCGACGATGTTGGACAGTACGGTCGTGCTGGGCTTCACCGAAGAAAACTCGTTTCAGGGCGCCACGGTGATCGATCAAAAGGCGATCCAGGCCTTCCCTGGCGCCAACGGCGACATCACCACCTTGCTGCAAATGCACCCCAGCGTGCAGTTCAGCGGTGCCCAGCAAAATTCCAATGCGCCAGGTGAAATCGACCCCGCGGACATCAGCATCAACGGCGCCAAGTTCTACCAAAACAATTTCATGATCGATGGCATCTCGATCAATAACGACCTCGACCCCGGCGCCCACGGCTATGGCGAAACCCGCCAGTTCGATGCCTCGCCCAGTCGCTCCCACGGCATTGCCCTGGACGCCGACCTGTTGCAGGAAGTGAAGGTCTACGACAGCAACGTGCCTGCTGAATACGGTGGATTCAACGGCGGCGTGGTCGATGCGATCACCCGTCGCCCCAGCCAGGACCTGCACGGCAAACTGTCCTATTCCATGAGCCGGTCGGCGTGGACGAGTTACCACACCACCGAAAAGGACCAGGCCAATTTCGACAACGCGTCCAACGAGCAGTACCAGCCCGAGTTCGAAAAAACCACCGTGCGCGGCATGCTCGAAGGCCACCTCACCGACGACTTCGGCGCCATCGTGAGCTTCTCGCAAAAGCGCTCGGTGATCCCCCTCAACAAGTATGCAGACGGCTACAACAGCCCGAATGGCGACAACCGCGAAGACCAGACGCGGCAGCTCGACAACTACATGTTCAAGGCGTATTGGAACGTCAACGACCGCTTGAGCCTGGACGGCTCGTTCATCAAGGCGCCCCAGGAAAACACCTACTTTCGCGAGAACTACAAAAACTCCGGCTTCACCAATATCAACGGCGGCTGGCAAGGGGCCGTCAAGGCGGTGTGGGAAGGCGATTCAGCACGCTGGTCGCACACACTGGCGCTAACCGACCTCAACAGTTCCCGGGAGTCGGAGTCCAACGATGCGATCGCCTGGTTTTACTCCAGCACCAAGAACTGGGGCCTGCCCACCACCGCGACCTCACGCAGCGGCGAAGGCTCCTACGGCAACCTCACGCAAACCCAGCGAGGCATCAACTACAAACTCAAGGCCGACTGGCAAGGGTTCCGCTGGGCGGGCGCCGAACATGCCGTGGTGACCGGCATGGAGCTGACCCGCAACCAGGCGACCTGGGAGCGTGAAACCGAAGCGACCTCGGTCAACATCACCCGACGCGACAACATCGCCACCTGCCTGAATGATGACCCGTTGTGCTCCATCGGCTTGCTGCGCAATGGCAACACCCGTCAATGGGCCAATGCCCGCAACGTCTATGGCGCCGGCAAGCTGGACCTGACCGAAAACAAGTATGCATTTTTCATCCACGACAACCTGCAGATCGGCAAACTCGGCCTGCGCCCAGGCTTGCGTCTGGAGGGCGATGACTACATGCAGAAGCAGAACCTGGCGCCGCGCTTTTCCGGTGACTACGACTTCTTCGGCGACCGCAGCACCGTGCTGGTGTTCGGCGCCAACCGCTACTACGGGCGCAACCTGTTCAAGTACCGCCTGGCCGAAGGTCGCCAAGGCTTCAATACCCGCTACACCCGCACCACTCAAGGCGGAGCATGGACGGCCACCCAGGTGGAGAACCTGAACAAGTTCTCCGACCTCAAGGTGCCCTACGACGATGAATGGACCCTTGGGCTCGACCAGGTCTGGCTCGACACCGACTTTCGCCTCAAATATGTACACCGCGACGGCAAGGACAAGATCGGCCGGGCCTCCTCCCGCGTGCTTGGGCTGGGCCCCGCTGCCGGTTTCGACAGCATTTATTACACCTACACCAACGACGCGTCGAGCGAGAGTGACAACGTCACGCTGAGTATTACCCCCCGGCACGAATTCCAATGGTTGGGGTCACGCACCAGCGTACAGGCGGCGTTTGACTGGTCGCGCACCAAAGACGCCTACGGCACCTATGAATCAGGCATCACCGCCGATCAATACGCCAATGAGGACGTGCTGTACGACGGTAAGCGCATCGCCTACAGCGAGTTGCCCGCCAGCGACTTCAATCGCCCCTGGACAGCCCGCCTGACGACCATCACCGAGATCCCGCAATGGAACCTCACCCTGAGTAACTTCCTGCGTTATCGCGGGGCCTACGAACAGATCATCGATAGCAGCGAAATCGTTACCGTCAATGGCGAGGACCTCGCCGTGTACGAGGCCGCCAAGGTCAAGGCGGCACCCACCTGGGACATGCGTGTCAGTTGGGAAATCCCCACGGGCAAGGAACAAGCGCTGTTCGCCGCCGTGGACATCACCAACGTCACCGACCACGTCAACGAGATCGTCGGCAGTGGCAGCTCCACCGTCACCTATGAAGTCGGCCGCCAATATTGGCTCGAAGTCGGCTACCGCTTCTAACGCTGCCACCTGATTAGCCTGGAACCTCTGATGAACAAATTATTTGCAGGCCTGCTCGGCCCGCTGCTGCTGTGCGCCTGCGCATCGCCCGCCACCCAAGCACCGTTGCCGTGGGCGCCGCAGGTGGTACGCGGCCAATTGGCCAATGGCCTGGAATACCGCTTGGTGCAGGACAGCACTCAAACCGGCCGCCTGGACCTGCGCCTGACCGTGCGCGCAGGCTCGGTGGATGAAGACGACGATCAGGTGGGCGTGGCCCATATGCTCGAACACCTGACCTTCCGCAGCCGTGCCGGCCAAACCAGCGACCTGCGGGCGCAGATGACCGCGCTGGGCTGGGTGCAGGGCCGCAACTACAACGCCATGACCAGTTATGACCGCACCCAGTACCTGCTCAGCCCGATGGCCGGTACCACGCAAACCCCCGTGGCCCTGTCGAAACTCGCGCAGCTGGTATTCGCCGGCGACTACAGCGCCGCCGACCTTGAGCGCGAGCGCCCCATCGTTATCGAAGAATGGCGCGGCGGCCTGGGCGTGGCGCAGCGCATGAATGATCAACGCGCAGCCACTCAGCGCGTGGGGTCGCGTTACCCGCAACACCGCACCATCGGCAATGAAACAGCGATCCGTGAGGCCTCGCTCAGTGCCTTGCAGCGTTTTCAACAGCGCTGGTACGTGCCCAACAACATGGTGCTGTCGGTGGTCGGCGACTTCGAACCGCAGCTGTTGGCGCAGCAGATCCAGCAGGCCTTTGGCGCTCCCGTCGCTAAGGCATTGCCCGAGCGAGAGCACCGCGAATTGCCCCTTGATAACCAGTTGAAAATCTTCCGCCTGCAAGACCCGCAGACCGGCAGCAACCAGGTGTCACTGCTGTTTCGCCTGCATGAACCGGACAGCCGTGGCGCCACCGCCGAGGCCTCCCGCGAGCGCTTGATCGACCGCATGGCGCTGTCGGCGCTGTTGACCCAATTGCGTCGCCAGCCGCTGCAGCCCGGCGTGCGCAGCCTGACGGCGCAGAAGACCTTGATCGGTGAGTATTCCAGCGTGCTGGGCGTCGCGGCCGGTGTTGACGGTGCCCAGCATGATGAAGCCCTCAAGCAACTGCTGACCGAGCTGGAGCGTTTGCGCCAACACGGGTTTACGGCGCAGGACCTGGACCGGGAACAGAGCAAGATCCGCCAATTGGCCGCCGGCATGCTGGCCAAGGACGAGTCGCGCACCTTCGAGCAATGGGTGAGCTCGCTCAACGATGCCGCCGTGCAGAACCGTCCTGTCGTTGCGCCCCATCAGATCGCCCAGCGCACACTGCAAGCGCTGGGCACCATCGACCTCGCGGCCCTTGATGCTCGCCTGCAACGTTGGCTGAGCAGCCCTGATCAGGTGCTGCAGTTCACCGCGCCGGGCAACCGTGTGGTGCGCCTGCCAACGGTAGACGATGTGCAGCAGTGGCGTGCGTCCATCGCCCATTCATCGCTGGTAGCGCCGCAGTCAGCCGCGCCGGTGGAACCGCCCGCTGCCATCTTCACACCGCCATCGGTGGGGGCGCCGGGCTCGGTGATAGGCAAGCACAGCTTTGCCGCTGAACAGGTCGAACACTGGCAACTGAGCAACGGTGATCGCCTGGTCTGGCTGCGCCGCAACGCAGAAGACGGCCAATGGCGCCTGCAAGCCGAATCGGCCGCTGGTTACGAGCGCCGCGACGTACCCGCCTGGCGCCTGCAAATGGCTGCGCAACTGGGCAACCAGAGCGGCGCAGCAGGGCTGGAGGCGTGGCGCAAACAGCACAAGGCAACCTTGAGCCTTGAACAAAGCGCCACGCGCCTGCAAGTGAGCGCCACCTCAACAGCCTCGACAAGCGCCCTGACCACGTTGCTGCAAAGCTACCGCCAGAGCCAGGTGGGCTCAGCGATTGATGACGAACTGTTCAGCGCCGCCCGCGATGATTTGCTGACCCGCGTGAGCACCCGCCCGGACGCCATCGCTGCCGCCCGACGTGAACTGCGCTACGGCGCAGACACCTGGCAAGCCCCGGACCAACAAGCCCTGCACGTGCTGCAATCGAGCACCCTGAGCGACGACTGGCAGCAGCTCACCCAGGCCCCTGTGACCTACTACCTGATGGCGGACATGGACCCAGTGCAACTGGAAACAACCGTGGTCGAACACCTGGCCAATATCCCCCGTGGCGTTGCCCAGCCCAGCCGCCCTACCCTGCAAAAACCCGGTCAACGCCGCAGCGACATCGCCGTGGCCTTGGAGCCACGGGTGGTGCTTGAAGCCAGCAGCTTCAGCGCACAACCCTGGACGCCCGAAGCGGCGGCCCGTGTCGCGGCCTTGCGTGAACTGGCCAACCAGCAGCTCAAGCAACGCCTGCGCGGCGAGGCGTCTGGCGTGTATCGCCTGCGCTTTGACAGCGAACTGAACCCCGACACCCAGCGTATCGAAAGCCAATTGAGCTTCACCTGCGACCCCCAACGCGCCGAGGAGCTGTGGGCGCTGGCCCAACAAACCCTGGCGCAACTGGGGCGTTCGGTGGATGCCAAATGGGTCGCCAGCGAACGCATGGAACTGCGCCGCCAGGAACAAAAACGCCTGCTTGATCCCACGACCCAATGGCGGCGCCTGCTGCTCAGCGAACGCCAATGGCAAGACCCGCGCTACCTGAGCCGCCAGGCCCGCTTGCCGGAGGGCCTGCGCCTGGAGTTACTAAAACCCTTGGCCAGCCAGGTGTTCCCGCTCAACAACCAAGTGTTGCTGCGCGTCCTGCCCAAGGCGGACGCTCCGTGAAGAGCCTGCGCACGTTCTATCGCCTGGCCGCGCCGTTCTGGCGCCAGGGCTCGCAGTGGCTGGGCTGGCTGATGCTGGCGAGCATTATCGGCATGGGCCTGTTGATCGTGCAGATCAACGTGCTGATCAACGCCTGGAGCAAGAGCTTCTACGACACCCTCGGGGCCTTCGACACCCCTGCGCTGTACGCACTGATGGGCCGCTATGTGATTTACCTGGGCGCCTACGTGCTGATCGTCGTCGCCCTGGACTGGGTACGCAAAGCCCTGGTGCTGCGTTGGCGCCAGGCCATGACCGAGCAGTTCACCCACGCGTGGCTGGCGGACCAGGCTTTCTATCGCCTGGGCCTGAACGGCGAGCCGGACAACCCGGACCAGCGCATCAGCGAGGACGTGGACATCGTCGCCGACCTGAGCGTGGAACTGGTGGCCTCGTTCATCATCAACATGGCCCAGGTTGGCGCGTTCATGAGCATTCTCTGGCAACTGTCCGGGGTGCAAACCTTCAGCGTCGGCGAGTACAGCATCACGCTGTCGGGCTACCTGGTGTGGATTGTGCTGCTGTACACCCTGACCGGCAGTTTGATCACCCATTGGGTGGGCCGCCCGTTGCACCGCTTGAATGTGGACCGCCAGCATTACGAGGCCGACTTTCGCGCCAGCCTGTTGCGCAAGCGCGAGCATGCCGAACAGATCGCCCTGTACCGAGGCGAGGCCGTGGAGCGCGCGCACCTGGCCAAGCGGTTCCAGGCGATTGCGCATAACTGGCGCCAGTTGATGGGCCGCGAGCGCAACCTCAGCCTCTTTACCGTCAGCTATGAGCGGGTGAGCCTGATCATTCCGGTGTTTGCCGCCCTGCCCGCGTTTCTGGCCAAGACCATTACGTTGGGCGGCCTGATGCAGATCCGCAGTGCGTTCGGCGCGGTGCGAGAATCCCTTAGTTGGTTTATCAAGCTCTACCCGAAGTTGATGCGCTGGAGTTCGGCGGTGGAGCGGCTGGGCCAGTTCGAACAGGCCATCGCCGCGAGCCGCTGCCAGGCCAAAGCGCCGGTGATTGGCGATTGCCTGTGTGTCAGCGGCCTGGATGTACTGCGCCCGGACGCGGGCCTGTTGCTGGGCGATGTGTCGGTGCAAGTGACCCAGGGCGAGTGGCTGTTGATTGCCGGACGCAGCGGGATCGGCAAGTCCACATTGCTGCGCACCTTGCAGGGCATCTGGCCGTATTGCCGGGGTGGCTGGCAATTGCCACCGGGGCGCAGTTTGCTACTGCCGCAAAAGCCTTATCTGCCGAGCATGCCGCTGCGTCAGTTGCTGGCTTACCCAGCAGTTGAAGTGCCGAGTGGCGTGCGGTTGGTGGCGGTGCTGCTGCAGGTGGGTTTGCCGGGGCTGGTGCAGCGTCTGGACGAACAGTGCGAATGGGCGCGGGAACTGTCCGGCGGCGAGCAGCAGCGCATCGCCGTGGCGCGGGCGCTGCTGTATGCACCGGATACGTTGTACTTGGACGAGGCCACCAACCAGTTGGACGAGGCAAGTGCGCATGCCCTATTGGTACTGCTGCGCGAACAGCTGCCGGCCTGCACGGTGATTGGCATCAGTCATCAGGTAGCGCTGGCGCCACTGTTCGATCGCATCTGGTCCCCTGAAACGGCACAAAAATCTGGGGTCGTGGCAGGTTTTGGATCTGCTGCGCAACCCAGCGCGGGGCAAGCCCGCTCACCACAAATAACCCAATGACCTGGGACTAGAGCACGCTGCCCATTGCCTTCATCAACACCAGGTCCCGCGCGTAAATATCCGGCGCGTACACCAACCCACCCTGGCGGTCGACTTCGACCGTCCAGTAGCCGAGCAACACCGGCACCGGCGTCGCCAGGCGGAATTCATGGGTCACGCCGGTGGCCAGCAGTTCATCGGTGCGCGCGCGTTCGGCCGGGTTCACCAGCAGGTCGCGCAGCAGCAACGGTTGCTCTACCCGCACGCAACCCGAGCTGAACGCACGTGGGCCTTTGGTGAACAGCGGCTGGCTCGGGGTGTCGTGCAGGTACACCGAGTACGGGTTGGGGAAGCGCATCACGATCTTGCCCAGCGGGTTGCGCGGGCCGGCTTCCTGGCGCAGCAGTATATTGCCGGGGCGCGCCCAGTCGATCTGCTCGGGCGCCAGCGGGTGGCCTTCGGCGTCGAGCACTTGCAGGTTTTGCTGGCGTAGGTATTCGGGGTTCAGGCGAATGGCCGGGAGTTTGTCCTCGCGCATGATGGTCGGCGGGATAGTCCAGGTGGGGTTGAGCGTCAGCCGGGTGATGCGTGACTTGAGCAGCGGCGTCTGGCGTTCGGCGCGGCCCACTTGCAGGCGGGTCTGCCACACCGGGATGCCGCTCTGGTACACACTCAGTTGCGCAGCGGCGACGTTGACCAGTACGCCTTCGGGCTCCAGGTCCTGGGCCAGCCAGCGGAAACGTTCGAGGTTGATGCGCAGTTGTTCGCGGCGCATCGCCGGGCTGATATTGAGTTCGGCCACGGTGCCGGCGCCGATCACACCGTCCGATTGCAAAGAGTGGCTGAGCTGGAAGGCCTTTACCGCCGTGACCAGTTCGGGACGGTATTGCTGGCCGGCACCCTTGGGTTCACTGGGAAGGTAGCCGCCGCTATAGAGACGCCGCGCCAACTCTGGAACACGCGGGTCTTCCATGCCGGGACGCAACAGCGGGCCGCTGCCGACCGGGTCCCAGTGCGGCAACGGCTGCTGGCGCACGGTGGAATAGGCGTTGCGCAGGCTGCGGTACAAATCCGCACTGGGGCGCGCCTGATCGAACGCCTGCGCCATGTCGCTCAGGCCGACGGCGGCAAAGGCCAGCACTTCAGTGTTGGGGTCGCGGGTGGGCGGCTGGGAATGCCACAACGGTTCGAAACGCGATTGCTGCAAGCGCCCGAAGTGCAAATCCTGCAGGGCTTGCAGGTAGTGCCGGCTGCTGTCGATATCGCTGCACAGCACGTTTTGCGTGGCGTGTGGCGCGGGCAGACTATAGTGGGTGGGATCCAGGCCATCGTCGGCAAGCATCAGCAACTGCGTTTGGAGTGCCTGGCGACGCGTCTCGTCCGACCATAACGGCGCATCGCCTTGTTGCTGATAGAACGCTTGCAGGCGCGCCAGGGCTGGCGCGTCGATCTGCGGCACGAGGCCGGGGCAGACGCTGGGCAACTGCGCCAGGGCCTGTTGCACCGGCGCCAGGTCTACCGGCGCGGGGGTCGTGACCGGCAACGGCTCCACCGGCAGCGTGTCGGCTGTGGCGACCAATGGTGCAACGAGCAGGCAAATGCTCAAGTAACATGCGTGTTTTTTGAACAATGGCTTGGCTCCAATCCACAGTGGGGGAGATGTACTGTAGATGCTGACTTTTATGTACCGCCTGGGCATGACCGCCTTGGGCCTGATCACCGCAAGCCTGGCTATGTTGAGCAATTGTGCGCTCGCCGCCAACGGCAACCCTCCTTCCTTGTATAGCAGCCTGGCGCGCTCGGCTCCAGAACTCAATCCCACCGTGCTCAAAAGCGCCCTGAGCGCGATGCAGTGCGCGGTCAGCAATGGCGAGGAACGCTCAGAACGCCTGGCCGTCATTGACTACTCCCAACCGTCGACCGCCCGTCGGTTGTGGATCTTCGACCTGCGCAAGAAAACCCTGGTGCTGCGCGACCTGGTGGCCCACGGCGCCAAATCCGGGGAAAACTTCGCCACCCAGTTCTCCAACACCGAAGGCAGCCACCAATCCAGCCTGGGCCTGTTCCGCACCCAGGAAAGTTACCTGGGCACCCACGGTTACTCGCTGCGCATGGACGGCCTGGAGCCGGGTTTCAATGACCTGGCCCGCGACCGCGCCATTGTGATTCACGCCGCCGACTATGTGAGCCCGCTGTGGAGCAAGCGCGAAGGCCGTATCGGCCGCAGCCAGGGTTGCCCGGCCGTGCGCCCGCAGGTGGCGCGTCAGGTGGTGGATAAGCTCAAGGATGGGCAGTTCATGTTTTCGTGGTATCCCGACCAGCGCTGGTTGAAGTCCTCGACGTACCTCAATTGCAAGCCCCAACAGGTGGCGAGTAGTCGTACAATCCGTGGCGGTTAGCCTGTCCCCACAGATAAAAGAGAGCTTCGCATGCTTCTACATCAATCGACCTGGATCGAGATCGGGCAGTTCCTGGAGCGCAGTCGCACGGTGGTGATCCCCATCGGCTCCAACGAGCAGCACGGCCCGACCGGCCTGCTGGGCACCGATTGGATGTGCCCGGAAATCATCGCCGTTGAAGCGCAAAAGAACGCCGACATCCTGATCGGCCCGACCTTCAATATCGGCATGGCGCAACATCACCTGGGTTTTCCCGGTACGATCTCCCTGCGCCCCTCCACCTTTATCGCCGCGATTGGTGACTGGGTGCGCTCGCTGGCCGGGCATGGCTTCGACAAGATCCTGTTCCTCAATGGCCACGGCGGCAATATCGCGACCATTGAAGCGGCATTTTCCGAGCTGTACGCCGAAGCCAGCTTCGCCCGCCGCCCCGCCGGCTTCGCCCTGAAGCTGGTGAACTGGTGGGACCTGGAAGGCGTCAGCGACCTGGCTCACCGCCAATTCCCGGTGGGCCACGGCAGCCATGCCACGCCGTCGGAAATTGCAGTGACACAGTGGGCGTACCCGGACTCGATCAAGTCGGCGGACTATTCGCCGCAGATCGCCAATACCGGGCCGATCCGCGAAGCCGTGGACTTCCGCACACGCTTCCCCGATGGACGGATGGGCTCGGACCCGGCGTTGGCGACGGTGGAGAAAGGCGGTGAGTTGGTGGCGTTGGCGGCTCTAGGGTTGATCAAGACCGTCAACAGCTTCAGTAACGAAGCCAGACCTTAGGCGCAGTGCACACCAACATGTGGGAGGGGGCTGCTTCGCAGCCCAGCGCAGGGCAAGCCTGCTCACCACAGGTTGCCTGAAGTTATTCGCATTCCTTGGCAGCCAGTTCCAACCGCGACGGCGTTAAAGCCGACGCCAGCGGTTTGCGCTCATACAGGAACACCTTACCGCCCTCTCCTGCTTTGTAGGCCTCCAGCACGTCGTCGGCGGCGATCTTGCTGGTCAGCACCACACGGGCGTGGCGCGAGTTCTGGGTCACCGTCGAGGTGATCCCGTGTTTTTCCAGCTTGGGCAAGACGCATTGCAGATAGGCCTCAGGGCCTTTGCTGGTTTGCAGGGTCAAGGTTGGCGTGTTTGGGGCAGAGACACAGCCGGCCAGCAACAGAGCCGTAACCGGTACAAAAAAAGAGCGCATGAAAAATCCTGACTGTAAAAGTAAACGTTCACATTAACTGGCGCGTACCAGCGCCTTGAGCGACGCATCAAACTGCTTCAAGGCATCGAGCTGCACATCCCGCTGCTGCTCGATCTGCGCGGCAATTTGCGGCGCGGCCTTTTCACGTACCCACACCGACGGGACCTGCTTGTGCACCGAGCCTTCGGCCTTGGCGATGTATTGCAGGTCAGCGTCATAGAACCGCGCAATGAAGCGCGCCTCGACCTGATCGTTACGCGGGGTCAGCAGTTGGTTATGCGTGTCGAGCATCACCACCACATCGGGGTGAGCCTGCAGCAGGGCATCCAGGTTGTCGTAGACGGTGACCGACGAAAAGGTGCCTTGCAGCGAACTCATCAACCAATCAATGGCCAGTTCCGGATCGGAGCTATTGACGAACGCCTCGCGGATACGCCCATCGAGGGCATCCTTGGCGCCATTCAAGGCCATGTCGTGGTAGCGTTCAAGGTAGCTGAGGTTGTCGCGGGTCGTGTCGCTCAACAACACACCCACTGACTGCGCGGGCTGGAGGGAGTCTACGCTAGCAGCGATAGGTATCAAATGGCTTGTACGCAGATCGCCTGCCACTGCCGCGTTGTCCACCAGCACACTGCCGAGCATCAGAATCATTAAACCAAGCTGAATCATCGTCCTCATCACGCATTTCCTTGAACAGCGTCTCGATGGAGCAATTTTGCGCTTTCCCCGCAAAAACAGAACTTGCGTTGCGTGATGGTGACTATTATCTGAAGCGATAGTGCCCCCATAAAATCTATAAGGACCCCGCCATGAAGCCCCACCAGAAAACCTTCGACCGCATCCGCGAAGCCGTACTACCGGAGTTTCGCGAGCGGGTCGCCGATTACCTGGTCGACTATGAAAAGGTGCTGCAGGACACCGCGGCAACCGCCGCCCAGGCCCAGGCCAGTGCCCAGCAATTGCGCGGGTACCTGCGCGGCTTGAACACCACGCGGGTGCTGGGAATGGCAGATTGGGAAGACCTGGACCGGCGCGTGGTGCAACTGGCTGAAATCGCTACAGTGCAGGGCGTGGCTGGTTGACCCATTCCTGCACCGACGGCCGCTGCCATTGGTGTTGTGCATAGGCCACCAACTCGGCGGGCACGTGGTCGCCGTTGAGGATCAGGCGATTGAGCATGATGGCCAGGTCCAGGTCAGCAATCGACCACTCACCGAACAGGTTTGTCGGGTTACCCGCCAGCAGCGCCTGTGCTGCACTGATCAACCTGCTTGCCGCGGCTTCAGCGATGCTCGACAGTGGCGGCATCTGCTGCCCATAGAACACCACCCGGGTGGAACGCTCTTCGCGAATCGGCAATAAATCACTGCGCAACCACGCCTGCACCTGCCGCGCCCTCGCCCGCAGCCTTGAATCGGCCGGGTACACCGCTGTCTCGGGGTACACCTCTTCCAGGTACTCGGTGATCGCCGAGGACTCCGACAGCGCAAAGTCGCCTGCCACGAGGGTCGGGACGCGTTGCGTCACAGACAGCCGAACGAAGTCAGCCGCCTGGTTTTGAGCGGCATCCAGGTCCAGGGTGATGAGATCGAAGGCCAGGCCTTTTTCCCGCAGGGTGACGAACACCGACATGGCGTAAGGGCTGGTGAACAGCGAATCGACGTACAGGCGCAACGGGCTCTGGCTCATGGGCAATCTCCGTGGATGAGCCTTCACGCTACGAGATCCGCGCAAATAAAGACAATGCCGGGTTTTTATGGGGGCATTCCTGGCGGGAATAGCGTCGGCAATGGCAATATTATGGCAATTAGCTACGCTGCCAAATCGCCCTGCCATGTGTGTACTCAAGGAATGATCTGCCCATGAAACAAGCGGTTGTGGTTATCCACGGCATCGGCGAACAGCGCCCGATGGACACCCTGCACAGCTTCGTGGACGCGATGATCCCGGCGGACACGCCCGACGGCAAACCCTTCTACTGGAGCAAGCCGGATCGCCTGTCGCGCAATTTCGACCTGCGCGTGTTGAAGTCATCGGGCCGCACCACCACCGATTTCTACGAATACTACTGGGCCCATAAGATGCAGGGCACCAAATTCGGCCATTTGCTGGGCTGGCTCTGGGATAGCTTCAAGCGCCCGCGCCGTGATATTCCCGACGCCATCGTGCCGTTCTGGCGCACCACGCGCTGGACCACATTGGTGCTCCTGCTGCTGATCGCCACCGGCACCCTGGCCACGGCCTGGGGCCCATTCGGGCACGACGGCAACCCCTTTGCGTTCGTCCCCTTGCTGCTCGGCGCCATTGGCCTGGGGCTGCGCTATTCGGCGTTGTCCTACCTGGGCGACGCCGCGCGCTACCTGAGCCCCAACCCACAGAACGTGATGGTGCGCGAACAGATCCGCGCCGATGGCGTGGACTTGCTGCGCGCACTGCACAACAAGGGTGACTACGACCGCATCATCGTAGTCGGGCATAGCCTGGGCAGCGTGATTGCCTACGATATCGTCGGCTACCTGTGGCATGACTATCACGATCAACTGACCGAGGTGATCCCCGGCAACCAGGCACTGGTCAAGCGTTATGCCCGGCATGAACCGCTGCAACCGGTGATCAAGGACGCTCTGTTCAAGGCAGGCACGGCCCTTGATGGCAGCTTGGGGAGCACCTTCGGTTTTCGTGAGCAACAAACCGCGGCGTTTATCGAGCAACGTGGCCTCGGCAACCCGTGGCGCATTACTGACCTGGTGACCGTCGGCAGCCCGATGGCCCACGCCAGTCTGTTGCTGGGCCGCAGCGTCAGTGATTTCAAGCAACGCATGCAACGCCGCGAAGCCCCCGCCTGCCCGCCCACTGAAGATGACAAAGGCTACGGCTACAACGCACGCCAACCGGTGATACTCGGCGAGCGGCCGTTCACCCCGTACTACCTGCACCACGCGGCGGCGTTTGCGGTGACGCGCTGGACCAACCTCTACTTCCCCGCGCCCTTTGGCGTGTTTGGCGACATCGTGGGTGGCCCGGTCGCGCCGGTGATGGGCGCCGGCGTGCTGGACTTGCCGGTGAGCGTGGGCAAGTACAAAGGCTGGCTTGCGCGATCTTGGTTCAGCCATACCCAGTATTGGACCGAACGCAACGGCGCCCAAGGCTACCTCGCGTCGCTGGCCGGCGATGACAACGCGATCAGAAATGGCCCGCGCCCGTCGGCGACCGAAGCCTTGCGCTGGGCCATCGACCTCAAGGGCTTGCGGCGTTTCCGTGCGCCAGTCGCCCGTGAGGCACTGGCCGAAGCGGATGCCTAGCCAGCAAAACCACCGGCCTTCAGGAAGGCGTGCTCTTGATCAGTGGTGGTCCTGGCCAGCACTGCATTACGGTGGGGAAACCGCCCAAACCGCTCGATAATCGCGGCGTGCTCCTTGGCCCAGTGGTAGGTGTTCGGGTCCAGGTGTTGGTTAAGTGCAAGGGAACGCTGCTGGTCGGCAGGTTCTTCCGAATGCTCGAACGGCAAATAACAGAACGCACGCAAGGCGGGTTCGATCCGTTGATCCAAACCGGCATCCACCATGCGATGGGCGTACAAGCGTGCCAACGGGTCGGTGGCAAACATGTGCGCGGTGCCGCGAAAGGCGTTACGCGGGTATTGGTCGAGCAGGATCAGCAGGGCCAACGCACCTTCGGCAGATGCCTGCCAGCTGTCCAACTCAAGTCGGGCGGCTTGCAGGTGGGTGGTGTGGAAGGTGTCGCGAAAGGTTGTATCGAAGGCATCGTCCTTGGCGAACCAGCGCTGGGGGCCGGCGTTTTTCCAGAAGTCGATGACGGATTGGGGCGTGCTCATGCTGAAGGCCTCTGACAGCGAATTCGCTGACGGTATCAGAATCTTGACCTGGCAGAACTCAATTGACGGCAACACCACGAATAATGTTATACGATAACACCCCCTTCCCGTCCCGCCCTGCGATCCCTGCCCATGACTGACGCTGTTCCGCTACGCCAACGCCTGCTCTCCATCGACGCCCTGCGCGGCCTGGTGATCCTGTTCATGCTGCTCGATCACGTGCGCGAAACCTTCCTGCTGCACCGCCAGGTCGGCGACCCGATGAGCATCGACAGCACTGAGCCCGCGCTGTTTATCAGCCGCACCCTCGCCCACTTATGTGCGCCGGTATTTGTGTTGCTCACTGGGCTGTCAGCCTTTTTGTACGGCCAGAAATATCAGGGCCGCCGCGATGTATCGGCGTTCCTGTTCAAGCGCGGGCTGTTCCTGGTGGTGCTGGAGTTCACCCTGGTCAACTTCGCCTGGACCTTCCAACTGCCGCCCAGCGTGATCTACATGCAAGTGATCTGGGCGATTGGTGTGAGCATGATCGCCCTGGCCGCGCTGGTCTGGTTGCCGCGCCCACTGTTGATTGCGCTGGCGCTGGTGATCATCGGCGGGCACAACCTGCTGGATGGGCTGCACTTCGCCCCCGGCTCGGCACTGCATATTCCATGGACGATCCTGCATGAACGCAGTTGGATCGAAGTGTCCGACACCCTGCGCCTGCGCACCACCTACCCGGTGCTGCCGTGGATCGGCGTGATTGCCCTGGGCTACGGCATCGGCCCGTGGTTTGCCAATGCCACCGTCCCTGCCGTCCGCCAGCGCTATCTGTTGCTGGCCGGTGCAGGTGCGTTGGTGGGGTTTGTGGTGTTGCGTGCAATCAATGGCTATGGCGAGAAGCCTTGGCAGACCTATGACAGCAGCGTGCAGACGTTGATGAGTTTTTTCAACGTGACCAAGTACCCGCCTTCGCTGTTGTTCCTCGCGTTGACCCTGGGCATTGGCGTGTTGCTGCTGTTGGCGTTTGAACGCGCGGGGCACAAACGTTGGATCGGGGTATTGGCCGTGTTTGGTGCAGCGCCGATGTTCTTCTACCTGCTGCACCTGTACGTGTTGAAAGTGCTGTATGTAGCCTGTGTTGCGTTGTTCGGCCTCAATCATGGCAACTACTTTGGCTTCGACAGCATCGGTGCCGTATGGCTGGCGGCCCTGTTGCTGCCCCTGGCGCTGTACCTGCCGGTTCGTTGGTTTGCCGGGCTGAAAGCGCGTCGGCGGGATCTGGCCTGGCTCAAATACCTCTGATTTGACGCCACTTATATATCCGGGAAAGGGCTTGGTCTCGGCCCAGCCCTGCGTCCTCACCCTTTGGCGGATACAGCATCCATTCATTACGCGTACTATGCTCGCAAACAACACATTCAAATGAGCACCCATGATCAAAGCCAGCCTGCGCAGTCACCTGACCTTATGGTTTGCCGGTTTATCGCTGCTCACCTTGTTGAGCGTGGGCTTTTATGTGGGGCATATCGCCACCGGGCAGATGAGGCAGGCCAGTGGCAATGTGCTGTTGAGCACTGCACGCTCCACCGCTGCACTGCTGGCCGTGCAACTGCGCGAGCGCCAGTTGGAAGTGTCGCTGCTCAGCAAAGCGCCGTTGTTTCGCAAAGGCGACCTCGACCAGCCGGACATCCTCACGCTGATGGAACTGCGCACCCAGTCTCGCGCCGAGTATGCGTGGATGGGCATCGCCGATGCCGACGGCCGTGTGCGCCAGGCGGTGAATGGGCTCTTGGTGAACCAATCGGTCAGCCAGCGCCCCTGGTTCCAGGCCGGCCTGCGCGGCGAGTACACCGGCGACCCCCATGAGGCGGTGCTGCTGGCCAAGTTGCTGCCGGGTACCGCCAATGGCGAGCCGTTGCGCTTTATCGATTTCGCTGAGCCGATCCGCAACGCCAAGGGCGAGACCATTGGCGTGCTGGGGGCCCACGCTCACTGGCGCTGGGTCACGCAGATCGTCGATTCCGCCGTGATGCAAAAGGACGCCATCCCCGATGTCGAGGCGCTGATCGTCGACTTCGACGGCAAGGTGCTGTATCCCGAAGTGCTGGCCGGCGAGCAGATGCCCAAGGACCGGCTGCTCACACCTTCCGGCTGGTCCACCGCCAACGGGTTTGTAACCGCTTCGGTCGCGGTGCCAAGCCCCTCCAACGCAAAAATGACCTGGTACATCATGGTGCGCCAACCCCTGGAGGTAGCCCTGCAACCGGCGCGCACCCTGCTCTACAAACTGTTGATACTTGGCGTGCTCGCCGCCGTTGCGTTCGTGGTCGCGGCGTATTACTTGGCCTCCTCCCTCAGCCGCCCTATCGAACAGCTGGCCAAATCCGCCAAGCAGGTCCAGGCGCATCAGCCCGGCGCGGTGTTCCCCCAGGAACACTCCGTGCTGGAAATCGCCCAACTGGGCCGCTCGCTCACCGGCATGACCCAATCGCTGTTGGCCAAGGAACGCCAGTTGCAGGACGCCAACGCCTCCCTGGAAGCCACTGTCGCCCAACGCACCGCCGACCTTACCCAGGCCAATGCCGAACTGCTCAACCTCGCCACCCACGACGCGCTGACCGGCGTCTACAACCGCCGCCGCTTCGACGAAAAACTCGCGGAAAACAGCCTGCTGTTCCAGCGCAGCGGCCGCACCTTTGCCCTGCTGTTGATCGACGCCGATTACTTCAAGCAGGTCAACGACACCCACGGCCACGCGGTGGGCGATGACGTGCTGCGCCAACTGGCGCAATTGATCCAAAGCACCACACGCGTCACCGACTTTGTCGCACGCTACGGCGGTGAAGAGTTTGCCGTGCTGCTACCGGAAGTCGAAGCCCCGGATAGCCCGGATGTGGTGGCCGAGAAGATCCGCGCGGCCATTGCCCAAGCGCAGTTTGAGTCAGTCGGGCATATCACCGTGAGCATCGGCGTGGGGATTGCCGAGCCGACGGACCGCGACACTCGCGCCCTGTTGAACCGTGCGGACCAGCAGCTCTATGAGGCCAAGGCCGGCGGGCGCAACCGTGTGGCGTGAGGCCCAGGGATAGCGTTGCGCTGAGCAGGCTGAACGGCTCATCACAAGGCAGGTTTGTCATCTTGGCAGGCCAGAATAATAGCGGCGCAGCAAAATCCGCTCACTAACCTTTCGATCCTGACCAAGTGCGGGCACAATGCGTGTCCTTTTTTGGCAGGCATCGCCGCAGGCTCTCAAAAATGATCAAAACGCCGTACTACCTCATCGATAAACAGAAGCTTCTGGTCAACATGCAGAAGATTGCTTACGTGCGCGAGCAGTCCGGCGCCAAGGCCCTGCTGGCGCTCAAGTGCTTTGCTACCTGGTCGGTGTTCGACCTGATGCAGGAATACATGGACGGCACCACCTCGTCGTCGCTGTATGAGTTGAAGCTCGGTCGCCAGAAGTTCGAAGGTGAGGCGCACGCCTACAGCGTGGCCTGGGCCGACGATGAAATCGAAGAGATGCTGGATAACTGCGACAAGATCATCTTCAACTCCATCAGCCAACTGCAGCGCTTTGCCGAACGCTGCGAAGGCAAGACCCGTGGCCTGCGTGTGAACCCGCAGGTAAGCAGCTCCGACTACCTGCTGGCCGACCCGGCGCGTCCGTTCAGCCGCCTGGGCGAATGGGACCCGGTGAAGATCGAAGGCGTGATCGAGCAAATCTCCGGCTTCATGTTCCACAACAACTGCGAGAACGGCGACTTCAACCTGTTCGACCAGATGCTGAACACCATCGAAGAACGCTTCGGCGCGCTGCTGCACAAGGTCAACTGGGTCAGCCTCGGCGGCGGCATCCACTTCACCGGTGAAGGCTATGCCATCGACGCCTTCTGCCAGCGCCTCAAGGCGTTCTCGCAGAAGTATGACGTGCAGGTCTACCTGGAACCCGGCGAAGCAGCGATCACCAACAGCGCCTCCCTGGAAGTGACCGTGCTCGACACCCTCTACAACGGCAAAAACCTCGCCGTCGTGGACAGCTCCATCGAAGCTCACCTGCTGGACCTGCTGATCTACCGCCTCAACGCCAAGCTGGCACCGAGCGACGGGGAACACACCGTCATGGTGTGCGGCAAATCCTGCCTGGCCGGGGATATCTTCGGCGAGTATCAATTTGATCGTCCGCTGGCCATCGGCGATCGGCTGTCGTTCATCGACACCGCAGGCTACACCATGGTCAAGAAAAATTGGTTCAACGGCCTGAAAATGCCGTCCATCGTAGTGAAACAACTCGACGGTACAGTCGAAGTGGTTCGTGAATTTGGTTACGACGACTACCTGTCCAGCCTTTCGTAAGCTGGCGGATATAGGAGAAAGAAAGCAATTGAAAAAGAACGTTCTTATCATTGGTGCAGGAGGTGTCGCCAAGGTGGTGGCCCACAAGTGCGCGCAGCACAACGACGAACTCGGTCGTATTGCTATCGCGTCGCGCAACATCTCCAAATGCCAGGCCATCATCGACAGCGTCAAGGCCAAGGGTAGCCTCAAAGTACCCGCCGACATCCAAGCCTTCGCGCTGAACGCCCTGGACGTGGAAGCGACCAAGGCCCTGATCCGCGAGACCGAATCGCAGATCGTCATCAACGTGGGTTCCGCGTTCCTCAACATGTCGGTCCTGCGTGCCTGCATCGACACGGGCGTTGCGTACCTCGACACCGCTATCCACGAAGAGCCGGGCAAGGTCTGCGAGACCCCGCCGTGGTATGGCAACTACGAGTGGAACCACCTGCAAGAGTGCAAAGAGAAAAACATCACCGCCATTCTTGGCGTGGGCTTTGACCCAGGTGTCGTCAACGCGTATGCCGCGCTGGCGCAGCAACAGCATTTCGACCGCATTGATTCGATCGACATTCTCGACGTCAATGCCGGCTCACATGGCAAATACTTCGCCACCAATTTCGATCCGGAAATCAACTTCCGCGAATTCACCGGGCAGGTGTGGAGCTGGCAGAACAGCCAGTGGACCAGCAACACCATGTTCGAAGTCAAACGCACCGACGACCTGCCGGTAGTCGGTTCGCAGAACCTCTACCTCACCGGTCACGATGAAGTGCACTCGCTGTCGAAAAACCTCGACGTGCCCAACGTGCGGTTCTGGATGAGCTTCGGCGAACACTACATCAACGTGTTCACCGTACTGAAAAACCTCGGCCTGCTCTCCGAGAAGCCGGTCAAGACTGCCGAAGGCCTGGAAGTGGTGCCGTTGAAAGTGGTCAAGGCCGTACTGCCCGACCCGTCTTCGCTCGCCCCGGGCTACACCGGCAAGACCTGCATCGGCGACCTGGTCAAAGGCACCAAGGACGGCCAGCCGCGCGAGTTGTTCATCTACAACGTGGCCTGCCACGAAGAAGCCTTTGCCGAGACCGACAGCCAGGGCATCTCCTACACCGCAGGCGTTCCACCGGTAGCCGCCGCGCTGCTGGTAGCCCGTGGCGAGTGGGACGTGAAACACATGGCCAACGTCGAGGAACTGCCGGCTGAGCCGTTCCTGAAAGCGCTGGACGTGATGGGCTTGCCGACTCGGATCAAGGACGAGCACGGTGATCGAGCCTGGGATGCGATTGCCTGATAGGCGATAGCTGACCGAACAAAAAAATGCGCCCTCAGGGGCGCATTTTTTGTTTGGGGTGGGTAGCGATTACAAACCAATGAAGATCCAAATGTGGGAGGGGGCTTTTGTGGTGAGCGGGCTTGCCCCGCGCTGGGCTGCGAAGCGGCCCCAAAACCGGCCAATGGGTTATGACTGAAAAAACGCGGTGCCTGGATTGGGGCTGCTTCGCAACCCAGCGCGGGGCAAGCCCGCTCACCACAAAGTTATGTATAAGCCTTTAAGAGTTGTGTAGATACTCATGCCCGATGAGGCCGTGTCAGTTGATGCATCTTGGCTGACACACTGCTATCAGGGGCAAGCCCCTCCCACAGGGATAGCACTTCGCCCCAGACTCTCAGAGTTTTCCCACGACTGTTTCAGGTTGTCGCTCGGAACGCGGCTGACTAACCTCTGCGCCGTCGCTGCCAATTCAGCGACCGGATTTGACCGTCTGACTTCAAAGAGCAACTGCGCCAACACCGAGCTTAGGCGTTTTTTTACGTCTGATGTATCGTGTCGCGGCAGCTGTACGCGGGATACCTTCGGGTATGCCGGTTTTGTTCTTTGGGCCGGTCGGTCAACCCGCGTACAGCTGCCACCCTCTTCGATTGACCGCGAATCGTGGCAGCCCCATTTACAAAGGAGTTCCACCATGATTAAAGACAGCCCAAATCCCCCAGATAAACTCTTCACCGTGCGCCCCGGCCTGGGCACCGAAACCCTGCTGGTCAACGCCTCCCAGGATCTATCCTCCATCACCGACATCGCCACTCACCTGGCCTTTGAAATCGACGGTGCGCAACGCAATGTGGCGTTGGGTATCTGCCGAATGCTGGAAGGTGTGCAACTGTTGGTAGACAAAGCATTGGATGACGCCCATCCAGCGGCATGACACCCAGATCATCGTTCCCACGCGCGTGGGAACGAGCTCAAAACACCGACCACCCAATCCGCTCACTCAACAACTCCAACGCCTTGATCCCCGCCAGCGAATTCCCCGCCGCGTTCAACTCAGGCGACCACACGCACACGGTAAATTGCCCCGGCACCACCGCGACAATGCCGCCGCCCACACCGCTCTTGCCGGGCAAGCCCACGCGATAGGCAAAATTGCCCGCCTCGTCATACAGCCCGCTGGTGGCCATGATCGAGTTGACTTGCTTGGTCTGGCGCGCGGTGAGGATCTGTTCGCCGCTGTGGGCGCTGGTGCCCTCGTTGGCCAGGAAGCTGAAGGCTTTGGCCAGGTCCAGGCAGCTCATCTGCAAGGCGCAGTAGTTGAAGTAGCTGTGCAGCACCGCGTCCACGTCGTTATGGAAATTGCCGAAGGACTTCATCAGATAGGCCATGGCCGCATTGCGCGCACCGTGCTGGGCTTCGGAGTCGGCGACGACGCTATTGACCAGGATCTGCGGGTTGCCCGACAGGCGCCGTACAAAGTCGCGCATCGACAAGATCGGCACGGCGAAGCGCGACTGGTTGATGTCGCAAATCACCAGTGCGCCGGCATTGATGAACGGATTACGCGGGCGGCCGCGTTCAAATTCCAGCTGCACCAGCGAGTTGAACGGTTGCCCCGAAGGCTCGTGCCCCAAGCGCTCCCAGATGGTTTCACCGCCGTGGTCGATGGCTTGCACCAGGCTGAACACCTTGGAAATGCTTTGCACCGAGAACAGCGTATCGGCGTCACCGGCGCGGTAGGCCGAGCCGTCGTTGCCGTATACCGCGATGCCCAGTTGGTTGGCCGGTACATCGGCCAGCGCGGGAATGTAGTCGGCGACTTTGCCGCGGCCGATCAGTGGGCGCACTTCGTCGAGGATCGACTCCAGCAGCGCCTGCATGTCTTGTCCGGTCATCGTGGTTTGGATCAGTTGTTAGCGGGGCGCGAAGGATACTTCAATGCGCGCGCAAGCCCCACATAATCTCTACTTCTCAGCAGGGCCACATACCGCATCCATAACGTGCGCATAGGTCATTACCGGGTAGGGATCGCTCGTCAGTCAAAGTACGCTCGCCGACCGGCGAGAAAGGCCTGCCTCCTCGCCACAGATAGGTGTTGCGCGCCTTCAAAAATGCGCCACATCCGACACCCGCTCATCCAGCACATCCCGCGCCAGCGCCCAGGCCTGGTCCTTGGACTCCACCACCAGCAACGGATAGCCCCAGGCCTTGCCGAACATCAGCGCAAACGGTTTGAGTGCCAGGCGTTTGGCAGCGCTGGGTTCGACCTGGATCATGCCTTTGACGAACGTGCGCAGCGCCTGTCGGTGCTTCTTCATCCAGATCGAGGCTTGCTTGCGCTGTTCATGGGAATGTTCGTAGTCGTTTTCGTCCACGGCTTTTTCGTGCAGCAGCAGGAAGGATTGCTGCCGTGCCAACAGGTCTTCAAAGACCCGGAAGGCGTCCTCCGGCCCGCCTTGGTTCGGGGCATCGAAGACGATTTTGACCACAGGGAACGTTGTACTGTCGAGTCGCATGGCAAAGCTCCTTAATGAGAGTGGATCTCAATATAAGGCTCAAACCACTGGACGGCATTGCACAGAATAGCCAGACTGTTTCGCAATCCGGCCAACCTGCGATCCCCGCCATGAAGCACCACCGCCTTGATCTGTTCGACCCGCTCACGGCCAAGGATGCCGATGTGGTGCCCCGCGCCGTGGTGGCCGTGGGTGCCAGCAGCGCGTCGGACACCTGGGAGCACACCCCGCACGCCCATCGCAAGGGCCAGTTGATGTACACCCTGCGCGGGGTGATTCATTGTGAAATCGAGGCCGGGATATGGATCGTTCCGCCGCAATGCGCGCTATGGATTCCCGGTGGCGTGTCGCATTCGGCGCGGGGCAATGGCGAAGCCCATGTGTATTGCCTGCTGATCGACCCCGATGCCGCAGGCGCCCTGCCCGCGCAATGCTGTACGCTGGGCGTGTCGGGCCTGTTGCATGAGTTGATCACCAAGGCGATCAGCTTCCCCCAGTTGTACGAGGTCGACGGCGCCCAGGGACGGTTGATCAACACGCTATTGGATGAACTGGCCCAAGCCCCACTGGAAGCCCTGCACCTGCCGATGCCCCAGGACTCGCGCCTGCGTCGCTTGGCCAACAGCTTGCTGGCCAACCCTGCGGACAAAGCCACCCTCGGCCAATGGGCCGTGCGTATCGGCATGAGTGAACGCAGCATGACGCGCCTGTTGCTGGAGGAGCTGGGCCTGAGTTTTGGCCGTTGGCGGCGGCAGTTACATGTGATCCTGTCGTTGCAACGTCTGGCCACGGGCGACAGTGTGCAGCGAGTGGCCCTGGACCTGGGCTATGAAAACGCCAGCGGCTTCATCACCATGTTCCGCAAGACCGTAGGCCAGCCGCCGGCTCGCTACCTGGCAGATCGGGCCGCGGTGTTCAGCGCGACCGCCCAGTGCAGCGGGCATCTCCTGCCCATCGGGATGGGCGAAAAGCGCCCTAAGCTCAGATCGAAAGATTATTTATCGAATGTTTTTTAGAACTTTATGCTTGGACAAATTCGCTGACTATCGAGCGCACCATGTCCATACGTCGTCCCCTCGCTGCTGCTTTAGGGTTGCTGGCCTTCTCCGTCGCCGTGAGCGCCGCGGCCCAGGACACCCTGCGCATCGGCTATCAAAAATCCTCGACCCTGATCACCCTGCTGAAAACCCAAGGCTCCCTGGAGAAAGCCCTCAAGGCTGACAACATTGATGTG
Source organism: Pseudomonas sp. S35 (assembly GCF_009866765.1). Lineage (NCBI taxonomy): Bacteria > Pseudomonadati > Pseudomonadota > Gammaproteobacteria > Pseudomonadales > Pseudomonadaceae > Pseudomonas > Pseudomonas sp. S35. The sequence goes on from NZ_CP019431.1 coordinate 3,857,600, forward strand.
AGCTGGCACGAGTTCCCCAGCGGCCTGCCACTGCTCGAGGCGCTGAACGTGGGCAACGTGGATATCAGCGCCGACGTGGCCGACACGGTGCCGATCTTCGCCCAGGCGGCCCAGGCCAAGCTCACGTACTTTGCCCAGGAGGCGCCCTCGCCATCGGCCCAGGCCATCGTGGTGCGCAAGGACTCGCCGATTCAACAGCTGGCAGATTTGAAGGGCAAGAAAATTGCGGTCACTAAAGCCGCTGGCACCCACTATTTGCTCATCGCTGCGCTGAATAAAGCAGGGTTGGCCTTCTCGGATATTGAACCTGCCTACCTGTCGCCCGCCGACGGTCGTGCCGCGTTCGAAAACAACAAAGTCGACGCCTGGGTCACGTGGGAGCCCTTCCTCACCGGTGTGCAGCGGCAACTGCCGACGCGCACCCTGGCCGATGGCGCGGGGCTGGCCAGCTACAAGCGCTATTACCTAACGGGCACGCCGTACGCCAAAGCGCATCCCGAGGTTTTGAAGGTGGTGTATGGGGAATTGGAAAAGGCCGGCAAGTGGGTGAAAGCCCATCCGCAGGACGCGGCGAAGGTGCTGGGGCCGCTGTGGGGCAATCTGGACGTGGCCACGGTTGAGGCGGCGAATGCGCACCGTAGTTATCAGGTACAGCCGGTGACGGTGGAGCAGTTGGGGGAACAACAGAAGATTGCCGATGCGTTCTTCAAGGCGGGGCTGTTGCCCAGGGCAGTGGATGCCAAGGATGTAGAAACCTGGAAGCCTTGAAGGCTGGTTTGATCTAAATGTGGGAGTCCCCTCCCACATTGGGTTTGTATATGGCGTTAGATAAGTGTGCGGGCCAGGGCCTTTTTCCATTCGGTGTAACGCCCGGCCATCGCCGGATCATCCTGCGGTTCAAAGCGCTCGCGCTGGCGCTCCAACTGCCCCAACGCTTCATCACTCGCCCAAATCCCCAACGCCCTGCCCGCCAAATGCGCAGCGCCCAACGCCGATACTTCCGGCGATAGGCTGCGCACCACTGGGCGTTGCAGCAGGTTGGCCAGGAACTGCATCAGCCAGCGGTTGCGCGTGGCGCCGCCGTCCACCCACAGTTCCTTCAAGGGGCTGGCGATATCCTGCTGCATCGCTTCAAACACATCACGAATCTGATAACCGATGGACTCCAGCGACGCCCGCAGGATATGCGCGCCCGAGGTGGCTTCCGTCAGCCCGCAGATCAACCCACGCGCATCGGCTTTCCAATGCGGTGCGCCCAGCCCCGACAGCGCCGGCACAAAGTACACGCCACCGTTGTCCGGCAGTTGCGCTGCCTGTTCGGTCAACGCGTCCAGAGATTCCCCGGCCACCAGCCGCGAGGCCCACTGCACGGCGGCGCCGGTGTGGACGATATTGCCTTCCATGCCAAACGTCGGTTTGGTGCCGTCGTGCCACGCCAGGGTGGTCGACAGCCCATGAGTGGACGCAATCGGGCCGCTCATGGGCGTCATCAAAGATGAGCCGGTGCCGAGCGTGGCCTTGACCAACCCCGGTGCAAAGCCGCCCTGCCCGTACAACGCGGCGTGGGAGTCGCCGATCATCGACATCACCGGGATGCCCGCAGGCAAGCCGCCCAACGCGACGGTTTCGGCGAAGAAACCGGCGCTGGGCTGGATCGGCGCCAACGCGGCCAAGGGGATCGCGAACAGGTCCAACAATTGTGGGTCCCAGCCGCAGGTGTGCAGGTTGAACAGTTGCGTGCGTGCGGCGTTGGAATAATCGGTGGCAAACACCTGGCCGCCGCTGAGTTTCCACAGCAGCCAACTGTCGACGGTGCCCAGGCAAATCTCACCCGCAGCGGCGCGGGCGTGGCCGTTGTCGAGGTTGTCGAGAATCCAGCGCAATTTGCCCGCCGAAAACATCGGGTCGAGGGCCAAGCCGGTTTTTTCGAGGATGAGCGCCTCATGCCCCTGCGCATGTAATTGGGCGCACAACGCGGTGGAGCGCCGGCATTGCCAACTGATGCACGGTGATAACGGCTCGCCGGTTTGCCGGTCCCAGGCCACCACCGATTCACGCTGGTTGCTGATGGCCACGGCCGTAATGGGCCGGTCCACCTGGGCCAGGCATTCTTCAATCGCCGCCAGGGTGCTGTGCCAGATAAACAGCGGGTCTTGTTCAGAGAATCCGGCCTGGGGGTGGCTGACGCTCAGCGGTCGCGAACCGCGCGCGATCACCTGCCCGAGTTCGTTGACCAGCACCGCCTTGGCGTTGCTGGTGCCTTCGTCTATCGCCAGGATCAGCGGAGTGTTGTTCGTCATGGGTTCACCGCAACCGAGTGGCAGCCGCCACGATCCCAGCCGCGTCGATGTTATGCAAGGCGCGGGTCGGTTCGCGGGCGCCGGCAGCGGCGTATTCGCCATCGCCGATACCCAGGCGGATCAGGGCAATGCCCAGCCCGGCTTCGGCCAGCACTTCGGCGACCAGGCTGCCGACGCCGCCGTTGATGTTGTGTTCTTCCACGCTGATCACCCCACGGGTGCCGCTCAAGGCGCTGAGCAGTACGTCGCGCTGCAGCGGCCGGATCGACGACAGATTGATCACCTGGGCCTGGATGCCCTGCTCCGCCAGCAACGCGGCCGCGTCCACCGCTTCATGCACCACCGAGCCCAGGGCCACGATGCTCACGTCCGCGCCCTGGCGCAGGATGTCCACCTGGCCGGGTTGGAAGTGGTAGTCGGCGCCGTGTACATCCGGCAAGGCTTTGCCGTCGAGGCGGATATACACCGGGCCGTGGTAACGCAGCGCGTAATCGACGATCTGCCGGCACTCGGCGGCATCCGCCGGGGCAAAGATCTGCACGTTACCGAAGCCACGCATCACCGAAATATCGTCAAGGCTGTGATGGGTGCTGGCCAACGGGCCGTAGCTGGTGCCGGCGTTGAGGCCGAACATTTTCACGTTGGCCTGGTTGTAGCAGACGTCCACCTTGATCTGCTCATTGGCGCGAGAGATGAGGAACGGCGCCGCATTGCAGGTGACCGCAATCTTGCCGCCCAGGGCCAAGCCGGCTGCGACACTCACCAGGGACTGCTCGGCAATCCCAACGTTGATCAAGCGCTCTGCAAAGCGCTGTACAAACGGGCCGATCTTGGCTGTGGACGTGGAGTCGCTGACCACGGGCACCACATCCAACCCGGCATCCACTGCATCAATAAAGGCCTGCACCATGACGCTCGCCAAATGTTCACTCGCCATGGTTCAACTCCTCCAGTGCTGCATTGATTTCATCGCCCTTGGGCACGCGGTGGTGCCATTCGGGGCGGGCTTCGATAAACGACACACCTTTGCCTTTGATGGTGTGGGCGATCAGCACCTGGGGCGCGCCGGTTTGGGTCTGCATGGTTTCCAGGGACTCGATCAACTGGCCCACGTCGTTGCCGTCGCACTCGCTGACGGTGAAGCCGAAGGCGGCCCATTTCACGTCCAGCGGGTCGAGTGGCATGATCTCGGCGGTGAGGCCGGCCAGTTGCAGCTTGTTCTTGTCGACGATCACAAACAGGTTGTCCAGGCCGTACTTGGCCGCCGCCATCGCCGCCTCCCAGTTGGAGCCTTCGGCCAGTTCGCCGTCGCCGGTCAGCACATAAATGCGCTTTTTGCTGCCGGACATCTTCGCCGCCAACGCCAGCCCTACCGCCACCGGCAAGCCGTGGCCGAGGGCGCCGGTGTTGAGCTCGATGCCAGGGGTTTTCTGCCGCACCGGATGGCCGGGCAAATGAGAGTTGAAGTGCTGATAGGTGGACAACCAATCGACAGGGATATAGCCCGCCTGCGCCAGGCAGCAGTACAACCCACCCACCCCGTGGCCCTTGCTCTGGATATAGATATCGCGCTCAGGGTCTTCGGTGCGTTCCGGGCCGGTATTGAGGATGCGGAAATACAAGGTGGCGAGGATGTCGGTTTCCGACAGGTCCGCCCCGGTGTGGCCGCCGGCCGGTGAATCGGCGTTGAGGCGGATCACATGCCGGCGAATCAGGCGGGCCTGTTCCTGGATCTGGTGGGCGTCGTACTGGAAGGCATTCATGCAGCGGCTCCTGTGGGGCTGACCACGTGAGATAAAAGTGCCGAAAGCTGTGTTTGAATATTTATTCAACAGTGACAATATATTTCTATTTAGACGCTGATCGTCGACGCGGTCAAGTGAGCGATCCACGGAAAAATGAAATAAATCGAAGAAACACCCCTCGGACAAACGGGCAGAATCCCACACGGGCGGGTCTATCCCGTGGCTTTGGCGGGGGTAAAAGCGCCGGTTTAGAGGCATACCCGAAAAATTAAGCGCTTGACTTTGACACGGTGTCACTGGAATCTGAATTAACAGTCAGGCACGCATAAATATTCAAAGCGCCTGAAAGCACTCCAAAAAAAATAAATCAGGAGAACACTGTGGACGCCAAAGCTATTGTCCAGCACCCGGCCGAACTCAAGCCGCCACCTCGCCCACGGTTGGTGAAACTGCTCCCCAGTAATATCGGCGGCCCGCTGATCGGCCTGGTGCTGCTGGTGCTGGTCTTCTCTTTCAGTTCCGAATTCTTCTTCTCGTTGCGCAATGGCCTGAACATCCTTGATCAGGTCACGGTGCTGGGCATCCTGGCGATTGGCATGACGGCGGTGATCGTCATCGGCGGCATCGACCTGTCGGTAGGCTCGGTACTGGCCTTCTCGATGATGATGCTCGGCTGGCTTTATCAGGACCAGGCCGTGCCGCTGGGCTTTGCAATTGCGATCTCGATCGCCACCGGCATGCTCGCCGGGCTGGTGTCCGGGGGGTTGATCACCTATGCCAAGCTGCCGCCGTTCATTGCGACCCTGACCATGATGTCGGTGGCCCGTGGCCTGGCGAACATCCTCACCGAAGGCCGGCAGATCGTCGGCTACCCGGAGTGGTTCACCAGCCTGGCCACGGTGCGGCATTTCGGCTTTCTGTCGGCCACCGTTGGGTTGTTTCTGGTGATGCTGGTGGTGGCCTGGGTGTTCCTGCGCTTTCGCGCCGGTGGCCGCAACCTTTATGCCATGGGCGGCAGCCCGGAAGTGGCGCGGCTGTCCGGCATCAAGGTGCGGGCGATTACCTTGTGGGTGTACGCCATCAGCGGCGCCCTCGCCGGGATCGCCGCCGTGACCCTGGCAGCGCGCCTCGACTCGTCCCAACCCAGTGCCGGCCTGAGCCTGGAGCTGGACGCCATCGCCGCCGTGGTGATCGGCGGCGCCAGCCTCAGCGGCGGCGTCGGTAGCATCGGCGGCACGCTGGTGGGTGTGCTGATCATTGGCGTGTTGCGCAATGGCCTTAACCTGCTTGGCGTTTCCCCGTTCATTCAACAAGTGGTGATCGGCGTGGTCATCGCCCTCGCCGTGACCATCGACACCCTGCGACGCCGCTCCAGCACTGCCCGTTAAACCTGTTCGACAGTTGACACCCTCCAACAATAAAACCAGGAGTCACCGACATGTTCAGCCCCAAGAAACTGCTTATCGCCACTGCTCTGGCGGCCGCGACCCTCACCGCCACCGGCACCACCTGGGCCAAGGACCTGACCATCGGCCTGGCCGTGGCTAACCTTCAGGCGGACTTCTTCAACCAGATCAAGCAATCGGTGGAAGCCGAGGGCAAGGCCAAGGGGATCAAGGTGATCACCGTGGACGCCCAGGGCAACTCCTCCACCCAGGTCAGCCAGATTGAAGACCTGATCACCCGCCAGATCGACGTGCTGATCTACATTCCGGCCGGCGCCACCGCCGCCGGTGTACCGGTCAAAGCCGCCAAGGCCGCCGGCATCCCGGTGATCGCCGTGGACCGCAACGCCCCCGACGCTCCGGGCGATACCTTTATCGCCAGCGACAGCGTGGCCGGCGCCAAGACCCTGGCCGAATACGTGGGCAAGGTCACCGAAGGCAAGGGCCGCATCGCGATCCTGCAAGGCCAGCTCGGCACCACCCCGGAAAATGATCGCGCCAAGGGTTTCGAAGAGGGCCTCAAAGCCTTCCCAGACCTCAAGGTCGTGGCCCAGCAACCCGCCGAATGGGCCCAGGACAAAGGCTTTGCCGTGGCCCAGGACCTGCTTCAGCGTGACCCGAATATCACCGTATTCTTCGGCCGCGCCGACGCTATGGCCCTGGGCGCTGCCCAAGCGGTGAAAGTCGGCAACCTCGATCACAAAGTCGTGGTGGTCGGGTTTGACGGCGACGTCGCCGGGCTCAAGGCCGTCGAAAGCGGCGTGCTCAATGCGACCATGACCCAGCAGACCCAGAAAATGGGGCGCCTGGCCGTGGCCTCGGCGATTGACCTGAAGGCCGGCAAAGCCGTACCCAAGGAACAACTGCTGCCCACCGTGCTGACCACCAAAGAAAACGTCGCGCCGTTCCTGCAACAGCACCCGTAAGCCTTGGAGGTCGTCATGCAAGCAGCCGCTCTGGACACAGCCCACGCCGAACCGGTGCTGTGCCTGCGCAACATCAGCAAGGCCTACGGGCCGGTGCAGGTGCTGTCGCAGGTGAACGTGGATATTCGCCCTGGTGAAGTGCTGGCCCTGCTCGGTGAGAACGGTGCCGGTAAATCGACCTTGTCGTCGATCATCGCGGGCCTCGTGCAACCCGAAGCCGGGGGCAGCATGACCTGGCTCGGCGCGCCGTATGCACCCGCCTCGCCAGGCGCGGCGCTGAGCGCCGGTATCGGCCTGATCCACCAGGAAATCCGCCTGCTGCCGCAATTGTCGATCGCCGAGAACATCTTCGTCGGTCGCCTGCCCATGCGTCATGGGCGGGTCGACCGCGACTACATCGAGGCCCAGGCGCAGATCCAACTGGAGCGCCTGGGCCTCAACGTGCCGGCGTCACGCAAGGTCGAAGGCCTGAGCGTGGCGGCCCAGCAATTGGTGGAAATCGCCAAAGCCCTGACGCTGAAGGCCAGCCTGCTGATTCTCGACGAACCCACCGCCGCGCTGGGCGCCGAAGAAACCGAGCTGCTGTTCAAGCAGGTCGAACGGCTGAAAGCCGATGGTGTGTCGTTTATCTATATCAGCCACCGCCTGGAAGAAATCGCACGCATCGCCGACCGTGTACTGGTGTTGCGCGACGGGCGCCAGATCGCCCTGCACGCCAGCGCACAAGTGCCGGTGCGTGAGCTGGTGGAACAGATGGTCGGGCGCAGCCTGGAACGGATTTTCCCCACCTTGCAAGCGCCGCAGGACCCAGTGATGTTGCAGGTCAAAGACTTGAGTTGCCGTGAGTTTGCCCTGCACGGCATCGACTTCAGCGTGCGCGCCGGCGAAGTATTTGGCATTGCCGGGGTGGTCGGCGCTGGGCGTACGGAGCTGGTGCGTACCATTGCCGGCGCGGCCCAGGACATCCAAGGCCACATGGTGCTGGACGGCGAAGTGCGTCAGTTGCGCTCGCCCTTCGAGGCCATCCAGGCCGGTGTGGTGCTGGTGCCCGAAGACCGCAAGCAGCAAGGCGTGGTGGTGGAACATCGCATCGAAGACAACCTGATCTACGGCAACACCGACCTGCTGGATAAACGCGGCTGGGTGTTCCCTGCCGCGCTGCGTGAATTCGCCCGTACGGCGGTGGCGCGCCTCGGCGTGAAAGGCGCGCCACAGGCACGGATTTCCAGCTTGTCTGGCGGCAACCAGCAGAAAGTGATCATTGCCAAGTGGCTGGCGCGCAATCCCAAGGTGTTCATTCTGGACGAGCCGACGCGAGGCATCGACGTGGGTGCGCGGGCGGCGATTTATGAAGTGATCGCGGACCTGGCGGCCAAGGGCATGGCGGTGATTGTGGTCAGCTCCGACCTGGATGAAGTGCTGGGGCTTTCACACCGAGTGATGGTGATGAGCCGAGGCCGGCAGATGGGAATCCTGGAGCGCGGCGAGGCCACACCGGTGTCGGTGATGGAAATGGCCACCGCGTAACCCCCTCCCACATTGGATAGCGGCGATTTCAAATAACGGAGTAATTCATGCAGCTTTTTAGTCTTCAGGGCCAAGTGGCCTTTGTCACCGGCGCCGGCAGCGGCATCGGCCAAGCCATCGCGGTAGGTTTGGCCGAAGCCGGCGCCGATGTGGCGTGTTTTGACCTGCCCGGCAGCCCCGGTATCGCCAGCACCGTGGAACGTATCCAGGCCATTGGCCGTCGCGCCCTGGCCCTGAGCGGCACCGTCACCGAGCGCGCCGCGCTGGATGCTGCGGTAGCACGCACCGAACAAGAACTGGGCGAACTCAGCGTCGCGGTCAACTGCGCCGGCATCGCCAACGCCCAGGCCGCCGAGGACCTGGAGCTGCAACGCTGGCAGGCCACCCTGGACATCAACCTCACCGGCATCTTCCTTAGTTGCCAGGCCCAGGCCGCCGTGATGCTCCCGCGTGGCAAAGGCGCGATCGTCAATATCGCCTCCATGTCCGGCAGCATCGTCAATCGCGGCCTGTTGCAGGCGCACTACAACACCTCCAAGGCCGGGGTGATTCACCTGAGCAAAAGCCTGGCGATGGAATGGGCCGACAAGGGCCTGCGGGTGAACTGCATCAGCCCCGGCTACACCGCCACGCCGATGAACTCGCGCCCGGAAGTCGCCGACCAGGTGAAGATCTTTGAACAGACCACGCCTATGGGCCGCATGGCCAGCGTGGAAGAAATGGTTGGCCCGGCGATCTTTTTGGTCAGCCAGGCTTCGTCTTTCTGCACCGGCGTCGACCTGTTGGTCGATGGCGGCTTTGTCTGCTGGTAGGAGTTGATCATGTCCCAACGATTTCGCGGTAAAACGGTAGTGATCACCGGCGCCTGCCGTGGCATCGGCGCCGGCATTGCCGAGCGCTTCGCCCAGGAAGGCGCCCACCTGGTACTGGCCTCCAACGACCTGGAGCGCGTGACCTTCACCGCCGAGCAACTGGCCCGGGAATACGGCGTGAGCACCCTCGCCCTCGGCATCGATGTCACCGACGAAAGCGATATCGAACGCCTCTACCGCGAAGGCCACGCCCGCTTCGGCAGCATTGACGTGTCGGTGCAGAACGCCGGCATCATCACCATCGACCACTACGACACCATGCCCCGCGCCGATTTCGACAAGGTGCTGCAGGTCAACACCACTGGCGTGTGGCTGGGCTGCCGGGAAGCCGCCAAGTACATGGTCAAGCAAGGCAGCGGCCGCTTGATCAACACCTCGTCCGGCCAGGGTCGTCAGGGGTTCATTTACACGCCCCACTATGCCGCCAGCAAAATGGGCGTGATCGGTATCACCCAGAGCCTGTCCCTGGAGCTGGCGCGGCACAACATCACGGTCAACGCGTTTTGCCCCGGCATCATCGAAAGCGAGATGTGGGACTACAACGACCGCGTGTGGGGCGAGATCCTCAGCACCGACGAAAAACGCTACGCCAAGGGCGAGTTGATGGCCGAATGGGTCAAGAACATCCCCCTGCGTCGTGCTGGCAAACCCTCGGATGTAGCCGGTTTGGTGGCCTTCCTGGCTTCGGATGACGCGGCCTACCTGACCGGCCAGGCGATCAATATCGACGGCGGCCTGATCATGTCGTAAGGGTTTGGTATCCTCACCCGCATTGATGTCATCACTGAGGCCTTCATGAGCCAGATCGAAGAACAGCGCCTGATCACCAAGATCGCGAGCCTCTATTACGAAGAAGGGCTCAAGCAGTCCGAAATCTCCACGCAACTGGACCTGTCCCAGTCCTTTATCAGCCGCGCCCTGCGCCGGGCGCTGGCGGAGGGTGTGGTGAAGATCAGCGTGATGCGCCTGCAAGGCCTGCACCTGGAGCTCGAAAGCCAATTGCAACGCCGCTACGGCGTGCGCCGGGTGATCGTGGTGGAAGCCACCGAGCCCAGCAGTGATGAAAGCATCAAGCAAGCCATCGGCTCGGCCGCCGCGCACTACCTGGAAACCAGCCTATCGCCCCAGGACCGTATCGGCATTTCGTCGTGGAGCAGCACCATTCGCGCAATGGTCGGCCACCTGCATGCGCAGCCGGGCAAGCAAGGTGCCGAGGAAGTCGTGCAACTGCTCGGCGGCGTCGGCCACAAGGGCGCGTTCGAAGCCACCCTGCTCACCCAGCGCCTGGCCACCCTGCTCAACTGCCCGGCGTATTTGCTGCCGTCCCAAAGCATCGAGCAATCGGTGCAGAGCAAGCAGCGCATCGTGCAGATGGAAGAGGTCAAGGAAGTGCTGCAACGCTTTGACAGCATCACCCTGGCGATTGTCGGCATCGGCGACCTGGAACCCTCGCAACTGCTGCGCAACAGCGGCAACTACTACACCGAAGACATGCTGCGCCTGCTGGCCGAGCGCGGTGCAGTGGGCGATATCTGCCTGCGCTACTTCGACGCCCAGGGCAAACCGGTGCTGGAAGAAGATGAAGAATTCGTGGTCTCGGTAGCGCTGCCCAAGTTGCGCAGCATCCACCGCGTGCTCGGCCTGGCTGGCGGCATGAACAAGGTCCAGGCGATTCGCGGCGCGCTCAAGGGCGGCTACCTCGACATCCTGATCACCGACCTGGATACCGCACAGGCCCTCAACCAATAACCTTTTATTTGGAGACGGCCGCTCATGACGTCCAAGCTCGAACAACTCAAGCAATTCACCACCGTGGTCTGCGACACCGGCGACCTGGAAGCCATCAGCCGCCTGCGGCCGGTGGACGCCACCACCAACCCGTCACTGCTGCTCAAGGCCGCTGCCATTACGCAATACGCCGAGCTGCTGCGCACTGCCGTGAGCGTGTCCAAAGGCGACGTCGGCCTGGCCTGCGATCGCTTCGCGGTGTCGGTAGGTTGCGGCATCCTCAAGGTGATTCCGGGGCGCATTTCCACCGAAGTCGACGCACGCCTGTCCTTCGATGAAGACGCGCTGTGGGCCAAGGCCAACCAGTTGATCGCCCTGTACGACCAGGCCGGCGTCGGCCGCGACCGCGTGCTGATCAAACTGGCCTCCACTTGGGAAGGCATCCGCACCGCCGAACGCCTGGAAAAAGCCGGCATCCAGACCAACCTCACCCTGCTGTTCTCCTTCGCCCAGGCCCAGGCCTGCGCCGACGCCGGGGTGTTTTTGATCTCGCCGTTCGTGGGCCGCATCTACGACTGGTACCGCAAGAGCACCGGCCTGGACTACACCGGGGCCGAAGACCCGGGCGTGCAGTCGGTGACGCGCATCTACAACTACTACAAAGCCAACGCCATCCCGACCGTGGTGATGGGCGCCAGCTTCCGCACCCTCAGCCAGATCGAACAACTGGCCGGCTGCGACCGCCTGACCATCAGCCCGGACCTGCTGCAAAAACTCGCCGAAGACAACGGCCCGCTGGAACGCAAACTGCAACCGGGAGCGACGGGTGAAGCGCGCCAATCGTTGACCGAAGCGCAGTTCCGTTGGGCGTCGAATGAAGACGCGATGGCCACCGAGAAACTGGCGGAGGGCATTCGCCAGTTTGCGCGGGATCAGGAGAAGTTGGAGGCGGTATTGGCAGGGCTGTAACGCCGTCCCGTTGCAGGAGCGAGCTTGCTCGCTCCTGCATCAGCTTTGCACTACACCCGTCCCAAACTTGCGAATTGCCAGGCAATACCCCACCAACGCCAGCGCCGCCAACAACCCGCCCGCCACGCCGATCCAGGCGAAGCCGAAGTGGCTGCCGACCCAACTGCCCATCAGGGCGCCGCCGCCGATGCCGATGTTGTAGATGCCGGAGAACATCGCCATCGCCACGTCGGTGGCGTCCGGGGCCAGCACCAACACCTTGGACTGCATCGCCAGGCCGAAGCCCATGATCGCCATGCCCCAGAAGATGCTCAGGATCACCAGGTAGGATTCGGCGCCGCTCAAGGGCAGCATCAACGTCAGGCACGCCGCCAGGATAAACACCGCGCCGACCACGAACAGGTGCGGGTTGAAGCGGTGCACCAGGCTGAACAGCAACGAGCCGATGATGCCCGCGCCGCCAAACACCAGCAGGATCAGGGTCACGGCGCTGCCATCCATGCCGGCCACGCCTTCGACGAAAGGTTCGATGTAGCTGTAGGCGGTGAATTGCGCAGTCACCGTAAGCGCGGTGAGCACGTACAGCGCCACCAGCGCCGGGCGCTTGAACAGCAGCGGCAGGCTGCGCAGGGAACCGGAGTTCTGGCTCGGCAACGGCGGCAAGGTACGCGCCAGCCAGAACACCAGGGCCGCAGCGAACGCGCCAATGACCAGGAAGGTGGTGCGCCAGCCCATTGCTTCACCGAGCAGGCGGCCCAGGGGAATACCCAACACCATCGCCAATGACGTACCGGTCGCCAGCAACCCCAGCGCCTGCACCTGCTTGCCTTCCGGCGCCAGGCGTACCGCCAGGGAGGCGGTGATCGACCAGAACAAGGCATGGGACAAGGCAATGCCCACCCGGCTGACCATCAGCAAGCCAAAACTGTTGGCCACGCTGGACAGGATATGGCTGGCGATGAACATGCAGAACAGCACGATCAGCAACTTGCGCCGCTCAACGTTACGCGTCAGCAGCATCACCGGCAGCGAGGTCAGGGACACGATCCAGGCGTAGATGGTGAGCATCAGGCCGACGCTGGACACGGGCATATCAAAGCTGGCGCCGATGGCGCTGAGCAGCCCGACAGGCACGAATTCCGTGGTATTGAACACAAACGCGGCCAGCGCGAGGGCGATGACCGGTTGCCAATTGGCTTGGGGGGTTGCGGCAGAAATGCTCATTGACGGGCGTCGTACTCAGTTTCTGCGCTGATCAAGCCGGCCCAGTGCCGGCCCTTGAGCAGCGCAGAAAAATAGTAACACGGCGCTTCAAGGATCGACCTGCCCCATCAACGTCGAAATCGCCTCCGGTCGCTGGGAATAGCGCTGCGCCAACGCCGCGCAGACCATCAACTGAATCTGGTGAAACAGCATCAACGGCAGGATCAACACGCCCATGGTTGCCCCGGCAAACAGCACCTGGGCCATAGGTACGCCCGTCGCGAGGCTCTTCTTCGAACCGCAGAACAAAATGGTGATGCGGTCCTCCTGACTGAAGCCGAACGCCTTGCCCAGCACGCTGGAAGCCACCAGCACCAAGGCCAGCAGCACACAACAGGCGACCACCAGGCCACCCAACTCCCACAGCGGGATCTGGTGCCAGATACCCTCATTGACCGCCTCGCTGAACGCGCCGTACACCACCAACAGGATCGAGCCCTGGTCGACAAATTTCAGCCAGGCTTTGTTGCGGCCGACCCACTCGCCGATCCAGCGGCGCGCGATTTGCCCTGCGACAAATGGAAGCAGCAACTGCACGCTGATTTTCAGGATCGCATCGACCGTGGAGCTGCCTTCACCGTGAACATTGAGCAACAGCGTCACCAGCAACGGCGTGAGGAAGATACCGAACAGGCTCGACGCCGCTGCGCTGCAAATCGCCGCCGGGATATTGCCCCGCGCCAGCGAAGTGAAGGCAATCGCCGATTGCACGGTGGCCGGCAAGGCGCAGAGGTAAAGCATGCCCATGTACAGGTCTTTGCCGATCAGCGGCGACAGCACCGGCTTGAGCGCCAGGCCCAACAGCGGGAACAGCACGAACGTCAGGCTGAACACCAGCAGGTGCAGGCGCCAGTGGCCCGCCCCGGCAACGATAGCCTGGCGCGACAGCTTGGCGCCGTGCAGGAAAAACAGCAGCGCGATGGCCAGGTTGGTGACCCAGCCGAACGCCACGGCAGTCTGGCCGCTGGCGGGTAGCAAGGACGCGAGGATCACCGTGGCGATCAGGGTCAGGGTGAAGTTGTCGGGCAGGAAACGGGGGCGAGTCATAAGCGGATCTTCCAGGGGTTGCCAAGAGCGTCACCGCGACTCTAACGTAACGGCTTGTTACCGACTAACGCCAATGAGCCAGTAAATGCCGCCTAAAGGACATGACAAAACCGTGCGCCGTAGCATCCCTGGGCTGTCCAGCCTGCCACGGTCGGTGTATGGGCGTACCGAATCACTGCCCAATCGGGCGTTGACCCGGCGCCACAGTCACCCGTGGGTGCAATTGTCCTACGCGATTTCCGGGGTGCTGGAGATCCAGACCAGCGCCGGCCGTTTTGTCGCGCCGCCGCAACGGGCGGTGTGGATTCCCGCGGGCATGCCACACAAGGTGTACAGCTCGCCGCTGACCGAGATGCGCAGCCTGTACCTCGACTGCAGCGTCACCGCCTGGGCGGCCGAGCGTTGCCAGGTACTGGAAGTGAGCAGCCTGCTGCGCGAACTGATCCGCCATTTCAGCGAGTTGCCGGTGGAATACAACGTGGATGGGCCAGACGGGCGCCTGGCCCAGGTGGTACTCGACCAGCTTGCCGCCGCGCCTCAGGTGGACTTGATGCTGCCATTGCCCCATGACCCACGGTTGCGCCAGATCTACCGCAGCCTGAACCTGCGCCCGGACCAGCAGACCACCTTGGGGCACTGGAGCGAAAAACTGGGGGTCAGCGAAAAGACCCTCAGCCGCTTGTTCTTGAAGGACACCGGCCTGACCTTCCGCGCCTGGCGCCAGCGTCTGCGCCTGCTGAGCGCCCTGCCCGCCCTGGAACAAGGCGAGCGCGTGACGGATGTGGCGCTGGGGTGTGGGTATGAGTCGACGTCGGCGTTTATCAACGCCTTCCGGCAGCAGTTCGATGCCACACCGGGTGAGTTCTTCCCTTAACTGGCAATGTGCACGGCCTTGGCCAGGATGGCCTGGAGCAACACATCCGCGCCCGCCGTCGACCACGCGGGGGAAATTTCCTCCGCTTCGTTGTGGCTAAGCCCATCCACGCACGGTACGAAGATCATCGCCGTCGGCGCCACCCGGTTCAGGTAGCACGCGTCATGCCCTGCACCGGAGATCATCGGCCGATGGCTGTAGCCCAACGCCTCAGCCGAAGCGCGCACCACCTCCACACACCCCGCATCGAAGGCAATGGGCGCGTACTGGAAGATTTGCTTCACGCTGTGCTGTAGGCCCACGCCGTCGGCGATGCGTGCCACGGCGTCGCGCAATTGCTGGTCCTGGCGGGCCAGCACCGCCTCGTCCGGGTGGCGGAACTCGACACTGAAAAACACTCGCCCCGGCACCACATTGCGCGAGTTGGGGAATATATTCGCCATGCCTACCGTGGCCCGGCCTTCGGCGCCCTGCTCCAGGCCAAGCCCGTTGACGACCTCGACCACACGGGCAAAACCGAGCAGTGCATCCAGGCGATGGTCCATCGGGGTGGTGCCTGCGTGGGCGCTGCGCCCCGTCAGTTCCACTTCGTACCAGCGCTGGCCCTGGGCACCGGTGACCACGCCGATGGTGATGCCTTGGGCTTCCAGGATCGGTCCCTGTTCGATATGCAGTTCAAAGGCCGCATGCACCGCCTGGCCGCCGACTGGATGGGGCCCGGCGTAGCCGATCTGCTGCAATGCTTGCCCGATGGTTACGCCAGCCTTGTCTTCGCGAGACAGGCCGTACTCCAGGTCAAACACACCGGCGTAGACGCCCGATGAAATCATCGCCGGGGCGAAGCGCGAGCCTTCTTCGTTGGTCCAGTTGACCACTTCGATTGGCCGCTCGGTCTGGATGCCGAGGTCATTGAGGGTACGCAGCACTTCCAGGCCCGCGAGCACGCCGTAGATGCCGTCGTACTTGCCGCCGAACGGCTGGGAGTCACCATGGGAGCCGGTCAGTACCGGAGCCAGATGGTCCTGGCGCCCGGCGCGGCGCGCGAAGATATTGCCCATTGCATCCACGCGGATACTGCAACCGGCCGCGGTGCACCACTGCACGAACAGGTCGCGACCGCGACGGTCCTCCTCGGTAAGCGCCAGGCGCGAGACGCCGCCTTGCTCGGTGGCGCCGATCTGCGCCATCTCCATCAACGAAGCCCACAGGCGTTCGCCGTTTACCCGCGCCAAATTACTCATGAGGTTTCGCCCGATAACGGAAGTCGCAGTGGTGCGCCCCGCCCATGATGGTCTGGGTACGGGTCAATTCGATGTCCGGGTTGTAGCCGACGATGAACAGCTCGTCACGGTTGCACGAGAGCAGATGGCCAATTTCACCCAGGCCCATCTCGGTGTACATCTCGGCGTAGCGGCAACGTTTGACGTCGTAGTCATAGTGCTCGGCATCGCTGGCGATGATCTCGACCTTGAGCGCGTCATCCTTCTCCCACAGCACTTGCAGTTCGACAAAGCTCTTGAGGTCGGCGCCCTGCTCTGCCAGCGCGGCAAAATGCTTGCCGGCCTGGATCGCCGCGTTGCCCACGGCCTCGCCGATCACGGCAGCGGCAAAGTCCTTGCCTTGCTCGCGCTTGAGGATCTCGTAGATCGGTTTGATGATCTCGGCTTCGATACGCCGCCGGGCGAGAATGCCCAGTTCGCCTTCCAGTTTGCTCATTGTGTGCCTCCATCAGCTCCACAAAATGTATTCAAAACGAGCGCTGTGGTCACCGCGCTCTTTGTGGTGAGCAACTAGTTGCCGCCCGCCACGCTTACCGGCTGCCATTGATTGGCCTTGACCTGGTACACGGTGAACGACGGCTGCTTCAGGTTGCCCTCGGCATCGAACGCAATGGTGCCGGTCACGCCCGCATAGCGGATGGCGCGCAGCACGGGCAGGTACTTCTGCGGGTCGACTGAACCCGCCTGTTCAATGGCGGCCACCAGTACACCGACGCCGTCATAGGCAAACGGGGCATGCAGTTCGATGTTGGTTTTGTAGCGTTCTTTATAGGCCTGCTCGAACGCTTTGCCACCGGGCATTTGCGTAATCGCCAGGCCCGGTTCCAAGGCAATCACGCCTTCGCCTTCGTTCTGTGCCAGTTGCAGGAAGGTCTGGCTGACAAAACCACCGGCGCCCATCAACGGTGCCTTGATACCCAGCTGTTTGATGCGCCGCGCCAGCGGTGCGGCTTGGGCATCCACACCGCCGAAGAAGATCAGGTCCGGGTTCTGGCTGCGGATATTGGTGAGCACGGCGCTGAAGTCGATGGTCTTGTCGTCCACGTATTCGCGGGCCACCACCTTGGCGCCGCCGGCTTCGATGGATTTGACGAACTGGTCCGCCAGGCCCTGGCCGAAGGCGGTGCGGTCGTCGATCACGGCGATACGCTGGGCTTTGAGGGTCTTCAACGCGTAGTCGCCGGCCACCTGACCACCGTCGTCGTCATGGCCCATGATGCGAAAACTGGTGTCAAACCCCTGCTGGGTGTAGGCGTGCCCCGTGGCCACCGGTGCGACCTGGGCGATACCGGCGTCGTGGTAGACCCGCGCCGCCGGGATGCTGGTGCCGGTGTTCCAATGCCCGACCACGCCGACCACGCCCTCATCCACCAGGCGCTGGGCGACGGTCACGGCGGTGCGCGGGTCGGACTGGTCGTCTTCGGAAACCAGTTTGAAGGTCACGGCTTCCCCCTTGATCTTCGGGTGCTTGGCGTTGGCCTGGTCGATGGCCAGTTGCGCACCGTTCTCCAGGTCTTTGCCGATACGTGCCGAAGGGCCGGTCAACGGACCTGCCAGGCCGATCAGCACGGTCTGGTCGGCTTGGGCCACGGCGCTGGCCAGGCTGCTCAGGGCCAGGGCGATCAATGCGGTGTTCTTGATAGTCGTCATGAGAGGTTCCTGCTTCTTTTCGGGCGGGTCGGAACACGCCGGGCGTCCGGTAGCGTCTTGGGGTTAGTTAATTCATTCACCGAGGTAGGCACTGCGCACCTCGGGGTCATCCAGCAAATCCTTGGAAGCGCCGGTGAGGCTGATGCGCCCGGTGTCCATCACGTAGGCCCGGTCAGTCACTTGCAACGCCAGCCGTGCGTTTTGCTCCACCAGCAACAGGGTCATGCCCTGGCGGCACACGTCGTCGATCACTTGGAAAATCTTCTCGACCATAATCGGCGCCAGGCCCATGGACGGCTCATCAAGGATCAGCAAGCGCGGGCGCGACAGCAGCGCGCGGGCCAGGGCGAGCATCTGTTGTTCGCCGCCCGAGAGCAGGCCGGCGGACTGTTGCAGGCGCTCTTGCAGGCGGGGGAAGTGCTCGAACAGCTGGCGCATTTCACGTTGCACCTGCGCGTTATCGCGGCGCAGAAAGGCGCCGGCCTGGAGGTTTTCCAGCACACTCATGCGCGCAAAAATGCCGCGCCCTTCCGGCACCATGACAATGCCCTGGCGCAGCAATTGGTCCGGTGCCTGGCCGCGGACCGAGCGCCCGGCAAAACGGATCTCGCCGCCAGCCACCGGGAGCAGGCCGGTCAAGGCCTTGAGGCTCGATGTCTTGCCGGCGCCGTTGGCCCCGATCAGGGTGACGCGCTCGCCTTCAGCGATATGCAGGTCCAGGGATTTGACGGCCTCGATGGCGCCGTAGCGCACCTGCAAACCGTCGATCTGCAACAGAGGTTCAGACATGGGCACTGGCTCCCAGGTAGGCCTGGATCACGGCCGGATGCTCGCGCACCTGCGAAGGTGGCCCCACGGCAATCACCTGGCCGTAATCAAGCACGCTGATGCGGTCGCACACGCCCATCACCAGTTTGACGTCATGCTCGATCAACAACAGCGTGTGGCCGTCGTCACGGATTTTTTCCAGCAGGCTGCGCAGTTGCACTTTCTCACTGGCGTTCATGCCGGCCGCCGGCTCGTCCAGGGCCAACAGACGCGGCTCGGTGGCCAAGGCACGGGCGATTTCCAGGCGGCGTTGGTGGCCGTAACTCAGGCTGTCGGCCCGGTAGCTGGCAAAGCCGGCCAGGCCCACATACGCCAGCAGGCGATGGGCGTGGGCGCGGGTTTGCGCTTCTTCCTCACGGGCCCGGCGATGTTGGCTCAAGGCCGCCCACAGGCCATTGCGGGTACGCACGTGGCGCCCGACCATGACGTTTTCCAGGGCACTCATGGCGTTGAACAGGCGGATATTCTGGAACGTGCGGGCGATGCCGGCTTGGGCGACCTGGTGCACGCTGGTGGGTTGGTACTCGCAGCCACCGAGCTGAAAGCGCCCGGAGTCTGGCGTATAGAGGCCGGTCATCACATTGAAGAAGGTGGTCTTGCCTGCGCCATTCGGGCCGATCAGCCCGTAGATCTCGCCGGGCTGAATGCTCAGGCTTACGTCGGTCAGCGCAGCCACGCCACCGAAACGCTTGTTGACGTTGTCGATCTGCAACAGCGGTGCGTTCATCGTGCCACTCCTTTGGGCCACAACCCGGCGGGCCGGTACAGCATCGCCAGGATCAATGCCAAGCCGTAGAACAGTTGGCGGATGACTTCCGGGTCCACCAGCACCTGGCCGAACAGCGCCTGCTGCAACGGCCCCATGCTCGCGCGCAAGGCTTCGGGCAAGGCCGCCAGCAGCACGCAACCGAGAATCACGCCGGGGATATGGCCCATGCCGCCCAGCACGACCATCGCCAGCACCGCGATGGACTCGTTGAGGGTGAAAGACTCCGGCGACACAAACCCCTGGAACGAGGCAAACAACGCCCCGCTCACCCCGCCGAACGCTGCACCAATGGCAAACGCCAGCAACTTGAGGCGCACGGTATTCACGCCCATGGCCTGGGCGGCTTGTTCGTCCTCACGAATCGCCACCCAGGCGCGGCCGATACGCGAACGTTCCAGGCGGATGCAGGCCAACAGGATCAGCACCACCACCGCGGCGAACAGGTAGTAATAGAGGTACACCGAAGGCAGGCGCAGGCCGAACAGCTCTTGGGTGCGGCCCAGGTTCAGGCCAAACAGGCTGACCGGGTCGACCTGTGAAATGCCTTTGGGGCCGTTGGTGATGTTCACCGGCCGGTCGAGGTTGCGCAGCAGGATACGAATGATCTCGCCAAACCCCAGGGTGACGATGGCCAGGTAATCACCGCGCAGGCGCAAGGTCGGGGCCCCCAATACCACGCCGCACCCCGCCGCCAGCAAGGCGCCCAACGGCAGGATCAGCCAGATCGAGGTGTGAATGCCCGCCGGCAACAGCGCCAGCAGCGCCGGGAACTGTTGCAGCAGATGAGGCGATGACAGCAACGCCGCCAGGTAGGCACCCACCGCGTAGAACGCGATAAAGCCCATGTCCAGCAGCCCGGCATACCCGACCACGATGTTCAGCCCGAGGGCGAGCATGATGTACAACAGGGCAAAATCGAGGGTGCGCACCCAGGTGTTGCCGCCGGCATGCCCGACGATCCACGGCGCCAGCACCAGCGCCACGGCAAACAGCAACAACCCCAGGCTGGCGCGTTCATTGGACGTCAGTGACTTGATCATGCGCGGGTCGCCAGACGTTCGCCCAACAGCCCGGAAGGACGGAACACCAGCACCGCAATCAGCACGATAAAGGCGAATACATCCTGGTAGTTGCTGCCGAACACGCCGTGGGTGGCCGCGCCCAGGTAGCCGGTGCCCAGGGCTTCGATCAGCCCCAGCAACAGGCCGCCGAGCATGGCGCCCTTGAGGTTGCCGATGCCGCCCAGCACCGCTGCGGTGAAGGCTTTGATGCCTGGCAAAAAGCCCATGTAGAAATGCGCGCTGCCGTAGTTGCTGGCCATCATGATCCCGGCCAACGCCGCCAGGGCGCCGCCGATGGCAAAGGTGATGACGATGATGCGGTTGGGGTTGATCCCCATCAGGCTGGCGACCTGAGGGTTTTCTGCCACGGCGCGCATGGCACGACCAAAGCGGGTGCGCTCCACCAGCACCAGCAACGCGACCATCACCGACAGCGCGATGGCAATCGTGGTGAGTGCGGTGACGTGGGTGATTGCCGGGTGCTCGGAGGCACCGGCCAGCACTTCAATGGGCTCAAGCGGCAGCAACTGCGGGAACATTTGCGGGTTGCGGGTCCACACCAGCATGGCGATGGTTTGCAGCAGCAAGGACACACCAATACCGCTGATCAACGGCGCCAGGCGCGGGGCGTGGCGCAAGCGCCGATAGGCCACGCGCTCGATCACCACCGCCAACACCGCACAAAACGCCATCGCCACCAGCGTGGCGCACAGCAACACCAACACCGGCGGCAAGGCCGGCCACGTCGCCTGCACCAGGCGAATCACCGACAAACCCACCAGCGCGCCGATCATCAGCACATCGCCGTGGGCAAAGTTGATGATGCGCAAAATGCCGTAGACCATGGTGTAACCCAGGGCGACCAGCGCGTAGAGACTGCCCGTCATCAAACCGTTGAGCAGTTGTTGGATAAACCCATCCATGAAAACCATCGACCTCAGTGCGTACAGGGGCGGCACACTAAGCATCTATTCTATTTTTATCAAATATCAGAAAGTAATATGGTTATACCAAACCAATAACACGGCATTTATGCCCCAAACACGGCATTTATGGCTCTTTATTTGCCATGCAACTTGGTATTTAATTCAACACATGAATAAATCAGAACAATTAGCCAATGACCCTCCCCTGCGCGCCGTGCGCACCTTCGAAGCCTTTGCGCGCCATGGCGGGGTCAATGCCGCCGCGCGGGAGTTGGACGTGTCCGCCTCGGCCATCAGCCATCAACTGCACTTGCTGGAAGATTTCCTGCAGCAGCCGCTGACCCTGCGCCAGGGCCGCAACCTGGTGCTGACCGATGAAGGCCGCGAGTACTACCGCGCTATCCGCTCGGCTTTCGCCGTGCTGCGCAGCGCCACCGAACACGTGCGCGAGAAAAGCGCCACGCGCCAGGTCACCATCAGCCTGATTCCCTTGTTCGGCATCAATCTGTTTATCCCGCGCCTGGCGACGTTTCTGAAAGATCACCCGGCGCTGGACATCAACGTGACCTACGCCAACCACCGCAGCTACCCCAGCGACGCGGCCGACCTGTCGATTCGCTTCGGCACCGGGCACTGGCCGGGTTATCACAGCGAACCGCTGATCTGCGGTGCAGTAACGCCTTATTGCAGCCGCGCATTCCTGGCACAACACGGCCCCATCGACACCCCCGAGGCCCTGAGCCAACTGCCACTGCTGCACGACGAAGAACGCGGCACCTGGGGCCAATGGTTCGAGGCCGCCGAGGTCGACGCCACCGCCTTGAATGGTTTGCTGCTGGAAGATGGCCAACTGGCGCTCACTGCCACCCTCACCGGCCTCGGCTGCGCACTGTTGCGCGAACCGCTGGTGGCCCCCCATGTGGCCAGTGGTGAGTTGGTGAAGTTGTTCGATCTGCAGGTCAATGATGGCCGCCAGTACTACCTGTGCCGGCGCGCCAACAGTGAATTGTCGAGCGAAGGCAATGACTTGTACGACTGGATCAAGCGCAGCCTGATTGCGGGGTAATGCTGTTCCATACGTCACCCGGCTGGTATTGTGCCGCGCTTTGAAAAATGCCACCGACCTGCGAGGAAATGCACGTTGAACACTGACGAAAAAATGACCGGGGACCTGTTCGAGGTCGATAAGCGCCTGTCACTCAAGCCCGTGGTGGACTTCAACGCCTACCTGCGCAGCGCGTTCGGCGAGGGTGCCTGTACCTGCATACGCTGCACTGCCAGCGGTGGTGATGAAACGGGTTACGCGTTCCAGCACACCTTCCACTTTGACGGCAAACCCATCCACCGCCGCTTCGCGTCCACAGCGGGCAGCGATGTATTGATGGCGTTGAAGAAGGCGTGGCTGTCGTACACCAAGGCGGAACTGCCGCTGAGCGGGGCGCTGGCGATGGATACGGTGAAGGAGTTTGTCGAGCCGCAACTGCACAAGCGCTTGGCGCCGCTGTGTTTGGCCAGTGGGCTGGTCAAGGATGTTGAGGGTGAGTTGCAGGTTCAGCCGCAGGCGGCCTGATCCGTAGTGAGCGGGCTTGCCCCGCGCTGGGCTGCGAAGCAGCCCTGATAAAAATCACCGCGTTCTTTCTGAAAGAGCGCGGTGACTGGTTTGGGGCCGCTACGCAGCCCAGCGCGGGGCAAGCCCGCTCACTACAGAAATTCAGCCTCCCGCCTACTTACGCGCCGCCTCCCACGACTTGAGCAGGTCGCTGTAGCCCACGGTCTCACCTTTGGGCTTCTCGTTCGCCAGTTTCGGCTTCGGTGCACCTGACTGGTCGAACCAGTATTGCGCGTCACGCTCGGGGTTCATTTTCGGGCCGCACACCGGTTGCACCTTGGAACGTTCCAGGCGCGTCATGATCGCATCCTGTTCCTTGGCCAGGTTGTCCAGCGCCTGTTGCGGGGTTTTCTCGCCGCTGGCGGCCGAGGCGATGTTGCTCCACCACAGTTGCGCCAGGCGTGGGTAGTCCGGCACGTTGGTACCGGTCGGCGACCATTCGGTCCGTGCCGGGCTGCGGTAGAACTCCACCAAGCCACCCAGTTTCGGGGCCATGTCGGTCATGGCTTGTGAGTTGATGTCGGACTCACGAATTGGCGTCAGCCCGACGATGGTTTTCTTCAGCGAAACGGTTTTAGACGTCACGAACTGCGCGTACAGCCAAGCCGCGAGTTTTTGCTTCTCAGGCGTCGACTTGAGGAAGGTCCAGGAGCCTACGTCCTGATACCCCTTCTTCATGCCCTTTTCCCAGTAAGGCCCGACAGGCGACGGCGCCATGCGCCATTTCGGCGTGCCGTCGGCGTTCACCACCGGCAGGCCTGGCTTGACCATATCGGCGGTGAAGGCGGTGTACCAGAAGATCTGCTGGGCGATGTTGCCTTGGGACGGCACCGGGCCAGACTCGGAGAAGGTCATGCCCGCCGCTTCCGGTGGCGCGTAGGCTTTCATCCAGTCGACGTATTTTTGCGTGGCAAACACAGCGGCAGGGCCGTTGGTATCGCCGCCACGGGTCACGCTGGAGCCCACCGGGTGGCAGTCCTCTACGCGAATCCCCCACTCGTCCACCGGCAAACCGTTGGGCAAGCCTTTGTCGCCACCGCCGGCCATGGAGAACCAGGCATCGGTGAAGCGCCAGCCCAGGGACGGGTCTTTCTTGCCGTAGTCCATGTGGCCATAGACGCGCTTGCCGTCGATTTCCTTGACGTCTTCGCTGAAGAATTTGGCGATGTCTTCATAGGCCGACCAGTTCACCGGTACGCCGAGGTCGTAGCCGTATTTTTCCTTGAACTTGGCTTTCAGCTCCGGACGCTCGAACCAGTCGGCGCGGAACCAGTAGAGGTTGGCAAATTGCTGGTCGGGCAACTGATAGATCTTGCCGTCCGGTGCGGTGGTGAAGGACAGGCCGATAAAGTCCTTGAGGTCCAGAGTCGGCGAGGTGAAGTCCTTGCCCTCGTTGGCCATCAGGTCGGTGATGGATTCGGTCTTGCCGTAGCGAAAGTGCGTACCGATCAAGTCCGAGTCGTTGACCCAGCCGTCATAGATGTTTTTGTCGGACTGCATCTGGGTTTGCAGCTTCTCCACCACGTCGCCTTCTTGCAGCAAGTCGTGGGTCAGCTTGATCCCGGTGATCTCACTGAACGCCTTGGCCAGGACCTTGGATTCGTACTCGTGGGTGGTTAGGGTTTCCGACACCACGTTGATCTTCATCCCACGGAACGGTTGCGACGCCTTGATAAACCACTTCAACTCTTCGAGCTGCTGGGCTTCGGTGAGGGTGGACGGTTTGAACTCGCTGCCGATCCATTTCTTCGCGGCATCTTCATACGCATCGGCCCAGGCCGAAGCGCTCAAACCGCTCAGGGCCAGTACGGCGGCCAATGAAATGCTATGTCGCAGCTTATTGTTCTTATTCAACATAGAGACCTCCTGGTTGTTTATTCATAAGGGCACTAGCCCCAACGCATCACACTCAACAGCCATACCAGGGAGAGCGCGGACGCCACCCAGATGCTCCAGTCGGTAACGCCGATTACCAGCAAATGCAGGTAAGCGCTGCCGAGAAGACCGATAAACAAACGATCACCACGGGTGGTGCTGATCGGTAACAAACCGCGCCGAGGGATACTCGGCGAACGCAGCTCCCAGGTGGTCATGCCCGCCAGGATCAGCGCGATGCCGCCAAAGAACAGTGCTGTGGGGGTGGTCCAGGCCATCCATTCCATCATCGACTCCTCAGACCCGGCCCAGGGCAAAGCCCTTGGCCACGTGGTTGCGAACAAACCAGATCACCAGCATGCCCGGCAGGATGGTCAACACCCCCGCCGCTGCCAGCACGCCCCAATCGATGCCCGACGCCGACACCGTGCGCGTCATCACCGCTGCGATCGGCTTGGCGTTGACCGAGGTCAGGGTGCGCGCCAGCAGCAGTTCGACCCAGGAAAACATAAAGCAGAAAAACGCAGTCACACCGATGCCGGAGCCAATCAACGGGATAAAAATCTTCACGAAAAACTTCGGAAACGAGTAGCCGTCGATGTAGGCGGTTTCGTCGATCTCCTTGGGCACACCAGACATGAAGCCTTCGAGGATCCACACCGCCAGCGGCACGTTGAACAGGCAGTGGGCCAGGGCCACCGCGATATGCGTGTCGAACAAACCGATGGACGAATACAGCTGGAAAAACGGCAGCAAAAACACCGCCGGCGGCGCCATGCGGTTGGTCAGCAACCAGAAGAACAGGTGCTTGTCGCCGAGGAAACGATAGCGCGAGAAGGCATAGGCTGCCGGCAGCGCCACGCTCAGGGAAATCACCGTGTTCAGGCTCACGTAATACAGCGAGTTGAGGTAGCCGGTGTACCAACTCGGGTCGGTGAAGATCACCTTGTAGTTGGCCAGGGTGAAATCCTGGGGAAACAACGTCAGCCCGCCGAGGATTTCAGTATTGCTCTTGAAGGACATGTTCAGCAGCCAGTAGATCGGCACCAGCAGGAACAGGATGTAGATGAGGAGCGGGATCACTTTCTTCATAAACGTAAGACGCTTACTCATGTCGGCGGCCTCAGCGGTTGGCGTCGGAGTGGGTCATGGCGGTGTAGAACAGCCAGGACACCAACAGGATGATCAGGAAGTACACCAGGGAAAACGCCGCAGCCGGGCCCAGGTCGAATTGGCCTACGGCCATCTGGGTCAGGGTCTGACTAAGGAACGTGGTGGCGTTACCCGGCCCGCCGCCCGTCAGGACGAAGGGCTCGGTGTAGATCATGAAGCTGTCCATAAACCGCAGCATCACCGCGATCAGCAGCACGCTCTTCATCTTGGGCAGTTGGATATGTCGGAAAACCGCCCAGGCCGATGCACGATCAATCCGCGCGGCCTGGTAGTACACGTCCGGAATCGCCCGCAACCCCGAATAGCACAGCAGCGCCACCAACGAGGTCCAGTGCCACACGTCCATCACCAGCACGGTGACCCACGCATCCGCGGTGTTGGCCGCGTAGTTGTAGCTGATGCCCATCGCATTGAGGCTGTAACCCAGCAGGCCGATGTCAGCACGGCCGAAGATCTGCCAGATGGTGCCGACCACGTTCCACGGGATCAGCAGTGGAATCGCCAGTACGATCAGCACCAGCGACGACCAGCGCCCCTTGGTGGGCATGGTCAGGGCGATGGCGATGCCCAGGGGAATTTCGATCAACAGCACACACGCCGAGTAGATGAACTGGCGCAGCAGTGAGTCGTGCAGGCGCGGGTCGAGCAACACCTGCTTGTACCAGTCGGCGCCGACGAAGTAGCGGCTGGATTGGTCGAAAATGTCCTGCACCGAATAGTTGACCACGGTCATCATCGGGATCACCGCGCTGAACGCCACCAGCAGGAACACCGGTAGCACCAGCCACCAGGCCTTGTTGTTCTGCACCTTGTTCATGGCAGCACCTCCAGCAGGTAATCGTCGGCGTAGAGCATCAGCCATTGCGCGGGAAAGCTGATGGACGCCGTGCCTTCGGGCACCGGTTTGTCTTCGGCCAGGCGCACTTTCAAGGTGGCGCCGTCGAGGTTGAGGGTGATGATCTTGTAGGTGCCGAGGTCTTCCAGATGTGTGACATCGGCCTGCATCGCGTCAGGATTGTGCTCGTCCCACACATGGATAAATTCCGGGCGGATGCCGACTTGCAGTTTCTTGTAGTCCGTCGCCGCAATGCGTTGCTGCAACGCCTCGGGCAATGGCAAGTGGGTGCCGGCAAAGCGCACCCCGCCCGACTCGGCCTGCACTTCGATCAGATTCATCCCAGGGCTGCCGATGAAATAGCCTACAAAGGTGTGGCTCGGCCGCTCGAACAGCTCCCGTGGCGTGCCGAACTGCACGATCTGCCCGCCGTACATCACCGCGATCTTGTCGGCGAAGGTGGACGCCTCCAACTGGTCGTGGGTGACGTAGACCATGGTGATGTTGAACTGCTCGTGGATCTGCTTGAGCTTGCGCCGCAGTTTCCACTTGAGATGCGGGTCGATCACCGTCAGCGGTTCATCAAAGAGGATTGCCGACACGTCGTCACGCACCAGGCCCCGGCCCATGGAGACTTTCTGTTTTTCATCGGCGGTGAGGTTGCGGGCTTTCTTGCTTAGCAAGTTCTGCAGGTCGAGGACTTCGGCGATTTCCTGCACCTTGCTGTGAATTTTCGCCTCGGCCATGCCTTGGTTGCGCAGCGGGAAGGCCAAGTTGTCGAACACGCTCATGGTGTCGTACACCACCGGGAACTGGAACACCTGGGCGATGTTGCGCTTCTCCGGCGTGAGGTCGTTGACCACTTTAGTATCAAACAATACCTGGCCTTCGGACGGGCTGAGCAAGCCGGAGATGATATTGAGCAAGGTCGACTTGCCGCAGCCCGACGGGCCAAGCAAGGCGTAGGCGCCACCCTGTTCCCAGACGTGGTTCATTTCCCGAATCGCGTAGTCTTCCGGCCCGGTCGGTGTAGGGTTATAGCTGTGCGCCAGGTTCTGCAAATGGATCTCGGCCATCAGGCAACCCTCGCGACACGGCGCCCGGGGGCCTGGACCAAACGGCCCTGGCCATCGAACACAAACAGTTTATGGGTGGGGATGTAAACGCGGATCGGCGCGTCGACGTCGTACTCGTGCACCCCTGGCAAATGCAGCACCAACAGGAAGTGTTCGCTGCGCACATGCAGGAAGGTTTCCGAGCCGCTGATCTCGGCGACTTCCACCGTGACTGCCAGCTCCAGGTCGTCATCGTTGCTCGGCACCAGGCTGATATGGCTGGGGCGTACGCCAAAGCGGAATTCGCCTTCACCGATTGGACGCAGGTCAACATTGAGTGGGAAATGTACGAAGTTGGCGAAGCTCACTTCGTTGCCGCTGATACGCCCCGGCATCAGGTTGATCGGCGGCTCGGAAAACAGTTCGGCAGCGAGCACGGTTTGCGGTTGGTGGTAGACCTCGGCGGCCTTGCCACTCTGGATCACCCGGCCTTCGTGGAGGATGGTGGTGGTGCCGCCGAGGGCCAGGGCTTCATTGGGCTCGGTGGTGGCGTAGATGGCAATGGTGTGGCGCGCCTGGAACAACTCGCGCATTTCCTGACGCAGTTCTTCGCGCAGTTTGTAGTCCAGGTTTACCAGCGGCTCGTCGAAGAGGATCAGTTCGGCGTCCTTGACCAGCGCGCGGGCCATGGCCGTGCGTTGCTGCTGGCCGCCGGACAGTTCCAGCGGGTGGCGTTGGAGAAACTTTTCGATGCGCAGCATGCGCGCGGTTTCCAGCACTTTGCTCTGGATCACCTCGTTGGACACACCGGCCTGGCGCAACGGCGAGGCGATGTTCTCGAACACGGTCATGGTCGGGTAGTTGATGAACTGCTGATACACCATCGACACGTTGCGCAGCCGCACCGGCTTGTGGGTGACGTCGACGCCGTTCATCAGGATGCGGCCGCTGTCGGGCTTGTCCAGGCCGGCCATCAGGCGCATCAAGCTGGTCTTTCCGGAGAGGGTTCGACCGAGCAACACGTTGAAGGAGCCGGGCTCGAAACGCAGGGTGGCGTCGTCGATCCAGGTCTGGCCTTCGACGACGCGGGAGACATGTTCCAGGGTCAATGACATGACACGACCTTTTTTATTATTGGAATGAATCTGGCCAGTCGTCAGAGCGAGTTTCGTGCCAAAAGTGGCAGGTGCTTGATCCACAAGGAAATGGGACATATGGGATGTTCGGGAATGAACAATCGGGCTGAACAACTGAACACTCAGGGGGTTGACAATGAACAGTTCTGAACAACACTAATGGGGCCCCGCGCCTGCGGGGCCCCATAAAAACAATAAAAACAGAAGGTCGCCCGATGGCCGAACCCTTGGCGCACGACACCATCATCCAGGACTCCTGGCGCCGTTGCCGCGCCTTTGGCCTGGACCATCAGAGCACGCCCAGCTTCGACCAGTTGCCGGCCGAGGGCATCAGCCAACTGCTGGAAAGCCAGCATTCATTGGTGCAGACCACCCACCAGGAAGTGCTGCCCTACTACGAGAACATCCTCAGCAATTCCAACTGCCTGATCATGCTGGCCGACAACCAGGGCCAAGTGCTGACCTCGTGGGGTACCCAACGCTTTATCGAGCCCAAACTGGCCCGGGGGTTCAACGCTGGCGCCAGTTGGAAAGAACGCTGCAGCGGCACCAACGCCATCGGCACCGCGCTGGCCTGTGCCCAGGCGGTGCATATTGAACATGACGAACACTTCCTCAAGGCCAACCGCTTCATGACCGGTTCGGCCGCGCCGATCTTCGATGCCCAGCGCGAGATCATTGCGGTACTGGACGTGTCCAGCGACAGCTACCTGCCGCCCTCCCACACCTTGGGCATGGTCAAGATGATGAGCCAGACCGTCGAAAACCGGCTGATCCTCAACCTGTTTCGCGGCGAGCATTTCCAACTGACCTTCAACACCGGCTTGAGCAACCTCGACAGCCAGTGGGCGGGCCTGCTGATCTTTGATGAAAGCGGCCAGGTGCTCTCGGCCAACCGTCGCGCCGACAACCTGCTAGGCATCAGTTTGTCGCGGGTGATGATCGACAGCCTGTTCAAGGTGTCGCTGCTGGAGCTGCTCAACCAGCCGCAGGGCTTGCCTTTTTCGTTGCAGGCGGCGGGCCGCAATCGGTTCCAGTGCTTGCTCAAACGGCCACATATGATGCCCGTGCAGGCTCGCGTGTTCAGTGAGCCCGCAGTACCAAAGCCCGCTGCGGTCGGCCTCAAGACCCTGCATTTCGGCGATATGCGTGTGGAAAAAGCCGTACGCCAGGCCGAACGCCTGCTGGAAAAAGACATCCCGCTGTTGATCCACGGCGAAACCGGTGTGGGCAAAGAGGTGTTCGTCAAAGCCCTGCACCAGGCCAGCTCCCGCAGCCAGAAGGCGTTTATCGCGGTGAACTGTGCGGCGATTCCTGCTGAGCTGGTGGAATCGGAACTGTTCGGCTACGAAAAAGGTGCGTTCACCGGCGCCAATCAAAAAGGCAGCATTGGCCTGATCCGCAAGGCCGACAAGGGCACGCTGTTTCTTGATGAGATCGGCGATATGCCGCTGCCCACCCAGGCGCGCTTACTGCGCGTGCTGCAGGAGCGTTGCGTGCAACCGGTGGGCAGCAGCGAGTTGTTCCCCGTGGATTTGCGCATCATCTCGGCGACCAACCGCGCACTGCGCGAACTGGTGCAGGCCGGGCGCTTTCGCGAAGATTTGTACTACCGCATCGGTGGCCTGACCCTGGAGCTGCCGCCCTTGCGCGAGCGAACCGACAAACAGGCGCTGTTCCAACAACTGTGGCAGCAGCACCGCGAGCCGACCCAATGGGCAGGCTTGAGCGCCGAGGTGCTGGCGCTGTTCGGACAGCACCCGTGGCCGGGGAATTTGCGCCAGGTGAGCAGCGTATTGCAGGTGGCGTTGGCAATGGCCGAGGAGCAGCCGATACGCCCGGAGCATCTGCCGGATGATTTTTTTGTGGACCTGAACGTGGCAGCGCCGCTGCCGACCAGTGATTACCTGGACGACAGCATTGATCTGAACCAGCGTTTGAAGGCCGTCGGTGGGAATATTTCCCACCTGGCGCGGGAGCTGGGGGTGAGCCGCAACACCTTGTACAAACGCCTGCGCCAGCATTAACGCGGCTTGACCACCACCAGCAAGTCGGTGAAGTACTCCACCTGGATGGGCAGGTTATCCGCCAAGGTCGACAAGGCCGCTGCCGTGTCGTCCAGCTTGAATACGCCGGACACGCGCAGGTCGCGCAACGCCTGTGGGTCGAAGCGCACCATGCCGTGGCGATAGCTGGCCAGGGTTTGCAGCACGTCACTCAGCGGCTGGTCGTTGACTTTGAGCAGGCCACGGGTCCAGGCGTCTGGGTCGGCATTGCCGATGGCTTGCGCAGGCGTGGCACGCCCGTGGTCGAGGACGGAACGCTGGCCGGCGGTGACCTTGACGCCCTCCTCTGCCTCACCTTTAACCGCTACGGTGGACTCGATCACGGTCACGACTGTCATGCCGTCCGGCGCACGCTTGACCAGGTAACGCGTACCCAGGGCGGTCGCCGTGCCTTGGTCGGTGCGCACCACGAACGGCCGCTGCGCATCTTTGGCCACGTCGACCCACAGTTCGCCTTGCAGCAGTTCGATCACCCGCTGGTGGCCGTCGAATTTCACGTCCACCGCCGAGTTGCTGTTGAGCTGCAACTGGCTGCCATCTTCGAGAGCGATCTGGCGGCGTTCGCCAACGCCGGTGCGCTGGTCGGCCATCCACACCGGCAGGTGTTCCAGGCTCAGCCAACCGCACAGCACGACGCCAAGCACACCGAGCGCCTGTGCGCTGCGTGCCCGTTGCGGGGCAAATGCGCGGTTCAGGGCGCGCCGCGCCGGTTGCGCGGGCACGCTGTCAAGGCTGCCCCACAACGCGCGCATGCGTTCGATGGCCACGGCATGGCGTGGGTCGGCCTCGCACCAAGTGTTGAAGGCCTGACGGTCGGCGTCTGTGACGTCTTCGTCGTGCAGGCGTGTCAGCCAATTCGCTGCTTGCTGGATGATCTGTTCGGCGTTCATGACAATGGGTCAGCCGCGTGCAGGCTGTGATAGCAATGCACCAAGGCGCTGGAGATGTAGTTTTTTACGCTGCTGGGGGACACTTCCAGGCGAGCGGCGATTTCGCTATAGGTCAGCCCGTCGAGGCGGCTCAACAGGAACGCCTCGCGGGCCTTGGTCGGTAAACCGGCGAGCATTTCGGCGATGCGTTCCAGCGCCTGCAGGGCTACGTGGATCGCCGCCGGGTCGGGCATGCCGGCGTCCTCGCACTGGATGACCAGTGCTTCCATGTAGGCTTTTTCGATACGGCGACGACGGGCACCGTCGATCAGCAGGCGCCCCGCCGTGGTGGCCAGAAAGGCCCGGGGTTCCTTGATCGCTTGCGGCTCGGCCAGCATCAGCACACGGATAAACGCATCGTGGGCGAGATCGGCGGCATGCTGGGAGCAACCGAGTTTTCTGCGCAGCCAGCCATGCAACCAGCCGTGGTGCTCGCGGTACATCGCCGTAAGGGTCTGCTGACGCGCTGAGTCGCCCAGCGCGGCCGGAATGTCATGCATGCGCAAAAACTTCTCAAATGGGAAATATTACCAATTGCGCGAACAATGCCAGTAAAACGATATTGGGGCAAGGGGCTCACATTCTCTAAAAGCCCCTTCCCACGTGTGTGCCCGGTTAGCGCCAGCTCCATGAAACTCCGGTGTAGATGCCTCGACCGTCTGCCGGTGTAGAGCGAGCAACATCCAAGCCTTTGTCGTCATAGCCCGGTGTGACTGTATTGGCATAGCGGCGGTTGGTGAGGTTGCGCAGGTCAACCCAGGCTTGCCAATCCTGCTTGGGTGCGTCGTAGCCGAACGTTGCGCCAACAATCGTATAGGCCGCGGCGTAGTAGGAGTTGGCGTAGTCCACCGCCACTTTTGATGAATGCTCTGTGTTGAGGCTGCTGTAGAAACCGGTCGGGTGGCTGTAGCGCAGTTGTGCCTGGTAGTAGTGCTTGGGGATGCCCGGCAAGGTGTTGCCACCAAAGCGGTCGTCGTCACGGTAATGGAAATCGCTGAAGGTGTAGGCCTGACGCAGGTCGAGCTTGCCGCTACGGCCGCCTTCCCACATCGGGCTGAGCAGGCCCAGTTCCACGCCTTGATGTACGGTGGGGCTGGCGTTGGATTCGGCGACGATGGCATCGCTGGTTGAGGTCTGGGCCTGGGTTTCCACGGTCAGCAGTTCGTGGCGCACTTCGGAGCGGTACAGCGCCAGGTCCCACTGGCCGAGCCATGTTTCACCGCGACCGCCGACTTCCAGGGTGGTGGCGGTCTGGTTTTTCAGGCTGACGCCTTCCCGCGCCATACCTTTGGCCGGGCCGCTCGTGAAGTACTTGTTGGACCCCCAGATCATCGACCATGCATGCGGCGGCTCGACCGAGCGGCTGATGTTGCCATACACCTGCAACTGCGGGTTGAAGTCATAACGCAGGCCGATGCGCGGTGCGTAGTCCCAATCGTGCTGGCTCAGCGGTGCCTGGCCTTCTGGATAGGTGACCTGGGTTTCACGACGGGTATAGATCGCGGCCAGGCCGGTGGTCAACCACAGGTCCGGCACCAGTTCCAGGTCGTTACCGATGTGCAGCACGGTGTCGGAGCCCAGGTAGCTGTAGTCGCGGGTCTTGGTGCCGGGGGCGTAGTATTTTGCGGGATCAGCGGAAGGCACGCGCACATACTCGGCGCCGCCGTTGTTGGGCATCGCCTGGGTGGTGCGCAGGCCGATGGTGGTTTTGCTGTCGTGGCCGAACAACGTGTCTTGGCGGATGTACTTGAGGGTGCTGCTGACGTCGGTGTAGGCAACCTTCAGACGGATACTGCCTTCGCGCAGGTCCATTGGGTAATCGTGATACGCCAGGCCGACTTCGAGACGGGAGTTGTCGTCCAGTTGCAGGGTGGTCTTGTTGGCGATCCAGGTAGAACCCGGTTGCAGGCGCTTGGAATCCCGGGCGGCGTTGAGGCTGTTGGCGGCGCGCGGGTCGTGGCTGATTTGGTCGCGGGTGAGTTTGCCGGGGGTGTCGTTGGTGGTTTCGCGATAACGGAAATAGAAGCGGGTTTCCAGGTTAGGGTTGAAGCGGTAGCCGAAGTTGGCGGCCACGCCCTTGCCCGTCGCGGCGCTCTGGCGCTGGTAGCCGTCGGACTCCGAGTCGGTGAGGCTGATGTAGTAGTCGGCATCGCCCAATACCTGGCCAGAACTGATCTCGCGCTGGGCATAGCCGCGACTGCCCGCCTCATAGCGCACTTGCAACTTGGGCGCATCGTAGCCCGTTCGCGTGACGTAGTTGACCGCGCCGCCCAGGGCCAAGGCGCCCTGATCAAAACCGTTGGCGCCGCGCAACACCTCGACCCGGCTTTGCCACAACGGATCCTTGAGCTCATAAGGTGTGCCGCCCGGGCCGGTCAGCGGCAGGCCGTCGAACATTTCATAAAGCCCGGAAGCATGGGAGCCGGGGCTGCGGTTCAGGCCCGAACCGCGAATGGACAGCTTCACCCCTTCGTTGTTCGCCGCCTTGGCATAGACCCCAGGCTGGTACTTGAACACGTCCTCGTTGGTGCTCACCCGCCCCTGCTGCACGCTGCTCATGTCGATGTAATTGGTGGCGCCGGGCACGCTCTTGAGCTGCAACTGGGCCACTTCGCCGGCGCTGGCCTCAGCGGTGGTGACTTCGACCGGCGCCAGTTGCAGGTCTTCGGCGTGCACCAGCGAGCTTAAGGTCAGGGCGGCAAACAGGAACGGCGGTTGGCGCAGCAGCATGGGCAAGTCCTTGAAATGCGGGGGCGTAACGGCTGGGGCCATCACGCGAACAGTGATGGGAAGCCAACGATGCTCATCAAGTCACGCCTTATTAACGGACCAGACCCTTCCCACAACAGCTTCAGACGCGCTTTATTTTTTAGTTCAAAATCGAATTAACACATGCAAACTCAGTATTTAAAGAAATAACCAGCAACCATTACTGTAGAGCCACTGAGTCACCTACGAGATCGCCCTCATGCCAGCATCCGCCACCATCCTCGACTTTACCCTCCACCGCAAACGCCGCCAGGCGCGAGCTGCGGCCGAGTTGATGTGGGCGATGTACGCGGCCCGCGCAGGGTTGGCGGTGTTTACCACCCAGGCTACGACGTCCAGCGATACACGCCGGGCGTAGGTCGATGAATTTTTTGCATGTAATTCCCGAACCACCCGCCCCTGCGCCCAAACCCAGCATCGACGACGATGTGATCAGCCTGTGCGTCGCGAATAACCTGCAACGCCTGCGCAACAAGCGCCACTTGTCATTGGACGGGTTGGCGCGTGCCTGCGGCGTGAGCCGGGCGATGCTCGCGCAGATCGAGTCCGGGCGCAGCGTGCCGTCGATCAAGGTGCTGTGCAAGATCGCCAAGGGTCTTAAGGTATCGGTGGCGGCGTTCCTGGAAGATCGCGCGTTCGAGGGGGTCGAGGTGCTGCCGGCACAACAGAGCAAACGCCTGGTGAGCGCCGACGGGGCGTTTAGCAGTCGCGCGTTGTTTCCCTTCGATATGGCACGCCAGTCCGAGTTCTACGAGATCCGCCTGCGCGCCCTTGGCGAAGAGGCGTCCGAAGGCCACGGGCCGGGGGTCCAGGAAAACCTGGTGGTGGCCCAAGGCGTGCTGGAAGTCAGCGTCAATGACAAGCGCTACCTGCTGTCCACCGGTGACTCGATCCTGTTCTACGCCGACCAGCCCCACCGCTATCGCAACCCCGCAGACAGTGAAGCGGTGGCGTTCCTGGTGATGACCTACCCTGAACGGCTGGACTGAATGCAAAACGCCCCGACACGTCGGGGCGTTTTTTAAGGTGCAGAAGCTGTCAGCAAGTGCAGCACATCATTGGCATGCCGTTGCAGCTCATCATCATCGGCATGGCGCAGTCGTTCATCAGCTTGTTCATGAGCATGCAGCCATTGTCCATCATCGCCATGCTCATACCTGGCATCGGCATCATTTTGCACAGCATGCCGTCGGCCTGCATCGTGCATTCCATCACGCACTTCATCATCGGCATCGACATGCCCATTGGCATCATCATGGGCATGTTCATCCCCGCCATCATCGCCATGGCGTCGGCTGACACGCACATCATCGACAGATTGGCGCACTGCATCATCATCGGCATGCCGCAGTTCATCATCATCGCCATCATCTCGGCGTTGGTCTTGAACTGAGCCATGTCCATACCAGCAGCAGGCTTCAGGGTGCACATCATGGCGTCACCGGCCATCTCGCACTTCATGGTCGCCATCATCATCGGCATGCCCATCATCGGCATCATTGGCATGGCGGTGTTCATCGGCATCTGCATTGCATTCATCATGTTCGAAACTCCGTAATCGACAGGAAATGGCTAAGTTCTGGCGCCGATTCTAGAGAGGCTGGAGGGTCGCGCAAGACGGCGGCAAAGCAGCAGAAATGGATGCTCTGCCATGCGCTTGGTCCAGCAGAACAGCAGGGATTGATGCAATGGCATTGATTTGGCTGTCATCACATCGCAAAGCGCTATCAACACGCCTGAATTGATGCGATGGATATTCGCTATAGGAATACCCACCTTCGTTATGGAAATAAACGATCTAACTGCTGTAGAGAAATCGCGAAATCAGGCCTGGTCGTATTGAGGCAGCGGTTCTAGACCGCGGGATTGTCGAGCGTCTGCATTAACTCGGCAGCCTCTGACGCCACGGGGAACCTGAATCCGTACATTTCGTCAGCACGCAGTATTTCCCGAAGTGCATCGACCAACTGCGCCTCAGTGGGCGACTCACGCAGCAGCTTGTGCGCAGGCAATAACAACTCGGCAGCGACGCCTTCAACACTGGCAGCATCAATCACCGCGAAGAGGATAAAGCGCAAGCGTATTTCGCAGTCCGTCGGCCACACCGTTTTTCGCTTACCCAAGGTAGAGCCTCATTTTTCGGAAAAGTCCGAGCCGAGGCTATTGCCGACGCAGGGGCGATTCAAGCATCGGAATATAAGATAGGCCCCTTCCTACAGCAGAAAGAGAAACACCGTACCGGCGTTGATCATCAGGATTTATCGTGCTGGCGCGTCGCCTGCCAGCACAGCAGCGACCCGATCGTCACCAGCGATCACTGCACCGGTAGGAAATTCATCAGCAAAAGGCTTTGCGCATAATTGAGACCGATACGCCGGTAGCGCTCATCGAGCATCTGCGTCAGCAGGTCAAGACGCGCAACAATCTTGCCGAACTCGACGGCAAAGCTGAGGTTACTGCCCTCCTCCGATATCTCATTGGAAAACAACAGCAACACACCATTGGCATCCTGGCGCTTACTGAGCAGCCACGTGGCCTTCTCGATATTGCGCGCTGCATTGCTGACGAACTGCGGGTTGATCGAATCGGTTATGTAGAACTCAGTACGCCCACCGTGGGCTGTCACCATCATGCTACCGATCGCATAGATGAACGCCCCGACCCTATCGCCCTGAAACTCCGGGCTCAAGGAGTAACTCAAGGCCACCAGATCACGCCGATCACCCAAGGCAGGCAGTGGGCGACGCTGTTCAATCGCCTGGCGAATTTCCCGCTCGGCGCTCAGCGCATCCGGATAACCCGATTGCCGCCATTGGCTGGGGTTACGCAGATAGAGCTTGCTCATCAGTAAATACAGGCTTTGCAGATTGTCACGCATCCCCAAGGTCGCCATACGGTCGACACTGGTTTGAAAGAACTCATCGGGCTTGCCATTACTGAACTGCTTGGCAATATCGCGACCCTGTTGCTGGGTGCAGCCAGCGGCGCAAAGCATTGAAACGCCAACCAGCAGCAACAGCCAGCGTATGGGGCGAACTCTGAAAAAAGTAAACCTGCGATCCATCGGCACCCGATCTGGTTCTTCTGCGCTCGCGGGGGATCGGCGAGGCTGGGACAAAGATAGAGCAAGGAAATCGAAAAAAGTGCGGCAGGCCTGGGCAGATAGTTGTAAGGAGCTCATTCCAGAGCGTTTCGTGACGAATTCGTTTCAAGGCCTATACTTTCAAGAGCAGTTGCGTGTGTTGTTGGCGAGCCCGGGTGGCATTTCAACCTTTCGAGCGGCCTGGCGCGTGTATGCACATCGCCTACGGCACTACCACCAGCAGCTGTAAACGAGGTGACGGCGATGAAACATCCAATTCGAGCACAAATGTTTGTCCAGGTGATTTGCCTGCTTTCGGTGGCTCAGCTTTTTTGCTGATTGAGATGAGAAAGTGCCTTCAATATTGGCCGCGGATGTGGCGCGAAGCGGTGCGCCCCATCGAATGCCCCCTAAAACCAGAAAGCCCCGCATGGCGGGGCTTCTTTTTTAAATTCAGCTGAAATATTGAGCCTTATCGCAGGCGCCGCCACACTGGCGGCCATTCATCTAAAAAGGAATTTACAGATGCCATTTTCATTGGAAGAACGAGCAGCTTTGCTCGGCATCAAGGGCGTCGGCCCCACCGTCATTACCCGCCTGGAGCAGATGGGTATCGAATCGCTGGCCGAACTACGCCAAGCCAATATTGACGACATCCTGTCTCAAGCATCAGCAGCATTAGGTTCGACATGCTGGAAGAACAGCCCTCAAGCCCGCGCAGCAATTACTGCGGCCGTAGCGCTAGCGCAGGGCAGAACTAAGTTCCTGCTGTCGAACTCGTGACCATTACATCGCTGCCACCGGCTGGGTCTCACGGGACTTTGTTAGCCGTTCTTAAAGCAAACGGCGGCCACGAAAGATAAAGCGTATCAGTAAATCCTACACAACAGGGACGTCTGCAACTGCCCTTTCACCACATCATGAAGACGGCTAAAGGTTTAGTGAAATCAATTCATTTTCCCTCAGCCAATGCATCGACATAAAATACACTTCATCAAAGACACTATAAATACTGCTGAATCATCGACACTAGAAAAAACAAATGGATTCAGCTGTACCCCAAACAATCAGAGCATCAAATCAAAATGAACAAAGAATTTACATTCACCCTCAAGAGCATTCTTTTCGACGAAAACTATCACCCCGCCGAAAACACGCGCATCACGACCAACTTTGCCAATTTGGCCAGAGGCAAGAGTCGTCAAGAGAATTTGCGCAACACTTTGAGGATGATTGACAATCGCTTCAATGCCTTAGCACACTGGGACAACCCTAAAGGTGATCGTTATACCCTCGAACTTGAGATCATTTCCGTCGAGATGAGCATTGATACTCAGAGCAGTGGTCGTGCTATTCCGTTGATTGAAATATTGAAAACAAATATTGTTGATCGAAAAACCAATGAACGCATTGAGGGCATCGTAGGCAACAACTTTTCTTCTTACGTGCGAGATTACGACTTCAGTATACTGCTGCTAGGCCACAACAAAAACCAACCCGAGTTCAGCACTCCTGATAACTTTGGGGAGCTGCACGGAAGGCTGTTCAAGTGCTTCATAAATTCGAAAACATACAGAGATAATTTCAATAAGCCGCCCGTTATATGCCTTAGTGTTTCAAACACCAAGACCTATCACCGAACTGAAAATCAGCACCCCGTACTGGGCATTGAATACCAGCAGGATGAGTATTCCTTGACTGATGAGTATTTTCAAAAAATGGGATTGAAGGTTCGCTACTTCATGCCTTCAAACAGTGTGGCGCCTTTGGCTTTTTATCATGCCGGCGACTTGCTCAGTGATTACACCAATCTTGAGCTTA
Source organism: Pseudomonas sp. S35 (assembly GCF_009866765.1). Lineage (NCBI taxonomy): Bacteria > Pseudomonadati > Pseudomonadota > Gammaproteobacteria > Pseudomonadales > Pseudomonadaceae > Pseudomonas > Pseudomonas sp. S35. The sequence goes on from NZ_CP019431.1 coordinate 3,897,160, forward strand.
TCAGCACCATCAGCACGATGGACACCTTCCAGAAAATTTACCGACCTGAAATATACAACGCCAACTCTGCTGCAGGAAAATCCTATCAGCCGAGCTTGAAGCATCAGGACTACTCATTAACCCTAATTGTTTATGACCGAGAAGAACGTAACCGGCTGGCTATTGAGCAAGGCAAGTTTGTTGAAGAGAACTTCATAAAACCCTATCAAGCTGTGCTTGAGCAGTGGTCCGCCAATCACTCTCTTTGACTGATTAAAAATCACAAGGCCATCCATTATGAAAAAATTACTACCCACCTCAACCGCCGGCAGTTTACCAAAGCCATCTTGGCTTGCGCAGCCAGAGACACTGTGGTCGCCTTGGAAATTGCAAGGTGAGGAATTAATCGAGGGTAAGCAAGACGCGTTGTGTTTGTCGTTGCAGGAACAGCAACACGCCGGCATCGATATTGTCAGCGATGGTGAACAAACACGCCAACACTTCGTCACTACGTTCATTGAACACCTCAGCGGTGTTGATTTTGAAAAGCGTGAGACTGTTAGGATTCGTGACCGTTATGACGCGAGCGTACCAACAGTCGTTGGCGCTGTTACGCGCCAAAAGCCGGTTTTTGTTGAAGATGCAAAATTTCTACGCCAGCAAACCAAGCAACCTATAAAATGGGCGCTGCCTGGCCCAATGACTATGATCGACACGCTGTACGACAACCATTATAAGAGCCGTGAAAAATTGGCTTGGGAATTCGCCAAAATACTCAACCAAGAGGCCAGGGAACTAGAGGCCGCTGGCGTTGATATTATTCAATTCGACGAGCCGGCATTTAACGTTTTTTTTGACGAAGTGAACGACTGGGGAGTTGCCACCTTAGAAAGGGCCATTGAAGGCCTCAAATGTGAAACTGCTGTACATATTTGCTACGGCTACGGCATCAAGGCCAATACCGATTGGAAAAAGACGCTGGGGTCAGAGTGGCGACAATATGAAGAGGCGTTTCCCAAGCTCCAAAAATCCAGCATCGATATCATTTCGCTGGAGTGCCACAACTCCCATGTCCCCATGGACCTGATTGAACTCATCAGAGGTAAAAAAGTAATGGTAGGGGCCATTGATGTGGCATCCAACACCATTGAGACACCGGAGGAAGTGGCCAATACCCTAAGAAAAGCACTTCAGTTTGTAGATGCCGACAAACTCTACCCCTGCACCAACTGTGGCATGGCCCCGCTGTCTCGTCGCGTCGCACGAGGCAAGCTGAATGCTTTAAGTGCAGGCGCAGAAATCGTGCGAAGAGAACTGTCGAACTAATGCCGAGTTGGAGCGGGGATTGAAGCGGTAGATCGAGGAGGATGCGCTTAGCGCCGCTCTGAAAACGACGCCGTGACCCCGCTGCAAAACGCCGAACCATTGAGTGGGCGATCCGGTCGTTATCGATGGCGCGCGCTCAACATTGGCAAAGGCTGAACCCAGCCGACATGACCGGGCCACTTCAGGCCGTCTTCAGCACTTTCGAACTGCACCCACTGTCCAGGACCTCCCATGTCACTCCTTAGTACTGCTATCGAGCCATCGAGCTTTCGTGAAGCGCTCGGGCACTACGCATCCGGCATCACCGTGATTACATCGAACCTTGACGACGAGCCGATCGGCTTTACTTGCCAGTCGTTCTACAGCGTATCGATGAGCCCGCCGTTGGTGTCATTCAGCGTAATGTCCAGTTCGGCCAGCTATCCCAAAATTCGCCAGGCCGGTCGATTCGCAGTCAACATCCTGTCCGGCGACCAGATCAAGATCTCCAACCAGTTCGCTCGGCGAGGCACGGACAAGTGGCACGGAGTCGAATGGCAAGAATCGCCGCTGGGTAATCCGATCATTGTCGGCAGCCTGCACTGGCTTGATTGCGAAATTCACGCCGAACACACCGCCGGAGATCATCTGATCGTGATTGGAGAAGTGAAAGCGTTAAACCTGCAAAAGGCGGCTGCCACACAGCCATTGCTGTATTTCAAAGGACAATATTGCAACCTCGCTGCGTACGGGGTGGTTTGAGCCATTGCCCGATGGCCGGGTTTTCGAAAGCGTCGTAGTGCGTTCACAGCAACACACGCGGCAGAGCATCACGTCGACAGGGCAATATCATATAGCTATCATGCTTAACCAAACACATTCTCAATCCCTACTAAAACCACAAAAATCAAAAATGAATAGCCCTGACAACACCACGACTAAGACACAAGACTCAAATAACAAAGGGCTGCTTTCCGACTGTCAGAAGCTTATAAAGACGTACCCAGTATTCAATTTAATCTGCACATCAGCTTTAGGCGCACTGGCAGGCCTTGGCGCAAGTTACAAATTCATCGAATGGAAAGTAAACGAAGTCGCAGAACAGCGTCTAGCGCCCTATGAACAAATATTCTCCGGACTAAGCCTTAACCAAGGCGAGGAATTTTCTGAGGCGGCGCGAGTATTCCAAAAACTTATAGCCTCCAAAAAAATCGATACACTGCCAGACGCCTCGAAAAATCTTGCTTATGATGGCATGTTACTCGCAATTGCAAATTCGGATGATATCTCTGAATTCAGGGGCCCCATAAAAAAACTCAAAGACAAAATGATAGAAAGTGGTGAAGAAACACCTTGGCGATTACATCACCTTGCCTGGGCATTGATGCGAAATGGCGATTTGAGTGAAGCGAAGAAATACTTCAAAAAATCGGTAGCGGCCTATAAATCTAAAAGAGAGTATGTGGCTAGCGTAGACCCATCACGCGGCCTTATATTTATCGCACTGCTCGAAAACAATGTAGATGAAGCCTTTGCATTAGGGCAAGAGTTAAAGGAAATGAGACCAAGCCAGTACAGGAGCAATTTCGATTTAATAGCAGAGTTCAAAGAAATCCAAAAAAGCCGGTCTTTTGATAGCTTTAATGCCCTTTACGAAAAAACACTTCCAACAACAATAGACAAATACATTGCAAAACTCCTCGAAACGGCACCCCAAGAACAAAAAAATCAATAATGCAAAATCAATACCCACTACCAGCGTCGCATGCTACCAAGCCCACGCCTACGCTCACTGCGAGAGAAGTGTGCCAGGTGCTGCGAGAAGTCACCTTCGAACGACGCACTATGACCAAGCTGGGCCAGTCGTCCTGGGATGAGATTTTTGCTGGCCATTTTATAGTGGATGTCGAGGGTTGGCGTGTATCGATCTACAATGGCGGCGATGCGCTGGACTACTGTGAAACCTGTGTCAGCCCTGATCATCGGTGCTGGACATTTGGCAGCGGCGATCGTTACGGGACGGACCCTATTGCCCTACTCAGCACGTGGGAGCACCAGACGCTGCTACGTATGCTCAAGGAGCTTTAGATGAGAACCCTGCTGAGCAAGCACGTCAGGCTGATCCGCCACGGTGAGAGCGCAGCGAACGCAGGCGCCACGACACAGGATCATGCAAGCATTCCACTGACCGCCAAAGGCCTGGAACAAGCGCGCCAAGTGGCTCTATCTTTCACTGAAGCACCTGGGCTGATCATTGCCTCGCCGTTCTCACGCGCTCACGCAACTGCAGCTTGGACAATGACAGTATTTCCATCATGTGAGCTGCAAACCTGGCCCATTCAAGAATTCACCTATTTGGAACCAGCCCGGTGTGTTAACACCACAGTCGCTCAGCGAAAAGAATGGGTGATCGAATACTGGGACAGGGCTGATCCGCTCTACATCGACGGTGAAGGTGCTGAATCATTTGCAGCGTTTATAGCTCGCGCGCGGTCATTCCTGGATCGCCTTGCCGATAACCAACACCGGAGCATCGCGGTATTTTCCCATGGTCAGTTCCTCAACGCCGTCGCTTGGCTGATTGAACGTAAGCCATCGAAAATCGACGGACACTCAATGACTGATTGGCGCGCATATGAAATGTTGAACCACGTAGGGAACTGCTGTGGGTATCAGTTAATCAGCCAACTGAATGGTGCAGGATGGACGCTCAAGCGACCGAAAGCCCATCACGCGCAGAGTTTTCTCCCGCAGATCCCATTCAAGCGCCTCATGCCTTGAGGCAGAAATCTGAGCGGTACCTTTAGTTCGTACAATCCGGCCAACGGCGGCCTCGGAAATCGTCGATATTGGCGACGCAAGCCCGCTGCTGGGGCACAGCAAACAGGAAATTACCAAGCGGGTTTACAGGAGGATCGGCGCTACCGCGAAGCCTTCAAAATAGAAAAGTTCTGGAACGCTTCCACAATAGTTGTAGAACACCTATGAAAAGCCGCCTCTCGCGTCCCGAATGCCAGAAACACAAAAGCCCCGTAAGAACGGGGCTTTCACGTTAATCTTGGCGGGAAACCAGGGATTCGAACCCTGGGAACGCTATTAACGTTCGCCGGTTTTCAAGACCGTTATGCGTAAACAGCCGGGCCGCGGCTTTGAAGGAAATCGGAGTTCCTTTACCGAGTAAATTTGTTCGGGCTGGAGCCTGCATTCTATAAAGAATGTGGTTTTGGTTTCGGAACGCTTTGCACCCACCTGTATGACCCTATCGAGCGCAACCAAAGGCTAGGAGGTTTCCGGCACCACGTTGCCGCGTAAACTGTAGGTGATGATGGCTCGGGAGAACTATAACTTTCGTGCAGTTTGCTTGCTTGCCTGACTACTGAGCGAGAGTGTTCGTCCGTCTAAGGTTAACAAAATATATAGGTAGGATGGCAGCTACCTGCCATCCCGCGTAGCTATCAGTTGTCGTAGGGGATGTCTTTGTTCTTTTCAAAGTAATAAGCAAAGCATTTTCCAAAATCAAATTGCTTGTTATTGGCACAGTAGCCCAATGTGGCGCCCTGCTTTTCCGACAGTGACTTATGAACGATGGTTGACAGTAACGCAATGACATTTTTGTTAAAAACGTCATTATGGTTCTTGATGAAAGATTCAGGAGCCGAAATAAAATCTATCGGGTCATTTGCGAAGCAAGGCATGTGGGCACTAGTGAAGAAACTGTTGCTCGGTGAGCAGTAAGAGGTAAAACCCCAATTTGCAATGTTTGAGCTGCGCAGCGTGAGCGCCCGAGTTTGCAACAAGGACTTCTGCAAGGGAGGCTGCTCAATAGCCAGAGCAGGCTTAAGCTCGGCAGTGGGCTCGATCATAATATCATTCATGACCCCTGTGGTGAATAAGGAGTAGTTGCCAACGGTTTGATCATCCAAATCTACCTCCTTGAGCGCATAGGAAATACCAAAATAATCTCGCTGAATCACTTCCTGCTTCCAACGGGCATTCACACCTACTATCTGCCCAAGAGGAAAAGCAAAGTTGGTTGGGAGGTCCGCGCGAGAACTGACCACATACATTATTGATTGTATGGGCTTGTGCTTTGCACCAATCCGCATACTACTTCCTTCAATAATAGAGCCTGATTGGCTTCAATGGCCGGATTCAAAAGAACTACGCCGTCGCCAAACGGTTTAAGGATACCTGTACGCTCTGCCGTCTTCATCTTATCGAGCAATGTGTCATGTAATGCTGAAAGCGCAATGGCAGCGCCAAAACTGTGACCAACTGTCAGCATAAAATTTTTATTTTTTTGCCCAATAATATACTCAAGGTCAGTTAGGAAATTGGTGACTCCGCCGCGCCCCACTTCCTCTGCTACAGCCTTACGGTCCCAGAATGTTAAGTTTTCTAGCTGTAGACCTTGAAAGGTCATACCCCGCCAACCGACGTAAATACCTAGGATCTTTTTGTCGCCGGCGGCACCAGAGCGGGCTAGAAAATCCAGTGCATTTCTGAAGCTGATGACGTTCTCATCTTCAGTCGAGGCATTGTGTTTCCAGCCATGTACGAAAACGATTACCGCCAAGTCTTCGGTTTTAGATTTTTCAGATATTTTGTGTAAAAGTTCAGACGTTTGACTTGGTGAAAAATCATTTCCACGCTCTGTGAACTCTACAAACCCCAAGTCATAACCGGGATTTACCTCATAAGATTTTCCGCACCCCCACCAATGGTCAACGCATGTACCATCAGAGCTTCTGAACGGAGCGTTTGATACGCAGCCGCCCAATAGAAAGATAAACAAGATAACGAATATTTTCATTCCTTTGCTCCTAACGCTCAGTATGTTGTTTTTTGTGATCACTCAGCACTAGATATTATTAGTATGTCGCCGAGCGACGGTATTGGCAGAGCTGCTTTTCGAAGGCATTTGCGAGTATGGGTGGCTTTGCTGCAGGCGTCTAATCCCGAGAGAGAAAAACTCTAGAGATCTCATTTAGCGAGATCGAAGCTTTCCTTGCTTGCCTAATGCTTAGGCGGCTAAGTGATTCCAGTGACTATTTTTTGTATGTAGTCCATACACATAACGTCTGTACATTACAGCAGTAGAGTTTTACTGCGGGTCACGAATGAATTCCGGCGATAAATCAATAGCATGAGGAAAGGATTCGAACCCCTTCTTCGCCTTTGTACACCGCTTAAGGCCATAAAATACGATGTTTTCGTCTTTTGCTCATGGCGCCATGCGGTCTCTGGCGGCCCCGGGTTTGCCCTAATTTTGCCCTAAACATCTTCTCTGCTGCCGCTGCTATGCTTGATCCTTTTAGAAAGGAATCGACCCCATGTCAGCTGATTACTCACTACCCGATGTTCTGGAAAGGATTGACAATCAGCTCGCCTTGGAGGCGGCGGTAATGGAGCTGACGTTGTGGGTGGAACAGAGGGGTTCGTCAGAGGTCAGCGATAATATCCGTGGAGCACTGGAAGCTATTGGAGAGAACGCCGGCCACATCAAACAGGGCTTGGCCAAACTCAAGGGTACGAATCGCGGCTAGGCATCAACTTAGCGAGTTGAGCTCAGAATCGCCTCAGACAAGCCTCATGGTGGATAATGTAAAAATTCCTGACGGGCAGCAATCGGCCGATTGTGTTGAAAAAGTCAGTTTTCCTAAGACACTCGAATAGGGAGCCCGAATATTGGGCAGTTGTTTGCGAGATAAGCCGCATCGCCCGCTCGCTTGATCCTTGGTTTGATTTGAACATTGATAAGATTACGCCGGGAATGTAGGGTGGCTGTCGTCTGCTTAGTCGACGCGGGCTTCAATGTTCGCTATTAACGCTGATGTATAACAGGGACGTTATGATGAAAAAGGTTTTTTTGTTCACTGTGTGTTTACCGTTCGCCAACGTGGCCGATGCAGAACTCGCCATGTTCTCAAGAGCCAGCTGTGGTGGTTTTAACGAGAGTATCAGCTGGGATCCCTTCACCAATTGGACGTTATCGACAATTTCGTCTCAGGAAAATGCTGAAACATGTGTAGTGGTCTAATGAAACCGGACACCCATTTAGGCGAGAATGCTCGCCAGATAGAGGTGTCTGATGACCAAACAACGTCGTTCCTTTTCCGCTGAATTCAAACGCGAGGCCGCAGGCCTCGTGCTCGATCAAGGCTATAGCCATACCGAAGCCAGCCGTTCGCTTGGAGTGGTCGAGTCCGCGTTGCGTCGCTGGGTTAACCAACTCCAGCAGGAGCGCAGCGGCGTTACTCCGCAGAGCAAAGCGCTGACGCCTGAGCAGCAGAAAATCCAAGAACTGGAAGCGCGTATTGCTCGTCTTGAGCGGGAGAAATCCATTTTAAAAAAGGCTACCGCGCTCTTGATGTCGGAAGAGCACGAGCGCACACGCTGATTGATCAGTTAAGTACCCAAGAGCCGGTCGATTGGCTTTGCGCAGTCTTTGATGTCACTCGTTCGTGTTACTACGCCCACCGCCTCAGGCGCCGAAATCCCGACGTTGAGCGGCTTCGGTTGCGCAGTCGGGTCAACGAACTTTTCACGCAAAGTCGAAGCGCTGCCGGTAGCCGCAGTATCGTGTCGATGATGCAGGAAGACGGCGAGCAGATCGGGCGGTTTAAGGTGCGAGGCCTGATGCGGGAACTGGCGCTAGTCAGCAAACAACCTGGATCACATGCCTACAAACAAGCGACGGTCGAGCGGCCTGACATTCCGAATATCTTGAATCGAGAGTTTGATGTTCCGGCACCCAACCAGGTCTGGTGTGGCGACATCACCTACATCTGGGCTCAAGGGAAATGGCATTACCTGGCAGTCGTTCTGGATCTCTACGCACGCCGGATTGTGGGCTGGGCGCTGTCAAACAAGCCGGATGCGGATCTGGTCATCAAGGCGTTGGACATGGCTTACGAGCAGCGTGGCAGGCCTCAAGGGCTAATGTTTCACTCGGATCAGGGCTCGCAATATGGCAGCCGTCAGTTTCGCCAACGGCTCTGGCGTTACCGCATGCGCCAAAGCATGAGCCGTCGTGGAAACTGTTGGGATAATGCGCCGATGGAGCGTGTGTTTCGCAGCTTGAAAACTGAATGGATACCGACCGTGGGCTACATGACAGCTCAAGAAGCGCACCGCGACATCAGTCATTACCTGATGCATCGGTACAACTGGATTAGACCGCACCAATTCAACAACGGACTGGCCCCAGCTCAGGCCGAGAAAAAACTTAACGTCGTGTCCGGGATTAGTTGACCACTACACAGGTGAATACAGAGAGTTTGAAGCCTCCAACGATCTGACTCGCAGGTCCTATGCAGGCTGTGCCTTTTGCGGTTCAGGCTGGGAAGTGATGGGGTTTCATATGGTCGGGGAGAACCCGGAAGAAATGTGGCAGGCTGATTTTTTTCAAGACTTCTGTGACTCCGGTTTTTGGGGAGGGACTGCCCAGTCTCATAACCTCTGTAAAGAAACATATGCAACGGACTGCAATCTCACGGAGTGGTAATAATTATGTACGCTGGACTTTTAATCGCTGGGTTGATGGCTTTTCCCACATGCGCTTTTGCTGAGCTGAATATTGTGCCGCTGAGCAACAGTGACAAGGCCAAGCGGCTGGAACAGCTCAATAGCACTGCGCCCAAGGCGTCGTCCGCTAAGAAAGAGACAGCGTTTCCCACTCTGGCGCAATTTGAGCGGTATGTTTCAGTGGCCAAGCAAAATGATGTCCGCTTGAGAGATCGTGTGTTGCTTGCGTCATATTCCAGGGCGCGGATCACCGGCAGCGGATGCACGCTGCGCATGGATGCGCCTTCCGGTGTTGAGGATAAGAACGGTGACTTTAACGGCGTCATGTCAGTTTATTTGTGCGCTGACGCCTACGTTGTGACCTATGAAGCTGATTACACCCGAGCATTGAAGCAGAGCGTCACGGTTTATGATGATGAATATTCCCGCACGGGCACTCCTGGAATGCCTTTGATCAAAGAAAATACCAAGGTGGTGGGGGGGGTGAAGCGAACTATTTATCGCTGGTTAAATCCCGTCACTGAAATCAGGTATGAAATTTTTACCAGCCAGGTCCGCTCGGAGGATGAGGTGTTACTTGTCAAACTCAAGGCGGCCCTGCGCGAGACGCTTCTCGAGGTTGAAAAACGCCCATAAAATACACCGGAACGGCTCATCATGTTATCGCCAGAGCAGCATTGACCCAGTGGCCGATGCCACACTGACCTAAGCTTCTAACTTGGGGAACATTACCAGTGTTGGATTTTCGCCAATTGGTGTTGGGTCAGTATGGCATCGGCCACTGGGTCATTTCGGCTTCAGCGTCGACATTTAGGCTGAATTTTCGGAATCAAAAGGCCGCGCAAGATAGTTTTCCGCCGATTAGTGCCTGGGAGATAAATGATCAGCTCATGTCCTTCAACGCGGGTGCAGGTGCTGCACGCTGAAGAAGATGGACTGCATATCGATGCAGTCAAATGGGGATGGGCGCCTTTCTGGGCGAAGGGGAAACGCCCCGACCCGATCAACGCACGCGTAGAGACGGTCACCACGGGCAAGTTTTTTAAGCAACTCTGGCCGAATGGCCGCGCTCTGGTTCCGAGTGAGGGGTGGTATGAGTGGGTTAAAGACTCTGAAGATCCGAAAAAGAAGCAGCCATACTTCATCCGATTGAAGAGTCAGAAACCTATGTTCTTTGGAGCACTGGCCCAAGTTCATCCCGGCATTGAGCCTCACGAGGGCGATGGTTTTGTGATCATTACCGCCGCCAGCGATCAGGGCATGGTGGACATCCACGACCGCAAGCCGTTGGTGCTGACACCCGAACATGCCAGGGAATGGCTTGACCCAAACCTTTCCCCTGAGCGAGCGGAGGAAATAGCATCTGATGCGGGCAGAAACCGGAGAAAACAGTCTCGGGAAATTGGTTAGAGAGATAATCGAAAGAAATGCACACCACTCTTCCAAGTACCTACTGATCAATAAATACGGAAAAAGGATGACGAAAGGCATGTTGCGCTTGCGCTGGGACAAGGCGCGAGAGAAAGCGCAGCAGAATGCGTTGGAACAGGGCGACCCTATGCTAGCCGCTAAAATTGGTGGGTTTCAGTTTCGAGACATTCGGCCCAAGGCAGCATCAGAAATCATCGACACTGGCGACGCGAGTCTGCTGCTGGGGCACAGTAAGCAGGAGATCACCAAACGGGTGTACAGGAGGATTGGAGCCACCGCCAAGCCCTCCAAATAGGCAAAGTTTCGGAACGCCTATGAAAAACCGTTGCTCCCTACCCGAAGGCCAGAAACACAAAAGCCCCGCAATCGCGGGGCCTTCGTTTGAATCTTGGCGGGAAACCAGGGATTCGAACCCTGGGAACGCTATTAACGTTCGCCGGTTTTCAAGACCGGTGCATTCAACCACTCTGCCAATTTCCCTTATGCATCACAGGATTATAGTCGATCATCCTGTCTCAGCGGGCGCCATAATACCCGAATGAAACACACTGTCAAACTCTCGCCATCGCTTGTTACAGAGCGTCTGTTATGATCTTTGCGACTGAACGTTTCAAAACCGAAGGAGTGTCGCCATGCGCGAACAGAATTACGCAGTGAATGGTAACGCGCAGGCTGAGCAGCTTGAAGTCAGCCGCGTGTTGCGCAACACCTATGGCCTGCTCGCCCTTACCCTCGCATTCAGCGGCGTGATGGCGTTTGTGGCGCAGCAGATGCGCGTCGGCTATCCGAATATTTTTGTCGTACTGATCGGTTTTTATGGACTGTTCTTCCTGACCAACAAGCTGCGTGACTCGGCCTGGGGCCTGGTGTCCGCATTTGCCTTGACCGGCTTCATGGGCTTTATCCTCGGCCCGATCCTCAACCGTTACCTCGGCATGGCTGGCGGTGCGGAAGTGGTCAGCTCGGCATTTGCCATGACCGCCCTGGTGTTTGGTGGGCTGTCGGCCTACGTGCTGATCACCCGCAAAGACATGAGCTTCCTGGGTGGTTTCATCACCGCAGGCTTCTTCGTGTTGCTGGCGGCGGTGGTTGCAGGCATGTTCTTCCAGATCAGCGGCCTCCAACTGGCGATCAGCGCAGGTTTTGTGCTGTTCTCCTCGGTGTGCATCCTGTTCCAGACCAGCGCTATCATTCACGGTGGTGAACGTAACTACATCATGGCGACCATCAGCCTGTATGTGTCGATCTACAACCTGTTCATCAGCCTGTTGCAGATCTTCGGCATCATGAGCCGTGACGACTGATTGTTAGCCACATGAAAAATGCCCCGTATCGAAAGATGCGGGGCATTTTTGTTTGCAGGCCATCAGTACTGGTTGGGCTCCATTTCCAACTCAACCTTGAAGCGCTCGACAATGTCCTTTTGGATACGCTTGGCCAGGTTGGCAATGTCGTGCCCCGTCGCGCCTCCATAGTTCACCAGCACCAGCGCCTGCGCCTTGTGCACGCCCGCATCACCCTCGCGAAATCCCTTCCAGCCGGCCTTGTCGATCAGCCAGCCGGCGGCGAGCTTCATTTGACCGTCCGCTTGAGGGTAGGCCACCAAGTCCGGATACAGCGCTTGTAGCTCTTCAGCCAGGGCGTTGGTCACCAGTGGGTTCTTGAAGAAGCTGCCAGCGTTGCCAAGCACTGCAGGATCCGGCAGTTTTTCGTTACGAATGCTGCAGATCGCGCGACTGACATCGCTCGGCGTCGCGTCGGTGATGCCCTGCGCGGCCAAATGTTGCTGCACCGGGCCATAGTCGAGTTTAAGCTGACTGGCGCGGCTCAGGGCAAAGCGCACGCGCAGGATTAGCCAGCGCCCAGTCTCGTGCTTGAACAGGCTGTCACGGTAGGCAAAGTTGCATTCTTGCAGGCTGAAGTCCCGGAGCTCGCCAGTGTGGCGATCCAGCGCGGTAAGGCCGGCGAATACATCCTTGATCTCCACGCCGTAGGCGCCGATGTTCTGCATTGGGGCAGCGCCGACGGTGCCCGGAATCAGGCTGAGGTTTTCCAGGCCACACAACCCATGATCCAGGGTCCACAGTACAAAGGGGTGCCAGGCCTCCCCCGCTTCGGCCTCGACCACGGCATGCACGCCATCATCGTGCAGCACGCGAATGCCCTGCGTGGCCATGCGCAACACCAATGCAGGAATGTCCTGGGTCAGCAGCAGGTTACTGCCACCGCCGATGACCAGTAACGGCAATGCTTGAGCCGAAGCGTAGGCCAGGGCCTCACGCACATCCGCGTCGCTGCGGGCCTCGGCAAACAGCTGCGCGCGCACGTCGAGGCCAAAGCTGTTGAATGCCTTGAGCGATACCTGAGTAAGCACTTGCAAGGTCATAACCGCCCCTTCAATTCGATCACCAATAAATCACAGGCCCGCTCGATCAGGTCCAGGACCCGCTCGAAGCCTTGGTCACCTTCGTAATACGGGTCTGGCACTTCGTCGACTTGCGAGTCATAGCGACGCAGGAACAAATCCAGCTCGGCCTTGCCCGGCCCTGGTTGCAGCGCCTTGAGGTTGCGCAGGTTGCTGTTGTCCATGGCCAGGATCAGGTCATAGCGCGCAAAGTCAGCGCGGGAGACCTGCTGGGCACGCTGAGATGATAAGTCGTAGCCACGCAACAGCGCCGCACGTTGGCTGCGCTGGTCGGGAGGGTTGCCGATATGCCATTCGCCGGTTCCGGCGGACGCCACTTCAACCTGGCCCGCCAGCCCCGCTTCACGCAATTTATGCCGCAGAACGCCTTCAGCAGTGGGCGAGCGGCAGATGTTGCCCAGGCAGACGAACAGAACCTCCATCAGGCCCCCAGCAGGCGACGGACGCGCTCAAGGTCTTCTGGGGTATCGACACCAGCAGGCGGCGCCTCCAAGGCATCGCCCACGTGGATACGCACGCCATGCCAAAGGGCTCGCAGTTGCTCCAGGGATTCGGTGTTTTCCAGCCAGCATGGGCCCCAACTGACGAAGTCATGAAGGAAACCAGCGCGGTAGGCATAGATACCGATATGGCGACGGTACGGTACGCCCTCCGGCAACACATCGGGGTTCTTGGCGAACGCATCACGTGCCCAGGGCAAGGTCGAGCGGCTGAAGGTCAATGCCAGGCCGTTGATATCGCTGACCACCTTCACCACGTTCGGGTTGAACAGTGTTTCAATATCTTCAATGGGTTCTGCGAGGGTCGCCATGCGCGCTTCGCCGTGGGAGGCCAGGTTGGCGGCTACCTGGTCGATCACGCTCGGAGGAATCAGCGGCTCGTCACCTTGTACATTGACCACGATGGCGTCGGTTGCCAGACCAAGCTGCGTGGCCACTTCGGCCAGGCGGTCGGTGCCTGAATTGTGATCTTCGCGGGTCAGTACCGCTTCTGCGCCGAAACCTTTGCAGGCCTCGATGATGCGCGGATCATCGGTAGCCACCACCACTCGCTCGGCGCTGCTTTTGCAAGCCTGCTCCCACACCAACTGGATCATCGGCTTGTTGCCGATCAGTTGCAGTGGCTTGCCCGGCAAGCGGGTTGATGCGTAGCGCGATGGAATGACAACGGTAAAGGCTGTGGTCATTTATCCAGGCGCTCGTCAGTGGTCAGGGTACGGGCTTCGCTTTCCAGCATCACCGGGATGCCATCACGGATCGGGTACGCCAGGCCGGCGCCTTTGCTGATCAGCTCGGTTTTGTCGGCGCTGAGCTTGAGCGGACCTTTGCAGATCGGGCAAGCGAGGATGTCGAGCAGTTTGGTGTCCATGAGTGTTTCCTGGAAAAAAGCGTTTTAAGGCAAGAGTCGGGCGGGCAGCAGGCGCATCAACTGCGTGTCGAACCAGGCGACGAACGCCGGCGACGGTACCGCATCCACCGCAAGGTACCACCAGTCGGGCTGGGCAAAGGCGCGGCACTTCACCGCGTCTTTCTCGGTCATGACCAGCGGCAATGACGGCATAAAATTCAAGACCTCGGCGCTGTAAGGCGCATGGTCGGCAAACGCATGGGGTATCGGTCGCCAGTGTAGCGTTTCAAGGGTATTGAAGAAACGTTGCGGGTTGCCGATACCGGCGACCGCGTGCACCTGTTGGCCGTCGGGAAAATAGTCCACCGGCCGATGCTCACCGGTCTGTAGGTTAACCAGTGCCGTGGGCATCAGGCGGAAGGCAAAGCCGTCCTCGCGGTCGCTGGCGGCGCCGTTGTAAAGCAACGCATCAACACTGTGCAAACGCTCAACCGGTTCACGCAATGGCCCGGCCGGCAGGCAACGACGGTTGCCCAGGCCACGGGCCGCGTCGATCAGCACCAGTTCAAGGTCGCGAGCCAGGCGGTAGTGCTGCAGGCCGTCATCGCAGAGGATCAGGTCGAGGGTTTCGCTGGCCAACAACGCCTTGACCGCGCGACTGCGGTCGGGATCGATCATCAAAGGGACGCCGCAACGCTGCACGATCAGCAAAGGCTCGTCACCCGCCACCTCCGCGCTTTGGCTGGCCTCGACGCGCCAGGGTAACTGTGGAGGCTTGGCGCCATACCCACGGCTGACGACACCCACGCGCAAGCCCGTACGCCGGCAGTGCTCGATCAACCACAGGATCATCGGCGTCTTGCCAGTGCCCCCCACGGTGATATTACCGACCACCACCACCGGCACCGGTGCCTGATAAATCTCGCCCTCGCCCGCCACGAAGCGCGCGCGCTTACGCTGGACCACATGGCGATACAACGACTCCAGCGGCCGCAGCAACACGAGCGCCGGATGGCCCTCGTACCAGGCCTTGAGCAAACGATCGGTGATGGCCATCAGGGTTGGCTCGCCGCCTCGACAGTGCTCATGCGCAGATGACTGAAGCCCAGCTTGCCGGCAGCATCCATCGCGGTGATCACAGCCTGGTGCTGGGCCTTGCCATCGGCACTGATGGACAACGGCATCTTGGTATCGCCGCCGGATTCTTTCTCCAGGGCAGTCATCAAGCCCGCGAGGTCGTTTTTCTCCAGTAACTGGTTGTTCACTGAAAACACCCCGTCGGCGCTGATGGCGATCTCCAGTTGCTTGGTTTCCTGTTCTTCGGCCGGCGAACCGCTCACCGCTTCCGGCAAGTCGACACGCAGCTCGGTCTGCCGGGTGAAGGTGGTGGTGACGACAAAAAACAGCAGCAGGATAAACACCACGTCGATCAACGACGCGAGGTTGATATCGACATTTTCCCGTTGCTTGCGGCGAAATTTCACGCTTTGCCCCCAACCAGGTCTACATCACGGTCGCCCTGCACCACTTCCACCAGTTTGATGGCTTCCTGCTCCATACCCACCACCAGTTCATCGATGCGCCGCTGCAGGAATCGGTGGAAAAACACCGAAGGGATGCCGACCATCAGGCCTGCCGCCGTGGTGATCAATGCCTTGGAGATACCCCCGGCCAGCACAGCAGCATTAGTGGTCATGCCCGCCCCCATGAACGAGCTGAAAATATCGATCATGCCCAGCACCGTGCCCAGCAAGCCGAGCAGCGGCGCCATGGCGGCGATGGTGCCGAGGGCGTTGATGTAGCGCTCCAATTCGTGAATGACGCGGGCAGCGGCCTCTTCGATGCACTCCTTCATGATCTCGCGACCGTGCTTGGAGTTGGCCAGCCCCGCGGCGAGGATTTCACCCAGCGGTGAGTCGGCCCGCAATGCCTTGAGTTTTTCCTTGTCCAACTGTTTGTTCTTGATCCAGCCCCAGACCTGCCCCAGCAAATGCTCAGGGGTGACGCGGCTGGCGCGCAGGGTCCACAGGCGTTCGGCGACGATGCCGAGTGCGGCGATAGAACTCAAGATGATCGGCAACATCATCCAGCCGCCGGATTTGACCAATTCCCACACAGTGAATGTCCCCTCGAAAAAGTGCGCCACTTTACCATATAGGTTCGGCAGCGGGGCTCGTCAGCCATCTACCCGCCTGTCGTAGGCAGCAGTCTTTGGTAACGCTGGATTACGGTAACGCCTCGCGCCAAAAACGGCGTTGACCACGCGCAACAGTCGGTGGCAGGAAAGCGCCTAATTGCACGCGCACCGCTCCCTGCTCAGCACTGTCATATATTTGGCTGCCCAGTGCCTGGTAGCGGCCCATCACCTGGGGATGAGGATGGCCAAACGCATTGCCACGCCCTCGGGAAATCAGCACCGAAGTGGGCGCCAGGCGCTGGAGAAACGGCCACGACGACGAACTGCGACTGCCATGATGTGGGGCCTGCAGCCAGTCGGTACGCACCGCTAATGATGAATCGAGAAATGCCCGCTCAGCGGCGCGATCGATATCTGCGGTGAGTAGCAGGCGTTCGCCGTTGGCCTGGACCTGCAGCACGCAGGATTTAGGGTTGCCATCAATCGCATCGGCCCACTGCCACAACTCGAATGACACGCCATCCCACACCCACCGCTCACCGCTGGTACAAGGTTGAGTGCCAAGAAGCGCAGGCAACCCCTCGGTCTCACCTCCAACGACCCGTTTCACCGGCAGCCCGCGAGCAACAGCCGTCGCGCCGCCGGCATGATCCGCGTCAGCATGGCTGAGCAACATAATGTCCAGCCCCCTGACGCCGAGCTTCTTCAGCGCCGGCAGTACCACGCGCTCGCCCAGATCAACCGCGCCCGAGCGCAGGCCTGCATCGTAGAGCAGGGTGTGATGGCGTGTGCGCAGGATCAACGCCTGCCCCTGCCCTACATCCAACTGCACCACCTGCGCCTGCCCATGGGGCACCGGTTCCTGCGCAGGGAACACCGCCAACAGCAACAACGGCCAACCCAGCGGCCTGAACGGCACACCTTTGGGCAGCAATAACAGCCCGGCGCCCAGGAGGCTGCCCAACCAGTAACCCAATGGCACCTCGGTCGGTGTCCAGGCGGGCACTTGCCCAGCAAGCCATGCCAAGCCCCGGAACAACCCATCCAATGCCCCGCCGGCCAGCCACAACACGCCTTCTCCCAGCAATGGCACCGCCAATAACGCGGTGCCCAACAACGCCAATGGCAGTACCACCAGGCTGATCCATGGCACAGCAATCAGATTGGCCAATGGAGCGGTGATGCTGATCGGTAAGCCAAGCATCAGCAACAGCGGGAACAGACCAATGGCAATCACCCACTGAGGGCGAGTCCAGACCTGCCAGGTACTCCAGGGGCCCAAACGCCCACCGAAAGCCAGGACCAGCACGGCGACTGCCGCAAAAGACAACCAAAACCCCGGCTGCAGGCTGGCCAATGGATCAAGGATCAGCACCCCGTTAAGCGCCAGCAGCAACGGCCACCAGAATCCCAAATGGCGAAAGCGTAACCGCCACAACAGTACCAACCCCACCATGATGCAGGCCCGCTGCACGGGCACGCCGAACCCAGCAAGCAGGCCATAACCCAGTGCCGCAGCGAACGCCAGGCCGCATGCGCAAGGTAACCACGGCCAGATGCTGGGCCAGTAGCCGTAACGCGCCAATAGAGCTACCAGCCCGTAAATCAGCCCTGCGAGCAAGCCGATGTGTTGGCCGGAAATCACCATTAGATGTACCGTGCCGGTATCCTGCAGCACCTGCCAATCATCGGCCGCCAGCCCGGAACCGTCGCCCAGCACCAATGCGGCAAGGCCCGCCTCGCGGCCATTCGCATCGACCGCCATGAGCCGTTGGCGCACAGCATCACGCCAGGCATGGCGAGCCGGCGCCAGCCGCTCTCCGTCCTTCACCGAGCCGGTCGCGCCGATACGCTGGGCCAGCAGCCAGGCTTCATAGTCAAAGCCGTGAAAGTTGAGCAACCCGGAAGGCCGCTTCAACGTAACGGCCAAGCGCCAGTACTCCCCACTGCGTACCGCTGGTCCGCCATGCCAGGACACTCGGATGCGTTTGGGCAACTGGCCGTTGCGTGCCCGGCTGTCCGCCAGCTCAAAACGCACGCCCGTGGCGGTCTGCTGCGGTAGCCCGACCACCCGACCCTCCAGCCAACGTGTCTGGCCATCGAGCTTGGGTGACAGCCGGTCATTGAGCGCCCATTGGGCACTGATGCAGGCCCAGCCCAAGCCCAATAGGAAAAATGCCAATGGATACGTACGAAAAGGTAATAGCATCAATGCCAGCACCAGGGTGGCTATCAGCCACCCAGTCGCAGGCAACGCCGGTAGAAAACGCAGGGCAAGCAACCCCAGCGCAAGCGCAAACATCCCTGTCTTCATGAATCGTCCCTGTGCAGTGATCCACTCAGTCTTAGCCGGGTACGCAGCACGTCCTATGATGTTTTGTCACAAAGTCTGAATTTTCTGTTTATAGAATGCGCGCATACTTGCCCTTCGAACTGACTTGGACCCCTTATGCCCCGGCGCTTATTCAAACGGTACATGCCCGACCCCACGAGTATCAGGGAACACAAGTCATTACAGTTTCTTGGGACATTGCTGCATGACCCGAACCTCTGGCACCTGAATCGGCACTCCGTGGCGCGCGCCATGGCGGTGGGCCTGTTCGCGGCGTTTATTCCAATCCCGCTGCAAATGTTATTGGCGGCGGTACTGGCGATCACAGTCCGCGGCAATATGCCCATCGCCATCAGCCTGGTCTGGCTGACCAACCCGATTACCATGCCGGTGGTGTTCATTTGCACCTATATGACCGGCGCCTGGCTGATGAATGTTCCGCCGCGCAGCCTGCCTGACGATCTGACCTGGGAATGGATCAGCGGTCAGTTGAGTACGCTGTGGCAGCCCTTCCTGCTCGGTTCCGTCGTATTGGGGCTGGTGCTCGGCGCGCTGGCCTATTGCCTAACCATGGGTTACTGGCGCTGGTGGGTCGCGCACCAGTGGAAAAGACGCAAGCAGCGTCGCAGTTGAAGCCTAGCGCGCGGGCAAACGCATGTGCACGCGCAAGCCATGACCCGTATTTTCCGCCCACAAGCTGCCGTCCTCACGTTGGACGGCGTTGCGCGCAATACTCAGGCCCAGGCCAAACCCACCATCGCCAGGGCGGGAGCCATCCAAGCGGGTGAACGGCGCGAAGATCCGCTCCAGGTCTTGCTCATCAATCCCTGCGCCCTGGTCCTCCAGCCATAGGTGCCAGTACTCGCCATCACGCAGGCCATCCAGGCATACGACGCCGTTTTCCGGGGAATGGCGAATGGCATTGCGCAGGATATTTTCCAGGGCCTGGGCCAGTGCATTCAGGTTGCCCCGCACCCAGCAATCAGCCGTCAATAGACACGGCAAGCGTGATGCAGGCCAGTCGCTTTCAAAGCATGCGTTTTCCCGCAGCATGTCCCACAGCGCCTGAAGCTGGATATCTTCCTTGGGCAGCGGTGCCCGTTCGGTGTCTAGCCAAGCCAGTTGCAGGCTGTCTTCCACCAGGCGTTGCATGGCATCGATCTCCCGGCCCAACCGCTCGCGCAGTTGCGCCAGGTCCTGCTCGCTGTCACAGGCCACGCGCAGGCGACTCAATGGCGTGCGCAACTCATGAGACATGTCCCGCAGCAACTGCTGTTGCAGCACCACAGTCCCCTGCAAACGCTCGGACATATGGTCAAAAGCGCGACCCAGTTCGCCTAACTCGTCCTGACGACTCGTGGCATCGTGGGACATCCGCGTATTCAGTTGATCAGCACGCCAGGCGTTGGCCTGCTCGCGCAGTTGATTGAGGGGCATGATCAAAAGCCGATAGAGGCCAATACACAACAGCAGCGTAAACAAACCGGGAATCACACCGTTGGTCACCACCCGCCAGAACACTTGATAGCGCCCTGGCATAAAGCGCCGGGGCAATTCGATCACCAGCGACCCGGCACCCGGGTCGACAGCAAAGGGGATCTTGAGCCAAGGCAAACCCTTGACGTGACGGCTGACCGGCCAGTCCAGCCCACGCAGGAACGTCAGGCGCTGGCTTTGCACATCAGTCAGCGGGTAGCTGCTCAACGATTGCAAGTCATTGCCGATTACGCCGACCCAAGTGCTTTCACGCGTGCCCATCGCCTGTAGCCACGCATCAACCCCCGCATGGCCGCCACGGTTCCAGGCCTGCTCGGCGCTGACCGCATAACCACTCAGCGTGACTCTCGCCTCGTCGGACAGGTAAGCATTTTTCTGCTCCATGTACCGGCCCCAGGACCAACTGAGCCAGATCATCAGCAAGCAGAAGGCAATTAACAGGCAGGCCAGTTTCCAGAATAACGAGTGCTTGCCCGGCAGCCGTTTAAACGCGGCCTCAAAGCCCATCGTCGTGACCGCTCAACACATAGCCCTTGCCCCACACCGTGCGCACTTCGCGCTCGCTGTAGCCAATGACCTTGAGCTTTCGGCGGATCTGGCTGATGTGCATATCAAGGCTGCGGTCATGGGGTGCATAACCTCGCTGCAGCACATGCTGATAGAGAAAGGCTTTGCTGAGGACTTCGTCACTATTTCGGTGCAGCGTTTCCAACAGACGGTACTCGCTGCGGGTCAAGCTGGCCCATTGCTGCCGATGAAAAACATCGCACAGTTCGTCGTCAAAACGCAGCGCGCGCGCATCCTCGCGCATTGGCGCAAGCGTGGGCAAAGGGCGTCGATCCAAGGCCACTCGGCGCAAAATGGCTTCGATCCGCACCCGCAACTCGACCATGCTGAAAGGTTTGGGCAGATAATCGTCCGCCCCCAGGCGAAAACCGCTGATGCGATCAGCTTCGGCCCCCAAGGCTGACATCAGGATCACCGGGATCGAATGGCTCTGGCGCAAATGGGTCAGGATCGACAAACCATCCATCCCAGGCAGTAATATATCCATCAAGACCACATCAAACGGCCTCTCACGGGCGATGTCCAACCCTTGTTGGCCGTTCTGGCACCACGTGACCTGGAAACCGCAGCGCCCCAAATGCTCGTGCACATACGCGCCCAGCACAGGGTCATCTTCAATGGTCAGGATGCTGGGTAAGCCAACTACTGCGGGATTCATTAGCGTCTGCAAGTCATTCTCAATCACTGATTATTCAAGATTACCCCGACACAGGCAATCGCCACTTGGCGGCCAATGGCTCGAAGATTGTGCGGCGTCATTAATTTGCAAGATTCCAGACCGCGCAAATGGCTACACTGCGCAGGTGGCGCGGGCCGGATGCCGGCGCAAAAGATTGATATCCATGTGTTAGCAGGAGAGTGGCGTGCTTAGAAGAATGGGGATAAAAGGCCGCGTACTATTGCTGACCTTATTGCCGACCAGCCTGATGGCGCTGCTATTGGGAGGGTATTTCACCTGGATGCAGCTCTCGGAGCTGCAAACCCAATTGCTGCAACGCGGAGAAATGATCGCCGAGCAACTGGCCCCCTTGGTGGCCCCCGCCCTGAGCAACAAGAATACCGACCTGCTGGAGCGCATCGCCACGCAGTCCCTTGAGCAGCCAGACGTGCGCACAGTGTCATTCCTCGCGCCAGATCGCGTGCCCCTCGCCCACGCCGGCCCGAGCATGCTCAACCAGCCGCCGGTCGGTAACAGTTCTCACCTGTTGCAGCGCACCGGCAATGACGCCACCCGCTACCTGCTGCCGGTGTTTGGCCGCCATCGCAACCTGGCAGGCGAGCTGATCCCCGACGAAGCAGACCGCCTGCTGGGCTGGGTCGAGGTGGAATTGTCCCACAACGGCATGCTGCTGCGCGGCTATCGCAGCCTGTTCGCCAGCCTGCTGCTGATTGCTATCGGGCTGCTCTGTACGGCGGCCCTGGCGTTGCGCATCAGCCGTACAATCAACGCGCCAATCGGCCTGATCAAGCAAGCCGTCGCCCAACTCAAGGACGGCAACCTGGAAACCCGCTTGCCTCCCTTGGGCAGCCAGGAGCTTGACCAACTCGCCTCGGGCATCAACCGCATGGCCGAAACCCTGCAAAATGCCCAGGAAGAATTGCAGCACAGCATCGACCAGGCCACCGAAGACGTGCGCCAGAACCTGGAAACCATCGAAATCCAGAACATCGAACTGGACTTGGCACGCAAGGAGGCCTTGGAGGCCAGTCGGATCAAATCCGAATTCCTGGCCAATATGAGCCATGAAATCCGCACACCGCTCAACGGCATACTTGGCTTTACCCATCTGCTGCAAAAAAGCGAACTCACGCCACGCCAACTGGACTACCTGGGCACCATCGAAAAATCCGCCGACAACCTGCTGGGCATCATCAACGAGATTCTCGATTTTTCGAAGATCGAGGCCGGCAAGCTGGTGCTCGACAGCATCCCTTTCAACCTGCGGGATTTGCTGCAAGACACCCTCACCATCCTCGCCCCAGCCGCCCACGCCAAGCAGTTGGAACTGGTGAGCCTGGTCTACCGTGACACACCGCTGGCGCTGGTGGGCGACCCGTTGCGGCTTAAGCAGATCCTCACCAACCTGATCAGCAATGCGATCAAGTTCACCCGCGAAGGCACCATCGTGGCCCGGGCGATGATCGAGGACGAACAAGAAGACAGCGTGCAACTGCGCATCAGCGTGCAGGACACCGGCATCGGCCTGTCCAGCCAGGATGTGCGGGCGTTGTTCCAGGCCTTCAGCCAGGCCGACAATTCTCTGTCGCGCCAGCCCGGCGGCACAGGGTTGGGCTTAGTGATTTCCAAGCGCCTGATCGAGCAGATGGGCGGTGAAATCGGGGTCGACAGCACGCCGGGCGAGGGCTCGGAGTTCTGGATCAGCCTGAACCTGCCCAAGACCCGCGACGACGTCGAAGACCTGCCCTGCGCGCCGCTGCTGGGCCATCGCGTGGCGGTACTGGAAAACCATGAACTGGCACGCCAGGCCCTGCAACATCAGTTGGAAGACTGCGGCCTGGAAGTGACACCATTCAATACCCTGGAAAGCTTGACCAACGGCATCACCAGTGCCCATCAGACCGAACAAGCCATCGACCTGGCGGTGCTCGGCGTGACCGCCAACGACATACCGCCAGAGCGGCTCAACCAACATCTATGGGACCTGGAACACCTGGGCTGCAAAGTCCTGGTGCTATGCCCCACCACTGAACAGATGCTGTTCAACCAGTCAGTACCCAACCCCAATAGCCAGTTGCAGGCCAAGCCGGCATGCACCCGCAAGCTGCGCCGGGCGCTGTCCGACCTGATCAGCCCGCGCCCGTCACGTAACGAACCGGGCGAGCCACTGTCCAGCCGCGCCCCGCGCGTGCTGTGCGTAGATGACAACCCGGCGAACCTGCTGCTGGTGCAGACGCTGCTCGAAGACATGGGCGCAAAGGTACGTGCGGTAGAGAGCGGCTATGCAGCGGTGGATGCGGTCAAACAGGACACCTACGACTTGGTGCTGATGGACGTGCAGATGCCTGGCATGGATGGGCGACAAAGCACCGAAGCGATTCGCCAGTGGGAAAGCGAACGCCACGGCACCCCATTGCCGGTGGTAGCCCTGACCGCCCACGCAATGGCCAACGAAAAACGAGCCCTGTTGCAAAGCGGCATGGACGATTACCTGACCAAACCCATCAGCGAGCGGCAATTGGCCCAAGTGGTGTTGAAATGGACTGGCCTGGCCCTGAGAAATCAGGCCCCGGAGCGCACCACCGAAAGCCTCGGCCCTGGCGTGCAAATGCCCGTACTGGACCACGAGGAGGGCTTGCGCCTGGCCGCTGGCAAGACCGACCTGGCCGCCGACATGCTCGCCATGCTGCTCGCCTCCCTGGATGCCGACCGCCAAGCGATTAACGTCGCCCGCAACACCAATGACAATATTGCCCTGATCGAGCGGGTCCATCGCCTGCACGGCGCTACCCGCTACTGTGGCGTGCCGCAACTGCGCGCAGCCTGCCAGCGCGCCGAAACCCTGCTCAAGCAGGACGACGCCAAGGCCATGACCGCGCTGGACGAACTGGACATGGCCATCGCCCGGCTGGCCAGTGAAGCGCGGGTCAATGCCTGAATTCATCAAAAAGGAAGCCTTTGATGCGCGTGATTCTTTTCAGCAGCCAAACCTATGACCGCGACAGCTTCCTCGGCGAACCACTGCCACCGGGACTGGAGCTGCAATTCCAACCTGCCCGGCTCAACCTCGATACCGTGGCCCTGGCCGAACACCACGAAGTGGTCTGCGCTTTTATCAACGACGACCTCGGCGCCCCGGTGCTGGAACACCTGGCCAAGGGCGGCACCCGGCTGATTGCCCTGCGCTCGGCAGGCTATAACCATGTCGACCTGGCCGCCGCCAAACGCCTGGGCCTGACCATCGTGCGCGTGCCGGCCTACTCGCCACACGCCGTCGCCGAACATGCGGTGGCGCTGATCCTCGCTCTCAACCGCCGTTTGCACCGCGCCTACAACCGCACCCGCGATGGCGACTTCAGCCTGCACGGCCTGACCGGTTTTGACCTGGTGGGCAAGACCGTCGGTGTAGTCGGCACGGGGCAGATCGGCGCGACTTTCGCCAAAATCATGGCCGGGTTTGGCTGCACGCTGCTGGCGTACGACCCCTTCCCCAACCCGCAGGTACAGGCCCTGGGCGCGCGTTACGTGAGCCTGCCAGAACTGCTGGCCGAGGCCCAGATCATCAGCCTGCATTGCCCACTCACCCGCGACAGCAAGCACCTGATCAACGCCCGGTCCCTGGCGCACATGCAACCGGGTGCGATGCTGATCAACACCGGTCGCGGCGGCCTGGTGGACACACCCGCGCTGATCGAAGCCCTCAAGGACGGCCAACTCGGCTACCTGGGGCTGGATGTCTACGAGGAAGAAGCCCAGCTGTTTTTCGAGGACCGCTCCGACCTGCCCCTGCAAGACGACGTGCTCGCACGCCTGCTGACCTTCCCCAACGTGATCATCACTGCCCACCAGGCGTTCCTCACCCGCGAGGCCCTGGCGGCGATTGCCGGCACCACACTGGCCAATATCGCCGCGTGGGCCAACGGCGAGGTGCAAAACCGGGTTGAGGGATGATCAGCGGTCATATACCAAGCTCATGATGAGCAGGCACCCGTGATAGGATGCCGCGCCTATTTGGAGGATCCATGGCCGAACACGATTTCCGCTTCAGCTTGCTGAGCCCGCAACACACCCTGATCGAATGCCGCGCCCTGGTGCCGGGCCGTTACCAAGTCACCGGCAACGGTGGTTCGATCAAGCATGGCGACGTTCTGGTCGTCACCCTGCGCGGCAGTAAAACCCTGTCGATGCGCCTGACTGTCGAAGGTGACGCGCGCTACTCCATCCGCCCGGCGGGCCAGTGGGTCGCCATGGCCCAGGGGCCGAAATTCGGCGAGTTGGAGATTCACACCTGGAAAGTCAACTGCGACAGCTGCGAGGCCGTACTGGAGTTTGAGTTCGCGGTGGAGACCAAGCTGACCAAGGAACCGCTGCAACCGGCTGCCAACGCGCGCATTGCCGAGTTGGGCTGGGCCGGCGAAGGCGACAAGCACCGTTGCCCGAAATGCCAGAAGGCTGCGCAATGAAAGGCCTGCTTCTGCTCGCCGCTGTCGGCGCGGCCTTGAGCGGCTGTGCCAGTGATGCGGTCAAGCTCAAGCAGGATCACAGTTACGTAGTGGAATGGATTGGTGAGCGCCCGTTGATGGACTACGCACACCTGACCGTCACCCTCGGCGCCGATGGCCGCGCCTACGGCAATGGTGGTTGCAACCACTGGTTCGCACCGTACACGGTTGAGGGCGACAAACTCAGCTTCGGCAAGCTTGGCAGCACCCGCAAGCTCTGCGCCGAGGCCCTGATGGAACAGGAGCATCGCTTCTTCCAAGCCCTGCAAGGGGTGCAGCGCTGGGACATCTCGCCCATCGAGCAGACGCGCTTCTGGCCAGCCGAGGGCAAGCCGATTCGCCTGTGGCTCGAAGAGGGCTGATCCTGACTCTGTGGCCTGATGGAGATCCAAATGTGAGAGGGGCTTGCCTCTCCCACATTGGTTTTATGTTGTTGCGTTAGCCGCGCAGGGCCTTGAGTTTGGCCAGCACCCCTTCCGCCGTCTGCTCACCCATCAACTGCTCACGCACCTTGCCCTTGTCATCGATGATGTAAGTCACCGGTAACGCTTCGCTGCGCGGAATTTCAAAGATCCCGTCCGGGTTCTGTGCCAGCACGGTGAACTTGATGCCCAGCTTGTCGCTGGCCGCTTTCAACTCTTCGCCTTGCACGTTGTCGAAGTTGACCCCGAACACTCCCACGTTCTGCGCCTTCAACTGTTCGGCCAAAGCGTTGAGTTCGGGGATTTCCGTGCGGCACGGGCCACACCATTCCGCCCAGTAGTTGACCACCAGCCACTGCTTGTCCAGCCGCTCGGCCGCGACTTTCTGGCCGTACTGGTCAACGCCATAGTCATTGCCGCAGCCGCTGAGCAGCAGGGTTGTAATGATCGCCAATGCACCGATCAGTCGACGTGTCATGGGGTAATCCTTCGCAAAAATGAACGTTGGCTGCGACCTATCGCCTCTTACGGTTTAAGGACGGGGCGCCGCGCGGGTAGAATACCCGCCACCTTACGCAAGATGCGACCCGCACATGACCGATCTGACGCTTTATCACAACCCGCGCTGCTCGAAATCCCGCGGTGCGCTCGAACTGCTTGAAGCCCGCGGCCTCACCCCGACCGTGGTGCGTTACCTGGAAACTCCGCTGGACGCTGCGCAAATCAAGGCCTTGCTGGCCAAACTGGGCCTCAGCGCCCGTCAGTTGCTGCGCACCGGTGAAGACGAATACAAAAGCCTCAATCTGGCCGACGCCAGCCTCAGCGAAACCCAACTGATCGCCGCCATCGCCGAACACCCCAAACTGATGGAGCGCCCGATCCTGGAAACCGCCGACAAAGCCATCATTGGCCGCCCACCGGAAAACGTACTGGAGATTCTGCCGTGACCACACCGTATGTGCTGGTGTTGTATTACAGCCGTAACGGCTCGGTCAGTGAAATGGCCCGGCAGATTGCCCGTGGCATCGAGCAAGGCGGCATGGAAGCGCGTTTGCGCACCGTGCCGGCGATCTCCACCGAATGCGAAGCCGTGGCGCCGAGCATTCCGGACGAAGGCGCGCTGTACGCCAGCCTGGATGACTTGAAAAACTGCTCAGGCCTGGCCCTGGGCAGTCCGACACGCTTCGGCAACATGGCCGCGCCGCTCAAGTACTTCCTCGACGGCACCAGCAACCTGTGGCTCACCGGCGCCTTGGTCGGCAAGCCGGCTGGCGTGTTTACCTCCACCGCCAGCCTGCACGGTGGCCAGGAAACCACGCTGATGTCGATGCTGCTGCCGCTGCTGCACCACGGCATGCTTATCACCGGCCTACCCTACAGCGAACAGGCACTGCTCGACACTCAGGGCGGCGGTACGCCCTATGGCGCCAGCCATCATTCCGGGCCAGACGGCAAGCGCATGCTTGATCAGCATGAAATCACCCTGTGCCGTGCCTTGGGCCTGCGCCTGGCTACCACCGCCACGCTGCTGGAGAACGGCCGTGGCCAGAAAGCCTAAAGTCCTGCCACCTCAAGCGTGGCTCGAGCCTCGCGTAAAGGTTGCACGCGCATTGAGCCTGCTGGCATTTTTTGCGCTGGTGGGCTTGTTGTGCGGGTATTACCTGTTCATCGCCGACCTGCACGGCGCCCGCCCGTGGGTGATCCTGCTGATCGAACTGGTGCCGCTGCTGTTGCTGGCGCCGGGCATGATCAGCGGCAGTGCACGGGGGCATTCGTGGATGTGTTTCGCGGTGAACCTGTATTTCATCAAGGGCGCGCTGGCGGCGTACGACCCGAACCGGCAGTGGTTTGGCGTGCTGGAGATGCTGGCAAGCCTGGCAGTGTTTTGTACCGCGTTGCTGTATGTGCGGTGGCGGCATCAGTTGAACCGGCGGTTGGCCGCTGGGGCTCTACCCACTTGATGTAACAACGCCCAATGTGGTGAGGGAGCTTGCTCCCTCACCACGATAAGCAGCGGTCAGTGGTTGACGGTGTAGGCCAACATCATCGACAACTGACACATCGGCCGCCCACTCTCGGCATGCCATTGGTTGAACGCGCCCTGCACCGTCGCCAGATCCCGCAGGCTGGTCGGCGCCTTGTCGACGATCTTCTGTGCATTCAATGCGGCCACCACGTCATCACTCGGCACAAACGTATCCTTGCCCACCATCCGCAGGAAGCGTGGCGCCGACAGCCCGCCCAACTGGTGGCCGTGCTTGCTCAGGTACTTCCAGAGCCCGACGATATCGGTGACCGGCCAATCGGCGATAAACGCGCCGAAGCTGCCTTTTTCCTGGGCTATGTCCAGGATCATCTGCGCATTGCGCGGCACACTCTTGAGCTTGCCCAGGTGACGGATGATGCGCGTGTCCTGCATCAGGCGCTCTAGGTGCTCGGCGCCCATCAGCACGACTTTTTCCGGGTCGAAGCCGAAGAACACCTGCTCGAACGCCGGCCATTTGGCATCCACTACGCTGTGCTTCAAGCCGGCGCGAAATACCCGCAGCGCCAGGGTCGACAGGTAGCGATCATCACTGATCTTGCGCAGTTGCGCCGGTGTCTTGGGCGCCGGCAGATGGGCTTCCAGTTCGGCTGCGGAACCGAAGCGGTTCAGACAATATTCGTGCAGCCACTTATAATCGCGCATGCCCTCTCCTGGGGGTTGAAATGACAACGGCGCCCGTGAGCGCCGTCTTTCAGAGCGTTGAATAGCTTTAGAGGTTCACTACATTGACGAAGCGCGAAGCGGCCGTCTCGTCGATTTTCAGGCTGGTGAAGTCAAACAGGTTGCGGTCGGCCAACTGTGACGGCTGCACATTCTGCAAGCTGCGAAAGATGCTTTCGGTGCGCCCCGGAGTCTTGCGCTCCCAGTCCACCAGCATCTCCTTGACCACCTGGCGCTGCAGGTTTTCCTGGGAGCCACACAGGTTGCACGGGATGATTGGGAATTGCTTGAAGTCGGAGTAGGCCTGGATGTCTTTCTCGTTGCAATACGCCAGCGGGCGGATCACCACGTTGCGCCCGTCATCGGCCCGCAGCTTGGGCGGCATGGCCTTGAGCGAACCGTTGAAAAACATATTGAGGAAAAAGGTCTCGACGATATCGTCGCGGTGATGCCCCAGGGCCATTTTGGTCGCGCCGATCTCATCGGCAAACGTATAGAGCGTGCCACGGCGCAGGCGCGAGCACAGCGAGCAGGTGGTCTTGCCTTCCGGGATCAACTCCTTGACCACCGAATAGGTGTCTTTCTCGACGATGTGGTACTCCACGCCCAGCGCTTTCAGGTATGCCGGCAGTACGTGCTCGGGAAAGCCCGGTTGTTTCTGGTCCATGTTGACGGCAACGATCTCGAACTTGATCGGCGCGACCTTTTGCAGGTGCAGCAGCACGTCGAGCAAGGTGTAGCTGTCTTTGCCGCCGGAGAGGCAGACCATGACCTTGTCGCCGTCCTCGATCATGTTGAAATCGGCGACCGCTTCACCGGCCAGGCGACGCAGGCGTTTTTGCAGTTTGTTCTGGTTGACCGTAAGAGTGCCCATGGCGCTTGGATCCGCTAAAGGTGTGTGACGAAAAGCCGGGTATTTTACCGTTATGAACGATTGAGTTCCAATGTGGGTAGAGGCCCTACACCCTCCCACAGGTGATCGCATTGCCGTTGACAGACCTCACTGCGATTAGGGCCAATGTTTACAGCGCGATTTGCTCTAAAGGCCCTACAGTTATTCCGGTCATCCCTTTCTATACTGCGACGTGAGGTCGCACAGCTATATCCGGACCTTTCAGGCCAATTGGCCCGTGGGCGCTCCGATGGGGGGCGATGGTAATAACGACAGGAGTGACTGGCATGATCCATCACGTCGTGGGGCTATTTACACATCCCGACCAGGAATGGCGGGAAATCCGTGGCGATAAAGAAGAAAGCATCGGCCACATGTACCTCACCCACACGCTGATTCTCGCGGCAATCCCCGCGATTTCGGCGTTTATCGGCACCACCCAGGTCGGCTGGGTCATCGGCAACCGTGCGCCGGTGATGCTGACCCAGGAAAGCGCGCTATGGATGACGCTCATGTCCTACGCAGCCATGCTTGGCGGCGTGGCGGTGATGGGTGCGTTCATTCACTGGATGGCCCGTACCTACGACGCCAACCCCAGCATGGCGCGCTGCGTGGCCTTTGCCACCTACACCGCGACACCGCTGTTCATTGGCGGGCTGGCGGCGCTTTATCCACATATGTGGCTGGGCATGGTCGTGGGCACGGCGGCGATCTGCTACACCGTGTACCTGCTGTATGTCGGGCTGCCGACCTTCATGAACATCGACCCAGACGAAGGCTTCCTGTTTTCCAGCTCGGTGCTGGCCGTGGGCCTGGTGGTGCTGGTGGCGATCATGGCGTTTACCGTGATCGTCTGGGGCCTGGGCGTAGGCCCGATCTACACCAACTGACCTGATAAACCCACAGGCAAGGCCACCGCAAGGTGGCCTTGTGCGTTATGCATGACCATTCGGCGCGTGAGAGATTCGGAAACACGCGGCTTTGCGGCATACTGGGCCTCTCTGGAGATAGGTACAGCATGCCCGAGCAACTCAATACCCGCGTCGAAGATTGTTTCCTGCAAGCCGAATCCTTTTTCAAACGAAGCTTCAAACGCCCCCAGGTCAGCCTCAAGCTGCGGGGCCAGAAAGCCGGTGTCGCGCATTTGCACGAGAACCTGCTGCGCTTCAACCCACAGCTATACCGAGAAAACAGCCAACACTTCCTCAAGCAGACCGTGGCCCATGAAGTGGCGCACCTGATCGCCCACCAATTGTTTGGCGAACGTATCCAGCCCCACGGCGAAGAATGGCAATTGATCATGCGCGGGGTCTACGAACTGCCGCCGGACCGGTGCCACACCTATGCCGTGCAGCGTCGCCAGGTCACCCGCTATATCTACCGTTGCCCCTGTGCAGACAGCGACTTCCCGTTTTCGGCGCAGCGACACGGCATGGTGGCTCAGGGGCGAAGGTATTTGTGTCGGCGGTGTCGGCAGACCTTGGTGTTTACCGGCGAAACCAGGGTGGAATAAACGCCTCATCGGGAGCCCAACCACTACATAATCACCTTGGAGCTGCGCAGCTCGCTGATGCGCTGCGGGCTCAAGCCCAGCTCCGCCAACACTTCATCACTGTGCGCGCCCACGGCGACGCCAATGTGCCGGGGCGCTGGCAACCCTTCCGAAAACTTCAACGGGCAGGCAATCTGCGCCTGGCTCGAGCCATCGCCCCTTGGCACCTGACTGACCAGCGCCCGCGCCTTTAACTGCGGATGGGCCACGGCCTCGCTCAGCGTCAGCACAGGCTCCACGCAGGCATCCACCCCAGCAAACAGCTCGCACAATTGCTCGAAACTGCGCTTCTCGAACTCCACCTGCAAGGCCTGCTTAAGCACCGGCTGCTGGTCTGGATTCAAACCCTGCGCGGCCAGTTCCGGGCGCCCCAACGCTTCACACAATTGCTGCATGAAGGCCGGTTCCAGGCTGCCCACTGACATCCAGCGCCCGTCCCGAGAGCGGTAGTAGTCGTAGAAACTGCCACCATTAAGCACATGGTTCTCCCATTCCGGCTCGACCCCGCAGGCCAAGTAACCCGCACCGGCCATCGCGTTCAGGCTGAACGAGCAGTCGGTCATGCTCACATCCAGGTATTGCCCCACCCCACTCTGCTGCCGTGCGATTATCGCCGCCAGCAACCCCACCACCGCATGCAGCGAACCACCGGCGACATCCGCCAACTGCACACCCAACGGCAGCGGGCCGCTGTCCTGGCGCCCGGTATGACTGGCCACGCCCGCCAGCGCCAAGTAGTTGATATCGTGGCCGGCTCGGTCTCTATAGGGGCCGGTCTGACCATAGCCGGTGATCGCCACATAGATCAGCCTGGGGTTGATCGCTTTCAACGCCTCGTAGCCCAGGCCCAGGCGTTCCATCACCCCTGGGCGAAACTGCTCCAGCACAATGTCGTAGTCCTTGACCAGCGCCCGCACGATCTCCAGGGCCTCGACCTGCTTGAGGTCCAGCGCCAGGCTGCGCTTATTGCGATTGAGATAGGCGTGGCTCGCCGAGGTGCCCTGGTCATGGGGCGGCAGCACACGCAGCAAGTCCATGCGCGTGGGCGATTCGATACGCAGCACCTCGGCGCCCATGTCCGCCAGCATCAACGAGGCAAACGGGCCGGGCAGCAAGGTGGAAAAATCCAGCACTTTGAGGGATGCCAAGGGACCTGACATGGGGGTTCCATTTTCGGTTTGAATCCCCACAGACTAGGCAGCCTTGCGCCTACCGGCAATCGTCAGAACAATCAACGACAGTGACCGTTTTGATCACGGCGGGCTTTTTCGCGGCGCCGGCTTTATCATTGACCCACGTTTGCTTGCCGAGTGTTCCATGAAGTTTGCGATTGCCTTGTATTCCGCCGCCCACGCGCCCTCGTCGCGCCGCGCCTTGCTGTTCGCTCAGGCGGCGTTGGCCGGCGGGCATGAAATTGTGCGGTTGTTTTTTTACCAGGACGGCGTGCACAGCGCGTCCAATACCATCGTTGCGCCCCAGGATGAGCAGGACATCGCCCGTCAATGGCGTGAGTTTGTCAGCACCCATCAACTCGACGGTGTGGTTTGCATTGCCGCCGCCCTGCGCCGCGGCGTGCTAAACGGCGAAGAAGCCACACGCTATCAACGCAGCGCGGTAAACCTGGACGCACCGTGGGCCTTGTCGGGCCTGGGCCAATTGCATGACGCAATCCAGGATGCCGACCGCCTGATCTGTTTTGGAGGGCCGTGAGATGTCCAAATCCTTATTGGTGATCAGCCGCCAGGCCCCCTGGTCGGGACCGAGCGCACGGGAGGCACTGGATATCGTGCTGGCCGGTGGCGCGTTTGATCTGCCCATCGGCCTGCTGTTTATGGACGATGGCGTATTCCAACTCGCAACGCACCAGAACGCCAAAGCCGTGCAGCAAAAAGACCTCAGCGCCAACCTGCAGGCATTAGGGCTGTTCGGTATCGACGACGTGTTTGTCTGCCGTCACAGCATGGCCCTGCGCGGCTTGACGCCGCCAACCGAGGCGCAACCGTTGAGCAACGACGCTATTACCCAATTGATTGGCCGTTACGACCAGGTGATTACCCTCTGATGTCGACTTTACATGTGGTGTCTCACTCCCCATTTACCGATAGCCGCCTCGACAGTTGCCTGCGTATCTGTGGCAACGAGGACGCGATCCTGCTGTGCGGCGATGGCGCCTATGGGCTGCACACCCCCGCCTTGCACACCAAGGGTGTGAAGGTGTTTGTCCTGGCCGAAGACATGCAAGCGCGCAACCTGCCGTTACCAGACTGGGCCGACAGCGTGGACTATCCCGGTTTCGTGCAACTGTCGATCGACTACGACAAGGTCAACACCTGGCTATGAACACCCTGACCGTGGGCGAACGCCGCCTCGAACTGGACAAGGACGGCTATCTTGTCGACCTGAACGATTGGTCTCACGAGGTAGCCAACGCCCTGGCCGCCGCCGACAACCTGGAATTGACCCCGGCACACTGGGAAATCCTTGAACTGCTGCGCGGCTTTTATGCCGAGTTCCAGCTGTCCCCGGCCACCCGCCCATTGATCAAGTACACCGCCCTGAAGCTGGGCCCGGACAAGGGCAACAGCCTGCACCTCAACCAACTGTTCAACGGCACTCCCGCCAAACTCGCCGCTAAACTGGCGGGCCTGCCCAGGCCGACGAATTGCTTATGACCGACTTTACCCCACTCACCCTGCAAACCCCTGCCGAGCACCCATTTGCGCCATTCGTGCGCATCCTGGGCAAAGGCAAGCGCGGCGCGCGCAACCTCACCCGCGAGGAAGCCCGTGAAGCCATGGGTATGCTCCTCGACGAAAAAGTCGAAGACACCCAACTGGGCGCCTTCCTGATGCTGCTGCGCCACAAGGAAGAAAGCGCGCAAGAGCTCGCAGGCTTCACCGAAGCCGTGCGCGAACGCCTGGACGCCCCTGCGCTGAACGTAGATGTCGACTGGCCCACCTACGCCGGCAAGAAACGCCACCTGCCATGGTTCCTGCTCGCGGCCAAATGCCTGGCGCAGAGCGGCGTGCGCATCCTGATGCACGGCGGCGGCGCCCATACGGCGGGCCGGCTGTACACCGAGCAACTGCTGCAAACCCTGCAAATCCCACTGTGCCGCAACTGGCAGCAGGTTGGGGTGGCGTTTGAACACGGTAACCTGGCGTTTATCCCGCTGGGCGATTGGGCTGTGCAATTGCAGCGCATGATCGATTTGCGCAACACCCTGGGCCTGCGCTCGCCGATCCACTCCCTGGCGCGGCTGCTCAACCCGTTGAATGCGCGTTGCGGCCTGCAAAGTATCTTCCATCCGGGCTACCAGGGCGTGCACCGCGATGCCAGCGGCCTGCTCGGCGATAACGTGATTGTGGTGAAAGGCGACGGCGGCGAGATCGAGATCAACCCGGACACGATCAGCCACCTGTACGGCACCACCGGCGGCGAAAGTTGGGATGAAGAATGGCCCGCCCTCTCCGCCCAGCGCCATGTCAAACCGGCGGTCCTGGACCCTGAGCATTTGAAAGCGCTGTGGCGCGGTGATGTGGAGGACAGCTACCCACAACTGGCGCTGATCGCCACCATGGCCCTGGCTTTGCGCGGCCTTGGTCACCCGCGGGAGCGGGCGTTCGAAATGGCCCAGCAGTATTGGGCTGCGCGGGATAAATCGATTTAATCGATCATTCACCCGCAGTCTTTGCGCTTTTAGTTCGAACTCATCCCTTTAGACTGGCCTCCAACGCTTATTAGCCAAGGAGCCAGTCATGGGTTTGTTGATCGAAGGACACTGGAAAGACCAATGGTACGAAAGTAGCGCAGACGGCGCTTTCCAACGAGAACAGGCGCAACGCCGCCACTGGGTGACCGCCGACGGCCAGCCGGGACCAAGTGGCGAAGGCGGCTTCAAGGCCGAAGCCGGTCGTTACCACCTCTACGTATCCCTCGCCTGCCCATGGGCCCACCGCACGCTGATAATGCGCAAGCTCAAGGGCCTCGAAAGCCTGATCGACGTGTCCGTGGTCAGTTGGCTGATGTTGGAAAACGGCTGGACCTTCGACAAGGCCCACGGCTCCAGTGGCGACACGCTCGATGATCTCGCCTTTATGCACCAGCGCTACACCGCCGACACGGCCGACTACACCGGCCGCGTCACCGTGCCGGTGTTGTGGGACAAGGAGCTCAAGCGCATCGTCAGCAATGAATCGGCAGAGATCATCCGCATGTTCAACAGCGCGTTCAACGGGCTGACGGGCAACACCCTGGATTTCTACCCGGAGGCATTGCGTTCAACCATCGACACGCTGAACGAACGCATCTACCCGGCCGTGAACAACGGCGTATATCGCGCAGGTTTTGCCACGTCGCAGCAGGCGTATGAAAGCGCGTTTGACGATGTGTTTGCCGAACTGGACCACCTGGAGCAGCACCTGAGCGACCATCGCTACCTGGCTGGCGACTACCTGACCGAGGCAGACGTGCGGCTGTTCACTACGCTGATTCGATTTGATGCGGTGTATTACAGCCACTTCAAATGCAATCTGCGCCGGATTGCAGATTATCCGAACCTGTCGAATTGGCTGCGGGAGTTGTATCAGTGGCCAGGGGTGGCCGAGACGGTGGATTTCGAGCACATCAAGGGGCATTACTATGCGAGCCATCGGACCATCAACCCGACGGGGATAGTGCCGAAGGGGCCGTTGCAGAGGTTTGACGCCGAGCATGATCGTCGGCGGTTGAATGGTTCAGGGGTTTTGAGCTGATCCAGGAGATGGGTTGTGTTTGAGGGACGCATCGGGGGCAAGCCCCCGATGCTTTTACGGCTCAAACCTGAGACTGGGCGCCTTCAAACCATTTCAACTTCTCACGCAACACCACCACCTCACCCACGATCACCAGTGTCGGCGCATGCACTTCATGCTCCGCCACCATGCGCGGCAAGTCGGCCAGGGTGCCCGTGAACACGCGCTGGTTAGAGGTGGTGCCCTGCTGGATCAGCGCCGCCGGGGTATCAGCGGCGCGACCATGCTTGATCAACTGTTCGCAGATGATCGGCAAGCCAACCAAGCCCATGTAGAACACCAGGGTTTGCGACGGGCCTACCAGGTCATGCCAAGGCAGGTCCGACGTCCCGTCCTTCAAGTGCCCGGTGATAAAGCGTACCGATTGCGCATAGTCGCGGTGGGTCAGCGGAATCCCGGCGTATGCCGCGCAACCACTGGCCGCCGTAATCCCTGGCACTACCTGGAACGGGATGCCGTGGGCCGCCAGCTCCTCGATTTCTTCGCCTCCACGCCCAAAGATGAACGGATCGCCACCCTTCAGACGCAGCACGCGTTTGCCCTGCTTGGCCAAGTCCACCAACTGCTGGTTGATCTTGTCCTGCGGCACGGCATGGTCGGCGCGACGCTTGCCGACGTAGACACGCTCGGCATCACGGCGGCACAGCTCAAGGATTGCGGGCGCCACCAAGCGGTCGTACAGCACCACATCGGCTTGCTGCATCAGACGCAGCGCGCGGAAGGTCAACAAGTCCGGATCACCCGGACCGGCACCCACCAGATACACCTCGCCCGGCGCGTACGGCGGTGCACCGTTAACCTTTTCGACCAACAGACGCTCGGCTTCGTCGCCCTGCCCGGCCAACTGGCGGTCGGCAATCGGGCCTTGGAACACTTCTTCCCAGAACGCACGGCGCTGCTGCACGTCCGGGTACAAGCCTTTGACCTGGGCACGAAAGCGCGCTGCCAACCCGGCCAGTTGGCCATAAGTCGATGGAATCCAGGTTTCCAGCTTGGCGCGGATCAAGCGTGCCAACACCGGCGCATCGCCGCCGCTGGACACCGCAATCACCAACGGCGAACGGTCGACAATCGCCGGGAAGATCACGCTGCACAAGGCCGGCGCGTCCACCACATTGACCGGTACACAGCGACGCTTGGCATCACTGGACACCTGCGCATTCAGTGGCTCGTCGTCAGTGGCGGCGATGATCAGGGTGCAACCGTCAAGGTCGGCCTCCTGATACCCGCGTAACATCAGTTCCCCGCCACTGCCCAGCACCAGCTCACGCAGTTGGTCTTCGATCTGGGGAGCAACCACCCGCAGCACTGCGCCGGCGTCAGCCAGCAGCCGGGATTTGCGCAAGGCAATCTCCCCACCACCGACGACCAACACACGGCTGCCGCGCAGGTTATGAAACAGCGGCAGAAATTCCATTTAGCCGATGACCTCAACGCCGGCCATGTACGGCTTGAGCACTTGCGGTACACGGATCGAACCGTCGGCCTGCTGGTAGTTTTCCAACACCGCGACCAGGGTGCGGCCTACGGCAAGGCCCGAACCGTTGAGGGTGTGCACCAGCTCCGGCTTGCCAGTTTCCGGGTTACGGAAACGTGCCTGCATGCGACGAGCCTGGAAATCACCGCAGTTGGAGCACGACGAAATCTCGCGGTACTTGTCCTGGCTCGGCACCCACACTTCCAGATCGTAGGTCTTCACGGCGCTGAAACCCATATCGCCAGTGCACAGCGCCAGTACGCGGTACGGCAGTTCCAGCAGTTGCAGGACGCGTTCGGCGTTGGCGGTCAGGCCTTCCAGGGCCTCCATGGAGGTCGACGGCTCGACCACCTGCACCATCTCGACCTTGTCGAACTGGTGCTGGCGGATCATGCCGCGGGTGTCACGCCCCGACGCGCCGGCTTCACTGCGGAAGCACGGGCTGTGGGCCACGAACTTGAGTGGCAGCTGCTTGGCGTCAAGGATCTCGCCGGCGACGATATTGGTCAGCGACACTTCGGCAGTCGGGATCAGGTACAGGTCGGCTTCGCCATCGCGGCTGATCTTGAACAGGTCTTCTTCGAACTTCGGCAACTGGCTGGTGCCCATCAGCGCAGGAGCCTGCACCAGATACGGCGTGTAGGCCTCTTCGTAACCGTGCTCGCCGGTGTGCAGATTGATCATGAACTGCGCCAGGGCACGGTGCATGCGCGCGATGGGGCCGCGCAGCAACGCAAAGCGCGCGCCGGACATTTTGGCGGCGGTTTCGAAATCCAGGCCACCGGTCAATTCGCCCAGGGCGACGTGGTCCTTGATTTCGAAATCAAAGGCTTTTGGCGTACCCCAGCGGCGTACTTCGACGTTGCCGTCTTCGTCTTCGCCAACCGGCACGGATTCGTGCGGCAGGTTCGGAATACCCAGCAGGATCTGGTCCAGCTCGGACTGGATCTTGTCCAGCTCGACCTTGCCGTCGGACAGCTCGGAGCCCATGCGCTCGACATCCGCCATCAGCGGCGCGATGTCTTCGCCGCGCTGCTTGGCCTGACCGATGGATTTGGAACGCGCATTACGCTCAGCCTGCAGCGCTTCGGTGCGGGTCTGGACGGTCTTGCGCTGTTCTTCCAGCGCTTCGATGCGCGCAACATCCAAGGCAAAGCCACGGGATGCCAGGCGGTCCGCTACGTCCTGAAGGTTGCTACGTAACAGTTTGGAATCGAGCATGTCGGTCTCTCGTTTATCAAAGTTTGGTCAAGGACAGGCCGGCCCAGGTGGCGAGCAGCCCGCCGAATACGCTAAGGGCCGCATAGCCAATCGCCAGCGGCACCTGCCCGCTTTCCAGCAGGCGTACGGTATCCAGTGAAAAAGATGAAAAGGTCGTCAGGCCGCCAAGAAAGCCGACCATCAGCCCGGCGCGCACCTCAATCGGTACTTCGGGGCGCACCAGGAACAGGCCGTACAAAACGCCGATCAACAGGCAGCCCACGATATTAACGGCCAGCGTCGCGGTATAGAAGTGTTTCGGCCAATTGGCGGTGATCCAATTGCCTGTCGCAAAGCGCAGCAGTGTACCTGCGATCCCCCCCACGGAGACGGCCACGACCAAAGGAATCATGATTTTCTCCGCTGCCTGGGACTTAAACGATCGAGTGCAGCCAAGTGATTGAGCTTTTCACCGATCTTCAGCTCCAGGCCACGAGGCACCGGCTGGTAGAGCGCCAGCGGCTCAAGCTCATCAGGGAAATAGTCCTCACCAGCGGCGTAGGCATCCGGCTCATCGTGGGCATAGCGGTATTCATCGCCGTAGCCGAGTTGCTTCATCAGCTTGGTCGGGGCGTTGCGCAGGTGCAACGGGACTTCGAGGGAACCGTACTCGGCAGCGGCACGCAGCGCCGACTTGAAGCCCATGTACACCGCATTGCTTTTCGGCGCACAGGCCAGGTAGGTGATGGCCTGGGCCACCGCCAACTCGCCTTCCGGGCTGCCGAGGCGCTCCTGCACGTCCCAAGCAGCCAGGCACAGGCTCAAGGCACGCGGGTCGGCATTGCCGATGTCCTCGCTGGCCATGCGCACCACGCGACGCGCCAGGTACAGCGGGTCGCAGCCGCCATCGATCATGCGCGCAAACCAGTACAACGCGCCGTCCGGGTTGGAGCCGCGCACCGATTTGTGCAGCGCCGAGATCTGGTCGTAAAACGCTTCGCCGCCCTTGTCGAAGCGCCGGCGCGTGTCGCCGAGCAGGCTTTGCAACAGGTCGACGCCAATCTCGCTGCCGTCTTCAGCCAGGTCGGAGGCATTCTCCAGCAAGTTGAGAAAACGTCGCCCGTCACCATCGGCAGCGGTGAGCAGGATCTTGAAGCCTTCGTCGCTGACACTCAGCTGGCGCTTGCCCAGGCCCTTGTCTTCGCTCAAGGCACGGTGCAGCAGCTTTTGCATCGCCGCCTCGTCGAGACTCTTAAGCACATACACGCGGGCCCGCGAGAGCAACGCGTTGTTCAATTCGAACGAGGGGTTTTCGGTGGTGGCGCCAATAAAGATCAGCGTGCCGTCTTCGACATACGGCAGGAACGCATCCTGCTGCGACTTGTTGAAGCGATGCACTTCGTCGACAAACAGGATGGTGCGCTTGCCGTATTGCCCGGCCTGCTGCTTGGCGACGTCCACCGCCTGGCGGATCTCCTTGACCCCGGCCAGTACCGCCGAGACCGTTTCAAAGTGCGCATCCGAGACTTTCGCCAGCAGCCGCGCCAGGGTGGTTTTGCCCACGCCCGGCGGCCCCCAGAAAATCATCGAGTGCAGCGCACCCTGCTCCAAGGCTTCGCGCAAAGGCTTGCCACGAGCGAGCAGGTGTTCCTGACCGACATACTCATCCAGGTTGGTCGAACGCAAGCGCGCGGCCAGGGGCTGGGCAATCGGATCACTTCGAAACAGGTCCATGGGCAGCGTTTGAAACCTCTATATTATTCCTGGATCACATCGGCACCCTTGGGGATGTCGAACTTGAACCTGGACGCCGGTACCGGCTGGTTGGCCTTGACCCCGGAGAACAGGATATCGGTGCGCTGGCCAACACTGTCGACCAGGCGCATGTTATTGATCACACCGTTGCCGAACGACAGGCTCAGGGTATCGAACAGCGTGTCCTTGGATTTGGGCTTGAGGGTGAATTCGATCACGTTGCTGGTTTGCTTGGAGGTGATGTCGAAACTGTCGTTGATTTTCGACACGTCGCCCGACAGCAACAGCGCTGGGGTCTGGTTCAGGCGCGGGTCCAGCTTCTTGATGGTCGCCTGCTCCAGGTCCGGGTCCCACAGGGTAACTTTCTGGCCATCGGAAACGATGGTCTGCTCGGCCTTCCCTTCAGTGTGCCAGTAGAACAATCCGGGGCGCTGCACGGCCATTTCACCAGCAGTTTCCTGCAGCTGGGTACCGCCGGCATCCAGCGTCAGTTGGGAGAAACGTGCGGTCAGGGTCTGGGATTTGTCCAGCAGGTTCTTCAGGCTGGCGACGGAGGCCGGGTCAGCGTGAGCCGAAACAGCGGTCAGGGCCAGTGCCGGCAACAACAGCATGCGGATAAAGCGCATGGGAGTCCTCATTGAGTAGTCAGGGCGCGCCGCGTGCTGCCACGCGGCACGGAGTCAGTCGCGCATCTGCCCAGGGGCAATCACTTCACGCGAGCCGTTGGTGTTCATTGCGGTGACGACGCCGGCATTTTCCATGGCTTCGATCATGCGAGCGGCGCGGTTGTAGCCGATCTTGAGCTTGCGTTGCACCGCAGAAATCGAGGCGCGACGGCTTTCCAGAACAAACGCCACGGCTTCGTCGTACAGCGCGTCGGTTTCGGCATCGTCGTCGCCACCGCTGCTGCCACCGTCGAAACCACTGCCAGCCTCTTCAACACCGGCGAGGATGTCATCGTTGTACTCAGGTGCGCCGCGCAGTTTCCAGGCTTCCACCACACGGTGTACTTCATCATCGGAAACAAAGGCGCCGTGTACACGGATCGGCAGGCTCGTGCCCGGCGGCATGTAGAGCATGTCACCGTGGCCCAGCAGTTGCTCCGCGCCGCCCTGGTCAATGATGGTCCGCGAATCGATCTTGCTCGACACCTGGAACGCCATACGCGTCGGGATGTTGGCCTTGATCAGGCCGGTAATCACATCCACCGACGGACGCTGGGTGGCGAGGATCAGGTGGATACCGGCCGCACGGGCCTTTTGGGCGATACGCGCGATCAGTTCTTCAACTTTCTTGCCGACGATCATCATCATGTCGGCGAATTCGTCAACCACCACCACAATGGTCGGCAACTTGCTCAGCAGTGGCGCTTCGTCGTGGATGCTTTCGCGCTTGTACAGCGGGTCGCTCAACGGCGTACCGGCGTCCTGGGCTTCCTTGACCTTGGCGTTGAAGCCGGACAGGTTGCGCACGCCCATCTTCGCCATCAGCTTGTAGCGGCGTTCCATCTCGGCAACGCTCCAGCGCAAGGCGTTGGCGGCGTCCTTCATGTCGGTGACCACCGGGCACAGCAGATGCGGGATGCCTTCGTAGATCGACAACTCGAGCATCTTCGGGTCGATCATGATCAGCTTGGCGTCTTCCGGGCCAGACTTGAACAAGATCGACAGGATCATCGCGTTCACACCCACCGACTTACCGGAACCGGTGGTACCGGCCACCAGCAGGTGAGGCATTTTTGCCAGGTCAGTAATGACTGGCTTGCCGCCGATGTCATGGCCCAGGGCCAGGGTGACCGGGGATTTGAAGTTGTCGTACTCCGGCGTCGACAGCACTTCAGAGAAGCGCACGATCTGGCGGTCTTCGTTGGGAATTTCGATACCCACGGTGGTCTTGCCGGGAATCACTTCCACCACGCGCACGCTGGTTACGGCCAGGGAGCGCGCCAAGTCCTTGGCCAGGTTGGAGATGCGGCTGACTTTGACACCGGCGGCCGGCTGGATTTCATAACGGGTAATCACCGGGCCAGGATGGATCGAGTCCACCGACACTTCGACGCCGAATTCCTTGAGCTTGATTTCCAGCAGGTGGCCGACGGCCGCCAGGGATTCCGGTGAATAGTTGAGTTGTTTCTTTTCGGCCGGGTCGAGAATCGAGATCGGCGGCAAGGTACCTTCGACGGCGCTGTCGACAAACAATGGCGCCTGTTTCTCTTTCTGCACGCGATGGCTTGGCTCGGGGGCCTTGGGCGGCGCGGGAGCGATCACCGGCGGTACCTGCTTCTCGCGGTCGGACATGTGCTTGCTCAGGGCCTGTTCGCGCTCGATCAAGCGCTCCTTGACCTTGGCCTGCTCACGACGGTCAGGTGTGCTTGGAGCGACGACTTCGTTGACGCGGGTGTCCACCTCGCGGAGCTGGGCCACCATGCGTTTGCGGTCGACGCGGGCGGACCACCAACGGTTGGCGGCGCCCTGGAACAACTCAAGCAAATCGAGGGTGATCTTACCGGTCACGTCCATCACCTTGAACCACGAGAGGTCGGTGAACACGGTGAGGCCGAACAGGAACAGCGCAATGAACATCAGCGTGCTGCCCTGGATATTCAGAGTCTTGCGCGCCAGATCGCCAAGGCTTTCACCCAGCGCCCCGCCTGCGCCAGCTGGCAGGCCGGTGGGGGCGTGAAAGTGGATATGGGCCAGGGCCGCACCGGAGAGGACTAGAAACACCAGGCCGATCAGACGCCAGGAAAACAGCCATCCGCTCCACTGCCACGGCTCGTGACGCTGGCGGAAAATCTGCCAGGTCTTGATCGCCAGCAACAACGGGAAGATATAAGCGAAGTAGCCCAGCACCATGAACAGGATATCAGCGCTGTAGGAGCCGACCGGGCCGCCGAAGTTTTGCACATCGTCGATCTTGCTGTTATGGCTCCAGCCCGGATCGTCCTTGCCATAGGTCAGCAAGGCCATTATCAGGAACAGGCACAGTGCGCCGATAGCGATCAGCGCACCTTCCTTGAGTCGATAATGCAGGTGCTGGCGCCAAGCCGGCACGACTGCTGCTTTAGGTGTTGCGGCGGATTTCTTCAAAACGGGTCTTTTCCTGCGCCTTTAGCGCGTCCATCTGTTGAATGACTGCAAATACTGCCCAATCCGAGCAGCTGAAAAATGAACGAGTGTCGCTGAATCTACTGTGTAACATCGGGCGAGCACTTGGTGAATGACTTAAGCGCCACGGTGGCCGCATTGTACGGGTTTGCGCCCCTGATGCCACGCCCCCGCATCTCACCCAGCAGCATAGCCAATTGGAGCATCACAAGATGTTCAATTTGAGCATGCATTGTCTTTGCTGACAAAGGCTTATGAGCTGTTTTTACCAATCCGGGCCAGCTTGGCAAATGGCCTGCATGCGCCAGACCCGATTACGACCACGTTCCAGGCATAGAGTTGCAGAAACACCCTTTCACGCTAATCACCCCCAACAGCCGATTCGAGCTGGCCCGATGGCGCCGCGTCGACAATAATCAACACGCTTGGGGCAGGCGCAATCCTGCCACTCCCCTCCCCTTCCGTAAGCCTGGATGCCATGCTGACTTGGTTACAACGCGACTCCTTGACCTTCCCCCCGCTGGCCAAAGCCATGCGCGAACCCAATGGCCTGCTCGCCGCCGGTGGCGACCTGTCGGCCGAGCGCCTGGTGCAAGCCTACCGCCACGGCTGCTTTCCCTGGTTCTCGCAGGGCCAGCCAATCCTCTGGTGGTCACCAGACCCACGCACAGTCATCTTCCCTGGCGAACTGCATATCTCTCGCAGCCTGGGCAAACTGTTGCGCCAGCAGCGCTACAGCGTGACCTTCGACCAGGACTTCGCCGCCGTTATCCAGGCCTGCGCCGCGCCGCGCGCCTATGCCGATGGCACCTGGATCACCGAGGGCATCCAAAGCGCCTACCAAGAGCTGCACCAGCGCGGCCACGCCCACTCGGTAGAGGTGTGGGATGGCGGCAAGCTGGTGGGCGGCCTGTATGGCCTGGCGATGGGCCAGCTGTTTTTTGGCGAATCCATGTTCAGCCGTGCCGACAACGCCTCGAAATTCGGTTTCGCAACACTGACCCGGCAACTACAGGCCTGGGGCTTTGTGCTGATCGACTGTCAGATGCCCAACGACCACCTGCACAGCCTGGGTGCTCGCG
Source organism: Pseudomonas sp. S35 (assembly GCF_009866765.1). Taxonomy (NCBI): domain Bacteria; kingdom Pseudomonadati; phylum Pseudomonadota; class Gammaproteobacteria; order Pseudomonadales; family Pseudomonadaceae; genus Pseudomonas; species Pseudomonas sp. S35. Next base: position 3,941,875 of record NZ_CP019431.1, read on the forward strand.
CCATTCCCCGCAGTGAGTTTGCCGAATTCCTACACAACCACCTCGACCAACCCAACACCGGGCCTTGGGTTTCTTAGGCGACATCCGCGCACCTGGCTTACACTTATTTCAAAGCTTATCCCGAGGGTTGATCATGACCGAGTTGGCGCGTTTGAAGTTTTATGCCACTCAAGCCCACTCTTGCAGCTATCTGCCGGACGAGCAGGCCACCACACTGTTCCTCGACCCCAGCCAGCCGATGGACGTGCACGTGTATGCCGACCTTTCGGAAATGGGCTTTCGGCGCAGCGGCGACCATCTGTACCGGCCCCATTGCCAGAACTGTAATGCCTGCGTGCCGGCACGCCTGCCCGTGGCGCAGTTCCTGCCGGACCGCAACCAGAAGCGCATCCTCAAGCGCAACGCCGACCTGACGGTGACATCGAGCAAGCCTCGGTTTACCGAGGAATATTTCGACCTGTACCAACGCTATATCGAGCAACGGCACGCCGACGGCGACATGTTCCCGCCGAGCCGTGACCAGTTCTCCACGTTCCTGGTACGCGACCTGCCTTTCTCACGCTTCTATGAATTTCGCGCGCAGGGCCGCCTGCTGGCTGTCGCCGTGACCGACTTGCTGCCTAACGGCCTGTCGGCGGTCTACACCTTCTACGAGCCGACCGAGGAACGCCGCAGCCTCGGGCGCTTTGCGATCCTCTGGCAAATCGGCGAAGCACTGCGCCAGGAACTGGAAGCGGTCTACCTCGGATACTGGATCAAGAACTGCAAAAAGATGAGCTACAAGACCCAATATCGCCCCATTGAGCTGCTAATTAATCAAAGATGGGTCACGCTTAACTAGAACCCCTTGGCTTAAACACCCTTTTTCGGGCACAATGCACGCCGCTTTTGCCTGGCGCAGTTGCACCGGGCCATTCACTGGATACCGAGGGCTTTACTGCATGTCGAAAGAAGACAGCTTCGAAATGGAAGGCACTGTCGTCGACACCCTGCCCAACACCATGTTTCGTGTGGAGTTGGAAAATGGGCACGTCGTAACCGCGCATATCTCCGGCAAGATGCGCAAGAACTACATTCGTATTCTTACCGGTGACAAAGTGCGCGTCGAGCTGACGCCCTATGACTTGAGCAAAGGGCGCATCACTTACCGCGCTCGCTAAGCAAGTCAATACAAAACGCCCGGTTATGCCGGGCGTTTTTGTGTGCGCGGGACTCATTAAACACCGGAGGGGCCTGTGGGAGGGGCTTGCCCCGATAGCGGTCGCCCAGCAATAAATTAGTTGCCTGGCACACTGTTATCGGGGGCAAGCCCCCCTCTCACATTGGATCTGCATTGTTTTGGAAAATGCATTTCAAGACAGCAAAAAGGCGCCTTTCGGCGCCTTTTGCGTTATTGCAGAACGATCAGGCCATTTCGGCGGTGGTTTCGAACTCGAAGGTCAGCTCGCCATCCTTCAGGTCGATATGCACCACACCACCATGATCGGAGAGTTCGCCGAACAGGATCTCTTCAGCCAATGGCCGCTTGATCTTGTCCTGGATCAGACGCGCCATTGGGCGAGCGCCCATTGCCGCATCGTAGCCACCCTCGGCGATCCAGCTGCGCGCCGCTTCCGTGACATCCAACTGCACGCGCTTGTCTTCCAGCTGCGCCTGAAGCTCGGTAAGGAACTTGTCCACCACGCTCTTGATAACCTCATGGCTGAGGCGACCAAACTGGATAATGGTGTCCAGGCGGTTACGGAATTCCGGCGTGAAGCTCTTCTTGATCACTTCCATCGCATCAGACGAGTGATCCTGATGGGTAAAACCAATCGACGCTCGCGCGGCCGTTTCGGCACCGGCGTTGGTGGTCATGATCACGATCACATTGCGGAAATCCGCCTTGCGCCCGTTGTTGTCGGTCAAGGTGCCATGATCCATAACCTGCAACAGCAAGTTGAAGACTTCCGGGTGAGCCTTCTCGATTTCATCGAGCAACAATACGCAATGCGGCTGCTTGGTGATCGCTTCGGTCAACAGACCGCCCTGATCGAAACCGACATAGCCCGGAGGCGCACCGATCAGACGCGACACGGTGTGACGCTCCATGTACTCGGACATGTCGAACCGCACCAACTCGATACCCATCGCTTTGGCCAACTGCCGCGCTGCTTCGGTCTTGCCGACACCGGTAGGACCGGCGAACAGGAACGAACCGACCGGCTTGTCCGGCGATTTGAGCCCCGCACGCGACAGCTTGATCGCGGTAGACAAAGCATCAATGGCTGCATCCTGACCAAACACGGTGAGCTTGAGGTCACGCTCCAGGTTACGCAGCAGCTCCTTGTCGGAACTGTTGACGTGTTTTGGCGGAATGCGTGCGATCTTCGCCACGATGTCCTCGACCTGAGGAACATCGATGCGCTTCACACGTTTCTCGACCGGCTGCAGGCGCTGGTAGGCGCCCGCCTCGTCGATTACGTCGATGGCCTTGTCCGGCATGTGCCGGTCATTGATGTAGCGCGACGCCAACTCTGCAGCGGCACGCAAGGCCTCGTCGGTGTACTCGATGCCATGATGCGCTTCGAAACGCCCCTTCAGACCACGCAGGATGCCTATGGTGTCTTCGACCGATGGCTCGGATACGTCGACTTTCTGGAAGCGACGCGCCAAGGCACGGTCTTTCTCGAAGATGCCCCGGAACTCCTGGAACGTGGTCGAACCAATGCAGCGAATATCACCCGACGACAGCAGCGGCTTGAGCAGGTTAGAAGCATCCATCACCCCACCAGACGCCGCACCGGCACCAATGATGGTATGGATTTCATCGATGAACAAAATGGCCTGCGGGCGTTTTTTCAGCTCGCCGAGTAGCGCCTTGAAGCGCTTTTCGAAATCGCCACGGTACTTGGTCCCGGCGAGCAACGCGCCCAGATCAAGGGAGTAGACGACACTGTTGGCCAGCAGGTCTGGCACCTGGTTGTCGACGATGCGCTTGGCCAGGCCTTCGGCAATCGCGGTTTTACCCACGCCCGCTTCGCCCACCAACAACGGATTGTTCTTGCGACGACGCGCAAGAATCTGCGCCACACGCTCGACCTCGAGCTCACGCCCCACCAGCGGATCGATCCGCCCTTGGCGCGCCAGCTCGTTAAGGTTGCTGGCATAAGCATCCAGCGGGTTGCTTGAAGAAGAAGACTCACCACCCTCCTCGTCCTGCATATCCTGCTCACCCTCGGAATGATCGCCGTGCCCAGGCACCTTGGAGATACCGTGGGCGATGTAGTTAACGACATCAATACGGGCAACGCTCTGCTGCTTGAGCAGGAACACGGCCTGGCTTTCCTGTTCGCTGAAAATCGCCACAAGCACATTGGCGCCTGTGACTTCACGCTTACCGGAGCTCTGTACGTGGAAAACAGCACGCTGCAATACCCGCTGGAAGCCCAGGGTTGGCTGGGTTTCGCGGTCCTCGTCATGCACGGGGATCAGTGGCGTGGTGGAGTCGATAAACTCCTGCAGATCATGCTTGAGTTTGTCGAGGTTGGCGCCGCACGCACGCAAAACGGTGGCGGCAGCTTCGTTATCCAAAAGTGCCAGCAAAAGGTGTTCGACGGTCATGAATTCATGACGCTTCGAACGAGCCTCCTTGAAGGCAAGATTGAGGGTGACTTCGAGCTCGCGGTTTAACATAGCTTCACCTCATACCCAAGTGGTCGGCGTTAACCGTCCTTCTCGATTTCACAGAGTAGCGGATGCTGGCTTTCCCTGGCGTACTGGTTGACCTGCATGGCCTTTGTCTCGGCGATGTCACGGGTAAACACTCCACATACTGCCCGTCCTTCTGTGTGAACGGCCAGCATTACCTTGGTCGCCAACTCGCGGTTCAGGTTAAAAAACACCTCGAGCACTTCGACCACGAAATCCATCGGTGTGTAGTCATCATTGAACAAAACCACCTTGTACATCGGCGGCGCCTGTAAAGCAGGCTTGGCCTCCTGAACAGCAATGCCTGCAGAACCGTCGTCATCGTGTTCGTGATCCGGTCGATCCTGATTGAATGTTAGTCGAATCTGGCTGATTGCATGCATGGAAAGAAAGGTTCGTCAGTGGTTCAAATACAGTGGTGGGGGCGAGCTGTCAGAATTTCAACTCTGACCGACTGGTCGCCTTGACTATCGGCAAATCGGTGTTACAACCAATAGAACCCACAGTGGGTAAAAAAGGTCCGCGCAGTCAACCTTAATTTATTCGGGTTAGGACGGATAAACTGGATGATACTCCAGTGATGGAGTCTGGTGCAGAGGGAAATGGGTATGTCTGGCGTCAAGATCAGTGGCAAGGTCAAGTGGTTCAACAATGCCAAAGGATATGGCTTTGTTAACGAGGCAGGGAAAACCGAGGACCTTTTTGCTCATTATTCAGCGATCGCGATGGAAGGATACAAGACGCTGAAAGCGGGCCAATCAGTGGAGTTTGAAATTATTCAAGGACCCAAGGGCCTGCACGCTGTAGCAATTTGTGCAATTTGCGCGGGTGCGCCCGGCAAACCCCATGACGAGACACACGAAGAGAAGCACAAGACAGATAAACTCGGCCAATCAAAAAAGAAACAACTTGCATAATCGGCCAACGAGTCAACGTCTCGCATAAAAAAACCGGTCAACCTGAAGTCAGGTTGACCGGTTTTTTATAGCCGCCATTTACATATGCGAAATCAACGCATCACCAAAGCCCGATGACGACACCAACTTCGCACCGTCCATCAAACGCTCGAAATCATAAGTCACCGTCTTGGCCGAAATCGCGCCATTGGTACCCTTGATGATCAGGTCGGCCGCTTCGGTCCAGCCCATATGGCGCAGCATCATCTCTGCCGACAGAATCAACGACCCAGGATTGACCTGGTCCTTGCCTGCATACTTAGGCGCAGTCCCGTGAGTCGCCTCGAACATGGCCACGGTGTCGGACAGGTTGGCGCCCGGCGCAATACCTATGCCGCCCACTTCAGCTGCCAGGGCGTCGGACAGGTAATCACCATTGAGGTTAAGGGTGGCGATGACGTCATATTCAGCCGGACGCAGCAGGATCTGCTGGAGCATGGCATCGGCAATGGCGTCCTTGACCACCACATTCTTGCCGGTCCTCGGGTTCTTGAACTGCATCCATGGGCCACCATCAAGCAGCGTCGCGCCGAATTCCTCAGCCGCCACTTCATAGGCCCACTCCTTGAAGGCACCTTCGGTGAACTTCATGATGTTGCCTTTGTGCACGATCGTCAGCGATTCCCGATCGTTATCCACCACATATTGTAAGGCCTTGCGCGCAAGGCGCTTAGTGCCCTCTTTGGACACCGGCTTCACGCCGATCCCGCAATCTTGGTCGAAACGGATCTTGGTGACGCCCATTTCTTCCTTGAGGAACTTGATCACCTTGATCGCTTCCGGCGAGCCCGCCTTCCATTCGATCCCGGCGTAAATATCTTCGGAGTTTTCGCGAAAGATGGTCATGTCCACGTCGCCAGGCTTCTTGACGGGGCTAGGCACACCTTCGAACCAGCGCACCGGGCGCAGGCACACATAAAGGTCGAGTTGCTGGCGCAGGGCGACGTTCAGCGAACGAATACCACCACCGACGGGTGTGGTCAGTGGGCCCTTGATGGACACCACATAATCCTTGACCGCGTCCAGGGTTTCCTGTGGCAGCCAGGTGTCCTGGTCGTAGACTTGAGTCGCCTTTTCGCCGGCGTACACCTCCATCCACGAGATTTTGCGCTTGCCGCCGTAGGCCTTTTCAACAGCTGCGTCGACCACCTTGATCATCACCGGGCTGATGTCGACGCCAATACCGTCACCTTCGATGTAAGGGATGATCGGTTGGTCAGGAACATTGAGAGAATGGTCTGCATTGACGGTGATTTTGTCGCCGACTGCCGGAACCTGAATCTTCTTGTATCCCATGCTGAACTCCATCTATGGATTGAACATCTGGCTGCGTTCGAGCCTACTCCAGATAAATGGCGACTGAAACCTCGCGCCATGCTCATTTGCATCGAAAACAGCATAAATTGTCGCCTACAAGCCTGAAAGCAAAGGGAAAAGCGCCAATCTTGAGCACATCGTGCGACTTTAGGCGCACCCCGGTACCTGCGACCTTTAGACCAATGGACGACCCACCTTTTGTATGAAGGCTCGGCGTAAGCATAGCGACCTATGTATAATGCCGCCGCTGACCCAAGAGTCACGACGGCTGACCGCTCTGGAATAGGTGCCTTCAGCTACAAAGCCGGACTATTACAATAGTCCACCCGCTTGACGCTCGACTGATGCAACCCAACATCACCGCGAAGAAACCTCGACATTTCGCTCATGGATGACTTTGAACGAACGCGCTCCACCCGGCGCATCTCGAGTTTCTGCGCACGCTTTCAGCAAAGAAGAGAGTTAATCCGAATATGCCCACCCGCTCGAAGATCATCTACACCTTCACCGACGAAGCCCCTGCCCTCGCCACCTATTCACTGCTGCCTATCGTAGAGGCCTTCACCGCTTCCGCTGATATTGCCGTGGAAACCCGCGACATCTCCCTCGCCGCGCGCATCCTCGCAAGCTTCCCCGAGCAACTGGGCACCAAGGCCGTACCGGACCACCTCGCCGAACTGGGCGACCTGGCCGTTACCCCTGAAGCCAACATCATCAAGCTGCCTAACATCAGCGCCTCGACCCCGCAGCTGCAAGCCGCGATCAAGGAACTGCAGGCCCAGGGCTACGCCCTGCCGGACTACCCGGAAACCGTAACCACCGACGCGGAAAAAGAAACCCGTGCACGTTACGACAAGGTCAAGGGCAGCGCCGTGAACCCGGTACTGCGCGAAGGCAACTCCGACCGCCGCGCACCGCTGTCGGTCAAGAACTATGCACGCAAGCACCCGCACAAAATGGGCGCCTGGGCTGCCGATTCGAAATCTCACATCGCTCACATGAGCAACGGCGACTTCTACGGCAGCGAAAAAGCCGTACAGATCGAAGCTGCTGATGCTGTCAAAATTGAGCTGGTCGGCAAGGATGGCACCACCACCGTCCTGAAAGAAAAGACCAGCGCTCAAGCAGGCGAAATCCTCGACAGCGCCGTGCTGAGCAAGAACGCGCTGCGTACGTTCATCGCCGCAGAAATCGAAGACGCCAAGAAACAGGGCGTGCTGCTGTCGGTTCACCTCAAAGCCACCATGATGAAGGTCTCCGACCCGATCATGTTCGGCCAGATCGTTGCCGAGTTCTATAAAGATGCCCTGGCCAAGCACGCTGTCGTGCTGGAGCAGATCGGCTTCAACCTGAACAACGGCATCGGCGACCTGTACGCACGCATCAAGGCCCTGCCGGCCGACCAGCAAGCGCAGATCGAAGCTGACATCCAGGCGGTCTACGCCGCTCGCCCTTCCCTGGCGATGGTCAACTCCGATAAAGGCATCACCAACCTGCACGTGCCAAGCGACGTCATCGTCGACGCCTCGATGCCTGCCATGATCCGTGACTCCGGCAAGATGTGGGGCACCGACGGCCAACTGCACGACACCAAGGCCGTGATCCCGGATCGCTGCTACGCCACCATCTACCAAGCCGTCATCGAAGACTGCAAGGCCAATGGCGCGTTCGATCCAACCACCATGGGCAGCGTGCCAAACGTTGGCCTGATGGCGAAAAAAGCCGAAGAGTACGGCTCCCACGACAAGACCTTCCAGATCAAGGCTGATGGCGTAGTCCGCATCACCGACAGCAAGGGCAACCTGCTGATGGAACAGGCCGTCGAAGCCGGCGACATCTTCCGCATGTGCCAGACCAAAGACGCGCCGATCCAGGATTGGGTCAAGCTTGCCGTCAACCGTGCCCGCGCCAGCGACACTCCAGCGATCTTCTGGCTGGACCCTAAGCGTGCGCACGACGGTGTCGTGGTCGAGAAAGTTCAGGCCTACCTGAAAGACCACAACACCGAAGGCCTGGACATCCGCATCATGGCGCCGGTCGACGCGATGAAGTTCACCCTGGAGCGCACCCGCAAGGGCCTGGACACCATCTCGGTGACCGGTAACGTACTGCGCGACTACCTGACCGACCTGTTCCCGATCATGGAACTGGGCACCAGCGCCAAGATGCTGTCGATCGTGCCGCTGATGAACGGCGGTGGCCTGTTCGAAACCGGCGCCGGCGGTTCGGCACCGAAGCATGTGCAGCAACTGGTTGAAGAGAACTTCCTGCGCTGGGATTCCCTGGGCGAGTTCCTGGCCCTGGCCGCATCCCTTGAGCATTTGGGTGTTACCTACAACAACCCGAAAGCCCTGGTACTGTCCAAGACCCTGGACCAGGCCACCGGCCAGTTCCTCGACAACAACAAGTCGCCATCGCGCAAAGTCGGCAACATCGACAACCGCGGCAGCCACTTCTACCTGGCGCTGTACTGGGCTCAAGCCCTGGCCGCCCAGGCCGAAGACACTGCACTGCAAGCGCAATTCAGCGAACTGGCAAAAACCCTGGCCGAGAACGAAGCAACCATCGTTGCCGAACTCAACGCCGTACAGGGCAAGCCAGTGGACATCGGTGGCTACTACGCGCCGAACCCAGAGCTGACCAGCAAGGCCATGCGCCCAAGCAACACCCTCAATGCGGCGATTGCCAAGTTGAAGTAAGGTTGTAAGGTGACATCACAAACCCCGGCCATGTGCCGGGGTTTGTGTTTTCTGCCTTTATAAAGCGCCGTATTCCGCACGCCAGGCCGCCTCGATGATCGCCAGCAACTGCGGCTTGTACCATGGCTCCCAGCCCACCCTTTGCTTGAGCTCGACGCCAAACCCCGGCAGCGCCGGCAGATGATCAAACACCTCAAGGTTTTTCAGGCCCTGTACCTGTGCAAACCAGGGTAAAAGCGTTACACCGACCCCTGCTTGAACTGCGGAACGCAACGACATCAGGTCCTCGGACTCATACACACAGCGCCACCGGATGCCACTCTCCTCAAGACGCCGAACCGCCAGACTCCTGAACACACAAGGCGCCTTGAACAACGCAAGCAAAACCTCTTGCCCCTCTACCGGCGGCACCGCATGTTCGCCACCCAGCCACCGCAACGAAAGCGCATGCAGTGGCTCCCCGGCGACTTTTTGCAACTCGTCGATCATCAGGCCAATATCAATGTCACCCTCGCTGAATGCCTGAGAAAGCAACATCGAGCGCGCAACCTTGACCACGATTCGTACGGACGGCATCTCAAGAGCCACAGCAGGAATAATGCGCTGCACGATCTCTTCGCTGAAATATTCGGGTATGCCCAGCGTCACCGACTCCTGGGAGCGACTTGCATCAAACAGACTGCCCACTTTGTCGTTAACACTCACGATTTGCTGGGCGTAGCCGGTCAGGCGCTCGCCTTCCAAAGTGAGCAACACTTGACGATTGTCACGAGCAAAGAGTTCGACACCCAGCAGATCCTCCATTCGCCTGATCTGCTGACTGATCGCCGGCTGGGTCAGGCTCAACGCCTGCGCGGCCCGAGTAAAACTGCCCAACTCCGCCACCTTGAGAAAGCTGCGCAGCGATTGAATATCAAAATTGACTCTCATGGCTTCGCCCAAGTGAGTGAGTAAACGCGCAGGGCATTAGTGCAAGGCACGGAGCATCTCTGTCAAGACTGCCTACCTGGCCCGCCCATGATTCATCCAATAAACCCCAGCCCCTGACACAACGAACCCGAGAATCGCCACCGCACTCGGCATCTCTCCCAACACCATCGACGCCATGATCTGCGTGACAGCCGGGATCACATGAAACAAGTTCGTCGCCTTACTCGCCTCCCCCCGCCGAATCATCAGGTACAGCAGAGTCAGCGCGCCGACCGAGTTCATTACAGTGATCCACGCTACCGAAGCAGCGAAGGGCACCCACTGCGTCACCTGCATGGTCTCGGTGGTATAGGCCAGCAGTAACATGACCAGCGATGCGGTGACCATCTGAATGAAACAGCCCACCCACAGGTTGACACCACCGAGGAAACATTTCTGATAAAGCGTGCCAAGGGTGATGCCTATCAGCGCCAGCCCCACCGCGCCATAACCGCCGATTGACGCCTGTGCACCAAAAAAACTGCTGCCGACCACAATGGCCACGCCGCCCACACCCAGGATCGAGCCTGGCAAGTCGCGCCAGCTCAATTGCTCGCCCAAACAGAAGTAGGCGCCGATCACAACAAATACGGGCATCAAACCGACAATCAGCGCAGCTTGCCCAGCCGGGACGCCCTGACTTATCCCGGTATACAGGCCGCCAAATTGCAGCGCCTGCAAGAGCAAGCCCACGGCTGCCGCGTGAAGGTAAGGTGTAAGCCGCCTGGGCCACTCGGCCTTGATGGCGAGCGCTACTCCCAGGAATACCAGAGCAGCCAGGGCAAACCGGTAGAACGTCATGGTGAACGGCTCGCCATAACGCACACCAAAAGCACCGCCAATGTAGCCGGAACTCCACAACAGGATGAAGGCAATAGGTAATGGCGATGTAAGGCGCACTTCGTAGCTTTTGTGGGCAATCGGGTTCATGACGCTCTCCGGACTAATGGCTCTGGAGAGATAAGCTGCGCCCTTGGCTGAAATCGGTAAAATCATAAAATGTCAGGCGCATCATGCAGATTGCTTATGCACATCCATGACCAAACCCACATTGACTGCAACCCTGTCCGAAGACTTCACAGCATTCAAAATCGAGAGGCATCCCATGACCTGGCAACCCCACATCACCGTCGCCACCATCGTCGAAGACAACGGCAAGTTCCTGATGGTCGAAGAACTCAAGGGCGGCCGCGCCGTACTCAACCAGCCTGCCGGCCACCTCGACCCGCATGAAACCCTTACCGACGCCGCCGTGCGCGAAACCCTCGAAGAAACTGGCTGGGACGTCGAAGCCACCGGCATCGTCGGCATCTACCTGTACACCGCCCCAAGCAACGGCGTGACCTATCAACGTGTCTGCTTTATTGCCAAAGCCCTGAAACACCACCCCGACTATCAACTCGACGACGGCATCCTGCGCGCCCGCTGGCTGAGCCGTGACGAGCTGATGGCCGTACGCGAGGACTGGCGCAGTGAGCTGATCATCCGCTGTATCGATGATTATCTGGCCGGCCAGCGTCACAGTCTCGAATTGATCCGCCCTTCTCTTTAGCCTTGCGGGCCCAGGCCTGCTAGAATCGCGTCCTTTTTCAAGACACCCGTTGAAACCCTATGCGTGATCCAGCCCCTTCTGACACACAAAAGAAGCGCGTCATCGTCGGCATGTCCGGCGGCGTGGATTCTTCCGTTTCCGCCGTTCTGCTCATGGAGCAGGGTTATGAGGTGGAAGGCCTGTTCATGAAGAACTGGGAAGAAGACGATGGAACGGAATATTGCACCGCCATGGACGACCTGGCTGACGCCCAGGCCGTGTGCGACAAGATCGGTATCAAGCTGCACACCGCCAACTTCGCCGCCGAGTACTGGGACAACGTGTTCGAGCACTTCCTGGCCGAATACAAGGCCGGCCGCACGCCGAACCCGGACATCCTGTGCAACCGGGAAATCAAGTTCAAGGCATTCCTCGACTACGCCATGATCCTCGGCGCCGACCTGATTGCTACTGGCCACTACGTGCGCCGCCGCGATATCGATGGGCGCACCGAACTGCTCAAGGGCCTGGACCCGAACAAGGACCAGAGTTACTTCCTGCACGCCGTCGGCGGTGAACAGATAGCCAAGACTCTGTTCCCGGTCGGCGAGCTGGAAAAGCCCGAAGTGCGCAGGATCGCCGAGATACACGGCCTGGCCACCGCCAAGAAGAAAGACTCCACCGGGATTTGCTTTATCGGCGAACGCCGTTTCAGCGACTTCCTCAAGCAATACCTGCCGGCGCAGCCGGGCGAGATCAAGACCACCGACGGTGAAGTCATCGGCCGCCATCACGGCCTGATGTACCACACCATCGGCCAGCGCCAGGGCCTGGGCATCGGCGGCTTGAAAGACGCCGGTGAAGAGCCGTGGTACGTACTGGTCAAGGATCTGGAAAACAACGTGTTGATCGTCGGCCAGGGCAATGAACATCCGCTGCTGTTCTCGGGCGCGCTGCTGGCCTCTGACATCTATTGGGTCAACCCGATCGACCTCAGCACCCCGCGCCACCTGACCGCCAAGGTGCGCTATCGCCAGAGCGACCAGCCCTGCACCCTGGAAAAAACCGCCACCGGCTACCGCGCCACCTTCGATGACCCGCAACGCGCGGTCACCCCTGGCCAGTCCGTGGTGTTCTATGACGGCGAAATCTGCCTGGGCGGCGGCGTGATTGAAGTCGCGCAAGCCTGGAGCAACCCGGCATGAGCCCGACCCAGGAGCAATTGACGGCACTCGGCGGCGTATTTCTCTGCGCCGTGCTGGTGGACAAGATCGCCAAGACCGGCCAGGTCACCGAAGCGGGCCTGACCTGCATGCTCGGCAGCCTGCTGATCCGCGACCCCAAGGACACACTGCAAGTCTACGGGGGCGACGACCTGGCGCTGCGCGAAGGTTACCGCGCACTGATCGGCGCCCTGGAGCGCGACCCGAGCACCCTACAGCGTGAGCCGTTGCGCTACGCCCTGTCGATGCTCGGTCTTGAACGCCAATTGGCCAAGCGTGAAGACATGCTGGAAACCATTGGCAAGCGCTTGCCACAGATCCAATCCCAGGTGGAGCACTTCGGGCCAGCCCACGAAAACGTGATCGCCGCCTGCGGTGCGCTGTACCAGGACACGTTGAGCACCTTGCGCCAGCGGATCCAGGTCCACGGTGACATGCGCAACCTGCAACAACCGAACAACGCCTCGAAGATCCGCGCCCTGCTGTTGGCCGGTATTCGCTCGGCACGGTTGTGGCGCCAGCTGGGCGGTCATCGTTGGCAGTTGGTCATAAGCCGTCGCAAATTGCTCAAAGAGCTTTACCCGTTGATGCGCAACGAATAAGTCGCAGCGACAGGCCCTTTTCAAGCCGTTACGCGTAATACGCCGGTCAGTTGGCAACGGACCGGCGGATTTTTTCATGTATGATACGCGCCCCATTTCGTTGCCCGACTGTCCGAGAACACCCCATGCAGCTCTCTTCGCTCACTGCGGTTTCCCCTGTTGACGGCCGCTACGCCGGCAAAACCCAGGCCCTGCGCCCTATTTTCAGCGAATACGGCCTGATCCGTGCTCGTGTACTGGTTGAAGTGCGCTGGCTCCAGCGCCTGGCCGCTCACCCCGCCATCAGCGAAGTGCCGGCGTTCTCCGCCGAAGCCAACGCTGTGCTCAACACCCTGGCGGAAAACTTCTCTCTGGAGCACGCCGAGCGTGTGAAAGAGATCGAGCGCACCACCAACCACGACGTCAAAGCCATTGAATACCTGCTCAAAGAGCAGGCGGCCAAGCTGCCGGAACTGGCCCAGGTCAGCGAGTTCATCCACTTTGCCTGCACCAGCGAGGACATCAACAACCTGTCCCACGCCCTGATGCTGCGCGAAGGCCGCGATGACGTCATGCTGCCGCTGATGCGCCAGACTGCCGAAGCCATCCGCGAACTGGCGATCCGTTTCGCCGACGTGCCGATGCTGTCGCGCACCCACGGCCAACCGGCATCGCCGACCACCCTGGGTAAAGAACTGGCCAACGTGGTCTATCGCCTGGAGCGCCAGATCGCTCAAGTTGCCGCAGTCCCATTGCTGGGCAAGATCAACGGCGCCGTCGGCAACTATAACGCCCACCTGTCGGCCTACCCGGAGATCGATTGGGAAGCCAACGCCCGCGCCTTCATCGAAAACGAGCTGGGCCTGGGCTTCAACCCGTACACCACGCAGATCGAACCGCACGACTACATCGCCGAGCTGTTCGACGCCATTGCGCGCTTCAACACCATCCTGATCGACTTCGATCGCGATATTTGGGGCTACATCTCCCTGGGCTATTTCAAGCAGCGCACCATTGCCGGTGAAATCGGTTCGTCGACCATGCCGCACAAGGTCAACCCGATTGACTTCGAAAACTCCGAAGGCAACCTGGGCATCGCCAACGCCCTGTTCCAGCACTTGGCCAGCAAGTTGCCAATCTCCCGCTGGCAGCGCGACCTGACCGACTCCACCGTCCTGCGCAACCTTGGCGTGGGCTTCGCTCACAGCGTGATCGCGTACGAAGCCAGCCTTAAAGGCATCAGCAAGCTTGAGCTCAACGCGCAGAAAATCTCCGCTGACCTGGACGCCTGCTGGGAAGTCCTGGCCGAGCCGATCCAGACCGTGATGCGCCGCTACAACATCGAAAACCCGTACGAGAAGCTGAAAGAGTTGACTCGCGGCAAGGGCATCAGCCCTGAAGCACTGCAAACTTTCATCGACGGCCTGGACATGCCAGCCGCTGCCAAGGCCGAGCTGAAACTGCTCACTCCGGCCAACTACATTGGCAACGCTGTAGAGCAAGCCAAGCGCATCTGATCATCGCAAGACCCTTGAGACGCCCGGCCGCGCCGGGCGTTTTTATTCCAGTCTGAAAAGTGCTTTCTTTCAATAGGTTACACATGAATCCTGACATCCCTCTTCAACTTTTGGGCGGCATCACGGCAAGGGAATTCCTGCGCGACTACTGGCAGAAAAAACCGCTGCTGATCCGTCAGGCCATCCCTGATTTCGAAAGCCCGATCGACGCCGACGAACTGGCCGGCCTGGCTCTGGAAGAAGAAGTCGAATCGCGCCTGGTAATCGAACACGGCGAGCGTCCGTGGGAACTGCGTCGCGGCCCGTTCGCCGAAGACGCCTTCGCCAGCCTGCCTGAACGCGAGTGGACCCTGCTGGTGCAGGCGGTCGACCAGTTCGTACCGGAAGTGGCCGAGCTGCTGGAACAGTTCCGCTTTCTGCCAAGCTGGCGCATCGATGATGTGATGATCAGCTTCGCCGCACCAGGCGGCAGCGTCGGTCCGCACTTCGACAACTACGATGTATTCCTGCTGCAAGCCCAGGGCAAGCGCAATTGGAAGATCGGCCAGATGTGCAGCTCCGAAAGCCCACTGCTGCAACACGCCGACCTGCGCATCCTCGCTGAATTCGAAGAAAGTGCCGAATGGGTGCTGGAACCGGGCGACATGCTCTACCTGCCACCGCGCCTGGCACACTTCGGTATTGCCGAAGACGACTGCATGACCTACTCGGTCGGCTTCCGCGCGCCAAGCGCTGCCGAAGTATTGACCCATTTCACTGACTTCCTCAGCCAGTACCTGACCGACGAAGAACGCTACACCGACGCTGACGCCCAACCGGTCAGCGACCCGCACCAGATCCAGAGCGACGCCCTCGACCGCCTCAAGAGCCTGCTGGCCGAGCACATGAGCGACGAGCGCATGCTGCTGACCTGGTTCGGCCAGTTCATGACCGAGCCACGCTATCCGGAACTGGTGGCGGGCGAAGAGCTGGGCGAAGAAGACTTCATCAGCACGCTGCAGGACGGCGCGATCCTGGTGCGCAACCCGAGCGCGCGCATGGCGTGGTCGGAAGTGGACGATGACGTGCTGTTGTTCGCCAGCGGCCAAAGCCGTTACCTGCCGGGCAAGCTGCGCGAACTGTTGAAGCTGGTGTGCTCCGCCGACGCACTGCACAGTGAAAATCTTGGTGAATGGCTCGCCGACGAAGACGGCCGCGATCTGCTGTGCGAGCTGGTCAAGCAAGGCAGCCTGGGATTTGCCGATGAATAAGATTCACGTAAGTGTCGCGGACTGGCAAAAGGATATCGCCGAGATACGGCGCATTCGTGAAGCGGTGTTTATCGCTGAACAATCGGTTCCACCTGAGCTCGAGTGGGACGCGGACGACGCTGATGCGGTGCATTTCCTAGCGTTCGAAGGTGACTTTCCAATAGGCACCGCTCGCCTGCTGCCCAGCGGCGAGATCGGTCGCGTGTCGGTGCTCAAGGACTGGCGCGGACTGAAGGTCGGCGACAAGCTGATGGAAGCGGTGATCGGCGTGGCCGAACAACGCGGCCAGACCAAGCAGTTCCTCAGTGCGCAGGTGTATGCGGCGCCGTTCTACGAGCGGCTGGGCTTCAAGATCGTCAGCGAGGAATTCCTTGAAGTCGGGATCCCCCATGTTGATATGGTGCGCGGGGACTGATCCAGCATCGAGTCGCTGCCCCCGATAGCCATTTCATCCCCCCAAAAATGCCCTGCCTGCCAGGGCATTTTGCTGTCTAGTATTCAACTTGCGAACCGCCAGGCCGACAAACTGGCACTATCCAGCCTTTGACTCGCAGAGATAACGGACATGTCCCTACGCACCCTGCTCACCGCCCTCCTCCTGACCGCCAGCTGCTCGGCCATGGCCGACACCGAAGTCGTCAACCTGAGCAATCGCACCAGCGCCGACCTGCTCCCCGTGGCGCAGAATTTCATCGGCAAGGACGGCACCGTCAGCGCCTATGGCAATCAGCTAATCGTCAACGCCGACCCCGGCAAGATCCAAGACCTGCGCGCCCTGCTCGGCCAACTCGACACCCCAGCCAAACGCCTGCTGATTACCGTCGACACTAACGAAAACAACCAGCAAAACACCAGCAACAACCAGACACGCATCATCAGCTATGGCACCGCTAGCCGTGACGGCGGCATCCAGCAGATCCAAGCCAGCGAAGGCGTACCCGCCCTGATTCAGGTTGGCCAGAGCGTGCCACTGACCACGACACAACCCGACGCCTACGGTCGCCCGCAAAACCAGACCCAATATCGCAACGTGACGCAAGGCTTCTACGTGACCGCAAGCGTCACCGGCGAGACCGTGCACCTGGCGATCAGTACAAACCGTGACCGCATGAGCCAGGAGCGTCCCGATGTAGTGAATGTTCAAAGTACCGACACAACCGTCAGCGGCCGCCTCGGCGAGTGGATCCCCCTGGCCGGCATCAACCGCCAGACCCAGGCCGAAAAATCCTCTACAACCCGCAGCTACTCTACGCAGGGCCGCGATGACCTGACTTTGCGGGTCAAGGTCGACACCCTGAACTGAAGCACCAAAAACTGACTGATGAGTCGTATAAGACTAAAGATGTAGTGCTTGAAAAAAAGCACTACAAAACATTTGACGATCCAAAAAAGCATGGGCATGATGGCCTCGCTCCCGCTAATCAGGGGCCCTGGCAAGGGCCTTCGGATCGTCGCTCCAAGTTACCCACCTGAGCCGATTCGTGTCTGTACCGCCCACAAGGTGTGTTTGACGAGGTTGCGACTGGAACGAAGTTGTCCCGAGGGACGGAAGCTAACCAGGTAACCCGGCAACACGCTGCAGAATGACCAAGGGCCCACGACGCCCGAAGACTGTTCTCGGCCAGCCTTTACCTGCCCCCTCTCGATAATCGTTCATCCCGTCGCCTTCCCCGTCGAACCTGGCTTGACCGCCTATGCTTCTGGTCAGCGAGCAGCCATACCACGCAATGATTGCGCGGCTGGCAAATGGATCTTTCCACCTAGACCTATGCGACGAGGTTTTTCCCCATGGCACTGACACGCGAACAGCAAATTGCAGCCCTTGAAAAAGACTGGGCTGAAAACCCACGCTGGAAAGGCGTGACCCGCGCTTATTCCGCTGCTGACGTCGTCCGCCTGCGTGGCTCGGTTCAACCTGAGCACACCTTTGCAAAACTCGGCGCCGAGAAGCTGTGGAACCTGGTCACCCAAGGTGCCAAGCCTTCCTTCCGCCCCGACAAAGATTTCGTCAACTGCATGGGCGCCCTCACTGGCGGCCAGGCAGTCCAACAGGTAAAAGCCGGTATCCAGGCGATCTACCTGTCCGGCTGGCAAGTGGCAGCGGACAACAACTCCGCTGAATCCATGTACCCCGACCAATCGCTGTACCCGGTTGACTCCGTACCGACCGTGGTCAAGCGCATCAACAACTCGTTCCGTCGCGCCGACCAGATCCAGTGGAAGGCCGGTAAAGGCCCGGGCGATGAAGGCTACATCGACTACTTCGCGCCAATCGTGGCTGACGCCGAAGCCGGTTTCGGCGGCGTACTGAACGCCTACGAACTGATGAAAAGCATGATCGAAGCAGGCGCCGCTGGCGTTCACTTTGAAGACCAACTGGCCTCCGTGAAGAAATGCGGCCACATGGGCGGCAAGGTGCT
Organism: Pseudomonas sp. S35; assembly: GCF_009866765.1. Classification (NCBI taxonomy): domain Bacteria; kingdom Pseudomonadati; phylum Pseudomonadota; class Gammaproteobacteria; order Pseudomonadales; family Pseudomonadaceae; genus Pseudomonas; species Pseudomonas sp. S35. Next base: position 3,960,028 of record NZ_CP019431.1, read on the forward strand.
GGTTCCGACCCAGGAAGCCGTACAAAAGCTGACCGCGGCACGCTTGGCGGCTGACGTTGCCGGTACACCGACCATCATCCTGGCGCGTACCGATGCCAACGCTGCCGACCTGCTGACCTCGGACTGCGACCCGTACGACCAGCCGTTCGTAACCGGTGAGCGCACCCAGGAAGGCTTCTACAAAGTACGTGCCGGCCTGGACCAGGCCATCGCCCGCGGCCTGGCCTACGCACCGTATGCCGACCTGATCTGGTGCGAAACCGCCAAGCCGGACCTGGACGAAGCCCGTCGCTTCGCCGAAGCGATCAAGAAGGAATACCCGGACCAACTGCTGTCCTACAACTGCTCGCCTTCCTTCAACTGGAAGAAGAACCTGGACGACGCGACCATCGCCAAGTTCCAGCGCGAGCTGTCCGCCATGGGCTACAAGCACCAGTTCATCACCCTGGCCGGCATCCACAACATGTGGCACAGCATGTTCAACCTGGCGCACGACTACGCCCGCAACGACATGACCGCCTACGTGAAGCTGCAGGAGCAGGAATTCGCCGACGCCTCCAAGGGCTACACCTTTGTGGCGCACCAGCAGGAAGTGGGCACCGGCTACTTCGACGACATGACCACCGTGATCCAGGGCGGCACGTCGTCCGTGACCGCGCTGACCGGTTCGACTGAAGAAGAGCAGTTCCACTAAGCACTGCGTACACGGCCACTGCGGCCCCAAGGAAGACCTAACCGCAGTGCCGCACAACAATCACGCCCCGACTGGTTCGGGGCGTTTTTTTATCTCGTGAAAACCTCCCTGACAAAATCAAGATCAAAATATGGGAGGGGGCTTGCCCCCGATAGCGGTGAGTCAGACAACATATGTGCCAGCTGATCCACTGCCATCGGGGCAAGCCCCCTCCCACACTGGAAAGGTGGAGACAGTGGATTTATTGCGCAAAACATTGATCTAGAGCGGTATGCGCACTCGCAAAAGCGGTTAAAAGATGCGCACCCTTAACTAAGCAGCACTCAAGCAAGTAACGACAACTTTCCCCGCCACACGAGAAACATTCGCTTAAACCTCGCGCAAACAATATTCATTATCATTTGGCCGATGAAAACTTCGTTACGAGGCAAACAAAACTTAATTGTTCAAATGCCCGCTAATGCCCGTCCTGCAAGGGCTACAGCCCCACAAAGGTGCACTATGTCCTTATTCCATCGAATAATTTCGCTATAGGAATTTTACTTGCCCGGTGTTTAGCCATAAAATCACCGCGATTGACTGCGCTGCGACATATCGTCACTGCATCACTACTTTTTCGAGCTCAGAGACCTTTGCTCTCTGTTAAGGATTTCCAGCATGACCGAAGCGACAGGACTCATGGCCCACAACTGGGGCTTTGCCATTTTCCTCCTCGGTGTTGTCGGCCTCTGCGCCTTCATGCTCGGCGTCTCCAGCCTCCTCGGGTCAAAAGCCTGGGGCCGCAGCAAAAACGAACCGTTCGAGTCGGGCATGCTACCTACAGGTGGCGCCCGCTTGCGGCTCTCAGCCAAATTCTATCTGGTCGCGATGCTGTTCGTGATCTTCGATATCGAAGCCCTTTTTCTCTTTGCCTGGTCTGTGTCCGTCCGCGAAAGCGGCTGGACCGGATTCGTCGAAGCTCTCGTTTTCATAGCAATTCTGTTGGCAGGCCTTGTCTACCTATTCCGAGTGGGCGCCCTTGATTGGGCTCCGGAAGCTCGTCGTAAGCGGCAAGCGAAGCTGAAACAATGAGGCTTTGGCGATGCAATACAATCTCACCAGGATCGACCCGGATGCTCCTAACGATCAGTACCCCATCGGCGAACGGGAAACCGTCTCCGATCCGTTAGAAGATCAAGTCCACAAAAACATCTACATGGGCAAGCTCGAAGACGTGCTGAGTGGCGCGGTCAACTGGGGGCGTAAAAACTCTCTGTGGCCGTACAACTTCGGTCTGTCGTGCTGCTACGTGGAAATGACCACCGCCTTCACGGCGCCCCACGACATCGCGCGCTTTGGCGCCGAAGTTATCCGGGCATCGCCGCGCCAGGCGGATTTCATGGTTATCGCCGGAACCTGCTTTATCAAGATGGCGCCGATCATTCAGCGTCTCTACGAGCAAATGCTCGAACCGAAGTGGGTTATCTCCATGGGTTCGTGCGCCAACTCCGGTGGCATGTACGACATCTACTCCGTGGTTCAAGGGGTGGATAAGTTCCTGCCCGTGGACGTCTACGTGCCTGGCTGCCCGCCCCGCCCTGAAGCTTTTCTGCAAGGCTTGATGCTGTTGCAGGAATCGATTGGCAAGGAGCGTCGCCCGCTTTCCTGGGTCGTCGGCGATCAAGGCGTATACCGCGCCGAGATGCCGTCCCAAAAGGAACAGCGCCGCGAACAGCGAATCGCAGTCACCAACCTGCGCAGCCCCGACGAAGTCTGATCCAGCCCGCTTCTTTTATAGAACGAACACCTGGCTTCATTCTTTACGTTGACCGAAAGCGATAAAAAACCATGACTACAGGCAGTGCTCTGTATATCCCGCCTTACAAGGCAGACGACCAGGATGTGGTCGTCGAACTCAATAACCGTTTTGGCCCTGACGCCTTCACCGCCCAGGCCACACGTACCGGCATGCCGGTACTGTGGGTGGCGCGTGCCAAGCTCGTCGAGGTCCTGACCTTCCTGCGTAACCTGCCCAAGCCGTATGTCATGCTCTATGACCTGCATGGCGTGGACGAGCGTCTGCGCACCAAGCGCCAGGGGCTGCCGAGTGGCGCCGACTTCACCGTGTTCTATCACCTGATGTCGCTGGAACGTAACAGCGACGTGATGATCAAGGTTGCCCTCTCCGAGAGCGACCTGAGCGTCCCGACCGTCACCGGTATCTGGCCGAACGCCAGCTGGTACGAGCGTGAAGTCTGGGACATGTTCGGTATCGACTTCCCGGGTCACCCGCACCTGACGCGCATCATGATGCCGCCCACCTGGGAAGGTCACCCGCTGCGCAAGGACTTCCCGGCCCGCGCCACCGAGTTCGATCCATTCAGCCTCAACCTGGCCAAGCAACAGCTGGAAGAAGAAGCCGCGCGCTTCCGTCCGGAAGACTGGGGCATGAAGCGTTCCGGCACCAACGAGGACTACATGTTCCTCAACCTGGGCCCGAACCACCCTTCGGCTCACGGTGCCTTCCGTATCATCCTGCAACTGGACGGCGAAGAAATCGTCGACTGCGTGCCGGACATCGGCTACCACCACCGTGGTGCCGAGAAGATGGCCGAGCGCCAGTCGTGGCACAGCTTCATCCCGTACACCGACCGTATCGACTACCTCGGCGGCGTGATGAACAACCTGCCGTACGTGCTCTCGGTCGAGAAGCTGGCCGGCATTGAAGTGCCAGACCGCGTCGACACCATCCGCATCATGATGGCCGAGTTCTTCCGGATCACCAGCCACCTGCTGTTCCTGGGTACCTATATCCAGGACGTGGGCGCCATGACCCCGGTGTTCTTCACCTTCACCGACCGTCAGCGCGCCTACAAGGTCATCGAAGCCGTTACTGGCTTCCGCCTGCACCCGGCCTGGTACCGCATCGGCGGTGTGGCCCACGACCTGCCGAACGGTTGGGAGCGTCTGGTCAAGGAATTCATCGACTGGATGCCCAAGCGTCTGGACGAGTACCAAAAAGCCGCGCTCGACAACAGCATCCTCAAGGGCCGTACCATCGGCGTCGCCGCCTACAACACCAAAGAGGCCCTGGAATGGGGCGTCACCGGTGCAGGCCTGCGCTCGACTGGCTGCGACTTCGACCTGCGTAAAGCGCGCCCGTACTCCGGCTACGAGAACTTCGAATTCGAAGTCCCGCTGGCGGCCAACGGCGACGCCTACGACCGTTGCATCGTGCGCGTCGAAGAAATGCGCCAGAGCCTGAAGATCATCGAGCAGTGCATGCGCAACATGCCGGCCGGCCCGTACAAGGCGGATCACCCGCTGACCACGCCGCCGCCCAAAGAGCGCACGCTGCAGCACATCGAAACCCTGATCACGCACTTCCTGCAGGTTTCGTGGGGCCCGGTCATGCCGGCCAACGAATCCTTCCAGATGATCGAAGCGACCAAGGGTATCAACAGTTATTACCTGACGAGCGATGGCGGCACCATGAGCTACCGCACCCGGATTCGTACTCCAAGCTTCCCGCACTTGCAGCAGATCCCTTCGGTGATCAAAGGCGAGATGGTCGCGGACTTGATTGCGTACCTGGGTAGTATCGATTTCGTTATGGCCGACGTGGACCGCTAAGCATGAACAGCACGCTTATCCAGACAGACCGTTTCACCTTGAGTGAAACCGAGCGCTCGGCCATCGAGCACGAGCTGCATCACTACGAAGACCCGCGCGCGGCGTCGATCGAAGCCTTGAAGATCGTCCAGAAGGAACGTGGCTGGGTGCCGGACGGCGCCCTCTACGCCATCGGCGAACTGCTCGGCATCCCCGCCAGCGACGTTGAAGGCGTGGCCACGTTCTACAGCCAGATCTTCCGCCAACCGGTGGGCCGCCACATCATTCGCGTGTGCGACAGCATGGTCTGCTACATCGGCGGCCACGAGTCCGTGGTCAGCGAGATCCAGAACAAACTGGGCATCGGCCTCGGCCAAACCACCGCCGACGGCCGCTTCACGCTGCTGCCGGTGTGCTGCCTGGGCAACTGCGACAAGGCGCCGGCGTTGATGATCGACGACGACACATTCGGTGACGTGCAAGCATCCGGCGTGACCCAATTGCTTGAGGGCTACCCATGACCCTTACATCTTTCGGCCCGGCCAACCTGATCAAGCGTTCGCCCGAGACTCACCCGCTGACCTGGCGCCTGCGTGACGACGCCGAGCCGGTCTGGCTCGACGAGTACCAGGCCAAGAACGGTTACGCGGCCGCACGCAAAGCCTTTGCCGACATGGCCCAGGACGACATCGTCCAGACCGTGAAAGACGCCGGCCTCAAAGGCCGCGGCGGTGCAGGCTTCCCCACGGGTGTGAAGTGGGGCCTGATGCCCAAGGACGAATCCATCAACATCCGCTACCTGCTGTGCAACGCGGATGAAATGGAGCCGAACACCTGGAAAGACCGCATGCTGATGGAGCAACTGCCCCATCTGCTGATCGAAGGCATGCTGATCAGCGCCCGCGCACTCAAGACCTACCGTGGCTATATCTTCCTGCGTGGCGAATACACCACTGCCGCCAAGCACCTCAACCGTGCCGTGGCGGAAGCCAAGGCAGCGGGCCTTTTGGGCAAGAACATCCTCGGTTCCGGTTTTGACTTCGAACTGTTCGTGCACACCGGCGCCGGGCGTTATATCTGCGGTGAAGAAACCGCACTGATCAACTCCCTCGAAGGCCGCCGCGCCAACCCGCGCTCCAAGCCGCCCTTCCCGGCCGCCGTGGGCGTGTGGGGCAAGCCGACTTGTGTGAACAACGTCGAGACCCTGTGCAATGTGCCGGCGATCATCGCCGACGGCGTGGACTGGTACAAATCGTTGGCCCGTGAAGGCAGTGAAGACATGGGCACCAAGCTCATGGGCTTCTCCGGCAAGGTCAAGAACCCTGGGCTGTGGGAGCTACCATTCGGCGTGACCGCTCGCGAGCTGTTCGAGGACTACGCCGGCGGCATGCGCGACGGCTACACCTTGAAAGCCTGGCAGCCAGGCGGCGCCGGCACCGGCTTCCTGTTACCCGAGCACCTCGACGCACAGATGTATGCCGGTGGCATCGGCAAGGTGGGCACCCGGATGGGTACTGGCCTGGCGATGGCCGTGGACAACACTGTCAACATGGTCTCGCTACTGCGCAACATGGAGCAGTTCTTTGCCCGTGAATCCTGCGGCTTCTGCACCCCCTGCCGCGACGGCCTGCCGTGGAGCGTCAAGCTGCTGATGGCCCTGGAAAAAGGCGAGGGCCGCGAGGGAGACATCGAAACCCTGCTGGGCCTGGTCGGTTTCCTCGGCCCAGGCAAGACCTTCTGTGCTCACGCACCGGGCGCCGTTGAGCCATTGGGCAGCGCAATCAAATACTTCCGCTCGGAGTTCGAAGCCGGCATCGCGCCTACCAGCGCCGCCGTCCCGCCTCTGGCAAGGCCGATCGTAGTCGGCGCGTAACGCTTTAAAAGGCGAAGGGTCCGTGCCCTTCGCCTTCTCATGTGCTGACGCCTTTGAGGCTGTGTAGATGCACATGAATAACAAGATTCCATTAGCCACGCCCGCTGACAACGGGCCAACGAAGAACTTTGAACCATGGCCACTATCCACGTAGACGGCAAAGCGCTCGAAGTCGATGGGGCGGACAACCTGTTACAGGCGTGTCTGTCACTAGGCCTCGACATCCCGTATTTCTGCTGGCACCCCGCACTCGGTAGCGTCGGTGCCTGTCGCCAGTGTGCGGTCAAGCAATACACCGACGAAAACGACACGCGTGGTCGTATCGTCATGTCCTGCATGACCCCAGCCACCGACAACACCTGGATCTCCATCGAAGATGAAGAATCCAAGGCGTTCCGCGCCAGCGTTGTCGAATGGCTGATGACCAACCACCCCCACGACTGCCCGGTCTGTGAGGAAGGCGGTCACTGCCACCTGCAAGACATGACGGTGATGACCGGCCACAACGAGCGCCGTTATCGCTTCACCAAGCGTACCCACCAGAACCAGGACCTCGGCCCGTTCATTTCCCACGAAATGAACCGCTGCATCGCCTGCTACCGTTGCGTGCGTTTCTATAAAGACTACGCTGGCGGCACCGACCTGGGCGTATTCGGCGCCCACGACAACGTGTACTTCGGTCGCGTTGAAGATGGCGTGCTCGAAAGCGAGTTCTCCGGCAACCTCACCGAGGTCTGCCCGACCGGTGTGTTCACCGACAAGACCCACTCCGAGCGCTACAACCGCAAGTGGGACATGCAGTTCGCCCCGAGTATCTGCCACGGCTGCTCCAGCGGTTGCAACATCTCGCCAGGCGAGCGCTACGGTGAACTGCGTCGTATCGAAAACCGCTTCAACGGTTCGGTCAACCAGTACTTCCTGTGCGACCGTGGCCGTTTCGGCTATGGCTACGTCAACCGCAAGGATCGCCCACGCCAACCGCTGCTGGCCGATGGCGCCAAGCTGAGCCTGGACGACGCGCTGGATAAAGCCGCCGACCTGCTGCGCGGCCGCAACATCGTCGGTATCGGTTCGCCCCGCGCTAGCCTCGAAAGCAACTACGCGTTGCGCGAGCTGGTCGGTGCCGAGCACTTCTACTCAGGCATCGAAGCCGGTGAGCTGGAGCGTATCCGGCTGGTCCTGCAAGTGCTGAACGACAGCCCGCTGCCCGTTCCGAACATGCGCGACATCGAAGACCACGACGCGATCTTCGTGCTCGGTGAAGACCTGACCCAGACCGCTGCCCGCGTGGCCCTGTCCCTGCGCCAGTCGGTCAAGGGCAAGGCCGAAGAGATGGCCGACGCCATGCGCGTACAGCCTTGGCTCGACGCCGCCGTGAAAAACATCGGCCAGCACGCGCTGAACCCGCTGTTTATCGCCAGCATCGCTGAAACCAAGCTCGACGACATCGCCGAAGAATGTGTCCACGCCGCACCGGACGACCTGGCCCGCATCGGTTTCGCAGTGGCCCACGCCCTCGACGCCAGCGCGCCTGCCGTCGAAGGCTTGGACGCTGAAGCCGCTGAACTGGCCCAGCGCATCGCCGACGCCCTGCTCGCCGCCAAGCGCCCGTTGATCATTGCCGGTACCTCGTTGGGTTCCAAGGCGCTGATCGAAGCCGCTGCCAACATCGCCAAGGCCCTTAAGCTGCGCGACAAGAACGGCTCCATCAGCCTGGTTGTGCCGGAAGCCAACAGCCTCGGCCTGGCCATGCTCGGTGGTGAGTCCCTGGATGCCGGCCTGCAAGCCGTGATCGACGGCAATGCCGACGCCATCGTGGTGCTGGAAAACGACCTGTACACCCGCACCGACGCCGCCAAGGTTGACGCTGCGCTGAACGCCGCCAAAGTGCTGATCGTGGCCGACCACCAGAAGACCGCCACCAGCGACCGCGCCCAGTTGGTACTGCCAGCCGCAAGCTTCGCCGAAGGCGACGGTACCCTGGTCAGCCAGGAAGGCCGCGCCCAGCGCTTCTTCCAAGTGTTCGATCCGAAGTACATGGACGCCAGCATCCTGGTTCACGAAGGCTGGCGCTGGCTGCATGCCCTGCGTGCCACCCTGCTGAACCAGCCGATCGACTGGACCCAGCTCGACCACGTGACCGCTGCCGTCGCTTCCAGCGCACCGCAGCTTGCCCGGATTGTCGACGCTGCACCGTCCGCCGCGTTCCGCATCAAGGGCATGAAACTGGCCCGCGAACCGCTGCGTTACTCCGGTCGTACCGCCATGCGCGCCGACATCAGCGTGCACGAGCCGCGTACGCCACAAGACAACGACACCGCCTTCGCCTTCTCCATGGAAGGTTACTCAGGGTCGGTCGAGCCACGTCAGCAGGTGCCGTTCGCCTGGTCGCCGGGCTGGAACTCGCCGCAAGCCTGGAACAAGTTCCAGGACGAAGTCGGTGGTCACATCCGCGCTGGCGACCCGGGCACCCGCCTGATCGAAAGCACCGGTGACTCGCTGAACTGGTTCGCTGCGGTGCCGCGTCCGTTCAACCCGGCCCAGGGCACCTGGCAGGTTGTGCCGTTCTTCCACCTGTTCGGCAGCGAAGAGAACTCTTCCAAGGCTGCGCCGGTGCAAGGCCGCATCCCAGAAGCCTACGTGTCCGTGGCCAAGTCCGAAGCCGACCGCCTCGGCGTCAACGACGGTGCCCTGCTCAGCTTGACCGTGGCCGGCCAGACCCTGCGTCTGCCGCTGCGCATCAACGATGAGTTGGGTGCCGGTCTGGTTGCACTGCCTAAAGGCCTCGCTGGCATTCCGCCTGCGATCTTCGGCAAAACCGTTGACGGTCTGCAGGAGGCAGCGCAATGACTTGGTTCACGCCGGAAGTAATTGACGTGATCATTTCGGTGGTCAAGGCCATCGTGATCCTGTTGGCCGTGGTCGTTGCGGGCGCGCTGCTCAGCTTCGTCGAACGTCGCCTGCTGGGCTGGTGGCAGGACCGTTACGGTCCGAACCGCGTTGGCCCGTTCGGTATGTTCCAGATCGCGGCCGACATGCTGAAAATGTTCTTCAAGGAAGACTGGACCCCGCCGTTTGCCGACAAGGTGATCTTCACCCTGGCACCGGTCGTGGCCATGAGCGCCTTGCTGATCGCCTTCGCGATCATCCCGATCACCCCGACGTGGGGCGTGGCGGACCTGAACATCGGCTTGCTGTTCTTCTTCGCCATGGCCGGCTTGTCGGTCTACGCGGTGCTGTTCGCCGGTTGGTCGAGCAACAACAAGTTCGCCCTGCTGGGCAGCTTGCGGGCTTCGGCCCAGACCGTGTCCTACGAAGTGTTCATGGGCCTCGCGCTGATGGGCATCGTGGTGCAGGTCGGCTCGTTCAACATGCGCGACATCGTCGAGTACCAGGCGCAGAACCTGTGGTTCATCATTCCGCAGTTCTTTGGCTTCTGCACGTTCTTCATCGCTGGCGTCGCCGTGACTCACCGTCACCCGTTCGACCAGCCGGAAGCGGAACAGGAACTGGCCGACGGTTACCACATTGAATATGCCGGCATGAAATGGGGCATGTTCTTCGTCGGTGAATACATCGGCATCATCTTGATCTCGGCCCTGCTGGTCACGCTGTTCTTCGGCGGCTGGCACGGTCCGTTCGGCATCCTGCCGCAGTTGGCGTTCTTCTGGTTCTTCCTTAAGACCGCGTTCTTCATCATGTTGTTTATCCTGCTGCGCGCTTCCATTCCGCGTCCACGGTACGACCAGGTGATGGATTTCAGCTGGCGCTTCTGCCTGCCACTGACCCTGATCAATTTGCTGGTGACTGCTGCCGTTGTGTTGTTGAACACGCCAGCGGCCGCGGTTCAGTGAGGATTTGACCCATGTTCAAATATATTGGCGACATCGTTAAGGGTACCGGTACCCAGTTGCGAAGCCTGGTGATGGTTTTCGGCCATGGCTTTCGCAAACGCGACACCCTGCAATACCCGGAAGAAGCGGTGTACCTGCCGCCGCGCTATCGCGGCCGCATCGTGCTGACCCGCGACCCCGATGGCGAAGAGCGTTGCGTAGCCTGCAACCTGTGCGCCGTGGCGTGCCCGGTGGGTTGCATCTCCCTGCAGAAAGCTGAAACCGAAGACGGTCGCTGGTACCCGGACTTCTTCCGTATCAACTTCTCGCGCTGCATTTTCTGCGGCCTCTGCGAGGAAGCTTGCCCGACCACCGCGATCCAGCTCACTCCGGATTTCGAGATGGCCGAGTTCAAACGTCAGGACCTGGTGTACGAGAAAGAAGATCTTTTGATCTCTGGTCCCGGTAAAAACCCTGATTACAACTTCTATCGTGTTGCAGGTATGGCCGTTGCCGGTAAGCCGAAAGGCGCCGCACAAAACGAAGCCGAGCCGATCAACGTGAAGAGCTTGCTGCCTTAAGGAAGAAAGATGGAATTCGCTTTCTATTTCGCGTCCGGTATTGCAGTGGTGTCCACGCTTCGCGTGATCACCAACACCAACCCCGTGCACGCCCTGCTCTACCTGATCATTTCGCTGATCGCCGTGGCCATGACCTTCTTCAGCCTTGGCGCACCGTTCGCCGGCGTGCTGGAAGTGATCGCCTACGCCGGCGCCATCATGGTGCTGTTCGTGTTTGTGGTGATGATGCTCAACCTGGGGCCGGCTTCGGTCGCCCAGGAACGCGTCTGGCTCAAGCCTGGCATCTGGCTCGGCCCGGTTGTCCTCGCAGCCCTGCTGCTGGGTGAACTGCTGTATGTGCTGTTCGCTCACCAGAGCGGCCAGGCCATCGGCCACACCACCGTAGACGCCAAGGCCGTGGGCATCAGCCTGTTCGGCCCGTACCTGCTGGTGGTCGAACTGGCTTCGATGCTGCTGCTCGCCGCAGCCATCACCGCCTTCCACTTGGGCCGCAACGAAGCCAAGGAGCAATGACGATGCCTGCTATCCCTTTGGAGCATGGTCTGGCGGTCGCCGGCATCCTGTTCTGCCTTGGCCTGGTCGGCCTGATGGTTCGCCGTAACATTCTGTTCGTGTTGATGAGCCTGGAAATCATGATGAACGCCGCGGCACTGGCGTTCATCGTGGCAGGCGCACGTTGGGGCCAGCCGGATGGACAAGTCATGTTCATCCTGGTGATCAGCCTGGCAGCCGCCGAAGCCAGTATTGGCCTGGCGATCCTGCTGCAACTGTATCGTCGCTTCCACACGCTTGATATCGACGCTGCCAGTGAGATGCGCGGATGAACATGATCTTTCTGACTTTCGTATTTCCCCTGATCGGTTTCCTGCTGCTGTCGTTCTCCCGTGGACGCTGGTCGGAAAACCTCTCGGCCTTGATCGGTGTGGGCTCCATTGGCCTCTCGGCCATCGTGACCGCTTACGTCATCTGGCAATTCAACGTGGCACCGCCGGAAGGCGGTCACTACACCCTGGTGCTGTGGCAGTGGATGTCGGTGGAGGGCTTCAAGCCCAACTTCGCCCTCTACGTCGACGGCCTGTCGATCACCATGCTCGGCGTGGTGGTGGGTGTCGGCTTTTTGATCCACCTGTTCGCGTCCTGGTACATGCGCGGCGAAGCGGGCTACTCGCGCTTCTTCTCGTACACCAACCTGTTTATCGCCAGCATGCTGTTCCTGGTGCTCGGCGATAACCTGTTGTTCCTGTACTTCGGCTGGGAAGGTGTGGGCCTGTGCTCGTACCTGTTGATCGGTTTCTACTACAGCAACCGCAACAACGGCAACGCGGCACTCAAGGCATTCATCGTTACCCGTATCGGCGACGTGTTCATGGCCATCGGCCTGTTCATCCTGTTCCAACAGGTGGGCACGCTGAACATCCAGGAACTGCTGGTACTGGCACCGCAGAAATTCCAGGTCGGCGACTTCTGGATCACCCTGGCGACCCTGATGCTGCTGGGCGGCGCTGTAGGTAAATCGGCGCAACTGCCGCTGCAAACCTGGCTGGCGGACGCGATGGCCGGTCCTACACCAGTTTCGGCACTGATCCACGCCGCAACCATGGTAACGGCCGGTGTCTACCTGATCGCCCGTACCCACGGTTTGTTCACCCTGGCGCCGGACATCCTGCACCTGGTGGGCGTGGTGGGCGGCGTGACCCTGGTGCTGGCGGGCTTCGCCGCGCTGGTGCAGACCGACATCAAGCGCATCCTCGCCTACTCGACCATGAGCCAGATCGGCTACATGTTCCTGGCCCTGGGCGTGGGTGCCTGGGACGCGGCGATCTTCCACCTGATGACCCACGCCTTCTTCAAGGCCCTGCTGTTCCTTGCCTCCGGTGCGGTGATCGTTGCCTGCCACCACGAGCAGAACATCTTCAAGATGGGCGGCCTGTGGAAGAAACTGCCGTTGGCCTACGCCAGCTTCATCGTCGGTGGCGCCGCCCTGGCAGCCCTGCCACTGGTAACCGCTGGTTTCTACTCGAAAGACGAAATCCTCTGGGAAGCCTTTGCCAGCGGTAACCAGAACCTGCTGTACGCAGGCCTGGTGGGTGCGTTCATGACCTCGCTGTACACCTTCCGCCTGATCTTCATCATCTTCCACGGTGAAGCCAAGACCGAAGCACACGCAGGCCACGGCATCTCCCACTGGTTGCCACTGTCGGTACTGATCGTGCTGTCGACCTTCATCGGCGCCCTGATCACGCCGCCACTGGCCGGTGTGCTGCCGGAAAGCGCCGGCCATGCCGGTGGCGCCGCCAAGCACAGCCTGGAAATCGCCTCGGGTGCCATTGCCATCGCGGGTATCCTGCTGGCCGCCCTGCTGTTCCTCGGCAAGCGTCGCTTCGTGACCGCCGTGGCCAACAGCGGCATTGGCCGCTTCCTGTCGGCCTGGTGGTTCGCGGCCTGGGGCTTCGACTGGATCTACGACAAACTGTTCGTCAAGCCTTACCTGGCCATCAGCCATGTACTGCGCAAAGACCCGCTCGACCAGACCATCGGTTTGATCCCGCGCGCCGCCAAGGCCGGTCACACCGCCCTGAGCCGCAGCGAGACCGGCCAACTGCGCTGGTATGCCGCGTCCATGGCCGTCGGTGCCGTACTGGTGATCGGCGCCATCGTTGTCGTGGCGGTCTGACTATGTCCATGCACATTGCGTACATTGCGAACTTTGCAAACCTGCGAAAGGAAACGAGCCTGTCATGATTCTGCCCTGGCTAATCCTGATCCCCTTTATCGGCGGCCTGCTCTGCTGGATGGGTGAACGCTTCGGCGCCACCCTCCCCCGCTGGATTGCGTTGCTGACCATGTCCCTGGAACTCGCGCTCGGCCTCTGGCTGTGGGCCCACGGTGACTATTCATTCGCTCCGGCACCGGGCGTCGATCCAACCTTCGCGCTTGAATTCAAGCACGTGTGGATCCAGCGCTTCGGCATCAACGTGCACCTGGCCCTCGACGGCCTGTCGCTGTTGATGATCCTGCTGACCGGCCTGCTGGGTATCCTCTCGGTACTCTGCTCCTGGAAAGAGATCCAGCGTCACGTGGGCTTCTTCCACCTGAACCTGATGTGGATCCTGGGCGGCGTTGTCGGTGTGTTCCTCGCCCTCGACCTGTTCATGTTCTTCTTCTTCTGGGAAATGATGCTGGTGCCGATGTACTTCCTCATCGCGCTCTGGGGTCACAGTTCTTCGGACGGCAAGAAAACCCGGATCTACGCGGCGACCAAATTCTTCATCTTCACCCAGGCTTCCGGCCTGATCATGTTGGTGGCGATCCTGGGTCTGGTACTGGTCAACTTCAACAGCACGGGCGTGATTACCTTCAACTACGCCGACCTGTTGAAAACCAAGATGTCCCTGACCACCGAGTACATCCTCATGCTGGGCTTCTTCATCGCCTTCGCGGTGAAGCTGCCGGTGGTGCCGTTCCACTCCTGGCTGCCGGATGCCCACGCCCAGGCGCCGACCGCCGGCTCCGTGGACCTGGCCGGCATCCTGCTGAAGACGGCGGCCTATGGCCTGCTGCGTTTCGCCCTGCCGCTGTTCCCGAATGCTTCGGCCGAGTTCGCGCCGATCGCCATGACCCTGGGTCTGATCGGGATTTTCTACGGTGCGTTCCTGGCGTTCGCGCAAACCGACATCAAGCGTCTGATCGCCTTCTCGTCCGTTTCCCACATGGGTTTCGTCCTGATCGGTATCTACTCCGGCAGCCAACTGGCGCTGCAAGGCGCGGTGATCCAGATGTTGGCCCACGGTGTTTCGGCCGCTGCACTCTTTATCCTGAGTGGCCAGCTGTACGAGCGCCTGCACACCCGTGACATGCGTGAAATGGGTGGCGTGTGGTCGCGCATTGCCTACCTGCCGGCGATCAGCCTGTTCTTCGCGGCTGCGTCGCTGGGCTTGCCGGGTACCGGTAACTTCATCGGCGAGTTCCTGATCCTGATGGGTGCCTTCGTGCAGACGCCGTGGATCAGTGCCATTGCTACCTCCGGCCTGGTATTCGGTTCGGTCTACTCGCTGATCATGATCCACCGCGCCTACTTCGGCCCGGCCAAGTCCGACACCGTCCTGCAAGGGATGGATGCGCGCGAACTGATCATGGTGCTCGGCCTTGCCGTACTGCTGATCTACATCGGCGTGTACCCGCAACCGTTCCTGGACACTTCTGCCGCAACGATGCATGGCGTGCAGCAGTGGTTCGGCACCGCCTTCTCTCAACTCGCTTCGGCCCGGTAAGAGCGCTATGGAATTCACGATCCAACACTTTATCGCGCTTGCGCCGCTGCTGATCACCAGCCTCACCGTTGTGGCGGTGATGCTGGCAATCGCCTGGCGCCGCAATCACTCGCAAACGTTCCTGCTGTCCTGCGCCGGTCTTAACCTGGCCCTGCTGTCGATCATCCCGGCCCTCAAGGTCGCGCCACTGGCGGTAACGCCGCTGATGATGGTCGATGACTTCGCGCTGCTGTATATCGCGCTGATCCTGGTCGCGACCTTGGCCTGCGTCACCCTCGCCCACGCCTACCTCGGCGAAGGTGGCACCGGCTACCCGGGCAACCGCGAAGAGCTGTACCTGCTGATCCTGCTGGCTGCGGCCGGCGGTATCGTGCTGGTCAGCGCGCAGCACCTGGCCGGCTTGTTCATCGGCCTGGAACTGCTGTCGATCCCGACCTACGGCCTGGTGGCCTACGCCTTCTTCAACAAGCGCTCCCTGGAAGCCGGCATCAAGTACATGGTGCTGTCGGCTGCAGGCTCCGCGTTCCTGTTGTTCGGTATGGCCCTGCTCTACGCCGAAGCCGGCAGCCTGAGCTTCACCGGTATCGGCCACGCCCTGGCCGCCACCAACAGCCCCGCGCCGATTGCCCAACTGGGCCTGGCGATGATGCTGATCGGCCTGGCATTCAAACTGTCGCTGGTGCCGTTCCACCTGTGGACCCCGGACGTGTACGAAGGCGCCCCGGCGCCGGTGGCCGCGTTCCTGGCGACCGCTTCCAAGGTGGCGGTGTTTGCGGTGATGGTGCGTCTGTTCCAGATTTCGCCGGCTGCCAACACCGGCGTGCTGAGCAACGTGCTGACCGTGATCGCCATTGCGTCGATCCTGTTCGGTAACCTGCTGGCGCTGACCCAGAACAACCTCAAGCGTCTGCTGGGTTACTCGTCCATCGCCCACTTCGGCTACCTGCTGATCGCCCTGGTGGCGAGCAAAGGCCTGGCCGTGGAAGCCATCGGCGTGTACCTGGTCACCTACGTGATCACCAGCCTCGGCGCCTTCGGTGTGATCACGCTGATGTCCTCGCCGTACAAAGGCCGCGACGCTGACGCCCTGTACGAATACCGCGGCCTGTTCTGGCGCCGTCCGTACCTGACCGCCGTACTGACCGTGATGATGCTGTCCCTGGCCGGTATCCCGCTGACTGCCGGCTTTATCGGCAAGTTCTACATCGTGGCAACCGGTGTTCAAGCCCACGAGTGGTGGCTGGTGGCGTCCCTGGTGCTGGGCAGTGCCATCGGCGTGTTCTATTACCTGCGTGTGATGGTCACCCTGTACCTGATCGAGCCAAACCTGCGCCGTGTGGATGCCGAGTTGCATTGGGAACAGAAGGCAGGCGGCGTCATGCTGCTGGCCATCGCCCTGCTCGCGTTCTTCCTGGGCGTGTACCCACAACCGTTGCTCACCCTGGTGCAGCACGCGGTGCTGGGCGTTTGATCGCTTAGCGGGATGCAGTCAACAAAACGGCGCCTTCGGGCGCCGTTTTGCGTTTCTGGGAAGGGTCACTCAGCTCAATCAGGTTGACTCAAATCGCGGATGGCCCAGAACTGCAGATGCAGCCCAGGGAACTCTGCGCCCAGGTGCAGGGCAAAACCGGCAGACTGACTCAGCAGTTGCCAATATTCGCTGCTGCGATCAAGTTCGAAATAGGTGCAGCCGGCATTGAACGGCAGTTGGCGGGGAGATGCCGACAAAGGCCGCAGGCCAATGCCCGGCAGTTGCAGGTTGACCAGATCACGAATCTTCTCCACCGAACCGATCTTGACCCAGGATGGGAAGCGGTCGCGCAGGTCGTCAGCCGGCACCTGCGCCTGCACCGCCAGGATGAAGGTGGCGCAGCGCAGCAAATCCCGTTCAAGTAGCACGGCCACTCGGATGCCGTGTTGACGCTCTTCCAAGGGCAGGAACGTGGCCCGTGCATCCACCACCAACGACAGTGCGCGGCGCAGGTCGAGCATTACCGGGGCAAACGTATCTGCCAGCGCCGTATGACGGTAGACCGGGTAAACGGCCGCGCGTTTATCGTGGGCGAAAAACGTTGCCAGTTCGCCGGCAAGGCCCGAGACGTCGCGATACAACTGCTCCGGGTGCAAGCCGCTCATCGTCGATAAATGCCGCATCAACGGCAAGCTGCGATTGAGCAACTGCAACAGCAGGACGTCGTCGAACTGTGTCGTATCACGGCCATCGGGGCCGGCCAATCGCGAGGCCAACGCTTCGTGCTGTTGCTGCAACAACCCAAGCAGTTCGTCAATGATCGCCCTGAGGCGCTCGGATGCACGAATATCCAGGCAGGGCGGGCTGTACTGGCGGTCGAGCACGACGCTGTTATCGATGCGTTTTTCTATCACATGGGCAACCCCCAGCAGCGTGTAGGCGTCGGCCACATCGCCCTCGAACGCCAGCCGCAGGCGCAACTTGCCGACACTCATCAGTGCGCTACTGTCCAGCCCGTTACTGTCCCAGGCTTCGTATTCAGCACTGCGATGGCGGGCAAAGTTCTCGACACTGGGGTCGTCATCCACCTCCGAAATACCCGGGCGCACACTGGGCAATGCCAGCACCACTTTCACGTCGCGGGCGTCATCGGGGATCGCGAGGGGCAGCGGCATCTCGTCGTCGAACGGCTGGCCCACAGGCGTACCATCAGGCAAGACGCCGCTGAACGACAGCAACGCCACCTTGCCCATCGCCAATTGCTGCGGATCGATCTCCAACGCCGAAAACCCCCAGGCATACGCGCGTAGCGTCTTGACCCGCGCCTCCAACTGGGCCTGTAGGAATCGGTCGTGCTGCTGCAAGTGTTGAGGCTGCAACAACATGCCCTCAGACCAGACCACTTTGTTATTCCAAGACATGAGCGCTTCCAATATTTGCAGTGGCAGAAACGAGGACGGTCGATAACCGCTTATTTGCCATCGTCAGCCTCCTTGGGGAGTAGTGGCACACCGATAGGTCCGGTGGCTGCTGCCGCCGCCGCCGCAGAGGCGGCACTGGCGGCCGCAGGCGAGGGAAGAGGAAGGGTCGAGGCGAGAATCGCTGCGGGAGTAAGGGTGAGGAAGGCCGAGCCGACTTTCAGGGTGATGGCCGCTCCGGCTTCGATCACCACGTTCATCCCACCCTTGATATGCACATCGTTGCCGGCGGTGATGCCGGTCTTCGCGGCGCCATCAATGATCATCTCCGTACCCGCGCTCAGGGACACAGCCCCAGCGGCCTGCTCGTTGCGGTCGCCGCCCACTGCGCAATGACGATCCCCCCCGACCTTCTCGCGCAGGTCTTGCTCGACCCAGGAGTGGCGGTCACCGCCAACCCAGTCCAGGGCGTCCGCGAGCACGCGCTGCTCAAGGTTTTTCTGCGCATGCAGGAACACTTGTTCCGCACCTTTCTTGTCGTCGAAACGCAGCTCGTTGTAGCCAGCCCCTCCCTTGGACGAATGACTCTTGAGGGTCGAACGCGTGGCATGCTCCGGCAGGGCATAAGGTGGCAGGGTATCGGCGTTGTAGACGCTGCCCGTGACCAGTGGTTGGTCAGGATCACCTTCGAGAAAGCTGACCACCACTTCCTGACCGGTGCGCGGGATATGCAGGCTGCCCCAGCGCTTGCCCGCCCAGCCCTGGGCCACACGTATCCAGCAGGAACTGTTTTCGTCGCCTTTGCCCTCGCGGTCCCAGTGAAACTGCACCTTGATCCGCCCGTACTTGTCGGTCCAGATCTCTTCACCCTGCTTGCCCACCACGATGGCCGTCTGCGGCCCCCGCATCAGCGGCTTGGGCGAAACCCAAGGCGTGCGGAACTGCTGCTGGCGCGACAGCGCCTGGAACTCGCAGGTCAGGAGGGGTTCAGGCGTGGCCGGTGGGGTCGGTTCATAGGTGTCCGACGACAACACGTAGCGTGCCTGCAACAGCAGGAACTGCGCGTTCTGCTCACTGCGCGGGTGCTCGGTAAGGGTCATCAGTGCACCGGGAAACAACCCACGCGCTCGCGTGGCCCCGCTCACCCGACCTGTACCTGCATGCCGCGTCTCAATCAACGTGCGGGCATAGGTTTCGCCCTGTTTGCGCTCGGTGTATTTACCGGGGTAGTCGTAACACTCATGGTGCGACTGCGGGTAACTGCCCGCCAGGGCCGACCTGGCCAGCAGGTTGGCACCGGGCCTTTCAAAATCGAAGTCCTGCAGCGTATAGCCACCCGGCTCCACCTCGCCGCTCATGCGCCAGTCGTAGATCACCTCACTCTCGCGCATGGCAGGGCCGGCGGCGGGCATGAAACGCATCTGGGCATAGCCCGGCGCCGGCGCATGCGCGCCGTAGGAATCAGCCAAGACCAGGGTGTGACGGTCGGCGGCGCTCTTGAAGAAGTAGTAGATGCCCTCCCGCTCCATCAGGCGGCTGACAAAATTAAAATCGCTCTCACGGTACTGCACGCAGTAAGCCAGGGCCTTGTAGCTCGCGCTCAGACCCGAGGTGTCGACATCGGCAATGCTGTAGGGCGCAAACACCTGCTTGAGGATGTCCGGCACACTCAATGCCTGGAAGATCCGGCAGTCGCTGCCCAGGGTCAGGAACCACAACCACGGCCGAACTATCGCCTTGTAGGTAGCGTAACGCCCGTGGCGACCTTCGCATGAAAAACGGCTGACATGCCCACTGAAGTAGCGACTGCCGCCCGCAGGCAGGTCCACTGCGACCGTCATCGGGGTGGCCAGTAGGTCGTCGATAGCCAGGTCGGTGCGTTCGCTGTACAGCTCAACTTCGTACTCGCTGAGCCGGGACAAGCCCTCGAAGGCCTGCATGCGTCGAAACAGCAGGACATCGGTACCGAGCACACTGCTGACCTGTATTTCGCGGTGGTGTTGAGTAGTTGGCATGGTTGTTCTACCTGCAAGGCAATGGAAGGACGTTGTCCAAGACCGCCCGAACTAAGCGCGACCAGTCCCGCGCTGACTCAACCGCCAGACGAACTGAGTGACGCCCATCAAGGGGCGTTTTCCACGGGATGTAAGGCATTTGTACTACCGCTCCGTAAACACATAAGTAAACTCGCCACCCTCGACGTCGACCCGGACATGAGTCGCTGGGGAACCCAGCAACAGGCGGTTGAGAAACTCACGACTGATCGCCGGTAACATCGAATGGGAGAGGATCGATTCGATCATCCGTCCACCGCTGTCCAACTCGGTGCAGCGACTGGCGATCAGCCGCACCACATCGTCGCTGTAGCTGAACGGGAGCTTGTGGCCGTCGGCGATACGCTGTTCGATCCGCCGCAACTGCAGGCGGATGATGCGATCGAGCATGGCGTCGTTCAGCGGGTAATACGGGACCACCACCAGGCGGCCGAGCAATGCGGGCGGGAACACAGCCAGCAGCGGCTCGCGCAAGGCTTTGGCGATGGCGTCTGGTGCCGGCATGGCTTGCACATCACGGCACTGGTGAGTGATCACGCCAGTACCGACATTGGTGGTCAACAGGATCAGGCTGTGCTTGAAGTCGATGACGCGGCCTTCACCGTCCTCCATCCAGCCTTTGTCGAACACCTGGAAAAACAACTCGTGCACATCCGGATGAGCCTTCTCCACTTCGTCCAGCAGGACCACGCTGTAGGGCTTGCGCCTTACGGCCTCGGTGAGCACGCCACCCTCGCCGTACCCGACGTACCCTGGCGGTGCACCTTTGAGGCTGGAGACGCTATGGGCTTCCTGGTATTCGCTCATATTGAGCGTGATGACGTTGTGTTCACCGCCATACATCAACTCCGCCAGGGCCAGGGCCGTCTCGGTCTTTCCCACCCCCGAGGTACCGGCGAGCATGAATACACCCACCGGTTTGCCGGGGTTGTCGAGGCCGGCGCGGGAGGTCTGGACACGACGGGCGATCATCTCCAGCGCATGGTCCTGGCCGATAATGCGCTGGCCCAGGCGGTCAGCCAGGCGCAAGACGCTTTCGATTTCGTTCTTGACCATGCGGCCCACGGGAATGCCTGTCCAGTCCTGCACCACCGAGGCCACCGCCTGTTCGTCGACGTTGATCAGCACCAGCGGGGTTTCGCCTTGCAGCTGTGCGAGTTGCTCCTGCAAGAGGTGCAACTGCCCCCGCTGCGCTTCACGCTCGGCGGTCCCAGCGGCCGAATTGCGCAGAGCCATTATCTGCGTCACCAGCGCCAACTCGCGGTGCCAACGGCCTTCAAGCCCCCTCAAACGCTCATGTTCAGTCGCCCGCGCAGCCTCGGCCAACGCCTGCCGACTGGCGGTTTGCACGCCGATGGCGGTTTCACGCGCAATGATCGTGAGCTCGGTGTCCAGCGCCTCGATACGCCGGCGGCTATCGTCCACTTCAGCGGGCGTGGCGTGCAGGCTGACGGCGACGCGGGCACACGCAGTGTCGATAAGGCTGACCGCCTTGTCCGGTAGTTGCCGTGCCGGGATATAGCGGTTGGACAAACGCACCGCCGCGTCCAGCGCCGAATCGAGGATCTGCACCTGATGATGCGCCTGCAGGGTGTGGGCAATACCTCGCAGCATCAGCAAGGCACGGGGTTCATCCGGTTCCTCGACCTGCACGGTCTGAAAGCGCCGGCTCAAGGCCGGGTCTTTTTCAATGTGTTTCTTGTACTCGGCAAACGTGGTGGCGCCTATCGTACGTAACGCGCCACGGGCCAGCGCCGGCTTCAGCAGGTTGGCGGCATCCCCGGTCCCGGCTGTACCGCCGGCGCCAACCAGGGTGTGGGTTTCGTCGATAAACAGCACCACCGGTTTGAGGCGCGTGTGTACCTCATCGATCACCGACCGCAGGCGCTGTTCGAACTCGCCTTTCATGCTCGCACCGGCCTGCAACAAGCCCACATCGAGGGCGAGCAGTTGCACATCCCGAAGGCTCGGCGGCACGTCGCCCCGTGCAATGCGCTGGGCGAAACCTTCGACCACGGCGGTCTTGCCGACACCCGCCTCCCCCACCAGCAGCGGATTGTTCTGGCGGCGGCGCATCAGGATGTCGATCAGTTGGCGGATCTCTTCATCGCGGCCGACGACGGGGTCCATGCGGTTGGTGCGCGCCTGTTCAGTCAGGTCGACGGTGAAGCGCTGCAACGCGTCCTGCCTGCCTGGGCCAGCCGGCGCCAGTGCACCGGCCTCCTCGCCCGGCAGCTGGAAGCCATCATTGGCCGTCATCCGAGCTTCGGGAGACCCGTTGAGCAACACGCCGAACTGCTCGCTGAGTTCTTCGACGCGGACCTTGTTGAACTCGCGGGACACGCCATACAGGCCATTGCGCAGCGTCGAGGTTTTCAGCAATGCCAGCAGCAAGTGCCCGGAGCGCACCTGGGACTCGCCCAGCATCAGGGTGGCGTAGACCCAGGCGCGCTCCACGGCTTCCTCGACCTGCGAAGACAAATCCGTCACCGAGGTCGAGCCCCGTGGCAAACGGTCGAGGGCCGCGGTGAGGTCGCGGGCCAAGGTGGCCGGATCGATGCCGTAATGACGGGTCAGCCGCAACAGGTCCGAATCGTTCAATTGCAGGAGCTGTTGCAACCAATGCACCAGTTCCACGTAGGGGTTGCCCCGCAACTTGCAGAACACCGTACTGCTTTCAATCGCCCGATAGCACAGGCTGTTGAGTTTGCCGAAAAGCGCGACGCGACTGATATCAGCCATGGGCAGCTCCTTGAGAAGTAAAAACAGCGCCGTGTTCAGGCCGCCGACGAGGGTTGATCAGCAACTGCCGATCATTTTTCAGGGGGGCCCGGCTGCGCAGCCAACTGGTCCAGCCCAACGGCGCAGACCCCAGGCGCAAGCCAGGCAGGTGCTCTTTCTTGACGATCAGGTTGATGTCCCACTCCATCGCCACGCCGACGTACTGATGCACCCAGTCCTGCACACGTTGCAGGCTGTCGCCACCCGGTAGCAGGCGACGGGTCTGCGCCAGGTCCAGGGGGCCGATCAACAGGCGAAACTTATGCTGGGCATTCCAGACTTTGCGGCCCATCACCGTGGTCTGGCCAAGCACCGCAGCGTCGGGACCGCTGCGCAGGACGCACCCGCCGTCGCTGGGCAAGGCCATCCAGTGGCCAACAAACTGCTCGACCGCGACGGGCACGCCGAGGTAGTCACCGAGCACCCTGGCCAGGCCCTCGGCATTGCGCACCTGCGGCCCCAGGCGCCCGGCGACATGCAGCTTGGCAACGTCCGCCACACTGTCGCGCGCCTGCAGCGACGGCATGCCAATGCCGATCAAGGCGCCCAGGTAACGGGCAAAGTCGTCCGTCTGCGGCCGATCCAGGCTCACCGTTGGCTGCGCACTGGCCCACGCGCGGTAAAACAGGCTGATCATGCGGTGATGAAACACGTCGCAAAATGCTGCCAAGGTAGGGTCGTTGAGGTTGCGCTGGCGGTCGCGAATGTATTCGGTGAGGTGAATCGGCAGCGGACCATTGGCCCCCAACAAGCCAAAGAAATTAAGCAACAGTTTGGGCGTGGCGCCGGGTTTTAGACCCGCAATCATTGACGGTTCGAACGCCAGTGACGGCTGCTGGCCGAACCGCACCGCCTCATCCACCGGGCGTGCAGCCTGGCCGATGCGCGGTAGGTGCGCGAAGGCGCATTCCAGCTGACGCAATGCGCCATAGAAATCAAACTGCCCCGGGTGCGTTTCAAGGGCATCTAACAGCGTCAGAGGATCTCGCATCTACCTACCCGCGCCGGCCACTGCATGATCACGCCCCGGGTCGTGCTGATGATCCGCGTTTCAGTGAATGAATTGAGTGACACGTACTTGGCGAAAAACTGCTCCAGCACCGAACCCAGTGCACAGACACTGGCGCCCTCGAACGCCGCCTCATCCAGGCTCACGCTGATCTGCAAGCCTCGTCCGTACGTGATAGGCCCCGCCACCGGCAGGCGGCGCACGATACTCGCCGCCGTCACCGAGCGCAGGCCGTCGATCTGGGTACGCGCGGCTTCGTCTTCGACCCGGCAGTACAGCCGCAGCAAGTCCCGCAAGGCTGCAGCGCCCTGCACCTTGTCCTGATCGAGCAACGATAGATAATTGAGCGACAAATGGCTGACCAGACGCCAGGCCGTTTCGCCCTCGGCAAACGAGGGTGCCGGTAGAGTAGGCCCCACCACACAGCGCACCGACTGCACTGGCGCAGCGGTTTCGATACTGAAGTCGGTGCGACCACTGCCCACCGGCATGCGCAACACCAGGTCGCGGTTGCTGCACAGGGTGTCGATGCCCAGCTGGCGCAACTCACTTCGGTGCGGGGCGTCCTCGGCGTCGACCAGCGATAGGAACAACTCGCTGCCCGCATAGCTGGAGCGCGCCCCCTGGCGGTGCTGCGGCGACAGTACCCGCGTGTCGCGACGCACCTGATAATACGCACGCGGCGACTTGGGCCCCTGCAGGTCGTTGGCCCGGTAGAAGGACTCGAACGTCTGGCTGGCCTCGGCACCACTGCCGTAGCCGGTGACCGTTTCGATCTGGTAAATCTCGTAATCGAGTGGCCGCGTGCGATCGGGGCTTACGTGGTACTCCGACTGTTGATCCGATAGATGCACACGCTCGACCCGCATCGGGAACAGGTTGATCGCCGGCGTGCAATACAGCCCGAAGTTGGCCGCGCTGAGGCTTTGCTCCAGGAGCGGATCGAGGGTCTTGAACAGCACGATTACATCCAACTGCTCACAGGCGCAGCGGCTTACACTGGCCGCCAGCCCAGTCACGTCGACAAACATAAAACGCTGCGGCATCGCGAAGTATTCCTGCAACAAACGATAGCCCTGGAACGAGCGTGGCCCCACGGGCAGCAAGGCTTCTGCATCGCTGTAGCCCACGCTGCGAATCGCGCATTTGGGCAACACCTCGTGCCAGCCCGCAGTGGCTTGCACCGGCATCACCAACACACCGCACACCTGGGCCAGCAGTTGTTCAAGAATGCGCGAGGGCATGCCTTCGCCACCACGGATATGCAGCGGCAGGTTGTCCAGGGCCAAGTCACTGAACGTCAGGCCCGCCCCCACCTGCAGACGCAGGCGCAACGCGGCCTTGACCGCACCCAGACGCGACAGGTTGACGCCCGCAACGCTGGCGCCACAGGCGAAATAACGGGCCTCGAGCAGTTCCACCGGCCACAGGGTCACGTCGTGGGCGGTGCGCAGCTCACAGGCGGTCTGGTCACCCTTGGTCAGTTGGCTGTGCAGCGCCGTGTCACGCGGCACTTTGAAGCCGGCGGCGAGGCTGCCTTCGCCTATGTCCGGCTGCAGTTGCACCACGGCCATTGACGGCGTCGGTGCCAGGTAATGGGGGTAGACCAGCTCCAGCAGGTGTTGGGTAAAACGTGGGAATTGGGCATCAATTTTCAACTGCACCCGTGCGGCGAGGAAGCTGAAACCCTCCAGCAAGCGCTCTACATAGGGATCGGCGCAGGCATAGGTTTCCAGCCCGAGGCGACCGGCCACTTTGGGGTAGTCACGGGCGAACTCGGCGCCGACTTCCCGCAGGTGAGCCAGCTCGCGTTCGTAGTAGCGCAGCAGCTTGGCGTTCACCGCACGCCCCTTGTGCCGATATCAAAGATCCGCGCCTGACCTGCTTCCAGGTCGAGCTCGGTCTTCAAGTACAGGCGTTCGGGCAGCGGTTGGCCCCATAGTTCGCCATGAATCTCAAAGGCCACCTGGTTGGGGCTGCTGGTCGTATCCGACGGTACAACCGGCACGACCAGCAGGCTGCCACGCAGAATTCGCGGTTCGAAGTCCCGGATCGCCTGGCAAATACGTCGGCCGAGGGCTTCGCGGTCCAGCCCGGCCGCCGTTTTGCCGGCAAGGTCGGCCAAACCGAAATTGAGCACTGATTGCGCGGCCAAAGGACAGTCACCCAGGTCGCGAAAGCTACCCAGGCTGGTGCTGTTGAGGAGCCAACCCAGATCACGCAGTACGGCCTTGCGCAGGCTGTACATGGACAAGACACGCGTGTCTCGAGGTTCAACGACCTGCTCGGTGTCGTCATCGCTCAGACGATCGAGCAACGACGGCTGCAGGCGTTCGCGACGGCTGTGTTCAACCATTGGGGAGGCCTCCATAAATAGCGCAGTGGGCAGGCGAACCTACCCACACCCAGGCATGCAAATCAGATTTTCTGGTTCTTTTCCAAGTCCCACTTCTTCGGCGTACCGCTGGTCACCGTGTCACCGCTGAAGGCGTCGAACGTGTAGCTGATGGTGGTGAAGCTGATGGAAAACGTGTCGGTAGGCCGATCACCGTTGCTGGTGAGCGAATAGGAACTGACGATCGCCCCCCCCAGGACGACCTTGAGGTACACCTGTTGCTTTTTGTCGGAGCCGCCCGTGTGAATGAAGTGGATCTCGGCATCGCCCAGGCTTTTGCCGCACACGGCTTGCATAAACAGGTCGGGCGAGGCCAGATCAGTGGCCTTGGCCAGGGAAACTTCCGAGATCATCGGGTTGCGGGTGTCACGGTCCCCTCCGCCGCTGCTGCTAATCGCCCGACAAACGCTCAGGTTGGTGCCGCTGATGGTGATCCAGTCTTTGTGAGCGTCGACAGTGGACGTGCCTTTGATGGGAGTGCCTGTGAAGTTAAGCAGGATCATGATGATTACCTCTGTAGGTTGGACTGGTTGGTTAAGACGCTTTGGTGGAAGGCAGCTTGGAGACCAACCGCAACGACACGGTCAAGCCTTCAAGCTGGTAGTGCGGGCGCAGGAAAAACTTGGCGCCGTAATAGCCGGGTTGACCTTCAACGTCTTCCACCACCACCTCGGCGCCGGCCAGCGGCTTGCGCGCTTTGTCGGCGTCGGTCGCGGTAGACGGGTTGTGCTCCACGTAGCGACCGACCCAGTTGTTGAGCCAGGTCTGCATGTCCTGGCGTTCTTTGAATGAACCGATCTTGTCGCGCACGATGCACTTGAGGTAGTGGGCAAAACGGCAGGTAGCAAACAGGTACGGCAGACGGGCCGCCAGGTTGGCGTTGGCGGTGGCGTCCGGGTCGTCGTACTCCGCCGGCTTGTGCAGCGACTGGGCGCCGATAAAGGCCGCCAGGTCGCTGTTTTTCCTGTGCACCAGAGGCATGAAACCGTTCTTGGCCAGCTCGGCTTCGCGCCGATCGCTGATGGCGATTTCGGTCGGACACGTCATGTCCACACCGCCGTCATCGGTGGGAAAGGTATGCACCGGCAACCCCTCCACCACCCCGCCGGACTCTATGCCGCGAATCTGTGAGCACCAGCCATAGTGTTTGAATGAACGGTTGATGTTCACCGCCATGGCGTAGGCCGCGTTGGCCCAGATGAAATCCTTGGCACCCGCAGCATCGGTGGTTTCTTCAAAGTCGAAGCCTTCCACCGGGTTGGTCTTGGCGCCATAAGGGGCACGGGCCAGGAAGCGTGGCATCGCCAGCCCCACGTAGCGCGAGTCTTCACTGGCGCGAAAGCTGCGCCAGGCAGCATGTTCCGAGGTCTGGAAAATCTTGGTCAGGTCACGCGGGTTGGCCAGCTCCTGCCAGGACTCCATCAGCATCACGCTGGGGTCGGCAGCGGTGATCAACGGGCAATGTGCGGCGGCACTGACGCGGGCCATCTGGGCCAGCAACTCGACATCCGGCGCACTGTTGTTGAAGTAGTAGTCAGCGACAAACGCACCGTAGGGTTCACCACCGAACTGGCCGTACTCCTCCTCATACAGCTTCTTGAAAATCGGACTCTGGTCCCAGGCCACGCCTTTGAACTTGCGCAGGGTCTTGTGCACGTCTTGCTTAGAGATATTCATCACCCGAATCTTCAGCGACTCATCGGTCTCGGTGTTGTTGACCAGGTAATGCAAGCCACGCCAGGCACTCTCCACGGCCTGGAACTCTTCATGGTGGAGGATATGGTTGATCTGTTCAGTGAGCTTCAGATCGAGGGCCGCGATCAGGCCTTCAATCGTGCCCAGCACGTCATGAGGCATCACCTGCGTGTCTTGCAGGGCGTGTTCTGCCAGGGTGCGCACGGCCGTTTCCACAGCATCCCGGGCCTTGTCGGTCTTGGGTTTGAATTCCTTTTGCAGAAGGCTTGCGAAGTCTCCAGCGTCAAATTCAATGGCCGGAGCATCTGCCCCTGGCTGTTCCGATTGCGTAGTGGACATGGCGGTATCCTTGAATTTCAGGCAACAGAGCCCCGTACCAGGGCAAGGGACGCACTGGCAGGGTCAACGACCAATCAGTTACTCGGGTTGTTTGGGGGCAGCGCTCAAGGCTTGCATCACGCCCGGATCGCTGATCACTCTGGCCAGCAATGCTTCGGCACCGACCTTGCCGTCCATGTAGGTCAGCAGGTTCGACAGTTGGCTGCGTGCGGTCAGCAATTGGTTGAGGCTAGGCACCTTGCTAGCAATTGCGCCTGGGGAGAAGTCGTCCATGCTCTCAAAGGTGATCTCCACTGGCAGGTTGCCTTCGCCCGTCAGGGTATTGGGCACCTGCAACACCACGCGGGGCTTCATGGACTTGAGGCGCTCGTCGAAGTTGTCGATATCGACCTCCAGGAACTTGCGCTCGACCACCGGTGGCAACGGTTCGGCTGGCTTGCCGGAAAGGTCGGAAAACACCCCCATGACAAATGGCAGTTGTACGGTTTTTTCCGCGCCGTAGATCTCCACGTCATATTCGATCTGGACACGCGGCGCCCGGTTGCGGGCGATGAATTTCTGACTGCTGTCTTTAGCCATGTGACTCGCTCCAAAAGAGTGGAGTTGAAAGGATGAGTAGCTACTTATCGTTGTTATGAATACCGCTGATCAGCGCCAGTTGCGGGAGACCATCGGGGGCAAGATCTTGCAACAGCTCCATGAAGTTTTTGTCGATCAGTGCCTTTGCCCTCTGCAACAGGAACGGCACCGGGCTGGCAGGTTCGTGGGCCTGGAAATACACGCACAAGCGGTCGATGGCGCGGCGCGCCTCGTCGCGACTGCGAATCTCGCTGCTCGCTGGCGGTGACCACGCAGCAATCGGGGGCACGACGGCGGCATCAGCGTCCTCGGACGGCGTCGAATCAGACTGGCACCGACGGATGACCTCGCAGGCGCGGCGCAACGGTGCAGCCAAGCCACTGAGGTCAAGGGCGCGGCTGATGCCGACTTTTCCGGTCAGCCATTGCTCGATCTGCTCGGTGTGCGCCACCGCCTGGGTCAGCGCATCGTCCAGGGACCGTGCCCACACGGCGTCGGCATCGGCAAAGGCCCCTTCGATCATGCCCAGACTCAGGTGAGCGCCCTCGTTTCCTTGCGTAGCAATGGCCAGCTCGATCTGCCTCACGCTGACCGCACCGATACCCGCAGCGCTCATCAGCGGCACATCCAATACGTCGCGCAACAGGCCAGCGGGCGCGCACAGCGACGATAGGATATTGATGCGTAGCAGCGGGTCATTCGCCTCATCAGGGTCAAGCCGTGGGTGCAGATCGTCCCAGCAATGCGCCAACAACCCTTGTACCAACCCCAGGCCAGCGACAAGGCCGGCGATCCCGTGCAAATTGAGTTGAGCGCGGGTGACCCAGATGGCCAGCCGCAGATCGCGACTGCGTGCCAGCAGCGGCAACGCAAGCGCCATCACTCGTGTCCAGTTGGGTTCGACAGCCTGAGTGATGGTGACGCCGTACTGCACCTCGGGTTTGCCCTGGGCTTCCTCTTCCAGTTCAAGAAACTGGGCCGTGTATTCGAGGTTCTCGCCGCAGCCGCCGGCCTCGTCCAATGGCAAGGACATCGTGGTGAAATCAGGCAGTTGCGTGTTGATGAGTAGCCCCATGATGTCCTCCTCGTGCAAACTGTTTTGGAAGTTGAAGCAGCAAGAGGAGTTATATAGCGAGTGGACTACGCAAAAATGCAGGCAATATCACGCCATAGTGTAGGAATAAGCTTCGAAGGCGCTCGCCTCCAGCACTGGAATACGGGCAAAGGACCGTTTTAGGCTGCCCCATCGCTGACAAATAGGTCGTGCAGTGACAGCGGCGTCGGTACTTGGATACCGAAGGTGCCCTGCAGCAATTCCAGCAATGCCTGCTGGTTCTCGATCACACATTTTTCACTGGGTCGACCCAGGTAATGAACCGTGTACTGGGTGTTGTTCAGGGTATGGCGCTGACCGACAGCCAACCTCGCGACTTTCAACTGGCCCACGAACGGCGACGCCGGGTGAGTCGAGACGTACCAGTTGCCGATTTCGTAGTCGATGTCGGCCTGCACTTGCAGGTCGAACACATACAAGCCGCGCCACTCACCGGCCACCTCGACCCACATGGTGTAACTGCCCTCCTCCCCATGAAATGTCAGTCGATAGGGTTCATGGGGAGTGGCCTGCACGGCTTGGGTGTCGAGTTGCAACGGCGCGCTGGGCACCATGCCGCCAAAGCCGACGTCGGTTACGTAGCGCACGCCATCCAGAATCACCAGGCTCAGGCGGTGCGTCCGTGCGGTACGTGCATCCGGTGGCCCGCCCATTACAACCCGCCCGGTAATACCACGGGCCTCGAAACCCAGCTCCTGTAACAGGGCCAGGAACATCTGGTTCAACTCGTAGCAATACCCACCACGACCATCGAGCAGCACCTTTTGCTCAACGCTGGGCAAGTCGATCGGCACCGGCAGATGCAACAGTGTCGACAGGCTTTCAAAGGCGAAGGTGCACACATGGCGCAGTTGCAACTCCTGCAAGGTTTGCAGGGTCGGCGGTGGCGGCGAGTCATAACCCAGGCGCTTGAGGTACAGACGGCGGTGGTTCAAGAGGGGCATGGCACGATCCTTGGGCACGTAAAAGCTGCAACACTATGCCGTGCCAGTAGGCAGATTGTCATTTTGAATGAACCTTTTTGAACGCTCCCCTATCCATCTATAACAAGACAGGGAGGCAACATGAGTACCGCAAAAATTTACACTATCCACTACCAACTCCACGGGCAACCGAAGTCCTTTGTCGTGCGCGCCGAGGTGATGAACAACGCTGAGGCCTGGCACTGGGCGGCAGTCGATGCCGATATCGCCCATGTCAGCCGGATCGGCCGCGTCGGCCACGAGCAGGTGAAAAAAACCACCCGGCCCTGGGCGGAAAAGTTCGGCATCACCGACGTCACCTGGGTGGCGCCCAAATAAACGAAGCCCCGCTCAATGGCGGGGCCTGCGTTATACCTTCAAGTCGCCCAACGGATCGTAGGGCGGCTTTTTTTCCGCTGGATTTTTCTTGTCCTTGTCCAAGGGCGCGATAGCCGGACCGATGGGGTCGACCTGGGGATCGGCGACATCCGGAGAATCCGGATCGAAGCCCAGTTCGTCCTCGCCGCTCGTATGCTCGCCGGAACGCGGGCCTTTCGGGGTAGGTGTCATAGTGATGTCCTCTGTCAAAGCGGGCGGGCTTTGTCGTGAAGGTTTTCAAGGTCCTGCTCGACCTGTTCAACCTCATCATTTGCGTCACGTTCGGCCGGGTCATTGGGCCGCAACGCATCGTTGTCGCGCTCTTCTTCACCGGGGGTACGGTCCGGGTTGGGTGTACCCGGCGGTGGCTGCTTGTATTCGGGCATGATGGTTCACCTCATGAGAATGGGCGGCTTGCCTGATTTTAGAGAACGCCCCCGTCGCCATCGTTCAACTTGCTTGCCCAAGCGTGCGATGATGCCAACCCGCCATCCCCTGGAGACCTGACCCGGATGTTCGAGCTCAAACCCTGCGACCCCGCCACCTACCGCCAACAGACCCGCCGCAGCACGCTGATCGTGGCTACGGTGTTCCTGGCCCTGGCCATGCTGCTGTCGAGCCTGGCGGTGATGGTGTTCGGCACGCCCGGGGCTGACAACTTTCGCTTTAATGTCGGTGGTGTGTTTGCCGGCGTGCTGCTCACCGTCGCCTTGGTGCGCGGCCCATTCTGGAACCAGCGATGGCTGGCGGCGGCGGTGTATGGGTGGCAGCTCAAACGCAACCTGATGCGCGTGACCAATGTGATGCACAAGGTCACAGAGGGGGTGCGGGCCAATGACCCGACGGCGATGAAGGTGCTGCGCTTCTACCACCTTGGGCTGACGCAGATGCATGCGTTGGATGCTAATTCCAGCGCACAGGCGCAACTTGTCGGTGAGGTGGACGCGCACAAGGCCAAGCTACAGGCGCTGGGGATCGAGACCGAGCAGACCCGTTTTGACCCCGCCTGGCTCGAAGGGTTGAAAAGTGCCTGAGTCATTGCGTTGAGGGGCTTGCCCGCCAGCAGAACAGCGCACTCACCGCAATCGCCCCTCCCGCCACGCCAAACACCAGGGGCGCCGAGGCCACCGGCAACAACAGGCCCGCCAGCAGCGGCCCGAGCCCTGCGCCGATATCGCGCCACACTGCATTGGACGCCAGTGCTGACACCCGCATCGAGCCAGGGTTGCGTTCGGCCACCAGCGTGGTCACCAGTGGCAATTGCAGCGCACGCAGCACCAACACCGCTGCCGCACCGACAATCACCCAATAGCTGCCGAACGCCGACAGCGCCAGGGCGCTCAGGAACGAAAACAGCAACAACATGGACGTGGCGCCAAAACGCTGGGCCGCACGACCGCCCAAGGGACTCAAGAGCATTTCCGACACGTAACGCAGCGCCATCAAACCACCGGCGATCAGTACCGCATCGCCGCCCAAAAGCTTCTGCGCCTGGATCGACAGGCCAAAAATGAACAGGCCATCCAGCGCTACACCTTCGATAAACGACCACATCGCCACGCTGTCGGGAAACTTGAAGCGGCGCCCCGGACTGCCGTGCAAGTCATGCCCGGCAGTCGGCAAGCCGCGCGCCACCCACAAGCCCAGCAGACATGCGCCTGCAAGAATCAGAAAGATCGGGCGCGGCCCGGCCCATAGCGTCAGCCAACCGCCCAACGGCAGCGCCAGCATCGGCCCCCAGGCGATCAACGCCCGTGAACGCCCGGCCCGTCGCGCGGCGCCCGCAGGTTCGGCGGTGGCCAATACTTGGGTCGACAGGTTCAACGCGGCAAAACACAGGCCCCACACCAGCCGCAGCCCCAACAATGCGGCAAAGCCGGACAATACCGAGTTGCCCAAGGCGCACAACGCCGCAGCACCGGCGGCGATCATGCAGGTCAGGCGATCGCCGTTACGCGCATAAAAATTGAGCACATGCCGGTAGCCGAAAATCCGTACCAGGCGGTTGGCGGCGAGCAACACCCCGGCCTGGGCCAAGGTGATTCCAAAAGCCTGGGACTCCATGGGCAGCAGCAGGTAGAGCAACACGTCACTGGGCAGGCATAACGCCAGGGTCAACGCGGCGCGGCGGGAGGTGCTGTCGGCGGTGTGCTGGGCCTGGCTGGACATAAATCTGAAACATCCCGAAATACTCAGGTCGCCAAGGTAGCCTCCCCGACCGGGTTTTTACAACGGCCTGTCTGGCTTTTTCCCGTAGGGCAGCAAGCGCAAACCGCTGGCCACGCTGCCTACCAGCGCAAATACACAGCCCAGCCACAATGCAAAGTGCGGTCCGCTGACTTGGGACAAGTGGAAACACAACGCCACCAGCGACGCGCCCAGCGTCTGCCCCAGCAGACGCGAGATCGCCACGATGCCGCTGGCCCCGCCGCTGCGCGCCAGCGGTGCACTGGTCATCAACGCCTTCAGGTTGGGCGACTGGAAGAAGCCAAAACCGGCGCCGCACAAGGCCATGCGCCAACCGATATCAAAAGCCGACGCGCCGCTGCCCAAGGTCGCCAACGCGGCCATGCCCAGGCTCAACATCAACAGGCCGATGCCGCACAGCAGGCCCAGGGACACGCGGTCGGCCAGGCGCCCGGCGACCAGTGCCATGACCGCCACCACGGCCGGCCAAGGCGTCATCAGAAAACCGGTTTGCACCTGGCTATGGCCGAGCACCGCCTGCAATAAAAAGGGCAGCGACACAAAGGCCAGGCCCTGGGCACTGAAGGCGCAGATCGCAGTGACTGAAGACAAGGCAAACACCGGCCGCTTGAACAGGTCCAGGGCCAGCATCGGCGCCGGATGACCGGCCTGGCGCCTCAGCAGCAACACGCCGCACAGCAGCGCCACGGCGACCAGGCCCAGGGTCAGTGCGCCTTGAGCGCCGTGCACGGCCGTGCCCAGGCCCAACACCAACAAGGCGAACAAGCCGGCACATAACAACGCCGCCAGACGGTCAAACGCATGCCCGGTCATCGGCAGGGTCGGCAATGAACGCACGCCAAGCGCCAAGGCCAGCAGCCCCAGCGGCACATTGATCAAGTACAGCCAGTGCCAGGTCGCCACTGACAGAATCGCCGACGCAGCGGTCGGCCCCAAGGTAAAGGCCAATCCCACCACCAACGAGTTGTAGCCGAGGCCGCGCCCCAGCATTTTCGAAGGGTAGATATGGCGCAGCAACGCCGTGTTCACGCTCATGATCGCCGCCGCCCCCAGCCCCTGCACCACCCGCGCCGCCGTCAGGGTTTCCAGCGAACCGGCCAACCCGCAAAACAGCGACGAGATGATAAACAGCAGCAACCCGCCCAGGTACACACGGCGATGCCCCAGCACGTCACTTAGCGACGCAAACGGCAGCACCGTGGCGATAATCGCCAACTGGTAGGCGTTGACCACCCAGATCACCGAGGCCGAATCGGTGCCGATCCCCTCGGCCAGCGTCGGCAGTGCCGTGTTGACGATGGCCGTGTCCAGGGTCGCCATGCCGATTCCCAGGGAAATCGCGATCACGGCCGGCAGGCGTTGATTGAAGGGCAGGCCATCGGCGGCAGAAGACATGAACGATCCACGCGGGTGATAAGGCCGCCAGATTAAGGGCAGCGCCGTTTTTTTTCAGCCGCCGATCAACTGTCTGTCGACAATTTCATGTTCGCCAGCGCACTCAGGTCCAGTCGCCCCCCAGTGACCGGCGGGCACCAGTAGTAACCACCGGTCAACGGCGTGCTGATGCGGTACAGCCCGTCGACAACCCCGTCTTCCAACCCGCTCATGCGGCGCAGTTGGGCTTCGAACGCATCGAACGAGTGGCCAAATGCCAGGAACATCAAACCCGCCTGGCCGTTCTCGGCCCACGGCATCGAGCGGCGTACCACAAAGGCTTGCGGGGTGAAGCTTTCCTGGGCCGTGCGTTTGGTATGGGCAGATTCGGGGGCGTCGTCCAACTCTTCGTTGTCGCCATGGCGACGGCCAATGATGTGGTCGCGCTCCTGGGCAGGCAGGGCAGCGAAGCCGTCGAGGTCGTGCTGCCACTGCTGGATCGCGGCGAAGCTGGCGCCGCTGTCGGTCAGCGCGGCTTCAACGGCGGCGTCGTCGTGGGGGTTCTCGGTGCCGTCTTCGTAATCGGTGAGGTCAAAACCGGTCTTGTAGCGAAAGCCTTCAGTGGACTGCACCAGGCTAAATGCCGGGGCCAAGGCCTTTTCATAGGTGCGACTGCGCAGCAGCAACTCACCGCGATCCACGCCGTGCAGCCATACCCACAGCGCCTGCTGGGTGGATGGGTTATTCGCACCCGGACCGCTGACCGCCGGGAATGGGCGCAGGCCATCGATGCACGCGCCCAGTGCATTGACCAGCGGTTCACCGAAACCGACCACTGCCGCCGAATCCACGAGCTGTACCAGTGCGTCCAACGCGGCCGGCACGGCTTCAGGGGTTTGCACGGCAAAAAACAGATGGCGTGCCTGCAAGGGCACCGGTGCGGCAAGAATGCCCGGCTGGTAGTGACTCATGTGAACTCCTTCAAGAAAGGCGCGCAGTTTACCCGCCGTACGTCATCGTGCGTAGGAGAAAGCGCGCAAGCCTTGCCACAGAGCCCTCTGTTGGGTGACTCTCTAGTCATGTTTTGCAACTATTCCAGGGGTAGCGACATGACCACCAGCAACCTGCTCGCCCAGCTGTTTCCAACGTCCGTGGCCGATATTCCCGAGCAGTTCCGGCTTGCAGCGCCCATTGAACAGCGTGATTACCTGGTCGACGGCCAGTTGCAGGTGTGGAACGGCCCGCTGGCCCAGGTGCAGAGCCCGGTGCAGTTAGGCGACCGCCGCGTGGTGATTGGCAGCACGCCGCTGCTGGACGCCGATACGGCCCTCACCGCCCTCGATGCGGCCGTGCGCGCCTACGACCGAGGCCAGGGCGAATGGCCAACCATGCGCGTGGCCGACCGTATCCAGCATGTCGAAGCTTTTTTGCGCCGGATGCGAGAGCAGCGCGATGCCGTGGTCACGCTGCTGATGTGGGAAATCGGCAAGAACCTCAAGGACTCGCAGAAAGAATTCGACCGCACCTGCGACTACATCACCGACACCATCAACGCCCTCAAGGAACTCGACCGTCGCAGCAGCCGCTTCGAACTGGAACAAGACACCCTCGGGCAAATCCGCCGCGTGCCTTTGGGTGTAGCGCTGTGCATGGGCCCTTACAACTACCCGCTCAATGAGACCTTCACCACGCTGATCCCGGCGCTGATCATGGGTAACACCGTAGTGTTCAAACCGGCCAAGCTCGGCGTTTTGCTGATCCGCCCGTTGCTGGAGGCGTTCCGCGACAGCTTCCCGGCCGGGGTGATCAACGTGATCTACGGCAGCGGCCGCGAAACCGTCAGTGCACTGATGGCCAGCGGCAAGATCGATATCTTTGCGTTCATCGGCACCAACAAGGCCGCCAGCGACCTTAAAAAACTGCACCCCAAGCCGCACCGCCTGCGTGCCGCCCTGGGCCTGGATGCGAAAAACCCCGGCATCGTGCTGCCCGAGGTGGACCTGGACAATGCCGTCAGCGAAGCGGTCACCGGCTCTTTGTCCTTCAATGGCCAGCGCTGTACTGCGTTGAAGATCCTGTTTGTGCATGAAGAGGTGGTCGAGCGCTTTATCGAGAAATTCAACGCCAAACTGGCCACGCTCAAGCCCGGAATGCCGTGGGAAGACGGCGTGTCGCTGACGCCATTGCCGGAAGTGGGCAAGGTGGATTACCTCAATGAACTGGTGGCCGATGCGCAACAGCACGGTGCCCAGGTGGTGAATGCCAACGGTGGCACCAGCCGTGGTTCGTTCTTCTACCCGGCGGTGCTGTACCCGGTGAACCCGCAGATGCGCGTGTACCACGAAGAACAGTTCGGCCCGGTGGTACCGATCGTGCCCTACCGCGACCTGGAGACGGTGATCGAGTACGTGCTCGACTCGGACTTCGGCCAGCAACTGAGTATTTTCGGCACCAACGCCGTAGAGGTCGGCCGCCTGGTGGACACCTTCGCCAACCAGGTCGGCCGTATCAATATCAACGCCCAATGCCAGCGCGGGCCGGACACGTTCCCGTTCAACGGGCGCAAGAACTCGGCCGAGGGCACGCTGTCGGTGCATGACGCCCTGCGGGTGTTCTCGATCCGCACCCTGGTGGCCACCAAGTTCCAGGAGAGCAACAAGGCGCTGGTCAGCGACATCCTGCGCAATCGTGATTCGAGCTTTTTGACCACCGACTACATTTTCTGAGTTCACCTCGGTCAAAAAATGTGGGAGGGGGCTTGCCCCCTCCCACATTGGACCGGTTTTCCCTGATGGATGAGGCCCCTTTTTTACCGATGAACCTGCCTATGTTCGCCCGGCGCCTGCTGCGCCCGTTGCTCGACCCGTACCGCCGCTATCGCCATGCCAAGCTGATCCACGCCGTGCGCGTGTCCATCGGTTTGCTGGCAACCATCCTGCTGACCACCGGCATCAACCTACCCCACGGTGAGTGGGCGTCGGTAACCATGCTGATCGTCATCGGCGGTTTGCAGCATCACGGCAATATCGGCAAAAAAGCCGTCGAGCGCGCCTACGGCACCTTGATCGGCGCCAGCGTCGGCTTGCTGCTGGTGGTGCAACAGGCGTACTTCGGCCTGCCGTTGTTGACCTATCTGCTGATGTCGGTGGTCTGCGGGTTCTTCTCCTATCACGCTATCGGCAAGGGCGGCTACATCGCACTGCTGTCGGCGATCACCGTGTTTATCGTCGCCGGCCACGGTGACAACCCGATCTCGGACGGCTTGTGGCGCACCGTCGACATCTTGATCGGCATCGTGCTGGCCCTGGCGTTTTCCTTCGCGCTGCCGCTGTACGCGGTGTACTCGTGGCGCTACAACCTGGCCAGTGCCTTGCGCGATTGTGCCGCGATCTACAGCCGGATTATCAACGGTCAATCGGTCACCGATGATGCACACCTCAAACTGCTCAACCGCCTGAACGCGGCGATGGTGCAACTGCGTTCGCTGATGCCCTCGGTGTCCAAGGAAGTGCGGATTTCCATGACCGAACTCGACGCGATCCAGCGCCACCTGCGCATGTGCATCAGCACCCTGGAGATTCTCGGCAACACCCGGCCGGATCCGCGTGATGAACAAGCGATGGCGCGCATGCAAGTGATGTTAAAAGCCGAACACCGGCAGATTCGAGTGCAGTTGGTGGGCATGGCACGGGCATTGAAGTCGGGCGTCACGGAACGCCTGGAGCGCCCCAGCCCTATCGGCGGCGGCGAGCCCACGCTGGATGCGCCGGTTTACAGTGCGCTGGATGGGTATCGATTGTTGACGGTGCAACTGGCGGCGAATATGGACGCGATGCGCCAACGGCTGGCGAAGAGCGCCAGCCACTGGAAGATCTGACCGAGCGGCCTCAGACAATATGCAAGGGCGTGGTCAGGGAATAGCGCTCAGGCAAGTTCCCCCGTTTGAGGGTGTAGTAGAGAGAGGTATCTTCGCCACGGTTGGGCTCCAGGTCTTGTGGCAATACTTCAAACAATACGGCAACGCCGGGGATAATCACCTGCTTTGGCAGATTCACACTGTGCACGCCCTTGATGCATAACGTTATCCAGTCACCGAACTGCACATCGCTGAAAGGCGCCTCTATAGGCGTGCCGAATGGTGATACGTCATCCAGGTGGAGGACACCGTCTTGCTCGTCTTTAACGATCGGCGCGGGCATATCCGGCTGCAGCTCACCGATTCTCAATGTTCGACGCAAAGAATCACGAGGCGTTTCGCCACTCTTGGACGCGCTGTAGAACACATCGGTCAAGCGGCCTTTGAATCGCCGGAGGTCATCACCATCAATCGCCACCGTCAAATGATCCTCATCGGGAGGAGTTTCACCGAGGGTAACTCCAACACGGTGTTCAATGGTGCCTCCCACATCGCTGGCCAGTAGTATCAACTCAAGAGATTCAAATGATTGCCAGCCCGGTTGTACCGGGATGCGGATTCTGATTTCCGGCAGGTCGGGATCAATCTCTCCGCCAGCCTCTCCTTCCACGGTAGGTGGCAGCCATTGCCTGATTTCCCCAACGACGCTCAAATGCCGGTAGTTTGAACGAACGCTGCTACCGTCCTGGCTGTCGAGCACGTAATAGGCAATTGCACGCCCCCTGGCAATGGCCGCGACCAAGCCATTGGGCACCTCGAAATAATAGGCCATGGCACCGGCGAGCTCCCGCATTTCAGAATGGGGAACCGAACCGCCCTCTTCTTGGGTGCCTATCCAGTAAAAATGAACATGGGTGTAGCGCCGGGCATCTTCCGAGGTCAGGTAAAAACCAATCCGCACCGCATCATTGCCGATAGCCGCAAGGTTGATTTCAGATTCGGTCTGAGGGTGGTGGACCCAAGGCTGCTCCAGGCGCTGGCTATTGGCATGCACCTCTACATACGAGACGACTGACCACAGTGCATTTTCGTCCGGCAAATTACCGGTATTCCCCGTCACGGTCATTGCCACGGGGAGAATGTCACTGTCGCCGGCGGCGCTGATCATCTCGGGAGTCACGGTGACCTGAATATCGCGGCCCACCTCATTCGGCTGTACCCGACGCTCAAGTTTTTGTGAGCCCCACACCAGGGTAATGACGTCATATGGGCCCATGTTCTCCCATTTTCGGCAGATAACATCCACTCCGACCTTGGCCTTTTTTTCGTCGACGCCTTCCAGCCTTACCTGCTCCTCAAGCTCAAAAACCAGCCCGCCATGGCCGTTATCCGTGGGCTCGGGTGCCTTGCCGCCAGGCCTCTCCAAATTGATCCTGAGACGCAACGGCGGGGTCTGCTGGGGAGCTTCGTTGTCCGGGATAATTTTGCAATACACCCCCTGCGTCAAACCCTCACGGATGACGTCTATGGGCACAGTAATAGGGAAACGGCTGCGTGGAGGGTCGCCATCACGTACCAAGTAGTAGCCCACGGGGGACGATCTCTCCCATATCAGCTGAAATGTCGTACCCACTGGCGCGGCAAAAGGATAGGTCACATAAACGACCAGAGGACGCGTCACATGAAGCTTGCCGATCCCACCATCGGCCGCTTCGACATCGCCTTCAATCGGGGGAAACATCAACGGAATATCGACAGGCTCCAGTTGGCGTTTGGGATGGGTTGGGGTCATTTTCAGGCTCCTTCTCGTCGCCACCGCAATCCACATTTGGCTGGGCGTCGGGAGCATCAAATACCCAAACAAAGAGCCCGCCTACTGTCAGAGTTAACAGGTGCCGACGAAAGGTAACTGGCCTCGCGACAATGAATCTTTTTGAACCTCTAACTTTTACTTACATTTTTTTCACGATTTATTCACATCCCGAACCGTACTGTGAAGCCTCATCCGTTACAAATGTTGCATATCAAGCCCGCCGCCCCAGCGGGCTTTTTTTTGCCTGGGATTTGGCCTAACGTGCGGCCTTGCTGACGGGTGACGAAGCTTGCTCACGAATGGCGCGCTGGGTATCCAGCACTCTGGCCAACGCGGTTTCTGCTTCAGGGCTTTGTTGCGGTACACGGATCGCCGCGGACACCAGGGTGATCAACTTGGCCATCACTTCAGCGTCAGTGGCGGGACGGCCCAGGCTCATGGAGTTCATCAGCAGGCGCAGTTCGGTGCCGGCCATCACCCCGGAAATTGCCTTGAGGGCAAATTGCAGACGCACTCCCAGTTCATTGCGTGGCAAATCCGGCAAGGCCAGGGCAAAGGCTTCAAAGAAGCGCTGGAACACCGGCTGGTAATGCACCTTGAGGTATTCCTGGATAAACGGCGAGGTGTCGCTGTACACGCGGCCCAGGAAGCGGATGAACGAACGCCCTTCCCCACTGCTGCTGGCCGGGTCGCTGCGCTCCAGGCCCATCGCCGGGGCGAACAGCACGCCAAGCAGCGTATCGCAATCGAGGGGGCCGTCGGACTCGGCTTCACACCGCGCCAGCAGTTCCAGGCGTTGCTCGTTGAGCGGCTCCAGGCGTTGCATCAACAGGGTTTTCATCAGGGAGTCCTTGTCCCCGAAGTGGTAGTTCACGGCAGCCAGGTTCACCTGCGCACGCTCGGTAATCTGCCGTAACAGCACCGCGTCATAACCGTACTTGATGAAGAGAGCCTCTGTCGCATCCAGCAAGCGAGTCTTGGTAATGTTTGGAGCGCTGAGTTTCTTCGCGACCATAAAGGGTTCCACGGCGGAAATATTGTTTTAAAAAATAATTTGATTTTTTATACCGGGGCGGCTCGTCGAAAGCAAGTAGTGACACACCGCCATACTATCCAAAGCCTTTGCCTACGGGCATTTTCGGGGTGGCGAGGGGTATTTTGGCCGCCTCTCACGCCCCCACAAGAAATCGTTTCAAAGGGTAAAACCGCTCTACATCCACGGCTGGCGAAGCACTGGGAACACGGTTAGTATTCAAACAATATTTTAAAAACAAGAACTAAAACCAGTCCGTGACGCGTACCAGGCAGCTCCCGAACTTGTTACAAGGTTTTACCGGGGGTGCGACGGCAGCGGCGAGACTGCAGGCGTAGTCATGATGACAGAGACCCCCGCGCACCCAGGCTTGATCTCCCTGCAAGGCATCGGCAAACGCTATCAGTTGGCCGGGCAAGAGCTGTCCATTCTCAATGATGTGTGCCTGTCCATCGCCCGCGGTGACAGCTGCGGCATCCTCGGCGCCTCCGGCTCCGGCAAAAGCACCCTGCTCAATATCCTCGGCCTGCTGGACCTGCCTAACGGCGGCCAGTATCACTTTGCCGGGCACGATATTTTCAGCGCCACCCCGGATGAACTGGCGGCGATCCGTAACCAGCAGATCGGTTTTGTGTTCCAGAGCTTCAACCTGCTGCCGCGCCTCAGTGCCCTGGACAACGTCGCCCTGCCGCTGAGCTATCGCGGTGTGTCGCGCCATGAATCAGTGGAGCGCGCCTTGTGCATGCTCGAACAGGTGGGCCTGGCCGAGCGTGCTCACCACCGTCCTGCCGACCTCTCCGGCGGCCAGCGCCAACGCGTGGCCATCGCCCGTGCGCTGGTGGGCAATCCCTCGGTAATCCTGGCGGACGAGCCCACCGGCAACCTCGACAGCACCACCGCCCAAGACATCATGGACCTGCTGCTGGCCCTGAACCGCGAGCAACAGGTGACGCTGATCATCGTCACCCACGACGCGCAGATCGCTGCACGCCTGGAGCGCAAGATCCTGGTGCGCAATGGCGTGGTGCAAGAGGCTGGGCGCCTATGAGCCTGCGGGTCGAACAGAGCGCCAGCCAACTGCTGCATGAGGCCTTCATCAGCCTGCGCACCTTGGGCAAGCGCTCGATCCTGGCCCTGCTGGGCATCGTGATTGGCAGTTCGTCGGTGGTGGCATTGATCAACATCGGCCATAACGCGGCAGTGGATGCCGCGATGATTTTCAAGGACATGGGCACCGATACCCTGGTGGTGCAGTTCCCGCCCAAAGGCAGCAGCAATGTGCCGATGCGCACCCAACTTGACCTGCAAGCAGTGCGCGAGGCAGTGCCGGGTATCGCGCATATCGGCGCACTGAGCCTGTTCAGCGGGCCCATCGTGTTCCATGGCCGCAGCGCCAACGCCAACTTCGTCGGCAGCACACCGCAGATCCCGCAGGCGATGCGCCTGGCACTGCAGCAGGGGCGTTTCCTGTCGAGCTTCGACGCCAACGAAACCTACGGCGTGATCGGCGACCAGCTCGCCCAGGCCCTCGGAGCGCCGGGCGATCCCGTGCAACTGGGCGACCGCGTGCGCATCAACGACTACCTGTTCCTGATCGTCGGCATTCTGCACAACCAACCCCGGGCGATGCTGATGCCGGTGCAGGCCAACGAGTCATTGTTCATCCCCGCCGAAGGCATGCGCCGCATCTACGCCATGCCGCAGATCGGCAATGTGATCATCCGCGCCGCGCCCGGCCAGGACATGGAACGCATAGCCAAGGCAGCCGCCGACGCCTTGCAAACCCAGCTCAGCGAACACACGGTCGACATCCAGGTGCCCCAGCAAATGATCGACGGCATGACCCGGCAAAGCCGCACCTTTGCCTACCTGCTACTGGCCCTCGGCGCGATTTCCCTGGTGGGTGGCGGTGTCGGGGTGATGAACGTGATGCTGATGAATGTCTCGGAGCGCCGCCGCGAGATTGGCATTCGCATGGCCCTGGGCGCTCGCCAGCGGGATATCCGCAACCTGTTCCTGCTTGAAGCCGTGACCCTGACCGCCGTCGGCGCCTTGTGCGGTGCGGTGCTGGGCATGACCGCCGCCTGGCTTTACGCCTGGCTGTCGGGCTGGGAATTCGCGCTGGCAGC
Organism: Pseudomonas sp. S35; assembly: GCF_009866765.1. NCBI lineage: Bacteria > Pseudomonadati > Pseudomonadota > Gammaproteobacteria > Pseudomonadales > Pseudomonadaceae > Pseudomonas > Pseudomonas sp. S35. The sequence continues at coordinate 4,003,479 of NZ_CP019431.1, forward strand.
GGCCGCCCTGCCCCTCGGCGTGGGCAGTACGCTGTTGGTGGGTTTGTTCTTTGGCATCTACCCGGCGGTCTCGGCCGCGCGGTTACAGCCGGTGGAGGCCTTGCGCGATGAGTAGATGGCTCTGGCTGCTCGCGCTGATCAGCCTGCCCGGCGTGGCGGCCGACGTGGTCATCCGGCCCTCGGCGCCCAGCAGCGCGCGCAGCGTATCGTTGAACGCCCAGGTCACCGCCCTGACCCTGGGCGACGCGGTGTACCTGGGCCTGCGCAACAACCCGGCCATCCGCAGCGCCTACCTGCAACGCGTCGCGCAGAAGTTCGACCTGCGTGTGGCCGAAGATGTGTTCAACCCCAAGCTCACCCTCAACAGCTACTACCGCAGCACACGCGGCTCACAGGACAGTGCGCGCAACGCCAATGTGGCGCCGGCCACCAGCCTGCTCGGTGAGTACGGCACACGCCTGAGCATGGCCTGGACCCAACAGTTGAACAACGCCGACCGCGCCGGCCGCTACCGCAGCGACGGCCTCGACCTGGCGATCATCCAACCGCTGCTGCGCGGCGCCGGCTGGGACGCCACCACCGCACCGCTGCGCCTGTCGCGCCTGTCAGAACAGGCCAACCGCCTCAACCTAAAAGCCACCGTGGCCCAGACCATCAGCCAGATCATCGCCACCTACCGCGAACTGCTGCGCGCGCAGGAACAACTGTTGATCGTGCAGGAGGCCCTCAAACGCTCCGACACCTTACTGGAGGTGAACAAGGCGTTGATCAGTGCCGGGCGCATGGCCGAGTTCGAAATTGTGCAGACCGAAGCCGACATCGCCACCCAGCAGTTGGGCGTGGAAGAAGCGCGAAACCAACTGGACACCAATCGCATGGCCCTGCTGCGCCTGCTGGCGCTGGACCTGTCCACGCCGATTCGCGCCACCGAAGCCCTGGAGGCCAAGCCCATGCAGATCGACAAGCGCCAGGCCTTCACCCTGGCGCAAACCCAGCAACCGGAATACCTCGCCGCCCTGCTCGGCAGCCAGCAGGCCGACCTCAACCTGGTGATCGCCAAGGACTCCGGGCGCTGGCAGGTGGACTTGGTGGCCGGCGCGAACCAGATTCGCGACAACTACAACAACGACGCCGGCAGCAGCAACAACCGCACCTGGGACAGCTACGCTGGGGTGCAGGTGCAAATCCCCATCGGTGACATCAGCACGCGCCAGGCCGAAGTGCGTGCGCGGGTGAACGTGGAGGATCAGCAAATCCGTATCACCGATGCCCGCCAGGAACTGGAGCGCAGCGTCAACGACGTGGTGCGCGACCTCAGCACACGCTGGCGCCAATATGAAATTTCCCAGCGGGCGGTGGAGTTGTCGCGGCGCAAGATCGAGATCGAACGGGAAAAGCTCAGCGCCGGGCGCTCCACCAACTTCCAAGTGCTGAGTTTCGAGACCGACCTGCGCAATGCCGAAAACGCGCAGCTCAATGCGCTGATCGCTTATTTGAACGCCCAGACCCAGTTCGACCTGACCCTGGGCATGACGCTGGAAAGTTGGGAAATCGCCCTCAATGACTACTAATCGAAAACGCCTGCTGGGCGCTGTGCTGATCCTGTTGCTGGCCGCTGCCGGGCTGGCCCTGCGCAGTCCTGCATCCGCCCCTGCCAGCACCGCCGAGCAATGGCTGGCGGTAAAACCCGACCCGCTGGTGCACCAGATCGGCCTGGTGGGCAAGATCGAGCCCGACACCACGCTCACCCTCACCGCGCCATTCGACGGCAATGTGCAGGCCAACCTGGTGGAGCCTGGCCAACGGGTCGAGGCCGGCCAGGTGCTGCTGCGCATGGACCCGGCCACCCTCGAAGTGCAATTACGCGATGCGCTTTCCGCCCAACTCAAGGCCCGGCGTACCGTGCAAGAGATGCAGGACTGGGACAGCAGCCCTGCCGTCAGCCGCGCACGCCGAAGCCTGCGCACCGCCGAGATGAGCGCCGGCAACACCCAGCGCAAACTCACCGAAAGCGACAACCTGTTCAAGCGCGGCATCATCGCGCGCAACGAGCTGGACGACCTCAAGCAACAGGCCCAGCAGCAACAGCTGGACCTCGCCTCCGCCCGCAGCGAACTGCAACAGGCCCTCGACCAAGGCACGGGCGAATACCGCCAGATCGCCGACATGGAGCTGACCAACGCCACAGTCAAATACCAAGCCCTGCACACATTGCTCGACGGTCGGGAAGTCAAGGCGCCCTTCTCCGGCATCGTAGTGCCTGCACCGGGCGGCAACACCGCCCAAGGCGGCGGCAACACCAACGCGCCCATCCAGGCCGGCAGCAAGGTCAGCCAGGGCCAGGTGCTGTTTGGCCTGGCGAACATCGAGCGGCTGAAGATCGTCGCCAAGGTTTCGGAGTTGGACATCAACCAGTTGCATCAGGGCCAGGCGGTGGAGGTGCTCGGGGATGGTTTTGACGGTGAGCGGCTGACCGGTTCAGTCAGTGTGGTCAGTGGGTTGGCGATAGCCAGCGACAGCCAGGGCAGTGCGCAGTTTCCGGTGACCTTGTCGATTCCCAAGCTTGCGCCACAGCAGTTGCAGCGAGTGCGGTTGGGGATGAGCGCGCGGCTGACCATCGTCACCTACAACAATGCACAGGCAATTGTGATTCCGAGCCAGGCGATCCAGGCGGACATGACGGTGGAGTATCGAGCGGCGATGGATAAACCGGTGGAGCGGGTGAAGGTCACCACTGGGCAATCGACGGCGCAAGGGGTTGAGGTGTTCGGCCTAAAGCCCGGCTTTGTGCAAATCTCAAAATAAATGAAGATCCCCTGTGGGAGGTGGACGGAATCTATGGCAACTGGGCTGCTGTAGTGAGCGGGCTTGTCGAATGGGAGTATCAGTTTTTTTGTGTTCGGGCTGGTTAGGGCCTGCCGTCAGGCAGGCCGTTGTTTTACCAGCTCGGTCTGGTAAATCGGTCTCCGTAAAGAATCGCAAACTGATTCATTGCCACTTTCCAATCATGCGCCGGGTGCCCCCAGTTAGCCGTGATATTTCGTAGTCCCAGCCAGATCAGCTTCGTTGCCGCATCGTCGGTCGGGAAGTGCCCACGGGTTTTAATAATCTTTCGTAGCTGAGCGTTGATGCTTTCGATGGCATTGGTCGTGTAGACCACTTTTCGGATACCCGCCGGGAATACAAAAAACGGTATAACCCGATCCCAGGCGCGACGCCATGCAGCAACTACTGTCGGATACTGCTTACCCCAAGGCCCCGCTTCAAAGGCGTTGAGCTCTTGCTCGGCCACGTCCGCATTGATCGCCTGGTAGATCGGCTTGAGGGCTTTGGCCAATGCCCGACGTTTATCCCAAGCGGCATAGTCCAAGCTGTTGCGGATCAGATGCACGATGCAGGTTTGCAGCGTCGTGGCAGGAAAAACCGCTCCCAAAGCCTCCGGTATCCCTTTAAGGCCATCCGTGACGGCGATTAGAACATCTTCTACCCCACGCGTTTTGAGGTCGTTGAAGACCTTCATCCAAAACTTGGCGCCCTCGGTGCTCTCAATCCAGATCCCCAGAATGTCACGTGTGCCATCGGGTAATACGCCCAGCGCCAGATAAATGGCCTTGTTGCGCACTAACCCCTCGTCCCGGATTTTGACCCGTAGCGCATCAAAGAAGATGACCGGGTACATAGGCTCCAGGGGGCGCTGCTGCCAAGAGCCGACTTCTTCCATTACGGCATCGGTGACTGAGCTGATGAAGTCATGGGACACGTCAGTTCCATACTGCTCAGACAGAAAAGCGCGGATCTCACGCACCGTCATACCCCGGGCGTACATGGCAATTATCTTGTCGTCGAAGCCTGTAAAACGGCGTTCGTGCTTGGGAATCAGGATCGGGGCGAAGCTACCATCGCGGTCTCTGGGGATATCCAGGCGAAGCGGCCCATCGTCGGTAAGAACCGTTTTGCCACTCTTGCCATTGCGCTGATTGGTCGACTCCTCAGGGCGCTCCGCGCCCTGAGGATAACCAAGGTGGTGACCCAGCTCGGCACCTAGCGCGCGCTCGATCAGAGCCTTCTTGAACGCCATGGACGCGTCTTGAATGGCTTCGGCGCTCATCGGGCCTTTAACAAACTGCTCGATCAGCTCTTGGGGAATCGAGGGTAACTCCCTCGCTGCTGCATGGGCGGGCTTCTTTTTGGTCGGCATAGATGCACCTCTAGCTACATGTTATGCCCGAACACAAAATTTCTGACAGTCTCTGTCGAATCGTCGCACCGCCCCTCCCACATTTAGAGTTGCGCCAACGTCGATGCCAGGGCTTTAGCCTGAAGCGCCACATCCGTCACCGCCGTGCTCTCCCACCACATCCCGCGCAACGGCGGGCCCATCGCAAACAAGCGCTGGCTGACCTGCCCCTGGGCATTGAGCACTGCCCCGGACTTGTCCGCCGCAATCCCCAACGCCAACGGCCCTGGCTGGATCAATCCGCGCTTGAGCAACTGCTGCGGCAACGGCCGGGCCACGCGGCGCCAATCGTATTCGATACCGCTGGAGTTGATCAGCGCCGCGCCCGAAACCTGGGTCAGCGCCTGTTCGCCACGATAGCGCAAGCCAATCGTCACGCCCTCTGCCGCAGGCACCAAGCCTTTGAACGACGCCGCACGAACCCGCAGCCGCCCTTCTTCGTGCAGCCGCGCCACCAGTTGCGCACTCAAAGGCGGCGAGCGATGGTGATGGCTCTCCCACCACGGCCGCACATGCCGCACGAACTGGCGTTTCTCCCGCTCGCTGGCCTGGCTCCATAACCGGCCGATATGGGCACGCACGGTGTCCAGCGGCGCTTGCCAATCAATGCCCTGCGCCATCGCGTTCCGGCATTGGCGACGCACTTCACGCAGTAACTGCCGGGGGCTGCGCAGTGGGTGATCTTCGCCGAGAAAGTCGACCCAACCCGGCGGTTGCCGGCGCACATGGGGCAGCAGGCCATGGCGCGAAAATACCTCGATAGGCCCGCGATGCCCGGCCTGTTCCAGAGACACCACCGCATCGACCATGGTCAACCCGGAGCCGATGATCAACACCGACGAGTGCGGGTCGAGCTGGGTCATGGCCTGCACGTCCCAAGGGTCCACGGCGGCGGCATTCAAGCCGCTGGATTCGGTTTGCGGGGTACGCGCCGCCGGGAACATGCCAGTGGCCAATACCGCAAAGGCACCGCGCAGGTGCTGGCCGTTATCCAGGCTCAACAGCGTGGCGTCAGCCTCAACTTGCAGGTCCAGCACTTCGGCGCGCACATGCTCGACCGTGGACGCCGACAGCGCCTTGGCCTCGGCCAACCGCTGCTGCGCATACAGGCCAAAAATGCCCCGTGGCGGGAACAGCTCGCTGATGGGCACGTGCTGCTGGTCCGACTCCGGCCAACCGCCGGCGCCGATGTAGTCGGTGAGCCATTGGGTCAAGTCATCGGCGTTGTCCGGATCGACGCTCATGCGCGCGGCGTTGCCGTTCAAGGTGTGGCCCAGCTCGACTGCACTGTAGGCCTCGCCCCGGCCAAGCTCGGCGCGTGGTTCGATCACCAGGATCCGGCGCTGGCCAGGCAAGCGCAGCAGTTGCACAGCCAGCATCGTGCCGCTCAGGCCGCCGCCGATGATCAGTACATCAGCGTTGCGGATGGTTTCACTCATGCAAGTTCGCCCTTACTGTTTACCCAGGTAAATATCATGCAAGTCGCCCCGCGCCAGCAGTTCGGCGGCGCTGCCACTCAAGGCCACGCGCCCAGTATCGAGCACGTAGCCGTGGGACGCATAGCGCAGCGCCACGTTGATGTTCTGCTCGGCGATCAGGAAGCTCACCTGCTGCTCGCGGTTGAGTTGCGCGATGATCTCGAAGATCTCCTGCACGATCATAGGCGCCAAACCCATGGACGGCTCGTCGAGCAGTACCAAAGTAGGACGGGTCATCAACGCCCGGCCGATGGCGACCATCTGCTGCTCGCCGCCCGAGGTCAGCCCGGCGCGGGTGTGGCGCTTGGTCTTGAGCCGGGGGAACCAGGCGTAGATGCGTTCCAGGTCGTGCTCCATGTCCTTGCGGCTCAGGCGCCGCACAAAGCCGCCGCTGCGCAGGTTGTCTTCCACGGTGAGCTGGCCGAACACGTGGCGGCCCTCCAACACATGCACCATGCCCTGGCGCACGCGCTGGCTGGGATCGATACCCGCCAGGTCCTTGCCTGCGTACTCGATCACCCCTCGACTGACCTCGGCACGCTCGGCCCGCACCAGCCCGGAGATCGCCTTGAGGGTGGTGCTCTTGCCGGCACCGTTGGCCCCGAGCAAGGCGACGACGGCGCCCTTGGGCACGCTCAGCGACACCCCGGCGACGGCCAGGATCGCGCCGTCGTAAATCACTTCAATATCGTCGACCGTCAACAGCAACGGGCTCGCGGACTGGCTGGCAGGCTGGCTCATGGTTTACTCATCCCCGGTGCAGGTGCGTGGCGTCAGGCCTTTTTCCTTGGCGAACGCGGCGGATTTTTCATCGATCAACGGGCGCAGCAACGCACGGTCGGCTGCGATCCAGTCGCTGACCAGCGTCCAGTTGGCGCCGTCCCATTGCTGCACCCGCGCCGAACCGCCACCTTCGTGGTCGCGGCACGACAGCTTGAGGTTTTGCATCAGGCCCAGGTAGCCCATGGCCTTGAGGCGTGCGTCGTCGATATTCAGGTGTTCCAGGCCCCAGCGGCCTTCTTCGCCATTGAGTGGACGCTTGCCGAACTTGGCCTGGGCCGTGCGGATGGCTTCCACCGCCACGGCGGCATTCACCAGGCCGGAGTTGTAGTAGACGCTGCCGAAGTTTTTCAGGTCCTTGAGGTCGCTGTGGCCCTTGTCGAGGATGTATTGCTTGAGGCGCTTGTGGATCTCGAAATCGGCACCCGCCGGGTAAGGCGTCAGCGCCAGGTAGCCCTTGGCGGCGGCGCCAGCGGGCAGTACGTCTTCGCTGGAACTGGCCCATATATCGCCGATGATGTGGTCCGCCGCAAAGCCGAAGCGTGCGGCGGTTTTCACCGCCACCGGCGTCGACACGCCCCAGGTGCGCAGGAACACCCAGTCCGGGTTGGCCTGGCGCACCTGACGCCATTGCGCCGATTGTTCGTTGCCCGGATCGGCCACCGGAATCTGGATATTTTCAAAACCGTATTGCTCGGCCAGCAATTTCAGCGGGCCGAGGGTTTCGCGCCCATAGGCCGAGTCGTGGTAGACCGTGGCGATCTTCTTGCCCTTGAGTTTGTCGAAGCCGCCCTCGCGCTGGGCGATGTAGTTCACCAGGGTCGACGCCTCGCTGTAGAAGGTCAGCATCACCGGGAAGTTGTACGGGAACACCGTGCCGTCAGTGGCTTCGGTGCGACCGTAACCGAGGGTGATCAGCGGGATCTTGTCCACCTCGGCCCTTTCGCTCAGCGCATAGGCGGCCGGTGCGCCGTTGGGCTGGTACACCGCGACCGGCGCGCCATCCAGGCCGTTCTTGAAGCGCTCATAGCACTCGATGCCCTTCTCCGCCGTCCACTCGGTCTCGCATTCCTGCCACACCAGTTTTACGCCATTGATGCCGCCTTCGACCTCGTTGATATAGCGCAGGTAATCGATCATCCCGGCCCATACCTGCACGCCGCTGGAGGCGTAGGCGCCGACGCGGTAAGTCGCCAGGGGGAAGAATTGCTGGTCGGCCGAGGCCATCGCCTGGGGGGCGGCAGCGGACAACGCCGCCAACGCAAAGGCCGCACTGACCAGGGAACGTTTCAAAGATGCACGCATGGAAATTCTCTTGTATAGGTCAGAAACGCAGCGGCCACTGCCGCAGCCGATCGCGAAGGTTATGCAACAGGCGAATCAAGCCCTCGGGTTCCTTGATCAGGAACACGATGATTAATACGCCAAAGATGATTTTCTGCAGGTTCTGCAACTGCCCTGCGTCCACCGAACCGCCAAACACGGCTTGCCCGGCGTGACTGAGGAAAATCGGCAGCAAGCTGATAAACGCTGCGCCGACGAAGTTGCCGGCGATGCTGCCCATGCCGCCGATAATGATGATGAACAGGATCTGGAATGAGCGGTTGATATCGAAGCTGCTGGCGCTGGCCGTGCCCAGGTAGGCAAAGGCCCACAATGCACCGGCAATACCGAGGTAAAACGAGCTGACCGCAAACGCCAGGCGCTTGTAGCGCACCACCGGGATGCCGACCACGGCGGCGGCGGTGTCCATGTCGCGAATCGCCATCCAGTTGCGTCCTACCTGGCTGCGCACCAGGTTCACGGCGGTCCAGGTCAACAACAGCACCGTGACCAGCGTCAGCCAGTAGCGGCCCAGCGGCGTGTTGAGGTCGTGGCCGAACAGCGCCAGCTTGGGCGCCGAGATGGTGCCGGACGAGCCGTAGTTGTAGAACCAGGGGAATTTGACGAACAGCCACTCCAGGAAAAACTGCGCGGCCAATGTGGTGACCATCAGGTAGAAGCCCTTGATGCGCGAGCTGGGCAGCCCAAACAGCAAGCCCACCAACGCACTGATAACCCCGCCGCCGAGCAGCGCCACCGGCAAGCCCAGCTCCGGCAAGCGCAGCAGGAAGCCGTAGGTCGCGAAGGCGCCGACCGCCATGAAACCCGCCGCGCCCACCGACGTTTGCCCGGTGTAACCGGTCAGCAGGTTCAAGCCCAGCCCGGCCAGCGACAGCACCAGGAACGGGATCAGGATCGCATTGAGCCAATAGTCATTGCCCCACAGTGGCACCACGACAAACGCCAACGCCAGCAGACCGAGCAGGCCCCACGGCACGCGTCGCGGTACCAGCAACAGTGGCGCGATGTGTTGAGCAACAGGAATCGACATGGTTTCAGACTCGCTCGATGGCACGCTCGCCGAACAGGCCGGCGGGACGGATATACAGGAAGGCCAGGGCCAGGACGTAGGCAAACCACGGCGTGATGCCGCCGCCGATCAGCGGGCCGATGTACACCTCGGCGAGGTTCTCCGCCGCGCCGACGATCAGCCCGCCGACAATCGCGCCGCCAATCGAGGTAAAGCCGCCGATGATCAACACCGGCAACGCCTTGAGCACCACCAGCGACAGCGAGAACTGCACCCCTTGGCGTGCGCCCCACAGCAACCCCGCCACCAGCCCGACAATGCCAGCCACCGCCCACACGATCTGCCAGATGCGGTTGAGGTTGATGCCAATGGACAGCGCCGCCGTGGTGTCATCCGCCACTGCGCGCAGGGACACGCCGATGCGGGTCTTGTTGAACAGCAGCGCGAGCACCGTCACCAGCACCACGGCGGCGACGGCGGCAATCAGGTCGAACTGGCTGAGCATCAGCGGGCCGATAAACAGCGGCACATCATCAATGCCCAAGTCCAGCGCACGCACCTGCGAGCCCATCACGCCCTGGGCCAGGCCTTCGATAATGAACGACAGCCCCAAGGTGGCCATGAACAGGGTGATCTGCGAGCGGTTCACCAGCGGGCGCAAGACCAAGCGCTCGATAAGCAACGCGCCGACGATCATCACGATCACCGTCAGCAGCAACGCCAGGGCAAACGGCACGCCCTGGTCATGCAGGCTGACGAAGGTCAGCGCGGCAAACAGCAGCATCGCGCCCTGGGCGAAATTGAACACGCCGCTGGCCTTGTAGATCAGCACAAAACCGATCGCGACCAGGGAGTACATGGTGCCGGCGAGCAGACCGCCGAGCAGGGTTTCGAAGAAGAAAGTCATCAGTGGACGGCTCCCAGGTAAGCGGCGATCACCTCGGGGTTGGCCTGCACCTGTGCCGGCGTGCCGTCACCAACCTTGCGCCCGTAATCGAGCACCACCACATGGTCGGACAGGCCCATCACCACGCCCATGTCATGTTCGATCAACACCACGGTGGTGCCGAGGTCGCGGTTCACGTCGGCCACGAAACGCGCCATGTCCTGTTTCTCTTCGGCGTTCATACCGGCCATGGGTTCGTCGAGCAGCAACAAGGTCGGACCCGCGATCAGCGCGCGGCCGAGCTCCACACGCTTTTGCAGGCCGTAGGACAGGTTGCCCACCAGCACATCGCGGTGGGCCTGCAACTCAAGAAACTCAAGAATGGCTTGGCCGCGCAGGCGAAACGCCTCTGCCTCTCGGCGCGCGCGGGGCAAGCCCAGGGCCTGCTCGATAAAGCTGCTGCGCATGTGTCGCGACAGCCCCGTGAGGAGGTTGTCGAGCACGCTCATCTTCTTGAACAGCGCGTTGTTCTGGAAGGTACGGCCAATGCCGCGACGCGCTGCACTCAAGGGATCGATACGGTGGAAATGTTGCTGTTCGAAGACGATCTCGCCGGCGTCAAAGCGATACACGCCATTGAGCACGTTGAGCAACGAACTTTTACCGGCGCCGTTGGGGCCGATCAACGCGCAGATCTCGCCGCGCTGCACATCAAAAGACAAGGCGTTGATGGCCTTGACCCCTTTGAACGACAGCGAGATATCGCGCACCTGGAGAATAGCGTCGCTCATGCGATATCCCGTTTGAATTCAGCCAGCCACACCGGCTCGGCAGTGGATTTGAGGGGCTGCCAGATGTACGCCAGGCGCTGGAAACCCAACAGTTTGCGCACGCGGTTCTTCAGCAACTGCCGCAGGCCGCTTTGCGGATGGGCGATGGCCCAGTCGCACAGGCGTCGACGCCAGGTACCCTGGGGTGCCAGGCGGCTTTCGATCTCCTCGGCCAAGTGCTGTAACCGCTCGGGCGACAGCAGCAGGCCAGTGGGCGCCACTTCACTGCGATCACGCTGCGCCGAGGCCAGGCTTTCCGGGAACGCCAGGCCGTGGCCGCTGCTCAGCCATTGCTCCAGCAGCACCGCCAGGCCGCCTTGCCAGTGGGTGCCCTCTTCACTCCACAGTGCGGTTTCGCCGGTGGGTTGCCACCAGCGCTGCACATGCTGCGCGGGCTCGACCGGGCCGAGTAGTTGGGCGAAATCCAAACGCTGGGTGAACGTCCAATCGCGCTGGCGACCTTGAACGTAGGCGTGGCTGGGATGGATACGCCACAGGTGTTGCTCCAGCGCCTGCGGCTCAAGGTTATCGGCCAACGTCAGCACCTGTGCGCCGACAGACTGGGCCGCCAACGCCAGCAACAGCAGGTTCGGCTCAAAGGCGCCGCTGAGCACCAAGCGTGACTGTTCGCCGAAACCTTGCTGGCGCAAACCATCGGCCAGGCGTTCGACGTCGCGCAAGGCGTCGATCCAACGCCAGGCGTACCACCGGCCCTGGCGCTTGTGGCGCAAGGCGATGTGCAACGGCGTGAGTTGCGACCAGTGGCGCAGGTGCTCCAGAGAGGCCTTTGGTTCGAGCACGCTCATAGGGGTTTGCTCCTATTGGGGGGTTGGCGTGCGGTGGTCCGCTGGCTGGATGGTTTGGATCACCACAGGGCAACTTTGGGAGGGGGCTTGCCCCCGATGGCAGTGTGTCAGTTAGAACACCTTTGATTGAGCCACCGCTATCGGGGGCAAGCCCCCTCCCACATTGGAATTTTGTGCACCAGATAGATCGCGATAGCCGGCGCCTGGGTGATTGGCTCCCAACCTTGCGCCGTCGCCAAACAACTTCTCGCGCAACGTGCCCTGGGCGTATTCGGTCTTGTACACGCCACGTTTCTGCAACTCCGGCACCAGCCATTCCACAGCGTCGACAAAGGTTTCATGGGTCAGCGCATAGGCCAGGTTGAAGCCGTCCACGTCGGTCTCTTCCACCCATTCCTGGAGCAGATCCGCCACGGTTTCCGGGCCGCCGACGAACAGTGGGCCAAAACCACCGATGCCGACCCAATCGGCCAGTTCATTCGGCGTCCAAACCTTGTTCGGGTCCGCCGTAGAGAACGCTTCTACCGCCGATTGAATGGCATTGGTGTGCACATGCTTGAGCGGCTCATCGGGTTTGAACTGGCTGAAGTCGATGCCGGTCCAGCCGGAAATCAACGCCATCGCACCTTCGTAGCTGACGTAGGATTTGTACTCGTCAAACTTGGCTTTAGCCTTGGCGTCAGTCTCGTCGACGATCACCGTCTGCAAGTTGAAGATCAGGATTTTCTTCGGATCACGCCCGGCTTCGGCCGCACGGCGGCGGATGTCGGCCACGGTCTTTTTCAGCAGCACCTTGGACGGCGCGGCGACGAACACGCACTCGGCCTGCTCGGCGGCGAACTGTTTGCCGCGGCTGGACGCGCCGGCCTGGTACAGCACCGGCGTGCGTTGCGGTGACGGCTCGCACAGGTGAATGCCGGGCACCTGGAAGTGTTTGCCGACGTGGCGGATTTCGTGGATTTTGCTCGGGTCGCTGAAAATCCGCCGTTCGCGGTCACGCAGGACCGCGCCTTCTTCCCAACTGCCTTCCCAGAGCTTGTAGCAAACCTGCAGGTATTCCTCGGCGTAGTCGTAGCGTGCGTCGTGTTCGGTCTGGGCTTTCTGGCCGAGGTTCTTGGCGCCACTTTCCAGGTAAGAGGTCACGATGTTCCAACCGATGCGGCCCTTGGTCAGGTGGTCGAGGGTCGACAGTCGGCGGGCGAACGGATACGGATGTTCAAAGGACAACGAAGCGGTGAGCCCAAACCCCAGGTGTTCGGTGACCAGCGCCATCGGTGCGATCAGCGACAGCGGGTCATTGACCGGCACTTGGGTGGCTTGGCGAATCGCCGCGTCGCCGTTGCCGTTGTACACGTCGTAGATGCCCAGCACATCGGCGATAAACAGGCCGTCGAACTTGCCGCGCTCGAGGATTTTCGCCAGGTCGGTCCAGTATTCCAGGTCCTTGTACTGCCACGACCGGTCACGCGGGTGCGCCCACAGGCCGGGAGATTGGTGGCCGACGCAGTTCATGTCGAAGGCATTCAAGCGGATTTCACGGGTCATCAAAGCACTCCGTTGAGGTGGTAGTTGCCGACAACCTGGTATTTCCAGCGCAACGGATCATCGACGGTCGAGGGCAATGCGGTGCGTTGGCCGGTCAGTTCGAATTCGGCGTTGCTGGCCGCGATCAGGGCCTCGGCGGCGGCGATCTGTGCTTCGGTGGCAGCCACCGGGCTGGGGTGGGTGTCGGCACGTTCAAGCAAGGCAGCGGCCACGTCGACGCGGATCTGCAAGTCGCCGAAGCGGCTGATCACATAGGGGTCGTCGCTTTTTTCGACATGGCGGCGGGTGCTGTCCAGCAGTTGGCGTGCGAGCGTCAGTGCGGTCATGGGTCAGGTCCTCAGTTCCAGGCGTGGCGCGCAGGTTTCACGCCGTTGAGCACGAAGTTGCCGATCAGGTGGTATTTCCAGCGGGCCGGGTCGTGCAGGGTGTGGGTACGCGCATTGCGCCAGAAGCGGTCGAGGTTGTGCTTGGCGGTGACCGAGCGGGTACCGGCCAGTTCGAACAGTTTGCTGCTGGCGAGCAAGGCGGTTTCGGCCGACAGCACTTTGGCCTGGGCCACCACCAACGAGGCGTGGGCGACGGTGTCTTCATTCGGTTCGGCGAGGGCTTGGTCCACGGCGATACCGGCCTTGGCCAGGATCGCTTCGGTGCCGTGCACGCGCCATTGCAGGTCGCCGATGGCGGCGATGGTGAACGGGTCTTGCCAGCCGTGATCCTGTTGGCTGTCGATCCACGGCCGCGCCTGACGGGCATAAATCTTGGCTTGCTCAAGGGCGCCGAGGGCGATGCCGGTGTCGACTGCCGCCTGGATGATTTGCGAAATCGGGCCGTCGGCCGTGGGTTGGTCAAACGCCAGGTGGGCGGGGATCACCGCGCTCAAAGGTACGGTCACACCGTCGAGGGTCACACCGCCACTGGCAGTGGTGCGCTGGCCGAAGCCGTCCCAGTTGTCGATCACGGTCAGGCCTGGCGCATCGCGCTCGACGAGGCCGATGAACGCCTGGCCGTTCTCGTTATTGCCCACCGTGGGCACGATATGGGCGAACAGCGCGCCGGTGCAGTAGAACTTTTCGCCGTTGATTTGCGCGGTATCGCCGTGAAAGCGGATCTGAGTGTCGAAGGTGCCGGCGTTTTTGCTCTTGGCCTCGGAGAAGGCATTGCCGAACCGGTAGCCCGCGAGCACCTTGCCGAAATAGTGGTTCTTTTGTTCCTCGGTGGCGGTTTGCAGCAGGATGTCCACCACACCGAGGTGGTTCTGCGGGATTTGCCCCAAAGACGGGTCGGCGGCGGAGATCAACTTGATCACCTCGGCCACCGTCACATAGGACACCCCGGCACCGCCGTAAGCCTTGGGAACGGTGATGCCCCACAAGCCGCTGGCGGAAAATTCGTCGAGTTCGTCCACCGGCAAGCGACGGTCGCGGTCGCGCACGCTGGCGTCGACGGCAAAACGCTCGGCCAGGCGCGTGGCGACCTCGATGGCCTCCGCGTCCGAGCGGATGATATGGGCAGGGTGTTGAGGATGGGCTGACATGGGCCGACTCCAGGCTCCGAGGGAATATCGGAGTAACTGCAGGAGTCGTGCCTGAATTTAATCGGCAATAAAATCAGTGGTTTGCTGTGAAAATCTGGTTATACGCAGCGTTTCAAACCAGCAAAGTGTGCATCCACTGTTGCCTGGCGAACAGTTAGATCACCACATTGCGCACAAAGCGCACGGCGACCTGGCCGTCATTGCGATAGGCATGGGGCTGGTGGCTGGCGAACATGAAGAATTCGCCGGCGCCGATGGTATTTTCCTGCTCACCGACCACCAACGTCAGGCTGCCCTCGAAGACGAACAGTTGCTCGCTCCACCCCTCAAGGTCGGGGTCCGGGCAATAACGATCGCCCGGTTCAAGACGCCACTCCCATAACTCGACCTCGCGCCGCGCCGTGGCCTTGGCCAGCAACACCGCTTTGCTGCCGTCGATTTCCCCCGCCCAGGCCAGTTCGTTGATGCGGCTGTGATCGCGCACATCCGGGGCCTGGATCAGGTCGCTGAAGGCCACGTCCAACGCTTCGGCCACGCGGTCGAGGGTGGACAGGCTGACGTTCTTTTCGCCGGCTTCGATGGCCACCAGCATGCGCCGGCTGACCCCGGATTTTTCCGAGAGTGCGGTCTGGCTGAGGTCGGCAGCATGGCGCAGGCGACGAACGTTCTGGCTGACGTGTTGCAAGACCGAGGCGCGTTGTGGATTTTCTTTGTGCACTATATTGCTCATTGGGTGGGTGTGCGCAGTATACTGCCCAGCGTGCGGCGCATTGTGCGGTCCGTGCCTTTCCCTTGCAAGACCAGAGCCGCCATGACCACCGCCAAAACCCCTTCGCGTTTCAACCGTTTCAGCAAAGCCGAATGCATCCTGGTGTTTATCACCATGATCTGGGGCGGCACGTTTTTGCTGGTGCAACACGCCATGACCGTCAGCGGGCCGATGTTTTTCGTGGGCCTGCGTTTTGCGGCGGCGGCGATTGTGGTCGGGTTCTTTTCCTTGCGAACCCTGCGTGACCTGACGTTGTTCGAACTCAAGGCGGGTGTGTTTATCGGGGTCGCGATCATGTTCGGCTACGGCTTGCAGACCATCGGCCTGCAGACGATCCTGAGCAGCCAGTCGGCATTTATCACCGCGCTGTATGTGCCATTCGTGCCGCTGCTGCAATGGCTGGTGCTGGGCCGTCGCCCGGGGTTGATGCCGAGCATTGGCATCATGCTGGCATTTGCCGGGTTGATGTTGTTGACCGGGCCTGCGGGGGCTTCGTTGAATTTCAGCCCTGGGGAAATCGCGACCTTGATCGGCGCGATAGCGATTGCGGCCGAGATCATTTTGATCAGTGCATTTGCCGGGCAGGTGGACGTACGCCGGGTGACGGTGGTGCAACTGGCCACGGCGTCGCTATTGTCGTTCCTGATGGTGGTGCCGATGGGCGAGGCATTGCCGGGGTTTTCGTGGTTGCTGCTGTTCAGCGCGGTAGGCCTGGGCCTGACCAGCGCGGTGATCCAGGTCGCGATGAACTGGGCACAGCAAAGCGTTTCGCCGACGCGGGCCACGTTGATCTATGCCGGTGAGCCGGTGTGGGCAGGCGTGGTCGGGCGGATTGCCGGCGAGCGCTTCCCGCCGATTGCGATGCTGGGGGCGGTGTTGATTGTGGTGGCGGTGATTGTGAGTGAGATGAAGACGCGTGGGCAAAAGTCTCAGGCGCTGGAGGACGCGTTGGAGCACGAGCGTCAGAATTGAGGTGACTGTATTGGACTGGGGCTGCTGCGCAGCCCAGCGGGAGCAAGCTCCCTCACCCCGGGGAGCGCTTAGGTCTGAAACAATGCCAAACGGGAAGTTTCAGCCTACCTTGTAGGATCCTGCCACATCTTGCCATTTGGTGATCGCCAAAGCGGCACGTATGATGCATCCCAAACTCCCGCAGATTAGAAGCCTATGTCCCTGATAGTTCTACTGCTTCTGCCGTTCATTGGCAGCTGTCTGGCGGCCTTGCTGCCGCACAATGCACGTAACACCGAATCCCTGCTGGCTGGCCTCGTGGCCCTGGTCGGAACCGTTCAAGTCGCCCTGCTCTACCCCCAGATCGCCCACGGTGGCGTGATCCGCGAAGAATTCATGTGGTTGCCCAGCCTTGGGCTGAACTTCGTGTTGCGCATGGACGGGTTTGCCTGGCTGTTCTCGATGCTGGTGCTCGGCATCGGCACGCTGGTGGCGCTGTATGCGCGCTACTACATGTCGCCGGACGACCCGGTGCCGCGGTTCTTCGCGTTTTTCCTGGCGTTCATGGGCGCCATGCTCGGGCTGGTGATCTCCGGCAACCTGGTCCAGATCGTGTTCTTCTGGGAACTGACCAGCCTGTTCTCGTTCCTGTTGATCGGCTATTGGCATCACCGTGCCGATGCACGACGCGGCGCCTACATGGCCCTGATGGTCACCGGCGCAGGCGGCCTGTGCCTGTTGGCGGGTGTGATGTTGCTGGGGCATATCGTCGGCAGCTATGACCTGGACGTGGTGCTGGCGGCGGGCGATCAGATCCGCGCGCACGCGCTGTACCCGGTGATGCTGGCCCTGGTACTGATCGGTGCCTTGAGCAAAAGCGCGCAGTTCCCGTTCCACTTCTGGCTGCCCCACGCCATGGCCGCACCGACGCCAGTGTCTGCCTACCTGCATTCGGCGACGATGGTGAAGGCCGGCGTGTTCCTGCTGGCCCGCCTGTGGCCGTCGCTGTCGGGCAGCGAAGAATGGTTCTGGATCGTCGGCGGCGCCGGCGCCCTCACCCTCCTCCTCGGCGCTTACTGCGCCATGTTCCAGAATGACCTCAAGGGCTTGTTGGCCTACTCCACCATCAGCCACCTCGGGCTGATCACCTTATTGCTGGGCCTTAACAGCCCGCTCGCGGCCGTCGCCGCAGTGTTCCATATTCTCAACCACGCCACCTTCAAAGCCTCGCTGTTCATGGCGGCGGGCATCATCGACCACGAAAGCGGCACGCGGGATATCCGCAAGCTCAGCGGTCTGGTGCGTCTGATACCGTTTACCGCGACCCTGGCGATGGTGGCCAGTGCATCCATGGCCGGCGTGCCGTTGCTCAACGGCTTCCTGTCCAAAGAGATGTTCTTCGCCGAAACGGTGTTTATCTCTGCAACCCAGTGGGTGGAAATCGCCCTGCCGGTGATCGCGACTATCGCCGGCACCTTCAGCGTGGCCTATGCGCTGCGTTTTACCGTTGATGTGTTCTTCGGTCCGCCCGCGACCGACCTGCCCCACACGCCCCACGAGCCGCCACGCTGGATGCGCGCCCCGGTCGAGTTGCTGGTGTTCACCTGCCTGCTGGTAGGCATTTTCCCGGCCCAGGTGGTCGGCTCGATCCTCGCTGCCGCCGCACTGCCGGTGGTGGGCGGTGTGCTGCCGCAGTACAGCCTGGCGATCTGGCACGGCTGGAACGCGCCGATGATCATGAGCCTGGTGGCCATGAGCGGCGGCGTGGTGCTCTACCTGATGTTGCGCAAGCAGCTCAAGCGCGGGCGCTTCAAGTACCCGCCGCTGGTGGGCTACTTCAACGGCAAGCGCGGCTTCGAGCGTTGCCTGGTGGTGATGATGCGCGGCGTGCGCAAGATCGAGAAACGCATCAGCACCAAGCGCCTGCAAACCCAGTTGTTCCTGCTGGTGATCGTCGCGGTGATCGGCGCCCTGATCCCGATGCTCAACAGTGGCCTCAGTTGGGGCGACCGCCCGAAGATTGCGGGGTCTATCGTCTTCGTCACCCTGTGGCTGCTGGCAATCGCTTGCGCCCTGGGCGCCGCGTGGCAAGCCAAGTACCACCGGCTGGCGGCCCTGACCATGGTCAGCGTGTGCGGCCTGATGACCTGCATCACCTTCGTGTGGTTCTCCGCCCCCGACCTGGCGTTGACCCAACTGGTGGTCGAAGTGGTCACCACCGTGCTGATCCTGCTCGGCCTGCGCTGGCTGCCTCGGCGGATCGAAGAGGTTTCGCCCCTGCCAAGCTCGCTGCGCAAAGCACGCATTCGCCGCCTGCGTGACTTCCTGCTGTCCACCGTGGTGGGCGGCGGCATGGCGCTGCTGTCCTACGCGATGTTGACCCGCCAGACGCCCAACGATATTTCCTCGTTCTACCTCAGCCGCGCCCTGCCCGAAGGCGGCGGCAGCAATGTGGTGAACGTGATGCTGGTGGACTTCCGGGGCTTCGACACCCTCGGCGAAATCACCGTGCTCGGCGCCGTGGCGCTGACGGTGTACGCCCTGCTGCGGCGTTTCCGCCCATCCAAGGAGAGCATGCAACTGCCTGCGCAACAGCGCCAACTGGCGCCGGACGTGGCCACCGACCTGGTCAACCCGCGCCAGGCCAGCGACACCGCCCTGGGCTTTATGATGGTGCCGGCGGTGTTGGTGCGCCTGCTGCTGCCAATTGCGCTGGTGGTGTCGTTCTACCTGTTCATGCGCGGCCACAACCAACCGGGCGGCGGGTTTGTCGCGGGGCTGGTGATGTCGGTGGCGTTTATCTTGCAATATATGGTGGCCGGTACACAGTGGGTCGAGGCGCAGATGAGCCTGCGGCCGATGCGCTGGATGGGCTTCGGGTTGCTCTCGGCGACCCTCACCGGGCTGGGTGCGTTGTTTGTCGGCTACCCGTTCCTCACCACCCACACTTGGCATTTCAGCCTGCCGCTGCTGGGCGATATCCATGTCGCCAGCGCGCTGTTCTTCGACGTCGGGGTGTACGCGATGGTCGTCGGTTCAACCCTGTTGATGCTCACCGCCCTCGGCCACCAGTCGGTGCGCGCGCACAAACCGAGCAACCAGGCCAAAGTAGTCGCCGCAACTGAAGGAGCCGCCTGATGGAAGAAGTCATTGCAATTGCCATTGGGGTCCTGGCGGCCTCCGGCGTCTGGCTGATCCTGCGCCCACGGACGTTCCAGGTGGTAATGGGCCTGTGCCTATTGTCGTACGGGGTCAACCTGTTCATTTTCAGCATGGGCAGCCTGTTTATCGGCAAGGAGCCGATCATCAAGGACGGCGTGCCGCAAGACCTGCTCAACTACACCGACCCGCTGCCCCAGGCGCTGGTGCTGACGGCCATCGTGATCAGCTTCGCCATGACCGCCTTGTTCCTGGTGGTGCTGCTGGCCTCCCGTGGCCTGACCGGCACGGACCATGTGGACGGCCGGGAGCCCAAGGAATGAATTGGGTCAATCAACTGATCGTCGCGCCCATCCTGCTGCCGCTGCTCACCGCCGGGCTGATGCTGATGCTTGGCGAAAAGCGCCGCCCGCTCAAAGCCAAGATCAACCTGTTCTCCAGCGTGATCGGCCTGGGTATCGCAGTGTTACTGCTGTACTGGACACAAAAAGGCGGCCCTGGCTCGATCGGCGTGTACCTGCCGGGCAACTGGCAAGTGCCGTTCGGCATTGTGCTGGTGGTGGATCAGCTGTCGGCACTGATGCTGGTACTCACCGGGATCATCGGCGTGAGCGCGCTGCTGTTCGCGATGGCCCGCTGGGACCGCGCGGGCACCAGTTTCCATGCGCTGTTCCAGGTGCAAATGATGGGGTTGTACGGCGCGTTCCTGACTGCCGACCTGTTCAACCTGTTCGTGTTCTTCGAGGTGCTGCTGGCAGCGTCCTATGGCTTGATGCTGCACGGCTCAGGCCGCGCGCGGGTGTCGGCGGGGCTGCATTACATCGCGATCAACCTGCTGGCGTCGTCGCTGTTCTTGATTGGTGCGGCGATGATCTACGGCGTCACCGGCACGCTGAATTTTGCTGACCTGGCGCTGAAAATCCCGCTGGTACCGGAGGCCGACCGCGGCCTGCTGCACGCCGGTGCAGCAATCCTGGCGACGGCATTTTTGGCGAAAGCCGGCATGTGGCCGCTGAACTTCTGGCTGGCCCCCGCCTACTCCTCGGCCAGCGCGCCGGTGGCGGCGATGTTTGCGATCATGACCAAGGTCGGCGTGTACACCGTGCTGCGCCTGTGGACGCTGCTGTTCTCCGGCCAGGCCGGCGCTTCGGCGCTGTTTGGGGGTGACTGGCTGGTGTATGGCGGCATGGCGACCATCGTCTGCGCGGGGTTGGCGATGGTGGCGGCGCAGCGGCTGGAGCGCATGGCGAGCCTGAGCATCCTGGTGTCAGCGGGGATCCTGCTGTCGTCGGTGGGTTTTGCCCAGCCGAGCCTGACCGCTGGGGCGCTGTTCTATCTGGTCAGCTCAACGCTGGCATTAAGTGCGTTGTTCCTGCTGGCAGAACTGATCGAGCGTTCACGTTCGGCCAACGACCTGCCGCTGGATGAGGAAATCGATGCACTGCCCAGGGCCATGGAATCCCTGCATCCGCGCCCTGGCGTGAACCTGGATGACGAGCAGAAGGCGGTGGTCGGCCAGGTAATTCCGTGGACCATGGCGTTCCTCGGCTTAAGCTTTGTCGCCTGCGCGCTATTGATTATCGGCATGCCGCCGCTGTCCGGGTTTATCGGCAAGCTCAGCCTGTTGAGTGCGCTGGTCAATCCACTGGGCCTTGGCAGCGGCCTCGAAGGGCCAATCCGCCCGGCGGCGTGGGGCCTGATGGCATTGCTGATCCTGTCCGGTCTGGCCTCGTTGATCGCCTTCGCCCGCCTGGGCATCCAGCGCTTCTGGACACCGGAGGAGCGTCCATCGCCGTTGCTGCGCCGTTACGAGTGCGTGCCGATCTTCTTCCTGCTCGGCTTGAGCATCCTTTTGACCTTCAAGGCCGAGCCGCTCATGCGCTACACCCAGGCCACGGCCGAAAGCCTGAACAACCCGGAAAGCTACGTGATGGCCGTCATGGCCACGCGTCCCGTGCTCAGCCCTGAAGCCAAGACGGCCGCCCTGGAGGTGCAACCATGAAACGCCTGCTGCCTGCACCGTGGCTATCCCTGGCATTGTGGGTGCTGTGGCTAGTGCTGAACCTGTCCGTCAGCCCTGGCCATCTGCTGTTGGGTGCTGCGCTGGGCATTCTCGCCCCGCTGCTGATGGCGCCGTTGCGCCCGCTGCCGATCCGCATCCGCCAACCTGGGGTCATCATCCGCCTGTTCTTCCTGGTGGGGCGCGACGTGATTGCCTCCAACCTGCAAGTGGCGTGGGGCGTGCTGACATGCGGCTCGCGCCCACCGCGTTCGCGCTTCATCAAGATCCCCCTGGACTTGCGTGACGCCAACGGCCTTGCCGCCCTGTCGATGATCACCACCGTGGTGCCCGGCACCATCTGGTCGGAACTGGCGCTGGACCGCAGCATCCTGCTGCTGCACGTCTTCGACCTGGATGACGAAGCGGCCTTCATCGAACATTTCAAAAGCGCCTACGAGCGGCCATTGATGGAGATCTTCGAATGAGCGCCCTACTCTCCAACGCAATCTTGTTCAGCCTGTTCCTGTTCTCCCTGGCCATGGTGCTGACCCTGGTGCGCTTGTTCAAAGGCCCGTCGGCTCAGGACCGGGTACTGGCGCTGGACTACCTGTACATACTGGCGATGCTGATGATGTTGGTGCTGGGCATTCGTTATGCCAGTGACACCTACTTTGAAGCGGCGCTGCTGATCGCGCTGTTCGGCTTCGTCGGCTCGTTTGCCCTGGCCAAATTCCTGCTGCGTGGCGAGGTGATTGAATGATCAATATGGACGTGTTGCCACTGTGGGTTGAAGTGATCGTCGCGATACTGCTGGTGCTCAGCAGCGTATTTGCGCTGATTGGCGCGATCGGGTTGCTGCGTATGAAAGACTTCTTCCAGCGCATGCACCCGCCGGCACTGGCCTCGACGTTGGGCGCCTGGTGTGTGGCACTGGCGTCGATCATCTACTTTTCAGTGCTCAAGTCCGGGCCGGTGTTGCACGGCTGGTTGATTCCGATTTTGTTGGCGATCACCGTGCCAGTGACTACTTTGCTGCTCGCGCGTACAGCGCTGTTTCGCAAGCGTATGGCCGGGGATGATGTGCCGGCCGAGGTCAGCAGCCGCCGCTGAGCGCTTAGGCGAACACGGTAAAAAATGTGGGCAGGTAGAACACAGCCAGACTGTAGACGCCAATCCCCTGTGGGAGATGTCGAGCTTTAGCGAGGCTTCGAAGACGGCGGCACTGTCGGCAGAGGGTTCGGCTGACACACTGTTATCGGGTGAGCCGCTCACTAAAACGACGTGCAAAAAAACGCCCCGAACCAGTCGGGGCGTTTTTCATTCAGCAATCAACGATCAGGCCTGATCAGCCAACCGCCATGTCGTCCCGCCCTTGCCGTCTTCCAACACCACACCCATCGCGGTGAGTTGGTCACGGATACGGTCGGATTCCGCCCAGTCTTTACCAGCCCGAGCCGCCAGACGCGCCTGGATCAGCGCATCCACCTGCGCCGCATCCACACGCCCTTCGGCGCCGGCTTGCAGGAAGTCATCGGCTTGCATCTGCAACACGCCCAGCACGCTGGCCAGTTCCTTCAGACGCGCCGCCAGGCCCGCCGCCGCGTCGAGATCACTCTCGCGCAGGCGATTGATCTCGCGCACCATCTCGAACAACACGGCGCAGGCTTCGGGGGTGCCGAAGTCGTCGTTCATGACTTCAGTGAAGCGTGCCACGAAGGCTTCGCCGCCAGCGGGCGCAACCACGGGCAAACCTTTCAACGCGTGGTAGAACCGCTCCAGGGCGCCCTTGGCGTCCTTGAGGTTGTCTTCCGAGTAGTTGATGGCGCTGCGGTAGTGGCTGGACACCAGCAGGTAACGCACCACTTCCGGGTGGTACTTTTCCAGCACGTCGCGAATGGTGAAGAAGTTGTTCAGGGACTTGGACATCTTCTCGCCATTGATGCGGATCATGCCGCAGTGCATCCAGGCGTTGGCGTAGGTCTTGCCGGTGGCGGCTTCGCTCTGGGCGATTTCGTTTTCGTGGTGCGGGAACTCAAGGTCGCTGCCGCCGCCATGAATGTCGAAGGTCTCGCCCAGGCAGCAGGTGGACATCACCGAGCATTCGATGTGCCAACCCGGACGCCCGGCGCCCCACGGCGATTCCCAGCTCGGCTCGCCGGGCTTGGTGGCTTTCCACAGCACGAAGTCGAGGGGGTCTTGCTTGGCTTCGTCGACTTCGATGCGCGCACCGATGCGCAGGTCTTCGATCTTTTTGCGCGACAGCTTGCCGTAGCCCATGAACTTGGCGACGCGGTAGTACACGTCGCCATTGCCTGGGGCATAGGCGTAACCCTTGTCGATCAGGGTCTGGATCATCGCGTGCATGCCAGGGATATGGTCCGTGGCACGCGGCTCCATGTCCGGCTTGAGGATGTTGAGGCGCGCCTCGTCCTCGTGCATGGCGGCGATCATGCGCTCGGTCAACGCGTCGAACGACTCGCCGTTTTCGTTGGCGCGGTTGATGATCTTGTCGTCGATGTCGGTGATGTTGCGCACATAGGTCAAGTCATAGCCGCTGAAACGCAGCCAGCGGGTCACCAGGTCGAAGGCAACCATGCTGCGGCCGTGGCCGATGTGGCAGTAGTCGTACACGGTCATGCCGCACACGTACATGCGCACCTTGTTGCCATCCAGCGGCTTGAAGACTTCTTTGGTCTTGCTGAGCGTGTTGTAGATCGTTAGCACGATGAATCCCTTAAGACTAAATCACTGGCCCCACGAATCACGCAAGGTCACGGTACGGTTGAATACCGGAGCACCAGGTTTCGAGTCCTTGATATCCGCGCAGAAGTAACCTTCGCGCTCGAACTGGAAACGGTCTTCCGGCTGTGCGTCGCCAAGCGATGGCTCGGCACGACAACCAGTGAGGACTTGCAGGGAGTCAGGGTTGATGTTGTCGAGGAAACTGGCGCTGTCTTCAGCCTTCTCGGGGTTCGGCGAACGGAACAGGCGATCGTACAGACGCACTTCGCACTCGATACTGGCCGCAGCCGGCACCCAGTGAACCACGCCCTTGACCTTGCGGCCTTCAGGGTTCTTGCCCAGGGTGTCTGGGTCGTACGAGCAGCGCAGTTCGACGATGTTGCCATCGGCGTCCTTGATGGCTTCGTCGGCACGGATCACGTAGCTGCCGCGCAGGCGCACTTCGCCATTCGGCTCCAGGCGCTTGTAGCCTTTTGGCGGCTCTTCCATGAAGTCATCACGGTCGATGTAGATTTCACGGGCGAACGGCAGCTTGCGCACGCCCAGTTCTTCTTTTTGCGGATGACGCGGCAGTTCGAGGTTCTCGACCTGGTCTTGCGGGTAGTTGGTGATCACGACTTTCAACGGGCGCAGCACGCACATGGCGCGCGGGGCGTTGGCGTCCAGATCCTGGCGGATGCTGAATTCGAGCATGCCGAAGTCAACCACGCCGTCGGAACGGTTGGTGCCGACCATGTCACAGAAGTTGCGGATCGACGCCGGGGTGTAGCCACGACGGCGGAAGCCCGACAGGGTCGACATGCGCGGGTCATCCCAACCAAACACGTGCTTCTCATCGACCAGTTGCTTGAGCTTGCGCTTGCTGGTGATGGTGTAGTTCAGGTTCAGGCGGCTGAATTCGTACTGACGCGGATGTGCCGGAACCGGCAGGCTGTCGAGGAACCACTCGTACAGCGGACGATGGCTTTCGAATTCCAGGGTGCAGATAGAGTGGGTGATGCCTTCGATGGCGTCCGACTGACCGTGGGTGAAGTCGTAGTTGGGGTAGATGCACCACTTGTCACCGGTCTGGTGGTGATGGGCATGGCGGATGCGGTACATGATCGGGTCGCGCAGGTTCATGTTCGGCGAAGCCATGTCGATCTTGGCACGCAGTACGCGGGCGCCGTCGGCAAACTCACCGGCGCGCATGCGGGCGAACCAGTCCAGGTTCTCTTCCACCGAACGGTCGCGGAACGGGCTGTTCTTGCCCGGCTCGGTCAGGGTGCCACGGTATTCCTTGGCCTGCTCGG
Organism: Pseudomonas sp. S35; assembly: GCF_009866765.1. NCBI lineage: Bacteria > Pseudomonadati > Pseudomonadota > Gammaproteobacteria > Pseudomonadales > Pseudomonadaceae > Pseudomonas > Pseudomonas sp. S35. The sequence goes on from NZ_CP019431.1 coordinate 4,028,843, forward strand.
GGGTCAGGTCGTCGACGTAGGCCTTGCCGGCCTTGATCAGCTCGACGGCCCAGTCGAACAACTGGTCGAAATATTTGGAGGCGTAGCGCACTTCACCGGACCATTCGAAACCCAGCCACTTGATGTCGCTTTCGATGGCGTCGATGTATTCCTGGTCTTCCTTGGCCGGGTTGGTGTCGTCGAAACGCAGGTGCGTGACGCCACCGAACTCCTGGGCCAGGCCGAAGTTCACACAGATCGACTTGGCATGACCGATGTGCAGGTAGCCGTTGGGCTCTGGCGGGAAGCGGGTGACGATCTGCGTGTGCTTGCCCGAATCCAGGTCCGCCTGGATGATCGGGCGCAGGAAATTGACCGGAACGGCAGGTCCGGCCTTGGAATTCGAGGTAGGGTCGACAGTGGGCTTGCTCATAGGATCCTTGAACAGACAGGTTCGTGGCCGTTAAAGGCCAGATAAAACAAAGCGCTTATCATAGCCGAAGCTGTCAAGCCGCTGACAGAGCGTGGCCAAAAACTGCTGCATTTAATGCACCGGCGGTAAAAAACCACCTCGAAATTCCCGCCGAGCACGCTAAACTGCGCGCCTTGGCCACCGTTTAGCCAAACAGGTCAGGCGCTGCGGCGCCAAAACCCACGAATTTCCTGAAAGAGTAGTGAACATGACTCAAGTCAAACTGACCACCAACCACGGTGACATCGTCATCGAACTGAACGCCGAAAAAGCGCCGATCACCGTCGCCAACTTCATCGAATACGTGAACGCCGGCCACTACGAAAACACTGTTTTCCACCGTGTCATCGGCAACTTCATGGTCCAGGGCGGCGGTTTCGAGCCAGGCATGAAAGAGAAGAAAGACAAGCGCCCAAGCATCCAGAACGAAGCGGACAACGGCCTTTCCAACGACAAGTACACCGTCGCGATGGCCCGCACCATGGAGCCGCATTCGGCCTCCGCGCAGTTCTTCATCAACGTGGCCGACAACGCCTTCCTGAACCACAGCGGCAAGAACGTGCAGGGTTGGGGCTACGCCGTGTTCGGTAAAGTCACCGAAGGCAAGGACGTTGTCGACAAGATCAAAGGCGTGTCCACCACGTCCAAAGCCGGTCACCAAGACGTTCCAGCCGAAGACGTGATCATCGAGAAAGCCGAGATCGTTGGGTGATATTGCTGATTTCAGATTTGCATCTGATCGATACGCGCCCGGACATTACCCGGGCGTTTCTGGATCTGCTCCACGGCCGCGCCCGTGGCGCCCAGGCGTTGTACATTCTGGGGGACTTCTTTGAAGCCTGGATTGGCGACGACGGCATGACCCCCTTCCAACGCTCCATTTGCGAGGCTCTGCGTGAGCTGAGCGACAGCGGCACCCCGATTTTCATCATGCACGGCAACCGCGACTTCCTGATCGGCAAGGCATTCTGCAAAGCAGCAGGCGCCACCTTGCTCAAGGACCCGAGTGTCGTGCAGTTGTATGGCGAACCTGTGCTGCTGATGCACGGCGACAGCCTCTGCACCCGCGACCTTGGCTATATGAAGCTGCGGCGCATCCTGCGTAACCCGATTGTGCTGTTTATCCTGCGCCACCTGCCCTTGCGTACCCGCCACAAGCTGGCGCGCAAGCTGCGCAGTGAAAGCCGTGCGCAAACACGCATGAAAGCCAACGACATCGTCGATGTGACGCCCGAGGAAGTCCCACGGGTGATGCAGCGCTTTGGCGTGCGCACCCTGGTCCACGGCCACACCCATCGCCCCGCCATTCATAAGTTGCAGATTGGCGAGCAGTCGGCCAAGCGCATTGTGCTGGGGGATTGGGACAAGCAAGGCTGGGCGTTGCAGGTGGATGAGCAAGGGTTTGCGTTGGCGGCGTTTGATTTTGTGAACCCGCAGTTGGCGCTGCCTGGCGCCTGATCCAATGTGAACAGAGAGCAAAATGTGGGAGGGGGCTTGCCCACTCCCACATTTGATTGCATTCCAGCCCTTGCCGATCAGTGCCCCGAAGCAGCCGGCCCCGCTTTTGCGGTAAACGGCGGCTTCGCCAGCCACACCAGCAACATCAACGCCATGAACATCCACCCCAGCAACGTGAAGTAATCCACGGTGGACATCATGTACGCCTGGCTGGTGAGGATCTGGTCCAGTTGCGCATAGGCCTTGTGCCCTGCCCCGCCGAGCGCCTGCAAGGCATCACGGGTGGCCGAGTCGTAGGTAGTCATGTTCTCGCTCATGTACGCATGGTGCTGGTCGGCCCGGCGAATCCAGATCCAGGTGGTCAGCGACGCCGCGAAGCTGCCGCCCAACGTGCGCAGGAAAGTCGCCAGGCCCGCGCCGTCGGCAATCTGGTGCGGGGGCAGGTCGGACATCAGGATGCTCAGGGTCGGCATAAAGAACAGCGCCACGCCAATGCCCATGAACAACTGCACCAGGGCGATGTGGGTGAAGTCCACTTCATTGGTGAAGCCGGCGCGCATAAAGCAGCTCAGGCCAATCGCCAGGAACGCCAGCCCCGCCAGCAGGCGCAGGTCGAATTTGTGCGCGTACTTGCCCACGAACGGTGACATCAGCACCGGCAGGATCCCGATCGGCGCCACCGCCAGGCCAGCCCAGGTGGCGGTGTAGCCCATCTGGGTTTGCAGCCATTGCGGCAGGATCAGGTTGATGCCGAAGAAGCCCGCGTAGCCCAGGATCAACACGATGGTGCCGATGCGAAAGTTACGGTGGGCAAACAGGCGCAGGTTGACCACCGGATGCTTGTCGGTCATTTCCCAGATGATGAACACCGCCAGGGCAATCACCGAAATCGCCGCGCCGACGATGATGAAGTTGGATTCGAACCAATCCAGGTCGTTGCCCTTGTCGAGGATGATCTGCAAGGCGCCGACCCCCACGATCAAGCTCAACAACCCGACGTAATCCATCGGCTGGTAACTGGTGACCACCGGGCGCTTCTTCAGTTGCGAACGCACCACCATCACCGCAAAGATGCCGATGGGTACATTGATAAAGAAGATCCAAGGCCAGCTGTAGCTGTCGGTGATCCAGCCACCGAGGATGGGCCCCGCAATCGGCGCGACCACCGTGACCATCGCCAACAACGCCAGGGCCATGCCGCGCCTCGCCGGTGGGTAGACCGCGATCAACAGGGTCTGCGTCATCGGGTACAACGGCCCGGCGACCAGGCCTTGCAGCACCCGGAAGCCGATCAACTCAGGCATGGACGTGGAAATCCCGCACAGGAACGAGGCCAGTACAAACAGGATCGTGGCCCACAGAAACAGCTTCACTTCGCCAAACCGGCGGCTCAACCAACCGGTGAGCGGCAAGGCGATGGCATTGCTCACCGCAAACGAGGTGATCACCCAGGTGCCCTGCTCCGAACTCACGCCCAAGTTGCCGGAAATGGTCGGCAACGCCACGTTGGCGATGGTGGTGTCGAGCACCTGCATAAAGGTCGCCAGCGACAGGCCAATGGTGGCCATCAACAGGCTGGGTGGCGTGAAGGAGGCGTTATTGCTCATCAGCGCTGCACAGCCTTGGGAGCGGTGACGCTATTGTCATGGATCAACTGGGTGATCATGGCATCGGCTTCAGCCAGTTGGCGGTCATACACGTTGGTGGTGAACGAGGCTTTTTGTGGCGCTTGTTGCGCCAGCACCGGGCCGCTCTGGTCGTGCAGGTCTACGCTCACCACAGTGCTCAAGCCCACGCGCAGTGGGTGCTTGGCCAGCTCTTCGGCATTGATATGGATACGCACCGGCACCCGTTGCACGATCTTGATCCAGTTACCCGTGGCGTTCTGTGCCGGCAACAGGGCAAACGCGCTGCCGGTGCCGGCGCCAAGGCTGTCGACGGTGCCGCTGAACTTGACGTCGCTGCCATAGATATCCGACTCGATGTCCACCGGCTGTCCGATGCGCATGTCGCGCAGTTGGGTTTCCTTGAAGTTGGCGTCGATCCACAGCTGGTTCAGCGGGATCACCGCCATCAACGCAGTGCCCGGCTGCACACGCTGGCCCAGTTGCACGGTGCGCTTGGCCACGTAACCGGTGACCGGAGCGATCAGCGTGCTGCGCGCATTGGTCAGGTAGGCCTGGCGCAATTGCGCGGCGCCAGCTTGCACGTCCGGGTGGGACGAGATCACCGTGTCGTCCACCAACGCGTTGCTGGTCTTGAGTTGCTGCTCAAGGTTGGTCAGGGCGTTCTTCGCGGCGGTCAGGCTGTCACGGGCGTGGGACAGTTCTTCCTGGGAAATCGCTCCACCCTGGGCCAGGGTTTTACGCCGATTGAAGTTGTCCTGGGCGGTCTGCACGTCGGCCTTCTGCGCGTTGACCTGGGCCTTCATGCCGTCGACGTTGCTGTACAAACCGCGTACTTGGCGCACAGTGCGCGCCAGATTGGCCTGGGCACTTTGCAGGCCGACCGCGGCATCATTCGGGTCAAAGTTGATCAGCACCTGGCCTTCGTGGACCAAGTCGCCATCGTCGGCGCCGATACTGACCACCGTGCCGGTGACCAGCGGGGTGATTTCCACCACGTTGCCGTTCACGTAGGCGTCGTCGGTGCTCTCGTTGAAGCGCCCGTAGAACTCGTGCCAGGCCCATACGCCAACAACGCTGAGGATGACGATCAGCGCAAGGCCAACCAACATGACTTTGCGTTTGCGCGGGTTGCTGTCGTTTGTGTCTGTTGCGGTGTTGCTGTCGGCAGTGGCCATGACAAATACCTCAAATTATTCCGTGCGAGTGGCTGGGGTGGTCGACGCCACGTTGTCGGCGCTGTAGCCGCCGCCCAGGGCCTGCATCAATTGAATCGACAAAGCGATTTGCCCGGCATTCAAGGTCGCCAACTGACGCTGGGCCTGGAGCAATTGCTGCTCGATGCTGAGCACGTCCAGGTAGTTACCGATCCCCGAGCCGTAACGCTGAACCACGGTGTCATAGGACTGCTGGGCAATGTCCGTGGCATGTTGCTGGGCCAGGATCTGCCGGCCGGTTTCGCGCAGTTGCGACAGGGTGTTGCCGATATCACCCAAGGCTTGCACCAGGGTTTTGTTGTACTGCGCCACGGCCAAGTCGTAGTCGGCATCGCGGGCATCAAGGTCGGCGCGCAGGCGGCCGCCATCGAAGATCGGCAGGGAGATCGTGGGAGCGATATTGAAGAAGCGGCTCGGCGAGCCGAACATCGCGTCCCCCAGCAACGACTCAGCCCCGGCGCTCGCGCTCAGGTTGAGGTTGGGGTAGAAGCGCGTCTTGCTCGCCGCAATGTCCTTGCTAGCGGCCTCGACTCGCCAGCGCGCAGCGATCAGGTCCGGGCGCCGGCCCAGCAGTTCGGCAGGCAGCACCGACGGTACGGCGACGGCAGCCGGTGTCAGCACGCTGGGGCGCGCCAGTTCATTACCACGATCCGGGCCTTTGCCAAGCAACACGGCGAGGGCGATCTTGGCGCTCTGCAGTTGTTTTTGCGCATCGATCAACTGCGACTGGGAGCTGGCTTCCAGGCTTTCGGTCTGCTGGTACTGATACTGGCTGTCGATACCCGCGCTCAGGCGGCGTTTGCTCAAGTCAAGCATCTGCCGGGTGCGCTTGAGGTCGTCGGTGGCCAGGTCACGCACGATATGGGCCTGGCCCAGGTCGCTGTAGGCCTTGGCCACATCGGCGGCCAAGGTCAGGCGTGCGGCCTGCTGGTCGACTTGCGCGGCGCGTGCTTGGCCCAGCGCGGCTTCCCAGGCGGCGCGCTGGCCACCCCAGAGGTCAAAGGTGTAATTGAAGCTGGCGCCGATTTTTCGCACGGTGGAGTAGGCATCGCCCTGCCCCAGAGGGTCCTGGTCCTTGGCCAGCCGCGAGCGTGTCACACCGGCGCTGGCATCCAGGGTCGGCATGCGCGACGCATCGGCGGCGTAAGCGGCCGCTTCGGCCTGGTGGGCACGGGCGCTGGCCACTTGCATGTCGGGGCTGTTTTGCAGGGCTTCATGGATCAGGCCATCAAGCTGTGGGTCACCGAGGCTTTTCCACCAATCGGCGCTGGGCCAGGCCGCGTTCGACAGGGTCACGCCGCTCAGGGACTGAGCGGTTTGCAAGGTGTTGGCATCGAGACGCCGGCCTTGGGTGTCGAGGCCACTGAAGTTGGCGCAACCGGCCATGCTCATGGCCACGAGCACCAGGCATAAGGCACGTGTATTCATTTCTTACCTACCCGCAGGATAGTGATGGGATCACCCGCCGCTATCAGAATTTTCTTGAGGATCTTTTCCAGGGTTTCCAACTCGCCAGGCTCCAGTGCGCCCGCCAGTTGGTTCAGCGCCTGGGCGCCGATGTGCGGCAGCATGTCCGCCAGGCGCTGGCCGTCCTGCGTGAGCACCAACTGCACTTGGCGGCGGTCCAGCTCGGAGCGCTGGCGACTGAGCAAGTTCTTTTGCTCCAGCCGGTCGAGCATGCGGGTCATCGAACCGCTGTCCAGGGACAGGTGGCGGCACAGCTCCGCCGGGGTGTCGACGCCGAACTGGGCCATGATGATCAACACCTTGAACTGCGCGGCAGTGATGCCGTGAGGTTCCATGTGGGTGTCGATGATGCGGTCCTTGAGAATCGCTGCGCGGCCCAGCAACAGGCCGAGATGGCAGTTGTGGAAGTTTTCAGGGGTGAAGTGGGGCATCGAAAGTCACCTTATTACTGCCTAGGCAGTTAATGTATGACGAGATGTTACTGCTTAGGCAGCGAATGTCAAATGGAATAATTAGCTTGCTTGGTAATTCGCGGATGAGGAGTGGTTTCTAAGGATTGCCTGATGGGTATCGGCGGGCTGCGTGGCTAATGTGGTGTGCTCTTTGGCCCACACACAAAACTCCCTTATGAAGCGCTTGAAACAACCATTGATTTTCGCTGCAGTGATGTCGCTGGCTTACTCGTCAGCCGCCGTGGCGGCAACGGACTGCACGTTCAACGGCTCCAACAGCATAAACGTTAATTTCGGAGCAAGCCTGGCGAACGGCAGCCTGACGATCGCGCGAGACACGCCCAACGGAACGGTGGTCTACGAGGAGTCCCAGTCGATGATCGCTACCGGTTGGAGCTGTAACGAGACTGCGCCCTACGGGGTACTCATGAATCCTTCGCTTGGGTCTGTTTCCGCCAAAGTCTCGACTTTTCCGTTGGGTAACACAGGGCTCTCGTTTCGCATTTGGATAGACGCTTTGAGCCGCTACGAATCCTCCGTGCGCCCAATGGAGCCAGGCAACTATGGCATCCCCGCTGGCAGTTACCGACTCGAAATCGTCAAATCAGGCGAATTGGCCTCGCAGGTCAAAATCGAAGCCGGCAGCCTTGCGACCCTGATACACAATAACCTGACCCTGAAAGCCTTCCTCCTGAGCAACCCGCTGATCTTGAACGCGTCCTCCTGCCAGACGCCTTCCGTCCAGGTCGCCATGGGCGACGACTATCAACTGCATGAATTTGGCGACGCTGGCGCAACCCCGCGCACGGTCCGCTTCGACATCGGCCTGAACCAATGCCAGGCCGGCATCAAGAAAGTGACCTATGCGCTCAAGCCCACCACCCCCGTCATCGACGCGGCCAAAGGCATCGTCGCCCTGAACGGCAGCTCCACCGCCACCGGCATCGGCCTGCAAGTGATGGATGAGGCCGGTCAACCCATCGTGTTCGGCGCGCCCTACACCTTTGGCGGTTTCACCACCACCGGGACGAATTTCAAGATTCCCTTGTCGGCAGCCTACTATCGCCTGCCCACCGGCGAGCTCAAGGCCGGCAGCGCCAACACCGAAGTCACCTTCATCATGAACTACCTTTAACAATCTAAGGATCGTCTGATTTTTCCTACACCCGGCCACCCCTAGAGTGCCGGCATGCGATTAAAAAACTACCTCCACCAGATCAGCCCGGTACTCTCCACGCCGCACACCGCACGGCGCCTGTTGCGCATTTTTGCGCTGGTGCTGCTGGTGGGCATCGTGGGCGGGGTGTACAGCTTTCTGCTGTTTACCTTCAACAATGAAGTCTCCCAACGTCGCAGCTATATGAGCAGTGCCATTGCCGAGGCACATACGTTTTTCACCACCCGTGAAGCGTTGCTCGAAAGCCTGAGCCTGTCCGCCACGCGTAAAACCGAATTAAGCGAGCCGCTGTCCGATGAAGAAATCCGCCTGTTGCTGGGGCAAACGCCCGGAAAGCAATGGAGCATCTGGCTGACCCAGCGCATGCGCGACTACCTCAAGGCCAAGCAGCTCAACCTGTTGTATGTGGGCACCGAAGGCGGCGTGTTGCGGCTGTACAACGCCACAGCAGCGACCACGCTGTTTCCCCAGGCGATGCTCGATCAACTGGAAGCGCTCAAGCTCACAAAAACGCTGCAGGAACTCTGGTTGACCCACGCCCTGGACGGGCACTCACAGCTGTATATCTTCATCCGCCTGGACGAGCGTGACGTGAACTCCGGCTGGCTCGGCCTGGAAATGGACGACCGTGAAGTCTCCAGCGCCTTGAGCGACCACAGTGCCGGTGAATTCACCATGTTCAACGCCCAGGGTGTGGCGCTGTTCAGCAATAGCCGCAAGCCGCCGCCGGGGCAGCACCTGCCGTTGTTGCGGCAACAGGACTTCTTCGGTTTTGTCGGTGCCGGCTGGTTGCCCGAGCAATTGGTGTTGCGCAAGCAGCTCAAGTCCTCGGATTGGCAGCTCACCTACTCCATCGACTTGCGCGCGGTCCTCTGGGCGCTGTGGCCACAAATGTTCGGCGCGCTGGTGTTCTGCCTGTTGAGCATCAGCCTGGTGTGCCTGCTGACCCGCCGCCTGGAACAACGCTTCATCACCCCGGCGATCCACCGTATCCAGGCACTGGTGGAAAGCGAGTTGTTCAGCCGCGATGTGATCCAGACTGCCCCGGTGGCGCTGTGTGTACTGCGGCGCACGGACGGCCAGGTGGTGCTGGAAAACACCCTCGCCCGCCAATGGCTGGGCCACTGCGGCGAACAATTGGGCGCCGGTTGGATTCGCGATGCCTTCGACGCCAGCCCACCGCGCTTCACCGATTACTTCCAGACCGCCGACGGCCGCCACCTGTACCTCAGTTGCGCCCCAACCCGCTACAAAGGTGAAGACGTGTTGCTGTGTGCATTCAGCGACATCAGTGCGCGCACGCAAATCGAAGCCGCATTGGAGCAGGCACGCCAATCGGCCGACGCGGCCAACGAAGCCAAGACGTTGTTCCTCGCCACCATGAGCCACGAAATCCGCACCCCACTGTACGGCGTATTGGGCACCTTGGAGTTACTCGCCCGCACGCGCCTGGATACCCAGCAGAAGAGTTACCTGCGCGCCATCGAAGGCTCATCCGCCACCTTGCTGCAATTGATTTGCGATGTGCTGGATGTGTCAAAAATCGAAGCCGGCCAGTTGGCCCTGGAGCTGAGCGAATTTTCCGTGCCGGGCCTGGTGCAGGAGGTGGTGCAGGGTTACGCGGCGGCGGCGCAGAGCAAAGGGTTGCAGCTGTATGCCTGCCTTGATCCGCAATTGCCAGAGCGCTTGAAAGGCGATGTCAGCCGCGTGCGGCAGATCCTCAATAACTTGCTGAGCAACGCGGTCAAATTCACCGATTCCGGGCGTGTGGTGCTGCGGGTCAAGCTGCTGGGGCGTGAAGGCGAACGAGTGTGCCTGCAATGGCAAGTCTCGGACACCGGCAAAGGCATTGCCCACGACGACCAGGCCCTGATCTTCGACCCCTTCTACCAGACCGAAGGCAACACACATGTGGTGGCTGGCACCGGCCTGGGCCTGCCGATTTGCCTGCGCCTGACCCATTTGATGAACGGCACCCTGCGCCTGGTCAGCGAGCCGGGTCTGGGCAGCAGCTTTTCCCTGAGCGTGCCGTTGGAACAGCCGTGTGGCAACGCGTCGTCAGACGGCCCGCCGACCTTGGCGGCAGACACCGTGTATGTGGTCTCACCCATCCACGAGCTGGCGCACAGCCTCAGTGGCTGGCTGCACCGCTGGGGCGCCCGCCCGCAGATCGGTGCGCCGGCTGGACGGGAGCCGGGCGTGTTACTCGAACTGCATCAGGGCGGCGTCGAACCCCGGTCGACCGCGCCGTGGCACGGGCCACGGGTACTCGCCAGCGGCGATGGCCCACACGAACCGCAACTCACCGAGCACGGCTGGAAGGTCAACCTCAATGACCTGCGGGCCATCCAACAGGCGGTTCGCCAAGCCCAGGGCGGCCAACCGGCCGAGCCCCAGACACCCGCTGAGCACCGCGATCTACGCCCCTTGCACCTGCATATCCTGGTGGCCGAAGACAACGTGATCAACCAACTGATTCTGCGTGACCAGCTCGAAGAGCTGGGCTGCACGGTAACGCTGGCCAGCGACGGTGAAGACGCCTTGGCGCAGTGGCACGACGGCACATTCGATGTTGTCCTGACCGACGTCAACATGCCAACGCTCAATGGCTACGAACTGGCCGAAGCACTGCGTCGCCTGGGCTGCACCACCCCCATCATCGGTGCCACCGCCAATGCCCTGCGCGGTGAAGACGCCCTGTGCCTCGCCGCTGGCATGAATCACTGCCTGGTCAAACCTTTTACGCTGCGAGCCTTGTTCACTGCCCTGGCTCCCTACCAAAGAGTCATCCATGAAGCGCTGTAGTATTTTGATTGTCGAAGACCACCCCTTCCAGCACCTGTACTTGCAGAACCTGTTCAATGCATTGGGCGACTTCGACCTGGAGTACGCCAGGGACGGCGAAACCGCATTGGCCTGCCTGAAACGGCGCAACTTCGACCTAGTGCTCACCGACCTGCTGATGCCCGGCATGGACGGCGTGCAATTTATCCAGAGCCTCGCTGCACAACCCTCACGCCCCGCGCTGGCGATCATGAGCGCGGCGTCACGGCGCATGTTGATGGGCGCCAGCCTGGTGGCGAGCAACCTGCAAGTGACGGTGATCGGGCTGATTTCCAAGCCAGTGAACGCCGCCGCCCTGCGCTGCCTGATCGATCAGTTGCACGCCCTGCGCCAGACCGAACCGCCGCCAACCCAGCCGGGCATCAACCGCGACAGCCTGTTGCATGCCCTCGACAACGGCCAACTGCATGCCTGGTTTCAGCCCAAGAAAGCCTTGGAGAATGGTCGCATCGTCGCCGCCGAAGCCTTGGTGCGCTGGATTCATCCCGAGCACGGCACGCTGTTGCCCGGCGTATTCCTGCCGGCACTGATCGCCTACGACCTCGAAGAATGCCTGCTGTGGCGCATGCTGCAACAATCAATCCTAGCCCAAGCTGCCTGGCGTCAACGGGGGTATGACATCCCGGTGTCGATCAACCTGCCCACTCATCTGCTCAACAGCCACGACCTGCCCGACCGTATCCTCGACTTCGTGCTGGCGCATCAAGGTTTGCCTGCGCGGATCTGCTTTGAGTTGATGGAGTGCTCGGTGCCCGATGACATCAGCAATTTCTACGCCGGCGCCTGCCGACTGCGGATCAAGGGGTTTAGTCTGTCCCAGGATGATTTTGGCAAGGGCTACAGCTCGTACATGAACCTGGTGTCGGCGCCCTTCACCGAAGTGAAGATCGACCGCGCGCTGGTGCAAGGCTGCAACGCCAGCGAAGAGTTGGCCCAGGCGCTGGCCAGCATTGTCAGCCTGGGCCGCCAGCTGGGCTTGGTGGTGGTGGCCGAAGGCGTGGAAACCGCGCAAGAACTTGCGCTGTTGCGTAAGATCGACTGCACTCAGGTCCAGGGTTTCCTGATCTCCCACGCTGTGTCTTCGGATCAGTTCCAGCAATTGCTGTCCCATGACGGGCCGGCGAACGTCTATTGACCCGCAGCAGGGTGTGGCCGAACGTCATTCGCTCCAGAGGTCAATGTGTCCAAAGGCTGCTCCATCATCGTCCAGGCACTGTAATGCAACATCCCAACGCCTTCCTGGAGAAACTGGCCAGCAGCTCACTGCGCCTGAACAAAGGCTTGCTGGTACTTGGCGCCCTGGCGCTGTTGCTGCTGGGCGTCAGCTACTGGGGCGTACAGCGCATGCTCGACGAGCAGCGCGACACCCTGCAGTTTCACTTCGCCCGACTGATGGAGAATATCCACGAGCAGGAGGTGTTCTTGCGTGACATCTCGCGTGAAAGCCTCAAGGACACGCTCGACCCTGCGACCCTGTTACCACCGGTGGTGCAAAAAGCGCTGCCTGAAGAAGGCCCGAATATCTATGAGGGCCGTGGCCTGCCGTTTTCCCTGCCGTACAGCGTGAGGATCAACCCGCACAAGATCGCCGCCCCCCAACACCCCAAAGTCTTTGCGCTGGGTACCTACCTCGCCGCCTACTACAGCGCCTTCTGGGCGGCGTCGCACTATCAGTCGCCCCAAGTGATCCTGCTCAATGGCCCGGACACTTTCGACGTGACCGTGCCCGCCACCGGGCGTTTGCGCGGTGCGGGGCAAATACCGGTGGGGGCATTTGTCGAAGTGATGACGCAGGTGGACGAGCACCTGCGCATGCAGAACACCTCGCAACCGAACCATCAGGTGCATTGGGCGCCGTATCAGGCGGATCAGGCCGCCCCTACCTTGCTGGCCTACATCGATATCAACCTGACCGGGACAGCACTGAGTATCGAGGGCGCGAACACCTGGGTGGTGGTGGGCTCGCTGCTGAACCTGTCCCAGGTCAATAACATCGAGCGGCTGATGCAGTGGTCGATCTACGACGACTTCACCTTGGTAACGCCCGCCGGCGCGGTATTGACCGGTGCCCTGAAGCCCGGTGAGGTGTTGGATGAGGGGGTGAATTTCACCCGCGACGGCCTGGTGTTCAAACTGACCAGCCCCGGTGAAGAGCGCTGGACGGCGATCTACGTCATCAGTCTGCGCAGCTTTTTGAACTACGCACTGTGGCCCTTGCTGTGCCTGATCACCCTAGTGCTGGCGCTGCTGGGGTGCAGTCGTGCGCTCAATCGCTGGTACGCCGCACGGGTCATCCTGCCCGCCCAACGGGCCCACGCCGGCATTGCCGAAAGCGAAGCATTCGGCCGCGCAGTGATTGATACGGCGCCGACCGGCCTGTGCGTGATTCGCCGCAGCGACCACCACGTGCTCCTGCAAAACCAACGTGCTCAGGCCTGGCACGACACGCGCCAATTGAAGGACCTGCTCAAGGCCCATGCCGAAGCAGGGCACGCCGACCTCGAACTCGACGGGCGCCACCTGCACGTCGCCTTCGTGCCCACCCGCTACCAGGGCCAGGATGCCTGGCTCTGCGCGCTGCATGACGTGACCCGGCACATCGAAGACGCCGCCGCCCTGGACGACGCGCGCCGGGCCGCCGACTCGGCGAACCAGGCCAAGAGCCGTTTCCTCGCCACCATGAGCCATGAAATCCGCACACCGCTGTATGGGGTGCTAGGCACCTTGGAACTGCTCGGCCTGACCGCCCTCGCCCCGCGCCAGCAGGATTACCTGCACACCATCCAACGTTCCTCCGCCACTCTGTTCCAATTGATCAGCGATGTGCTGGACGTGTCGAAAATCGAGGCGGGCCAAATGACCCTCGAGCCGCAAGCGTTTTGCCCGCTGGAACTGACCGAAGACTGCGTGCGCACCTACAGCGCCTTTGCACGCGCCAAGGGTTTGCAACTGTATGCCTGCATCGAGGCCTCGCTACCCGACCGGGTACGCGGCGATCCGCTGCGCATCCGCCAGGTTCTCAACAACCTGCTGAGCAACGCGATCAAGTTCACCGACAATGGCCGCGTGGTAGTGCGGGTGCGCGTGCTGGAAGACGCACGCGTGCAGTGGCAAGTCAGCGACTCGGGCGTGGGCATTTCCCAGGCCCAGCAACAGCAGTTGTTCGACCCGTTCTACCAGGCCAACGATGCGACCAGCCAAGGCGGTGCGGGCCTGGGCCTGGCGATCTGCAAATGGCTGTGCGAATTGATGCACGGCCAACTCAAGGTGGTCAGCGAGCCTGGGCTGGGCAGCAGTTTCACCCTGGAGCTGCCCCTGGAATCGATGCCCGGCAGCTTGGCCAACTGCCCTTCATTTGCACCCCAGGCGCCAGCCGTCTACGTCCGCGCGCCAGTCGCCGAGCAAGCGCAGCACCTGATCGATTGGCTCAACCGGCTGGGCCTCGACGGCCGCCCGTTCACGGCCGAGACGCCCGCGCAGGCGTTGCGGGTGGATTTATGCTGGCGGACCACTGACGCACATCAATCCGTGCCCCGCGTCGTCGCCACACCGGGCGGGCCCAACCCGCCGTTGTGGGACGGTGCCAACTGGGCCGTCGACGCCGATGACGTGCGCGCCATCGCCTGGGCGGTTTACCTGGCGCACCACGGCGAGCACGCCGGCCATCGTCCTTCAGTCGGCGAAAAAAACCGCGACCTGAACCTGAAGGTGCTGGTGGCAGAAGACAACGTGATCAACGCCGCGATCATCAAGGAGCAACTGGAAGCCCTGGGCTGTTCAGTCATCACCGCCGCCAACGGCGAACAGGCGTTGATGCAGTGGGCACTGGGGCGCTTTGACCTGGTGCTGACCGACGTGAACATGCCGATCATGAACGGCTACCAGTTGGCCGAGGCTCTGCGCCGGCAGGATACAACCTTGCCGATCATTGGCGTCACCGCCAACGCACTGCGCGAAGAAGGCGAACGCTGCGCTGCTGTCGGCATGAATGCGTGGCTGGTCAAGCCGCTGAGCCTGGCCACATTGCGTGCCCAGCTTGAGCAGCATTGCGAGATCGCGCTGCCCCCCGCAGTCGCCGCCCCACTGCAACTGTCGCCCAAAATGCGCAAGCTGTTTGTCACGACCCTGCGCCAGGATGTGATTGCCACCCTGGCGGCATTGGAGTGCGCCGATGCCAATCGGGTGGCGCAACACTTACACAGCATGGCCGGTGCCTTAGGCGCAGTGCAGGCCGGCGAGATGGCGACGGCCTTTGTCGAGCTGGAATGTCGCTTGACCGGCATGGCCGTCACGCCGGCATTGGCGGCTGACGTGCAGCAGCACCTGGAGCGGTTGAATGCCTTACTCAATGCCCTTGAATAATTTCAGACTGGAAAATCACACTCATGGAAACCCTCAACGTTGTCATTGCCGATGATCACCCCATCGTACTGGTGGGGGTGCGAGAGCTGATTGAGCGGGACGCACGCTTTCGCGTGGTCGGCGAGGCCGTGTCCCCCAGCGAACTGGTCAGCCTGCTGGAGTCCCGGCCCGTGGACCTGGTGATCACTGACTTCAATATGCCCGGCGACTCCCCCTACGGTGACGGCCTCAAGCTGGTGGAATACCTGACACGGCACTTCCCCAGCGTGCGTGTGCTGGTGCTCACCATGATCTCCAACCCCTTGATCCTTACGCGCCTGCAGGAGCTGGGTGTGCTGGCAGTCATTCAGAAGAACCAGTTGCATGCCGAGATCCAGGCCGCACTCAAGGCCATCGCCCGTGGCAACCCGATTCGCAACAGCGCCCCGGTGCCGGCATCGGTGAGGGAGTCCGGCATGGACCTGGATGAACGGTTTACGCGGCTATCGCCCAAAGAACATGAAATCTTGCGTTTGTTTGTCTCGGGGCAAGGTGTCAACGAAATTGCGCGCGGGTTAAATAGAAGTGCCAAGACCATCAGTACGCAGAAAGTAGCAGCCATGCGCAAACTAGAGGTGAGTAGCGACCAGGATTTATTGGCTTATTGCATCGAACGCAACTTGTTCAACTAACCGTAGTTTCTAGGGATCGTCTGATTTATCACTCAGGTACCCCGCTATATCGTGTTGATTCACAACCAACAACGGTATTACTCACATGAAAACCTTTTCTCGGGCACTGCTCGCCTTGTCTATTGTTGTCGCTGCCGGTCATGCCGTGGCCGCGCCTACCCTGGCGGGCGGCGGTACCCTCAACTTCACCGGCACCATCAACGTCGATGCCTGCTCCGCCAGCGCAGGCGGGGTTAATAAAAACATCTCCGTGGACATGGGCAACGTATCGGTCAAGGACATGGGCACCGTGGCCGCGCCTAAAAGCAACGGCACCCTGAGTGCACAGAACTTCGACATGAAGATCAACTGCAACACCGGCGCCAAAGTGTCGATGACCTTTGAGCCGACCAAAGGCGCAGGTTCGGGCATCGCTACTGGCGGCAAGGTCCTCAAGCTCGTCGAAGGCATGGGCGCGGCCAAAAACGTCGGCATTGCGTTGCTCGACGGGAATGGCGCGCTGATCGACCTGAGTTCACCGACCACGGCAATCATCGAAAGCCCGCTGCAAGGCGGCAACACCTCGCTGAAATTCTCGGCGGTGTATGTCACCACCGCCACCGACGTCTCCACGGTGGTTGCCGGGCGCGGTGACGCCACACTGCCGTTCGTCCTGCAATACGAATAAGCCGAGCCCACACTCAGGCGCTGTGCGGAGCCAACCGGCCCCGCACTCCCATTCATTTGCGCGGTAACCCTCATGTTTTATCGTCACGCTTTGTCCGTTTGCGCAGGCCTGCTGGAACTGTTGCTGATCAACCCGGCGACGGCCGGCATTTCACTGAGCGGCACGCGCCTGGTCTTCGACGGCGCGCACAAGGAAGCCGGAATCACCGTGCGTAATAGCGGTAACGACGTGCTGATCCAGTCCTGGATCGACACCAATGCCGACGACGCCACTTCTGTGCCCTTTGCCGTCACCCCACCACTGGTGCGGGTCAATGGCAACGAACAGCAACTGTTGCGGGTGATCTACGAAGGCACGGGCATGCCAACCGATCGCGAGTCGGTGGTGTGGCTCAATGTGCAGGAAATTCCCCAGGCATCGAAAACCCCGAATACCTTGCAGCTGGCCGTACGCCAGCGCATCAAGGTGCTCTTTCGCCCTGCGGGCATGAAAGACAACGCCTATCTGGCCCCCGCCGAGTTGTCGTGGCGGCTGGTCGAGCGCGGCGCAAGGAACGTGTTAGTGGTGAATAACCCCAGCCTGTACCACGTGTCGATTGCCGAAATCACGTTGCAATCCGGCGAACTCAGTGAACATCCGTTTGACTCCACCATGATCGCGCCCGGCGAACAAAAAGAGTTCACGCTGAAAAAACTGACGCAGAGCCCTGCGCCGCGTTTGTTATTCAGCAGTATTAATGACTATGGCGCACGCGATCGTTATACCGCGCAACTTTCCAACTCAGCCAACATTCAGGCGAGTTTGGTCAAAGAGTCCCCTTAGTTGGCAAGCTGTTCTTCAGCGGCCACACTTTTACTGTATTTATCTTCGCTCCGTTAGTTCGTACCGGAGGTGATATAGGGTTCCTGCATGTTTTTATTCAAGCGCAACGGATGGGCGCCAGTATCGGTTGCCCTGGTCTTCAGCTCGGCGTGCTTGGCCGAAGGTGATGAGCAATTCAATACCTCGTTTCTAAAAAGCGCCCCCTCGTCCATTGACCTGCAATCACTGCTTGCCGCCAACAGCGTGCTGCCTGGCAGCTACCGTGTTGACCTCTACGGCAACGACACCCTGGTGGGGCGCCGGGATATCGACTTTCGCCGTCACCCCGACACCGGCAAGGTCGAGGCCTGCCTGACCCGGGAAACCGTCGAGCAACTAGGCGTCGACGTCGCCAAATTACCGCTCGACGCCGCCGCCCCGAATGCCTGTATCGACCTGCCCGCGCTGATCGACCATGCCAGCGTGCGCTACGACGTGCCTCGCCTGCGCCTGTTGGTCAGCGTGCCGCAAAGTGCCATGGAACGGGGTCGACGGGGGTATGTCGACCCCGCC
The DNA here is from genome assembly GCF_009866765.1 of Pseudomonas sp. S35. Lineage (NCBI taxonomy): Bacteria > Pseudomonadati > Pseudomonadota > Gammaproteobacteria > Pseudomonadales > Pseudomonadaceae > Pseudomonas > Pseudomonas sp. S35. The sequence goes on from NZ_CP019431.1 coordinate 4,046,608, forward strand.
TTGTGGGACGAAGGTGTACCCGCGGCGTTCATCAACTACCAGTTGAGCAGCAGCCGAAACAGCAGCCAAGGTGAGAACACCCTGTCCAACAACCTCGGCCTGCGCAACGGCATCAACCTCGGCGCCTGGCGGCTGCGCAACGAGTCGAACTTCAACAGCAGCACCGGGCTCCCCAGTACCTTCAAGAGCAACCGCAGCTACTTGCAACATGACGTGACCGCGTGGAAGGGCCAGTTCAGTGCCGGGGATATTTTCTCGGACGCCGACCTGTTCGACAGCGTGCGTTATCGCGGCCTCAAACTGGCCTCGGACGACGGCATGCGCGCTGACAGTGAGCGTGGTTATGCGCCAATCATCCGCGGGATCGCACAGTCCAGCGCCACGGTGGAAATCCGCCAGAACGACTACATCCTCTACACCGCCAACGTGCCGCCAGGCCCGTTCGAGATCAGCGACATTTACCCCAGCGGCTCCAACGGTGACCTTGAAGTGACAATCATCGAAGCCGACGGCCGACGGCGGGTCACGGTGCAGGCGTTTTCCAGCCTGCCGATCATGGTGCGCCAAGGCCAATTGAAGTACAGCGTCTCGGCTGGCCAGTACAACAGCAACAGCAATGGCCAACAGTCTCCGCAGTTTGTCAGCAGCACATTGGCCTATGGGGTCAGCAGCAACCTGTCCGGGATCGTTGGCGTGCAGGCCACGGACAACTTCCAGGCGCTGTCCGTGGGCGCAGGGCGAAACACGCCCATCGGCGCGGTCTCGCTGGACATGACCCATTCGTCCAGCCGTACCTACGGCCAGGCAGTAAAGGGCACCAGTGTGCGTGCGCTGTATGCCAAGACGTTTACCGGCACCGACACCAACTTCACCCTGGCGGCCTACCGCTATTCGACCGAGGGCTATCGCACCCTCAGCGAGCACGTCGAGGAATCGAGCAACCAGGGCCAGAAGCGCGTGGGCAGCTCTAAAACCCGCACAGACCTGACCGTCAACCAGAGCATCGGCCGCAACCAGCAATATGGCAGCCTCTATATGAACGCCAGCGACCAGCGCTACTGGCGGCGTGGCGGTTCGCAAAGCCTGTCGGCGGGCTACAGCAACTATTGGGGTGAGGTGAGTTACAACCTTGGGGCCACCTACTCCAAGGATGTCGGCAACTACGGACCAGCCAACAACGACACGCTGGTCAACTTGTCACTGTCCTTCCCGCTGGGCGCAAAACCGCGTGCACCGAGAGCCTTTGTCTCCGCCAGCACGCAAAAGGCCAGCGACACGGCTCAAGTCGGCATCAACGGCTACGTGACGGAAAACAGCGACACCTATTATTCGGTGCAAACCGGTAACAGCAGCATCGGCGGCAGTACGGGATCGGCCAACCTCAGCACCCGCACTTCGCAGCTCGATATCAGTGCTGGCTACAGTCAGGGGCGCGGGTACAACTCACAGAACCTCAACCTGGCAGGGTCAGTGGTGGGCCATGCCGGCGGGATAAACCTGGGGCAAACCGTCGGTGAGACGTTTGCTCTGGCACAGGTCGAGGGCGCGAGCGGGGTGAAAATCGGTAGTTTTTCCGGCGCAAAAACCGGCCGCAATGGTTTTGCCGTGGTGCCCAACGCACAACCCTATCGCATCAACTGGATCAGCCTGGACACCCGTGACCTGGGCGGCGAAATCGAGATCGATAACGCGACCCAGCAGGTGGTGCCACGGCGCGGTGCGGTAGTGCTGGCGCGCTATGCCAGCAAGCGTGGGCGACGGGTGCAGTTCGCGTTGTTTGACGCGCACCATAAACCCATCCCGTTTGGCGCAGCACTCGAAGACGGTGCCGGCCAGCAGATCGCAATTGCCGACCCCAGCGGCAAGGCACTGGCGTTGGTCGAAGCCGACACCGGCACCTTGATCATCACCTGGCAAGACCAGCACTGCGAAGCGCCTTACGCATTGCCGGAACGCAATAAGGCGCTGAACTATGAGCGGGTGTCGCTGGTGTGCCGCACTTAGAAGTCGCGCTTGTAGAAAATATCCAACGAGCTGGCCACACCACTGGCCACCTCCAGGTAGACCTTCTTGCTCAACAGGTAGCGCAAGGCAATGGTGCTGGCGGGTTCGAACACCCCTACGCCGTAGCGCAGGCTGAGTTTCTCGGTGATCTTGCCGCTGGCCACCACGGCGGTATTGTTGCCGCTGCCCTGGGTGTCGAGGTCGAAGTCCTGGATGCCGAGCTTGGTGGCAATGTCCGACGTCACCCCGGCGCTGCCCATCAAGCCCAGGCCCAACGCCGCCTGGGCCAGCATGTTGTTGTCTTCGCCGGTGGTGCTCAGCGGGCGCCCCAACACCAAGTAGGACAGCGCCTGTTCCTGGCTCATGGCCGGTTCCGAGAAGATCTGCGTGGTGGGTTGCTCGGCGCTGCCGCTCAGACGGATACCAGCCACCACATCGTCGGTCTTGCGGATCGCTTCGATATCCAGGTACGGCTGGTCTAGCGGCCCGGCGAACAGCAACCGCGCCCGGCGTACATCGAGCCTCTGGCCGTAGGCGCGGTAGCGGCCATCGTTGAGCCAAAGCTCGCCACGGGTGTCCAGGTTGTCGCCGATATGCACATGGCCCTGCACCTTGGCGGTGAGGCCGAAGCCCGAGAAGTTGAGCTGGTCTTCGCCCACCGCCACGTCGATATCCATCGCCATGGCCATCGCCGGCTTACCCTCCTCGGTCTGGCTGCCGATGATGATGGTGTCGTCCGAGACCTTGACGGTCGACGGCGGCAGTTCGCGCACGGTGATGTCGCCACGCGGGATCTGCACGTTGCCGGCGATGGCGAGCTTGTCATTCTTCAGGGTGATCCTCAGGTCCGGTGCCACTTCTAGTGTGGCGTAGGGCTCCACCGTCACCGGCAATTGCGAGCCTTGCAGGCTGAGGTCCACGGTCATGGCCTGCCCCCAGTCGATCTGGCCCTTGAGGCTGCCCTGCCCGGCCTTGCCGCTGCGCCAACCACCGTTGAGCTGCACGCTCTCACCGGCAATCAGCGCCTGCACATTCAGGCCTTCGAGACTGACGGGCAACTCCGGACCGGAGACTTCGCCGCCGATCAGGTTCACATTGCCGTTGATCTGCGGCGCCAGCAGGCCGCCGGAAATCCGGCCGTTGCCGTTAAGCTTGCCATTGAGGGTTTCCACCATCGGCACAAACGGCCGCGCCACCGCGACGTCCAGCCCGGTGAGGCTGAAATTACCGGTAATCGGTTTGTTTTTCGGCAGCGGGTTGATCTGCGCCTGCAACAGCAATTCACCGAGCTTGCCGCCCCGGAAGTTCAACTGCGTGTCGATACGCTTGGGGTTGAGGGTGGTTTCCAGCTTGAGGGTGTCGTAGGGGAAATCCAGCCACTGGTCTTTATCCTTGACCCGCAGGGTGCCGCCGCTGGCATCCACCGACACCACGCCTTTGGGGCCGCTGTCGGGCAGGTCGAGCTGTACGTCGGCATTGAGCTTGCCCTGCCAAGCGAAATCCTTGGGCAAAAAGGCCGCAAGGCTGTCGAGGGGGAATTGCTTGAGGTGGTAACGCAGCTTGGGTTCGGGCATCAGCCGCTGGTCTTCACCGCACAGGCTGGCGGCGCCGGAGACCCAACAATGCGCAGCGAAGGTCAGCTTGCCGTCGGCCAGGTAGTCGATCTTCGCCGGGGCTTGCAGTTTCCAGTCCTGGCCACCGGCCTGGACGTCACCGCTGGCCAGGCGTGCGCGCCAGTTGCCGTTGTCCAGGTTGCCGTCCAGCGCCAGGGCCAGCTTGAGCAGCGGGCCGGCCAGGTCCAGCTGGACTTTCTGGTTCTTGATATCGCCCTGGGCGCTGGCCGTCAGGGTGCCGACCTGGGTGTCGCCGCTTTGAATGCCGCTGCCCTTGAGGTCGATCTTGGCGCGCTGGGCGCTGTCGAGGGTGGCGTCGAGGCTGAGGCGTTGCAGGCGGTTGTCGGCAAACGCCAGTTGCTGGCCGTTGAGATCAAGTTTGCCTTGGGGCGCGTGCAAGCTGCCGGCCACCTCGAGACGGCCATTGACCTGCCCGCGCAACTGCGGCCAGAGCTGGGCCAGGCGCGCCAGCTTGATGTCGATCTGCCCGGCCAGGCGTTGTTGCAGGCTGCCGCTGCCGTTGATGCGGTTGTCACCGAGGCGGATATCCAGGTTGGCCAGGGTCCATTGTTCGCCCACGCCTTCGGCCTTGGCCGCCAGCACGGCGGTTTGGCCGCGCAGGCGGCCCTTGAGGTCGAGGTCGGCATTGAGCTTGAGTTGCGCGTTCTTGAACTCGCCCTTGCTGCGCAGCGGGCCGGCCAGCGTGCCCGGCAGCTCAGCGACCCAGTACGCGGGGTTCAACGCCGACAGGTCCAGCGCGGTATCCCAGGCGATGCCATCGGCAAACTGCAGGTTCAGGTGGCCTTCGGCCTTGCCTTGGCCGGCGGTCAATTTCAGCTCAGGCAGGAAGACTTGCTTGAGGTCGCCACTGAACGGCGTGACCACATTGAACTTGCCCGCCGGGCCATCGAGGTCGGCCTTGAGGTTGCCCAGGTAGTTGCCGTCTTTGTATGAAATCTCGCCGTTGAAGGTACGTACCGTTACCTGGGGCTCGTCGATCACCGGATAGAGGCGATGCCAGGGAAAGTCGAGCCAGTCGATCTTGGCATCGGCGCTGAAGCCTTGTTGCCAGTCCAGGTTGGCGCTGAGCTTGAGGCTTTGTTGGTCACCGGCATTCAGGTCCAGGCCTGCGATCTGCGCGCCCTTGGCGTCGACCTTGCCTTGCAGCAGCAGGCCCACCGGGCCTTTTTCCGCCGGCAGCACCGCCTTGCCCAGCAGTTGATAGCCGTTGTTCAAGTCACCTTTGGCGGTGAGGTCCAGTTGATTGAGTTGCAATGTGTCCGGCAAATCGGCACTGGGCTTGAAGCCGTCAGCGCTGATCTGCAACTGCGCCGGGAGGTTGTCGGCCAGGGGCTGCAACTCGCCCTTGAGCTTGGCCGTCAGGTAGCCGCTGCTGTCGGCGTCGAGCTTGAGGGTCTTGAGCAGGTCGCCTTCGACCTTGAGGGCAACCTTCCACGCGGCGCTACCGGGCGCGTAAGGCAGGCTCAGGTTACCGCTGGCAGTCAGCGGCCAATTGCCAATGGGTTGCAACAGGCCAGCGAGGTCCAGCACCAGGTCGTCGCGTTGCAGGTGCACCGAATCGATCTGCATGCCGGCAGCGGTCCAATGCGCCGCCAGTTGCAGGCCTTTCAGCTCTTCACTGCCGTTGAACAGCAGACTGCCGACGCGAACGTCGCCTAACTGGAGGGCAACCGGCAATTTCAGATCAGGCAGTGCAATAGGGCTGCTGCTTTCTTCGGTACTGGGAGGAAATTGCAGGCTGACCTGCTCAACATCCAACTGGTCAATGCACAACGTCATGCGCAACAGGCAGGCTGGTGACCAATCGAATTTCGGCGCCTTGAGTTCCACGCGGCTGCTGTCTTGCTGCCACAGCAGATGATCGGCGCTCCACTGGCCGCCCAAACGACCCTGGAAATGCTCCACGCTCAGCCCCGGCACCTGGCCAAGGGCCCAGCGACTGCCCGCCTGGGTGCCGAGTACCGCCCACAGCGCCAACAACAGCCCTGCAAGGACCGCCACCACGGCCAGCCCCGCTATTTTCAAACCACGTATCACAGCTCAGGCCCCATGGAAAAGTGCAAACGAACGCCGCCCGGGTCTTCCAGGGCATGGGCCAGGTCGAGACGGATCGGACCGACTGGCGACACCCAGCGGATACCGACGCCCACGCCGGTTTTGAGGCTGGGCAATTCCAGGGTGTTGAACGAGTTGCCCTGGTCGATGAAAGTCGCGATCCGCCATTTCTCGGCAATGGAATATTGATACTCGGCGCTCAAGGCCACCATGTAGCGGCCACCGATACGATCACCACGGTCATTCTCCGGCGACAGGGTCTGGTACTCATAGCCGCGCACGCTCTGGTCGCCACCGGCAAAGAAGCGCAGCGATGGCGGCACTGACTTATAGCCATTGGTGGCACTGCCGCCGAACTGCGCCCGCGCCAGGAAGCGGTGGTTGTCCCACAGGGTAGTCAGGCCTTTGACCATGGCCGTGCCGTACAACAAGTTGGTGTCCGAGCCCAAGCCTTCTTTGGCCATCTTGGTATCGAATTGCAGGCGGTAGCCGTGGTGAGGGTCGATGCGGTTATCGCTGCGCAGGTAGGAATAACTGATGCCGGGCATGACCAGGTTGCTGAGGCCCGAGTCATTGCCCAGGCGGTATTCTTCACGCTGGTATTTGAGGGAAACCACCCGCGTCCAACCGCTGGGCAATTTGCTGTGCCATTCGGGGCCCAGGGTCAGCAATTTACTCAGGGTGTCGGTGTTGGCCAGTTCTTCATTCTGGTAACCACCGGCAAAACGCAGTTTGTCGGTGAGCGGCGGGTCCAGTGGGATGTCGTACCACAGGCCGACGTTCTGGCGCGGTGCCGACAGTTCGGCCTCCCAGCCGTAACTGTGGCCTTGCGGGTTGACCCAGTGGCGCGTCCAGTTGGCTTTGCCCCGTGGCCCGACGTCAGTCGAGTAGCCAAGGCCCAGGCCCATGGTGCGTGGCTTGCGGGTTTCCAGATTGACGGCCACCGGGATCACATCATTGGTCGAGGCAGCTGGCGCGGCGTCCACGCGCACGCCTTCGAAAAAGCCGCTGGCTTGCAGGTTCTGATTGAGCTCCGCGATCAACTCGGAATCGTAAGGGTCACCGGCCTTGAAGGGCACCATACGTTGCAGCAGTTCGTCGTCAAACGGCGTGTCGCCGGCGAAATGGACCTTGCCCAAGGTGTAGCGCGGGCCGCTGTCATAGATGAGTTCGATATCGGCAACGCCGGCTTGCGGGTCAACCGCGAGTTTCTGGCGGGTAAAACGCCCGCTGAAAAAGCCATAGCGCGAGGCCTGGTTCTGGATCAGACGCTTGGCGTCTTCGTAGTGGCCGTGGTTGAGCACCGCGCCGGATTTAAGGTCGTCGCTGGCAGGCACGCGAAAGGACTTGAGGTTCGCAGCCTCGCCGTCGACCCGAAGGGTCACGTTGCGCAAATGCACCGGTTCGCCGGGGTCGATGCTGAGGATCAGGCGCGGGTTCTTGCCACCCTTCACCTCACTGTCGATCTGGGGCTGATAAAAACCCAGGGCCTGGGCGGCTTTACGCGCCTGCTCCTCAGCGCCACGGCTGAACCGCAGCAAGGCTTCTTCATCACGATCGCCAACCCCGCCGATGTAGCCTTCGATGTTGGCTTTCAACGCGTCGTTTGAGGGTTTGACCCGCACGTCCAACTCGCTTTGCGCCAAAGCGCCGCAGCTTGTGAACAGCAGGATCAAGCCGCTGGTAAATCTTCCTGGAAACTTCATAGGCGCGGATGCTACACGAGCTGGGGAGCATCTTAGAACCCGGATGAATCTGAAAAATTCTGCCCTAAGCCGTTGCAGCATGTAACGCCTGGGGATTGGGGTGGAAAAACACGTGTTCCAGGACCGGTCCTACAGCGACTTCGCCGATTTCCTCATAACCCTGGCGTTTATAGAAATCCAGGTAGCGCGAGTTGCCCGTATCCAGCACCACGCCGGTCGAGTGCGGGTCGTCGGCGCACCAGTTGTGCACCGCTTCCAATAACTGCTCACCGTAGTGTTTGCCCTGGAATTGCGGGTGAATACCCAACAGCGGCAACACATGCACCGACTCGCTGGGCAAGCACGCCAGCACCGCGTGATGGTAATCAAGGTAACGCCGCGTACCGCGCACACCGGTGCTCAGCCACATGCGCAGTTGCCAGGCCCAACTCTCGGTAATCCCCAGGCGCCGTTGCGGTGGCGCAATCAGGGCAATGCCGATAAGACGATCGTTCACGAACAGACCAATGGCCGGCAGTTTCTGGAAGAAATGCTGCTTGACCAACTCACGCACGGTGGCGCGTACCCGCTGCTCATAGCCTGGGCGTTCGGCTTCGAAGATGTAGGCAAAGGTCGGCTCATGCCGATAGGCCTGGTAAAGCAGGGAGCGGGCTTCGCGCGAATAGCCGCTGTTGAGCAGGCGAACTTCGCCAATGGCAGTGTCAGTCATACAGTCAATCTCCCTGGGCGCCACTCAATAGATGGCGTTCTTATGGGTACGAACCTACGCAGCACCAGTCGTTCCCAGACATTAGCAGCGCATCTGCCCTACCGCCACGCTGGCCCCCGTCCGACTTGTCGGCTAGCATCGCCCTTTTGCCAAGACTGGACTGCCGACCATGAAAATCGTCTCCTTCAATATCAACGGGCTGCGCGCCCGCCCCCATCAGCTGGCGGCGCTGATTGAAAAGCACCAACCCGACGTGATCGGCCTGCAGGAAACCAAGGTCCACGACGACCAGTTCCCCCTGGCCGACGTGCAGGCTCTTGGCTACCACGTTTACTACCACGGCCAGAAAGGTCACTACGGCGTGGCACTGCTCTCACGTCAGCCGGCATTGAGCCTTCACAAAGGTTTTGCCAGTGACGAAGAAGACGCCCAGCGCCGTTTCATCTGGGGCACCTTCGCCGATGAAAACGGCAACCCAGTGACCATCATGAATGGCTATTTCCCCCAGGGCGAAAGCCGCGACCACCCGACCAAATTCCCCGCCAAGCAGCGCTTCTACGAAGACCTGCAACAGCTGCTGGAAAGCGAGTTCAGCAATGACCAGGCACTGGTAGTGATGGGCGATGTGAATATTTCCCCGGAAGACTGCGACATCGGCATCGGTGCCGACAACGCCAAGCGCTGGCTGAAAACCGGCAAGTGCAGCTTCCTGCCCGAAGAGCGCGAGTGGATGGCCCGCCTGAAAAACTGGGGCCTGGTAGACAGCTTCCGCCACCTCAACCCGGACGTAGCCGACCGTTTCAGCTGGTTCGACTACCGCAGCCGTGGCTTTGAAGACGAGCCCAAGCGTGGCCTGCGCATTGACGTGATCATGGCCTCCAAGGGCTTGCTGCCACGGGTCAAGGATGCGGGCGTGGATTACGACTTGCGTGGCTTGGAAAAACCGTCGGACCATGCGCCGATCTGGCTGGAACTGAGCTGATCCCCCTCCCACACTTTTGATCATTTGAGTGTCATTCACATTATTGAAATCCAACTGACTTAATGTCCCGGCACTCCCTTTGGCTTGAGAAGGTGCCGGCATGACGCTGCGCGTTCTGTTCCTGTTGTGTTGCGTGTTTTCCCTTCCCGCCGTGGCAACTCCCCTGCCCGTTCCCGACCAAGGGCCTGCGTTGCGCATCCAGGGTTCCAACACCATTGGTGCAGCACTGGCCCCGGCATTGGCCAAAGGCTTGATGGAACATCAAGGGTTGCAGGGCGTGCACAGCGAACCCGCCGAGGGCGCCAATGAACAACGTGTGATCGGCAAGACGCGCCAGGGTAAAACCGTGACGATCGACGTCGCAGCCCACGGTTCCAGCACCGGCTTTGCCGCCCTGAAAAAAACCAGCGCCGACCTCGCCGCCTCGTCCCGTCCGATCAAGGACAGCGAACTGGTCGACCTTGAACCCCTGGGCGACCTGAAAAGCCCCGGCGCCGAGCAGGTGGTCGCCATCGACGGCCTGGCCATCATCCTCAACCCGCAAAACCCGCTGAATACGTTGAACACCGAGCAACTGGCGCAGATTTTCAACGGCGAGATCAGCACATGGGAGGCATTGGGCGGCATCGGCGGGACGATTCATCTCTACGCCCGCGATGACCAATCCGGCACCTACGACACCTTCAAGGAGTTGGTCCTACGCCTGCGCGGCAAGCCCCTCGTTGCATCGGCCAAGCGTTTCGAGTCCAGCGAGCAGTTGTCCGATGCGGTCAGCCAGGATCCCCAAGGCATCGGCTTTATCGGCCTGCCCTATGTGCGCCAGGCCAAGGCAGTGGCGATTGTGGACGGTGACTCACAACCGATGTTGCCACTCAACAGCCTGATCGCCACGGAGGATTACCCGTTGTCGCGCCGCTTGTTCTTTTACCTGCCGCCCTCGGGTCATAACCCCTGGGCCAAGGCTCTGGTGGACTTTGCGCAGAGCAGCAAAGGCCAGGCCATTGTGGCGCACAGCGGGTTTATCGCGCAGCAGGTGCAGGCCATAGCCGTGGAACCGCGCCCGACGATGCCTGAGGATTATCAAGCCATCGCCCACGACGCCCAGCGCTTGACGGTGAATTTTCGTTTTGAAGAGGGCAGCGCCAGCCTGGATAACAAGGCGCGCCAGGATGTGCAGCGGGTAGTGGCGTATCTCAAGGACCACGACAAGCTCGACAAACAGGTGACGCTGGTGGGGTTTGGCGACGCCAAGAACGACCCGCAGCGGGCGGCGTTGTTGTCCAAGCTCCGGGCGATGGCGGTGCGGCGGGAGTTGGTCAAGAACGGCGTGGTGCTGCGCGATATTCGCGGGTTTGGCGCGCAGATGCCGGTGGCGGCGAACACGGCGGATGAGGGGCGGATCAAGAATCGGCGGGTGGAGGTTTGGGTGTACTGAGGGCTGCTGGATCGTCAGTGCCTGATCCGGCCTCATCGGGGGCAAGCCCCCTCCCACATTTGGAACCCATTTCTATGTGGGAGGGGGTTTGCCCCCCGATTGCAGGCGACGCAGTATTACTGCCCGCTACGCATCATTTCGCGAGGCACGTACTTGCCGATTTCAAACTTGCCGATCGCCGCACGGTGCACTTCGTCCGGGCCATCGGCCAGGCGCAGGGTGCGTTGCATGGCGTACATGTAGGCCAGCGGGAAGTCATTGGACACCCCAGCGCCGCCGTGAATCTGGATCGCACGGTCGATCACCTTCAGGGCCACGTTCGGCGCCACCACCTTGATCTGGGCGATTTCGCTTTTCGCCACTTTGTTACCCACGGTGTCCATCATGTACGCCGCCTTCAAGGTCAGCAGGCGCGCCATGTCGATTTCCATGCGGGAGTCGGCGATCTTGTCGATATTGCCGCCCAAGCGGGCCAACGGTTTGCCGAACGCGGTGCGGCTGACGGCGCGTTTGCACATCAGTTCCAGCGCGCGCTCGGCCATGCCAATGGAGCGCATGCAGTGGTGGATTCGGCCTGGGCCAAGGCGGCCCTGGGCAATTTCAAAGCCGCGGCCTTCACCGAGTAGCACGTTTTCATAGGGCACACGCACGTTGTCAAATAGCACTTCGGCATGGCCGTGGGGTGCGTCGTCGTAGCCGAATACCGGCAGCGGGCGCAGGATTTTCACGCCGGGCGTGTCCACCGGTACGAGGATCATCGAGTGCTGCTGGTGGCGCGGCGCGTCGGGGTTGCTCAGGCCCATGAAGATCAGGATCTTGCAGCGCGGGTCGCAGGCGCCGGAGGTCCACCACTTTTTGCCATTGATCACCCACTCGTCGCCCTGGCGCTCGGCGCGGGCGGCCATGTTGGTGGCGTCCGAGGAGGCGACGTCCGGTTCGGTCATGGCGAAGGCCGAGCGGATCTCGCCGCGCAACAGCGGCTCAAGCCAGCGTTGTTTCTGCTCTTCATTGGCGTAGCGCACCAGCACTTCCATGTTGCCGGTGTCCGGCGCCGAGCAGTTGAACGGCTCCGGGCCCAGCAGCGAGCGGCCCATGATTTCGGCCAACGGCGCATATTCGAGGTTGGTCAGGCCGGCGCCCAGTTCGGATTCGGGCAGGAACAGGTTCCACAGGCCCTCGGCTTTAGCCTTGGCTTTCAACCCTTCCATGATGGCGGTGGGCTGCCAGCGGTCACCTTCGCTGACTTGGCGTTCGAACACCGGCTCGGCCGGGTAAACGTAAGCATCCATAAACGCGGTGACGCGTTCACGCAGTTCCTGAACCTTGGGCGAATAGGCGAAATCCATGAGCAGCTCCCTTCTTTGAGAGGTTGTTTAGGTCATGCAATCGATGCTAGAACAGCGTTGATAATTTACCTAGCCTATTCTCGGCGTGTATTAACATTCATCACCGATATATGATCGGCGTATGAACACCTAACAATAAGAGCGCAACGAAATGAATCTGAGCAAGGTCGACCTCAACCTCTTTATCGTCTTCGACGCGATCTACACCGAAGCCAACCTGACCCGCGCCGGGCAGATTGTCGGCATCACCCAGCCGGCGGTATCCAACGCCCTGGCACGCCTGCGCGAGACCTTCAACGACCCGCTGTTCGTACGCACCGCCCAAGGCATGGTGCCCACGCCGATGGCGCAGAACATCATCGGCCCGGTGCGCAACGCGTTGTCGTTGCTGCGGGTGTCAGTGCAGGAAAGCCGGATTTTCAACCCGCAGCAGGCGGCCAAGACCTACCGCATCAGCATGACCGACCTCACCGAGGCGGTGATTCTGCCGCTGTTGTTCCAGCGCCTGCGCCGCCTGGCGCCGACGGTGGTCATCGAGAGTTTCCTGTCCAAACGCCGCGAAACCACCAAGGAACTGGCCGCCGGCCGCCTGGATTTTGCCGTGGACGCACCGCTCAACACCGACCCGCAAGTGCGCCATGTCAAGCTGATGGAAGACCGCTACGTGTGCGCCATGCGCAAGGGCCACCCGCTGGCGGGCAAAGACAAGCTGACCCTGGATGATTACCTGGGGTTGACCCATGTGCATATTTCCAGTCGTCGCAATGGCTTGGGCCATGTCGACCTGGCCTTGGGCAAGATGGGCCTGCAACGCAAGATCGCCCTGCGGTCCCAGCATTACCTGATGGCCTCGCAAGTGCTGCAACAGACTGACATGGTGATGACCGTGCCCGAGCGCTTCGCACGGCGCCATGAACTGCATTGGATCAACCTGCCGGTCAACGATGTGCCACCGGTGGAAACCCACCTGTACTGGCACGAAAGCACCGACCAGGACCCGGCCAACCGCTGGATGCGTGAGCAGATGATCGAGTTGTGCCAGCAAGTGACGGCCCATGAGAAGAAGCTGGATGGCAAACAAGCCTGAGGGTTGGTGGCGAGGGAGCAAGCGCCCTCGCCACAGTGATTTGCTTGACGTATACGTCAACCTGCCAGTAGCTTAGCGCCAAGACTTTATTGAGCGCCGCCATGAGCACCACCTACAGCATCTCCGACCTCGCCCGCGAGCTCGACATCACCACCCGCGCTATTCGTTTCTATGAAGAACAAGGCCTGCTGGCCCCGGAACGCCGGGGCCAGGAACGCATCTACTCGGCGCGCGACAAAGTCAGCCTCAAGCTGATTCTGCGCGGCAAACGCATCGGCTTTTCCCTGGCCGAATGCCGCGAGTTGATCGAACTCTACGACCCCACCAGCGGCAACCATATCCAGCTCAACAGCATGCTGGCGAAAATCGCCGAGCGCCGTGAGCAGCTCGAGCAACAGTTGCTGGATATCGAACAGATGAAACTGGAACTGGACACCGCCGAAGAGCGCTGCACCCAGGCCCTTGCGCACACCATGAGCCAGGCCGGCCATTGATCAGAAGGTGACTGCCATGCCCCTCCCCTCACACGTGCGCCTGGTGGAAGTCGGCCCGCGCGACGGTTTGCAGAACGAAGCCCAGCCCATCAGCGTGGCCGACAAGGTGCAACTGGTGGATGCCCTCAGCGCTGCCGGCTTGAGCTACATCGAAGTCGGCAGCTTTGTTTCGCCCAAGTGGGTGCCGCAGATGGCCGGTTCTGCCGAGGTGTTTGCGCAAATCCAGCGCAAGCCCGGCGTGACCTATGGCGCGCTGGCGCCGAACCTGCGCGGCTTTGAGGATGCGCTGGCGGCGGGGGTGAAGGAAGTCGCGGTGTTTGCGGCGGCGTCCGAGGCGTTTTCCCAGCGCAATATCAACTGTTCGATCAGCGACAGCCTGGCGCGGTTTGCACCGATCATGACGGCGGCCAAGCAGCATGGGGTGAGTGTGCGTGGCTATGTGTCCTGCGTGCTGGGCTGCCCGTATGAAGGCTCGGTTGCCCCGGAACAGGTGGCCGCAGTGGCGCAAGAGTTGTACGCCATGGGCTGCTATGAGGTGTCCTTGGGCGACACCATCGGCACCGGCACGGCGGGTGCCACGCGGCGGTTGTTCGAGGTGGTCGGCGCCCAGGTGCCTCGGGACAAGTTGGCGGGCCACTTCCACGACACCTACGGCCAGGCACTCGCGAATATCTACGCCAGCCTGCTGGAGGGGATCAACGTGTTCGACAGCTCTATCGCGGGCCTCGGTGGGTGCCCCTACGCCAAGGGCGCCAGCGGTAACGTCGCCACCGAGGATGTGGTGTACCTGCTCGACGGATTGGGGATCGACACCGGGATCGATCTGGAGGCCTTGATTCGCGCAGGGCTGCAAATCAGCCATGTGGTGGGTCGCCCCACCGGTTCACGCGTGGCCAAGGCGCGGACAGCCGGTTGAGTAGCGTAGCCGTGACAATGTGTTACCGCACACCTACAGATCGAGTAACACGGGAACATATTTTGTCGCATTTGCTGCCCGACATTTCCCACATAAAAATCAACTCATTGATTTTAAAGGACTTTCAAAAGTTGGCACGGCTTCTGCTATCTCTATGGCATAACAAGAATAAAAAGCGCCAAACCTAATAAAAATAAGACGAAACGACTCTGACATAACAAAAACAACACGGCAGAGACGCAGCTAACAGATTTTTTTGGAGAAGATGTGCTTCGCAGGGTACGGCGTGCCGAAACCCGCAACCGGATAGAGAAAAATAAAACTACCTCAGGTAGCTACCCACTGGTTGGATCGCGTGCGAAGAAGCAGATCAGCGCTCAAAAAAATACGTTTGCTCTTGACCTCGGATGGGGGTCGCCAAAAACAGCGGTAAAGGGTAACGGTTGCCAAAAACAACAATAGACCGCCCCTCAATAATAAAAAAAGAGCACGCAACGACAAATTAAAGGGAACCTTCGGGTTCCCTTTGTGCTTTCCGGGATTCACTGATCTGTGGAGTGCCAGTCAACTCACTCGGCAACTGATCCACCGCTATCGGGGGCAAGCCCCCTTCCACAAGTCATGTGACGTTACTTGGACGGCGTTCCCAGCTCTTGGATGGAGATCTCCCGCATGCGCAATTTCTGGATCTTGCCCGTCACCGTCATCGCAAACGCCTCCACGAATTTTAAATACCTGGGCGTCTTGAAATGCGCGATGCGGCCCTTGCACCCGGTTTGCAGTTCCAGCGCGTTGGCCACATGGCCGGGATGGAACTTGACCCAGGCGACGATCTCCTCGCCGTAGCGCTCATCCGCAATACCAATGATCTGCACGTCAGCCACCGCCGGGTGAGTGAAGAAAAACTCCTCCAACTCGCGGGGGTAAACGTTCTCGCCGCCCCGAATGATCATGTCCTTGTTGCGCCCGGCAATGCACACGTATCCGTGTTCATCCATGCTGGCCAGATCGCCGGTGTGCGGCCGACGGTGGTCACGCGGCGCGCACCAGCCACTGGCAGCCGGATTGCTTGAGCACATATTCCTGCTCGCTGCTGCGATACGCCGGGTTGATATTGACCAGGATCACCCCGAGCTTGGCGCTGGCGATCTGGCTGATGCACCACTCGGCACAATTGGGCGCCCAGATACCCAGGCGGTCGCCGGCCTGCATGCCCAAGGCCAGGAATGCACGGGTGTGCAACTCAACCGTCTCGGCCAGTTGCCGCCAGGTGTAGCGGCGTTGCTGATGGCACACCACCAGGGCTTCACCCTCGGATCGAAGGCCTGGCCAATGGTCATGGCCAGTAAGGGCTTATCCTGCGAGCCACGGCTGTAGCTCGGGTGTGGTTGATCCATAACGACCCCCTGTTGTCTTTTTTGTAGGTTGACGTATACGTAAACTACGATTGACAGCGCCTTAACGCAAGCTTACGTTAACGTAAAGGTGAGCGCCCTCCTCTGGCGCGCCATCCACACAACAACAACGCTGACATTAAGGTGCCTGTCCATGAGTTACCCGTCCCTGAACTTCGCCCTCGGTGAAACCATCGACATGCTGCGCGACCAGGTGCAGTCCTTCGTGGCCAAGGAGGTCGCGCCCCGCGCGGCCCAGATCGACAGTGACAACCTGTTCCCCGCCGACCTGTGGCGCAAGTTCGGTGACATGGGCCTGCTGGGCATCACCGTCGCCGAAGAATACGGCGGCGCGGGCCTGGGCTACCTGGCCCACGTGGTGACCATGGAAGAGATCAGCCGGGGGTCGGCCTCGGTGGCACTGTCCTATGGCGCCCATTCCAACTTGTGCGTGAACCAGATCAACCGCAACGGCAACCACGAACAGAAACTCAAGTACCTGCCCCAACTGATCAGCGGTGAACACGTCGGCGCGCTCGCCATGAGCGAGCCCAACGCCGGCTCCGATGTGGTCTCGATGAAACTGCGCGCCGACAAACGCGGCGACCACTATGTGCTCAACGGCAGCAAGACCTGGATCACCAACGGCCCCGACGCCAACACCTACGTGATCTACGCCAAGACCGACCTGGAAAAAGGCCCTCACGGCATCACTGCGTTCATCGTCGAGCGCGACTGGAAAGGCTTCAGCCGCAGCAGCAAGTTCGACAAGCTGGGCATGCGCGGCTCCAACACCTGCGAGTTGTTTTTCGATGACGTTGAAGTGCCTGAAGAAAACATCCTCGGCGCGCTCAACGGTGGCGTGAAAGTGCTGATGAGCGGCCTCGACTACGAGCGCGTGGTGCTGTCCGGCGGCCCCACCGGGATCATGCAGGCCTGCATGGACCTGATCGTGCCGTATATCCACGACCGCAAGCAGTTCGGCCAGAGCATCGGCGAATTCCAGCTGATCCAGGGCAAGGTCGCCGACATGTACACCCAACTCAACGCCAGCCGCGCCTACCTCTACGCAGTGGCCCAGGCCTGCGAACGCGGCGAGACCACCCGCAAGGACGCCGCCGGGGTGATCCTCTACAGCGCCGAGCGCGCCACGCAGATGGCCCTGGATGCGATCCAGATCCTGGGCGGCAACGGCTACATCAATGAATTCCCCGCCGGGCGCCTGCTGCGCGACGCCAAGCTGTACGAAATTGGCGCCGGCACCAGTGAGATTCGCCGGATGCTGATCGGTCGCGAACTCTTCAACGAAACCCGCTGAAGGAGCACGTCATGGCCACCTTGCACACCCAACTCAACCCACGTTCGGCGCAGTTTTGCGCCAATAGCGCAGCGATGCGCCAACAGGTCGACGCCCTGCACACCCTGCTCGCCCACGTGCAGCAAGGCGGTGGCGCCAAGGCGCAGGAGCGGCATACCTCGCGGGGTAAACTGCTGCCACGCGAGCGCATCAATCGCCTGCTCGACCCGGGCTCGCCGTTCCTTGAACTCAGCCAACTGGCCGCCTACCAGGTGTATGGCGAGGACGTGCCCGCCGCCGGCGTGATTGCCGGAATTGGCAGGGTGGAAGGCATCGAGTGCATGATCGTCGCCAACGACGCCACGGTGAAAGGCGGTTCCTATTACCCACTGACCGTCAAAAAGCACCTGCGCGCCCAGACCATCGCCGAGCAGAACCGCCTGCCCTGCATCTACCTGGTGGACTCCGGCGGCGCCAACCTGCCGCGCCAGGACGAAGTGTTTCCCGACCGCGAGCACTTCGGGCGGATCTTCTTCAACCAGGCCAACATGAGCGCCCAGGGCATCCCGCAGATCGCCGTGGTGATGGGCTCGTGCACCGCCGGCGGCGCCTATGTGCCGGCCATGGCCGACGAGGCGATCATGGTGCGCCAGCAGGCCACCATCTTCCTCGCTGGCCCGCCGCTGGTGAAGGCGGCCACCGGTGAAGTGGTCAGCGCCGAAGACCTGGGCGGTGCCGATGTGCACTGCAAGATCTCCGGGGTGGCCGACCATTATGCCGACAGCGACGAACACGCCTTGGCCCTGGCCCGGCGCAGCGTGGCCAACCTCAATTGGCGCAAGCAGGGCCAGTTGGTGCAACGCGCAGCGGTGGCGCCGTTGTATGCGGCTGAGGAGCTGTACGGCGTGATCTCGGCCGACGCCAAGCAGCCGTTCGATGTACGTGAAGTGATTGCGCGGCTGGTGGACGGTTCGGTGTTCGATGAGTTCAAGGCGCTTTTCGGCACCACGCTGGTGTGCGGCTTCGCGCATTTGCACGGCTACCCGATTGCGATCCTGGGCAACAACGGGATTCTGTTCGCCGAAGCGGCGCAGAAAGGCGCGCACTTTATCGAACTGGCCTGCCAGCGCGGGATTCCACTGCTGTTTTTACAGAACATCACCGGCTTTATGGTCGGGCAAAAGTACGAAGCAGGCGGCATCGCCAAGCACGGCGCCAAGCTGGTCACGGCCGTGGCCTGCGCCAAGGTGCCCAAATTCACGGTGATCATCGGCGGCAGTTTCGGTGCGGGTAACTACGGTATGTGTGGCCGTGCTTACGACCCACGCTTTTTATGGATGTGGCCGAACGCACGCATTGGTGTAATGGGCGCTGAACAAGCAGCGGGCGTACTGGTGCAGGTCAAGCGCGAGCAGGCCGAACGGGCCGGCAACGTGTTCAGTGCCGATGAAGAGGCCGCGATCAAGCAACCGATCCTCGACCAGTATGAAACCCAGGGCCATCCCTACTATTCCAGCGCCCGCCTGTGGGATGACGGTGTCATCGACCCGCAGCAGACCCGCGAGGTGCTGGCCCTGGCGCTGTCCGCCTCCTTGAACGCCCCCATCGAGCCGAGCCGCTTCGGTGTGTTCCGCATGTAATTGGAGCTGTCCCCCATGAGCGATTTCAACACCCTCGAACTGATCACCGACAGCCGTGGCTTTGCCACCCTGTGGCTCAGTCGCGAAGCCAAGAACAACGCGTTCAATGCCCAAATGATCCGCGAACTGATCATTGCCCTGGATCACGTACAAGGCGACCCATCCCTGCGTTTTCTGGTGCTGCGCGGGCGCGGCAAGCATTTCAGCGCCGGTGCCGACCTGGCCTGGATGCAGCAGTCGGCAGAGCTGGATTACCACACCAACCTGGATGACGCTCGCGAACTGGCAGAGCTGATGTACAACCTGGCCAAACTCAAAATCCCGACCCTGGCAGTGGTCCAAGGTGCGGCCTACGGCGGCGCGCTGGGCTTGATCAGTTGCTGCGACATGGCGATAGGCGCCGATGATGCGCAGTTCTGCCTGTCGGAAGTGCGCATTGGCCTGGCACCGGCAGTGATCAGCCCCTTCGTGGTGCAGGCCATCGGCGAACGCGCGGCGCGGCGCTACGCCCTCACCGCCGAACGCTTTGGCGGCCAACGTGCGCGGGACATCGGCCTGCTGGCGGAAAGCTACCCGGCGGTCGAACTGGATACGCAAGTGGAACGCTGGAGCGCCAACCTATTGCAAAACAGCCCGGCAGCGATGCGCGCCAGTAAAGACCTGCTGCGCGAAGTGGGCAACGGCGCGCTCACGCCTGCCCTGCGTCGCTATTGCGAAAACGCCATCGCACGGATTCGCGTCAGCGCCGAGGGCCAGGAAGGGTTAAGAGCCTTCCTGCAAAAACGCGCACCCAGTTGGCAGCCACAGGAGCCACGTTCATGAGCACACTGACCACTGTGTTGGTGGCCAATCGCGGTGAGATTGCCTGCCGGGTGATGCGCACCGCCAAGGCCCTGGGTTTGACTACGGTCGCCGTGCACAGCGCCATCGACCGCGATGCGCGGCACAGTCGCGAGGCGGATATCTGTGTCGACCTGGGCGGCAGCAAAGCCACGGAAAGCTATCTGCAGATCGACAAAATCATTGCTGCTGCCCTGGCCAGTGGCGCCCAAGCCATTCATCCGGGCTACGGCTTCCTGTCGGAAAACGCCGGCTTTGCCCGGGCGATTGAAGCCGCGGGCCTGATCTTCCTCGGCCCACCCGCCTCGGCCATCGACGCCATGGGCAGTAAATCGGCGGCCAAGGCACTGATGGAAACCGCCGGTGTGCCACTGGTGCCGGGTTATCACGGCGACGCACAAGACTTGGATACGTTCCGGGCGGCCTGTGAGCGCATCGGCTACCCGGTGCTGCTCAAGGCTACGGCCGGGGGCGGCGGCAAGGGCATGAAGGTGGTCGAGCATGTTGACCAACTCGCCGAAGCGCTGGCGTCGGCCCAGCGTGAGGCGCTGTCGTCCTTTGGCAATGGGCAGATGCTGGTGGAGAAATACCTGCTCAAGCCACGCCACGTAGAGATTCAGGTATTTGCCGATCAGCATGGGCATTGCCTGTACCTCAACGAACGCGATTGCTCGATTCAACGTCGCCACCAAAAGGTCGTTGAGGAAGCGCCGGCACCCGGGTTCAGTGGTGAGCAGCGCAAGGCCATGGGCGAAGCCGCTGTACGTGCAGCCCAGGCCATTGGCTACGTGGGCGCAGGCACGGTGGAGTTTCTGTTGGACGCCCGTGGCGAGTTTTTCTTTATGGAGATGAACACGCGCCTGCAAGTGGAACACCCCGTGACCGAAGCCATTACCGGCCTGGACCTGGTGGCTTGGCAAATCCGGGTCGCCCAGGGCGAGGCACTGCCGATGACCCAAGAGCAGGTGCCACTAATCGGCCATGCAATCGAAGTGCGCTTGTATGCCGAAGACCCGGTCAACGATTTCCTACCTGTCACCGGCCACCTGACGCTGTACCGCGAATCCGCTGCTGGCCCGGGACGTCGGGTGGACAGCGGCATCGAGCAAGGGGACAGCGTCTCGCCCTTCTATGATCCAATGCTCGGCAAGCTGATTGCCTGGGGCGAGGACCGTGAACAGGCGCGGTTGCGACTGCTGAGCATGCTCGATGAATTTGCCATTGGTGGTTTGAAGACCAACCTGGGTTTCCTGCGGCACATCATCGGGCACCCTTCGTTTGCGGCGGCACAACTGGATACCGGATTTATTGCGCGTTACCAGGATGAACTGCTGCCCACGCCCGGTGAGTTGAGCGATGAGTTCTGGCAAGCGGCGGGGTCGGCCTTCGTACAGAGTTTGCCGCTGGGTGAAGGGCCGTGGGCGAGCACAGGTGGGTTTCGCGCAGGCTTGCCCACTGAGGTCTCGCTGCATCTGAGCTGCAATGGCCAGGATCGACTGGTGAGACTGGCTGGCGACACCGCGCAGTTGCACGGCGAACAGTTGCTGATCGACCGCCAGGGTGTGCGTCGTTCACATCTGGCGGTACGTCGTGAAGGGTCAGTGTTCTTGCGCTGGGACGGTGAGATGCATGGCGTGAGCCTATTTGACCCGATCGCAGCGGTGGAGGCCAACCAGTCTCACCAGGGCGGCCTCACGGCGCCGATGAACGGCAGCATCGTGCGGGTGCTGGTGGATGTGGGCCAGGCCGTGGAAGCTGGCACACAACTGGTGGTTTTGGAGGCAATGAAGATGGAGCACAGCATCCGCGCGCCCCAGGCCGGAGTGGTCAAGGCGCTGTTCTGCCAGGAAGGGGAAATGGTTGCCGAAGGTTGCGCGCTGGTGGAGCTTGAAACGGCGGACTAGAACTTCACCGTGGCCTGCACGACCACACCGAGGATGCGGCAATCGACACTGAACAACTGCTTCGGATAGGTGGGGTTGAGCGGCACCAGGTAACGCTGGCCGCTCTCTTCCAGTAGTTGGCGGAAAGTCGCGTGGGGCCGGTCAGCCCATTGAGCGACCACCAGCCTGCCGGGCTCGGCAGCGATGGCCGGGTCGACCAGAATCATCATGCCCGCCGCGATGCTCAGCCCACTGGGCGCGGTCATGGCGTCACCGGTCACCGGTAGCCAGAAGGCGTCGCCCCGCGCATGGTAATCCGTCAGTTCATAACGCAGCGCACCGTAGGCGGGGCGCTCTTCGCGGGTTTCACACAGGCTTTGCCAATCGATTATCGGGTAGCGGAAATACGGGTTGTATTGGGTCGCCAGGGTCGGTGCTTCGTCGGTCTTCTCGCGCACCTGCTGGACCACTTCCAGGTAGCCCAACCCCAGCGCCACCAGCACCCGGTTCATGTCCGCCTGGCTCGGCAGGCGGCGCTTGTTGAGCCAATGGCCGACGCCGCCCTGGGACATGCCCAAGCGTTCGGCCAACTCACCTTGTGTGACCTTACGGTCTTTCATGTTGGCTTTGACCAACGCGATCCAGTTATCCATGGTGCAGGACAATACGTCAGGTATTTTTCCAGGCAATAAACACTTTGTAGTAATCCATAAAACGACACAAATACACGGCGTACTATCATCAGGCATAAGGTTTTCGACACCCAATCAGAGTACCGCCCCTTATGACTACGAGCCCGCATCACCTGCCTGAAACACCTGAAAACGATGAGTTGCACGGCCGGCCCAACCGCTGCGCAGCACGACGTGCGTGGGACCTGCACTTGAAAGAGGATATGTCGGCGCGCACGCCCGACGAAACGTTCTTCGCCATTAAACCTGGCATCAGCCAGGAGGAAGCGCTGGTGCACGCCTCAGACCTGTTGCGCAGCGCAGCGGCCACGGCCTATGAATCGGCGAATAGCCAACAAGGCAATCAGCGGGACCTGGCGTTTTCTGTGGTGTTCTTGATTGATATGGCGAAGGCGATGGTCGAGCGTTCGTTACACACGGCGGGGGCTCAGGCGAGCACCTGAGGGGCGCGAAAGAAAAATATTTCTATCCAACGGATAAAAACATTTGACTTGCAAATGATAATGATTATTATTGGACCCAGCTGATCGCGAGATCAGTCGATAGGCCAAGAGACCTTAGGTCGGACTCTTGGAATATCTCCTCATCAGGCTAATCACGGTTTTTGACCCGGCTCTTTGGCCGGGTCTTTTTTTTGCCAGTTTTCCTGGCATGGCTTCAGGCTAATGAAGACTGTGTGTTGCTTGATGGCGCGCATGGTAGCAAAAGACCATCGTCAAAAGAAAGCCGGTCGAACGCTCTAGCGCCGATCTCTGCGAAATAGCGCTTGAGAATCAATCTCATAGATTCTAAGCTGCCGCGGCGTCATGGACGACGCCCCCTCCTCCCCGCAACAATTTTGCATCCAGTCTTTACCAGACTCCTGTGTAATATAACCGCCACAACACTCATATTCAGGCAACCAGACTATGACCGTGGCCTTGACCTCCATCAAGATCAGCACCGACTTCGACAGCGGCAATATCCAGGTGCTCGACGCCAGCGATGCCTATCAGTTATTGCTGGCAATCAAACCCGACACCCGCAGCCACCATTTCCAATGGTTCCATTTCAAGGCCGAAGGCATGCATGTGGGTCATACCCACAGCTTTCGCTTGAGCAACGCTGGAGGCTCTTCGTACAAGCATGCCTGGAGCGGCTACAACGCCGTGGCGTCTTATGACCACGTCAACTGGTTCAGAGTACCCACGCGGTTCGACGGTGAAATCCTGCACATCAGCCTCGAAACCCGCGAAAAACATGCCTGGTTTGCCTACTTCGAACCCTACCCCCGCGAACGTCATGACTGGTTGATTGACCAGGCACAGCGGTACGCCGCCACAAAGCTGCTGGCTACCGGTAAAAGTGTCGAAGGTCGCGACATCCAGTTGCTGCGCCGTGGCAAAGGCGCAGAAGGTCGACGCAATGTGTGGATCATCGCCCAACAGCACCCCGGCGAGCACATGGCCGAGTGGTTTATGGAAGGCATCATCGAGCGCCTGCAAAAGGACGGCGATGCCGAAATGAGAAGTCTCCTGGCTGTTGCCGACCTGTACCTGGTGCCGAACATGAACCCCGACGGCGCCTTCCACGGTCATCTGCGTACCAACGCCATGGGCCAGGACCTCAATCGCGCCTGGCAGAGCGCCAGCCAGGAGTTCAGCCCGGAAGTGTTGTTCGTACAGCAGCAGATGGAACAGTACGGTGTCGACCTGTTCCTCGACATCCACGGCGACGAAGAAATCCCCTACGTATTTACCGCCGCGTGCGAAGGCAACCCCGGCTATACGCCGCGCATTGAGGCGCTGGAAAATCACTTCCGCCGACATTTGAGCGCATTGACCCGAGACTTCCAGACCGCCCATGGCTACACCCGCGACCTGCCGGGTGAAGCCAATATGACCCTGGCCTGCAATGCCGTCGGCGAGAAGTACGACTGCTTGTCCCTGACCCTGGAAATGCCATTCAAGGACAACGACGACGCGCCCAACCCGAGAACCGGCTGGTCGGGTGAACGCTCCAAGCAACTGGGCAAGGACGTATTGAGCACCGTGGCCGATATCGTCAGCGTCCTGCGCTGACTGCCGGTTGAGGCAGATCGATACAGTGTGGTGAGCGAGCTTGCAGGCCACAACAAGCGCGCTCTTCACAAAAGCTCGATCAGTGCTTGGTGCCGGTCATGCTTTGCAACACACCATCGCGGCGAACCCACCCATGGAACAACGCCGCCGCCAGGTGCAACAGCACCGTCAAGAACAGCAGGTACGCCAAATACCCGTGGGCCTTGCGTAACAGCGCAAACAACGGCGCATTCGCCCCGACCAACGCCGGCAACTGCACCGAACTGCTGAGCATCACCGGATCGCCCGCCGCCGAAATCATCGCCCAGCCCAACAGTGGCAACACCAGCATCAAGGCGTACAGCAACACGTGGGATGCCTTGGCCGCCAGCACTTGCCACTGCGGCAAGTCAGCTGGCAACGGCGGTTGCCGCGTGGAGAACCGTACCGCCAAGCGCACGATCACCAGCGCCAGGATGGCGATCCCCAACGGCTTGTGCAGGTGGATCAACCACTCATGCCGCTCTGACACCGACGCCGCCAGCCCCGCACCGATAAACAGCATGGCGATGATCATCAGCGCCATCAGCCAATGCAGGAGGCGCGCAAACGGCGCGAAAAACCGAGGTTGGACGTTCATGGCTTCAACTCCTGAGGGGCACTGTGCAGCGGGCTGACTTCACCGGCGCGACGCAAGTAAGAGCTGGCATACGCCGCCGAACGTGCGGCCAGCAACGGGTCATTGGAAGCTTCGATGCCGCTGGGCAGAATCAGCGGATCGAAGTTGATATCGCGGCAATCTCCGTCGGCCTGGGGCTGGCTGCTTTGCAGCACCAAGGTGCCGGCGTTCAACACCTTGTGTTCGCCGGTCCAGGTCTTGCTGGCGTCGTCGAGCGGGTCACCGGGGTTGGCCAGGGTCATGTTCAACTGCCAACGCAAGGGTCCTGCTGCCAGGCGCTGCACCAGGTCTTTCTCCAGAAAATCCGCCCCAGGCGCTGCGGCATCGCCCGCCGCGTCCTGGCTCTGCGGCACCACGCCCCAGCGCACCGCCTGGCGCTTGCCATCGGCGCTCACCAGGTAAAACGCGTTGATGCCGTTATAGGTTTCGGTGGCATAGCTGGCCGATGGCTTGGCGGTCTTGACCCACGCCAGAAACGGCGCTGTCTCGGGATGGGCGGCAAAAAAAGCTGGCATATTCGCCGGGTTCGGCTTGCCGGTGGCCGGGTCGGGCGCACCGGCCTTGAGCATCTGGTAGAACGCCTCGGGCGTGCCCACTGGGAACACCGGCATGCTGTTCATGCCCGTGCGCCATTGCTGGCCGTTGGCCTGGTTGAACTGCACGGCAAAACTGCGGATCGGCACACTGCTGTCCGGCGCATAGGGGTTGCCGCTGGGCAAGGCAAGTCGACCCATCACTGGGGTCTTGGCCTCGCTGAACACCTGGGCGCTGGAATAGGCACGGGCGTCTGGGCTGCTCTCGAAATACCCGGCCACGCACACGCCCTTGGCATGGTTGCGCCGAAAGCCGGGATGCACGCCGTTGTTGGTTTCCAGGGCATTGACCAGGGTTTTCGGGCGCAGACGTTGTGGGTCGAGAGTGCCATTGACGTAGGCAAACGCCCCCGCAACAACCGCAACCACGGCCCCAATACCGGCAAGACGCGCGATCAGGCTCGCAGTGCTCAATGGGGGACGTGGCGGTGATGAGTGATCTACCATGAACAAACTCCTGGGCCAAAGGCCTTAGGGGGTAAACATAAGGTCGGAGCATTGAGACGAATGCCGACCCAGCCTATTCCCTGGCCGCGGATTTATTTTTCGCGGCTTGGAATAACCGCCAACGTCGGGCGTCTCTCTAGTCCCAGCGTAGTGACCAGCCAGATACCCATGCATGAACTCGACGAACCGTTACGTGAACTCATCCCCAGGTTGCGGCGTTTTGCCGTGTCCCTGACCCGTAACGCCAGCAGCGCTGACGATCTGGTACAGGCGACCCTGGAACGGGCGATCTCCCGCTGGGCCGACAAACGTGTCGAGGGCGATCTGCGTGCGTGGCTGTTCTCGATCCTCTACCGCCAGTTCCTCGACGCCCACCGCCGCACCCGGCGCTATGCACGCATGCTGGAGTTTTTTACCGGCCGCGATGACGCGCAGCCGTCGGTGGAGCGCACGGTGATCGCCCAATCGACCCTGCAAGCCTTCGATCAACTCAACACCGAGCAGCGTGCGTTGCTGTTATGGGTGTCGGTCGAGGGCCTGAGCTACAAGGAGGTCGCAGAAATACTCGATGTGCCGCTAGGCACCGTGATGTCACGCTTGTCCCGGGCGCGCCAAGCCTTGCGCCAACTGAGCGATGGCGAAATAACCAGCCCTTCCCTGCGGATACTCAAATGATCAGCCTGCCCCCCAGCGAACGCGACCTGCATGCCTACGTCGATCACCAACTCCTGGAGAATGATCGCCGTGTCCTCGACACGTGGCTCGCCGCCCACCCCGACGTCGCGGCCCAGGTGCAGGCCTGGCAACAAGACGCTCAGTTACTGCGTGCGTCATTGAGCGGCGCCCTGCAACAGCCGGCCAACCCAGCCCTGGACCCAGCGCTGATACGCCAGCGCATCAAGCACCAATCACGCCGCCACCTCGCCACGGCCGCGGTGCTACTGATCGCCGTGAGCCTTGGAGGGCTCGGCGGCTGGCATGCCCGTGAAGCCACCCAGGCCCCCATGCTGCCGATGGCCGACGCGATGCAAGCGTTCCGCCTGTTTGCCCAGGAGGGCATCATGCCCGCCGACTACAGCGCCCAGGACCGCGGCACGATGCAGGCGTGGCTCGACCGCTACTTCAACCAGGCCCACCGCCTGCCGGACTTGAGCCCATCGGGCTTCAAACCGGTGAGCGGGCGCCTGCTCACCACCGAGCAAGGCGCCGCCGCGATGGTGCTGTATGAAGACCCGCAAGGTCGGCGCATCAGCTTCTACATCCGCCCACCCGGCCCGGACAATGGCTTCCTGCCCCGAGGCAACCGCACGGCGGATGGGCTGCAGGCGCAATACTGGTCCGGCGATGGCTACAACTATGCGGTGGTCAGCCCGACGGATCAGGCGCCCCCGCCGCTGCTGAGTTTCTAGAAACCGACATCCAGTACCACGTTGTCCAGATAGGTGCCCGCTGGTGGCGTGGTCTGGTCGGTGTAGATCTTTGCGTTGTAGTTGAACACTTGACTGCCGATGCCCAGGCCATTGCCGGGGTTGACCTCGGCCGTGGAACTGGCGCGCCGTGCTGCACCGACACTGCCCCAGCGCGTGGTACCGGCGCTTTTGAAAATGTCGTAGGCCAGGTAATTGCCACCCGAGAGCATGCGCCGCCGCCCGCCCACACCCACCGGATTCTGGCCATCGCTCAGGCCCACGGTGTAGGCACTGCCCTTGGTGCAGGCAATGTTGATGGTTTGCCCGGTCACGGCGGCAAACCCGCTGATCACCGGGGCACTGCCAAAGCTGATGTTGGGCGCAGTGATCTGGCAGTCGTTGGTGACGGTCATGCTGACCGTCAAGGTCGCGACAGCATTGCCGACGTCACGCCCCAGGCAGATGCCGCCAATGCCGATCCCCGAGCAATAGTTCCAGTTCCAGGCGATGTTCAACGTCTCGGTATACAGGCCTGCGGCCACATTGCTGCCGGTGATACTGCTCAGGTACAGCGGCACGGTTTTCGAGCCTGGCCCCCCGATCAGTCCTATCGCCTGGGCGATGCCACCGGCCCCACCAAAATCGAATTGCGTGCCTCGGGTAATCGGGAAACTGCTGCTGTTGTTGCCATAGATCGTATAACCGATGACATCACCGGTTGGCCCGACCATACCGCTCTGGGCCGAGGTGATCGTGGCGTAGAAGTGATCAGAAGACACCAGCAGTGAAATCAGCGCCGACGTGCAGCTCAACCCGGCGTTGGCGGTGGAGCTGGTCTGCGCGGCGGTACGCACCGTCATCGAACTGATCGAGCCGAAGCTGGCCGGAGCGGTCGTGACCACCGAACACGCCGCCATAGCCTGCCCCGAAAACAGCAGCGCCAACAACAGCCATCCCCGGCGCGTCATTGGCACACCAACGGCCCGATCAGCGGCACGCCTTGTTGTTGCTCATCGATATCGAATGTCGCCTGGCAGGTACGCCCTTCTCCTACCGTCACCTGCAAGGTGTTATGGGCCGAGAGGTTCTCCAGGTACACCAAACCATCCCACCCCACGACGGCCTGCTGGCCGCTTTGCTCATGCACCACCAGGCTGCCCAGGGGCAGTTCCTGATGCCCGTTGTCCACCAAGGTGACGCTGGCCGCGAGCACCCGGCGCAGCGGGAACTCCAGCAAATAACCCGCACCCCGGCGTACCGAGACCCGTTGTTCCACGTTGGGGCTCTGCACATTGAGCGGTAGGTTCAGTGGGTCGATTTCATACTTGCCCCGGTAGTACGCGCTGCTCCACGGCACCAGCAAATGCCCGTTGCGGTCGGTCTCACCCACCAGTTGGTTCTCGTAACGCACCGGGATCCCGGCAAAGCCCTGGGTGCTGACCACCACAAACGCATCATTGATGCGGTTGGCGGCAAAGGTGTCGCCGCCCATCCACACCAGAGAGCCGCTGGCATCCGCCCAGCGTGTCTCGGCATCGCTGCTGCCGTACACGCCGGCCTGCAGTTGCACCGACTGCAGACGCCAAGTCAGGTCAGCCTGCCGATAGCTGGGGGCATCGCCCTGGGCATACCCCAGGTTGTAGCCGAACCCACCTTGGCTGGGCACCGCGCTGCTGTAATTGACCCGTTGACGCGAAGTGCCGTCCTTGCCGCGCTCGGTGCTCAGCGCGAGGCTGCCGTTGAGGTCGAAGGGGATCACCAGTTGCGCCTGCATGGCCCAGTTGCTATCGCCGATCTCGCGGTTGGCCGACAGGTAGAAACTGGTGTTGCGCCACAGCGGCTTGCTCCAGCTCAAGTTGAGCAGACGCGTGCGCGAGTCGTCCGCCGCCTGCACGTCGAAATAGCCCAGGCCCACACTGCCGAAGCGCTCCAGGTTAAGGCTCAGGGTCACTTGCTCACTGCGCTTGCTGAGGCTGGCGTAAGGCGTGTCGACCAACGTCAGGTCAGCGTAGTCGTCACGCCGCTCGACCCGTTGGTAGGACAGGCTGTAATGCGTGCTGTTGTACTGATAACCCAGGCTCAGTTGCTGGCCGTTGCGGCCTTCGAACTGGCTCTGGCTGAGTGCGGTGTTGAGCACACCAAAATTGCCCAGTCGCAGGTTGCCGCCCAGGCCGCCGAGGGTCAGGTCACTGGACGCTTCGGCGTGGCTCTCTAAGGTGAGGTTGTCGGAATAACCGTAACGCAACGTCGCGCTGGTCACCCCTGGACCGTAGGAAAAATCGCGCACGGTGTAGTCGCGGCGCAACGTCCCGACCGCCACCGAAAAATCCGTCAGGCCTTGTTGCAGCAACGTGCTGGTGACGTAGAACGGCACCGTGGTGGACACCTGGCGGCCAAGGGCATCGGTGGTCACCACCACGGCTTCACCCGCACCATTGATAAACGGGATATTGGTCAGGGTATAGGGGCCCGGCTGCAGCAACGCGCTTTCGGATTTGTAGCCGTTGATGAACAAATCCACCGATGACGGCACCGCCGCCTCGCCGGCAAATTGCGGCAAGGGGTAAGTGACCAGGTCGGGGCGCACCGCAAAGTCGCGTGAGAACTGCACCCCGCCCAAGCGCACCGAACTGCTCCAGGGCAGCGAACCGCTGATCACGTCACCTGCTTCGTAGGTGAGCATCCGTTCATCATCAGAGAAGCGCCAAGTGGTGTCGTAGCGACGGTAACCATTGTTGAGGGTACTGTCGTTGATACCGCCTGCCAGGGTCTGGCGGACCTGCCCGGTGTTGGACAAGGTGCCCCAGTTGTCGAACAGCCGCACTTCGTTCCAGGCCGCGAGGTAGCTGCCGCCCTCGTCGGTGTCGTTGAAATACAGGTCGTAGTTGAGCAAGGCGCCAAAGCTGCTCATGGCCTGGGTGCGCGGATAGGTGTTGCGGTTGCCGATGAACTGTTCCTGCAACCACGCCGGCGGCACGTCGATCAGCAGGCGCTGGCCGCTGCTGTCGTAATCGCTGTGCAGGCCGGGGATTCTGTCCAGCGCAACGCTGCCGCTGAGTTCGCCGGGCAGCTTCATGCCCACGTCCTGCAGCGCGCCAACCGGCACATACAATTGCCCGGCACGCTGATCGACCGCGATGACGCGGCCGGTGCCCATCTGGTTGACCACCAGCTCCAGAAACAGCTGTGCATCGGCGACAGCCTCCATACTGCTCGGCGGCGGTGGCAGGTCACCGGCCAACGCCGCACCCCACAAACCGCTTACCGCCACCGACAGCCATAGATGACGAGCCCAACCACGACTCACCATGGCGTTGTGTCCTTCAATGGACATCTCCATCCGCTTAAAACCCGGAGCTTCCCCGCCCCGCTACACTACCTTCAACGCTTCGGCGCCAGGCTCTCCACCTGCGCAGCGCCGTTGACGCGCACCTGCAACGGCTGATCGGCCGACACAGCATCCGGCACCGGCCAACGCATGGTCGCACCGGGCAGCACGTAACCCAGCAAACCCTCCACCAGCGGCCGGGTCTGCCCGCCCTGCTTGAACGAGGCGTCGGTCAGCCGCGCATGCACCGCGCCTTGGTTGCGCACCTCGATGTAGTTGCGCCCGGCCACCGTGACCTTGTGCCAACTCAGGTCCGGCTTGCCCGCGCCTTGCGGGTCACGCTGACGCGTCGCGTCCTCCTTGCTCCACAGCCCGGCGCCGTAGGCAAACAGCGGCACCGAGTAGCGCATCTGGAAGCGAATGGCCGCTGCGGTGTTCTTGCCTTCCGGCGGCGTGGGCACCTGCAACGGCGAGGGGATTTCATCAATGATGATGCGATACGCCAACTCCTGGCCCGGCGGCACTTCACGGGTACGGGTCAGGCGCACCAGTTGCTTTTGCCCCGGCTCGATCCTGGCCACCGGTGGGCTGCCGATCACATCGCGCTGGTTCTGGTACTGCTCGTCGAAGCCACCCTGGCTCCAGGCAAATACGCGAATCTGCAGGCTCGCGGTTTCCGTCCCGCGGTTTTCCAGCCACAGGGCGCTGGCCTGTTGATCCGCCTCCAGCACCGGGTCGATCGGCCAGATCAGCACCGAACTGGCGGCGTGCACCCACCCCGCCGTGCACAACGCCCCCAAGGCAATACCCGCGGCCCACAGCCGCTGGGATGGTGAACGCATAAAACCACTCCTTATACCGATAAGCCCTACCACGTCAGCTGCACCTGCAGCGTGTCGCTGTACGTCCCCCCAGGCTGATTGCCCGGTAATACCACCCGCCCATAGATCGGCAGGCGGATGTTGTTTGCATCGCTGTACGTCACGCTTACGCTCTGGCTGACCCCCAGGCTCTGGCTAAACGCCGCATCGCGAAACAGCTGGTAAGCCACTCGCGCACTGCCGCTGTTGAGCTGCAGATTGCGCCCGCTGCTGTTATGCAGCCCGCCGTCGACACTCATGCTCAGCGCCACCCCCGGCGTGCATTGCAGGGTCACACCGCCGGTCAATGCCGCCGTCACCGTGCTGGTGGCCAGCGCCGAATAACTGCCGTAGTTCAGTGCACCGTAGTTGGCACTGCCACCAACGATCAGGCAGCCCGGCGTAATCGTCGCGCTTACCTGGAAGCTCTGGCTGGTCACTGCCGCCAACGGCAGCGGCACCGCCAGCCCACAGGCCAGCAACGCGCGGAGCCAGTTCATTAGAACGTCAGTTCAACCGCCACCGTGTCGGAGTACGTGCCCGCCGGCAGCCCGGCCTTGCCCACCGCCCGACCATAGAGGTTCACGGTTTGCGCCACGCCGGTGCTGGTGGCGAGGGTGATCACCCCGTCAATCGCCAGCAGCGCCGAGTGGCCGCTGTCGGTGTAGAAATCGTACGGCACGAAGTTACCCGCACCGTCGGCCAGCGCCCGGGTGCCACCGGGAGACGCACCGTCATGTGCCCCGGCACGCACCTTCACCGCTGGCGTGGTGCCGCTGGAACATAGGATCGACAGCGCGCCGCCGGTGCCGGTGCCGGCCTGCAATTGGGCGTCGGCATTGGTAAACAGGCTGTTGGTGGTGCCGAAGTTCAGGCTACCGAAGTTCAGGCCGGTGGCCGCTCCAGAGCCGTTGACCTGGCAACTGGCAATCAGTGTCAGGCTGGAGGTGATCTGGCCGGTCACCGTGGTGGCCGCGTTCAGGCTGGAGGCCATCGCCAGGCCCAGTGCACAAACGCCGAGTCGAGATACAAGTGCATGCATGATCGTCATCCTTTTGATTTACCAATCCAGTGTCACCGTCAATGTATCGGTGTAGGTACCTGCCGGGAGGGCTGTGGTATTGGCCACCACGGCGCCCCACACCGGGATGGTCATTTGCGTGCCATTAGTGGCTACAAAACTGCGTTGCTGGCCGATGGTGTAGGGGACGCGCCCCAACGGGTCGGCCATCAATTGATAAGGGATCGTCTGGCGGCCATTGCTCAGGCGCCGGGTGGTGCCGACGGCGTTGGTGCCGCCGTCGATGGTCACCGTGAAACTGGCGACCGTCGGGTTGCATGACACCGTGAGCGGTGCGTTATCGCCGCTCGAAATGCCTGCGCCCAAAGGATTGCTCCACGTAGGCCCCTGGCTGCCAAAGTCCAGCATGGCTGTGCCGCCCGTCGGACTGACCGGTGCGGTGTCGTTGCCCTTGCTCACTTCGCAACTGGCAGTGATCACCATGCGGGCCTGGATGAACCCGCTGGCCACCGCGGCACGGGCGTCTTCGGCCAATAGCAACAGGCCACCCATAGCCACCAGGGTCCAGCCACGGCTCACCATGTGACCGTGACCTTGAGCAAGTCGGTGTAACGGCCGACGGCGGGGATGTCCTTGAGCGGTTCGATACGACCATACAGCGGCAGGTCGACGGAGCCTGAGTCGGGCACCCGGCCACTGAGCGGCACATTCACCGGCAACGGAATGCGCCGCGCAGCATCGGCATAAATACGGTAAGGAATGGGTTTGTTGGAGGGCGTACCAGTGCTGAGGTAACGCACCTCGCCAGTACCGCCGTTCAGCCCGCCATCGACGCGCATCTGGTACGGGGTATCGGGGTTGCATTCCAGGCGCGGCTGGCGCTGGCTGATCAAGGCCGCACTCAAGGGCCCGGCCGGGTCATCCAGACGCGGGCCGCTGCCAAAATCCAAGACGCCAAGTTGTTCGATGCCAGCGCTGCGGGTGGTGCCCACCAACTGGCAGCCCCGCTGCACATCGATACATACCACAACTTGCAGTTGCGCCGCGTAAACCGTGCTGCAGAGCATCGCGCCCATGACTGTCAATACTGCTCGTCCCTTCACTGCCCCAAATCCTTGTACAGGAGTGAATGCTGTGTAGAAGGTTAGTCACTGAGGGAGAATCTGCCAGTCTGGACAGGATTACCTGTGCTCAATGCCTTTTCGAGATCGCTGGCCGCGCCCTTCTGTATTGGTCAAATTGCGGCGAGCGCCCTACAGTAAGCGACCTCGACAGACAGAGTGACTCCCATTGGCCGTGCTTCCTTTGATCCGTCGCTTGCTCGGTAAACACACCGACGGCCACGACGACTCGCCCATCCTGACGTTCTTTGAGCACAAGGCCCGCCAACAGGGCTACACCCTCAGCCCCGGTCAGACCCAGGCAATCGCCGCCTTGGCGCGCGCGACCCAGCACCTGCTTGCCGGCCAGCCCACCCGCAGCCTGTACCTGCATGGTCCAGTGGGTCGCGGCAAAAGCTGGCTGCTGGACGGTTTTTTCCAGGCGCTGCCCATTGCCGCGAAGCAGCGCGTGCACTTCCATGAATTTTTCGCCCGGTTGCACCGAGGCATGTTCACGCACCAGGCGGCAGACGATGCCTTGGCCGTGACCCTGGATGAGCTGCTCGCCGGCTGCCGCGTGCTGTGTTTCGACGAGTTCCATGTGCACGATATCGGCGATGCCATGCTGATTACCCGGTTGTTCAAGGCCTTGTTCCAGCGCGGCGTACTGGTACTGGTCACGTCCAATTATGCGCCCGAAGGGCTGCTGCCCAACCCGCTGTACCACGAGCGGTTCAAACCGGTGATCGACTTGATCGCCACGCGCATGCAGGTGCTGGAAGTCAGCTCGCCCGAGGATTTTCGCCGCCTGCCCCAGGCCCATGCCGCGCAGCGCTTTACCTCCGGGCAGTACGTGTGGCCGGGCACACCGGCCCAGCGGGCAGCGCTCGGCCTGCCGGTCACCGATAGCCCGGCGCAGCACCTGAAGGTGGGCAACCGGCAATTGATCTGCCGCCAGCACCACGCTCGCAGCATCGCGTTCGCCTTCAGCGACCTCTGCGAACAGCTGACAGCCGTGATGGACTACCTGCTGCTGTGCGAGGATTTCGACCACTGGATCATCGACGGCCTGCCCCACCTGGCGGAGTGCCCGATCGCTGTGCAGCAGCGCTTTATCAACCTGGTGGACGTGCTTTATGACAAGGACAAGCACCTGATCCTGATCGGTGACCAACCGCTGGCGCAGGCCATGAGCGGCCAGGCCATCGACCTGGCGCGCACCGCCAGCCGCCTGAACCAATTGCAACAGGCCAGCCCGCAACCCGTGCCCGACCCGGTATCATGAGCCCCCTTTACGCCGCCTTTGCCGAGTGACCGCGCCGTTCATGAATACCCTCGCCCAACTCAAGGCCGGCCAATTGGCCGGTACCACACGCCTGGACCTGTCCTGCGGGCTTACCGAGTTTCCCCGGGAAATCTTCGAACTGGCCGACTCGCTGGAAATCCTCAACCTCAGCACTAACGCACTGAGCCAATTGCCCGAGGACCTGCACCGCCTGGTGCACCTGCGCGTGCTGTTCTGCTCGGACAACGCCTTTACCGAACTGCCGGCTTGCGTGGGCCAGTGCGCACAGTTGAGCATGATCGGCTTCAAGGCCAACCAGATCAGCCACGTCCCCGCCGCCGCCCTGCCGCCACTGTTGCGCTGGCTGATCCTCACCGACAACCGTATCAGCCAGTTGCCGGATGCGTTGGGCGAGCGCCCGTTGTTGCAAAAGCTGATGCTGGCCGGGAACCAACTGGCGGCCCTGCCGGAAAGCCTGGCCAACTGTCATAACCTCGAATTGCTTCGCATCGCGTCCAACCGTTTCACGCACCTGCCACAATGGCTGCTGGCCCTGCCGAGCCTCACCTGGCTGGCCTATGCCGGCAACCCGGTGGAAATGGCCGTGGACGTGGCGGCAGACGACGCAACGCCGGATATCCCGTGGGCGGAACTGGACGTGGCCCAAGTGCTGGGCGAAGGCGCCTCGGGGGTGATCCGCAAAGCCCTGTGGAAACCGCAGGCCAAGCCCGTTGCGGTCAAACTCTATAAAGGCACCATCACCAGCGACGGCTCACCGCTGCACGAAATGCAGGCCTGCATCGCCGCCGGCCTGCACCCCAACCTGATCAAGGTTGAGGGCCGCGTGGTCGGCCACCCCAATGACCAGGCCGCACTGGTGATGGACCTGATCGACCCCAGCTACCGCAACCTCGCCGCCCTGCCGAGCCTGGCCTCGTGCACCCGCGACGTCTACGCGCCCACTGTCCGCTTCAGCCCCGATGTGGCCTTGCGCATGGCCCGGAGCATCGCCTCGGTGGCCGCGCATTTACACCGGCATGGCATCACCCACGGCGACCTGTACGGCCACAATATCCTGTGCAATGAAGCCGGGGATTGCCTGCTCGGGGATTTTGGCGCGGCGTCGTTCCATGCCAAGGCCGATACCTTGGAGACACGGGCGCTACAGCGTATTGAAGTGCGGGCGTTCGGGGTGTTGCTAGGGGAGTTGTTGGCGCGGGTTGAGGGTGAGGTACGCGATGAACTGCTAGAACTGCAGAAAACGTGTTGCCAACCGGATGTAATGGCGCGACCGAGCTTCGAAGAAATCGAAGCGTTGCTGACATCCAACCAGCACCACTAAACATTGTGGGAGGGGGCTTGCTCCCGATGGCTATCGAGAGCAAGCCCCCTCCTACAATGGTCCAGCGATAAATCCAATCAGCCCGCCAGGCCCACGAACATATCCTGCACGTCATCATGGTTGTCCAGGCCTTCCAGGAACGCCTCGACTTCAGCCATCTGCTCATCGGTCAAACCGCTGACCGGGTTTTTCGAGATATAGCCCAGCTTGGCCGACAGCACCGTGAAACCCTGCTCCGGCAACGCTTTCTGTACCGCGTCCAGGTCGGTGGTTTCGGTGATGAACAGGGTGGCGCCCTCTTCTTCGCCATCTTCAAAGTCCTGCGCACCGGCTTCAATCGCGGCCATTTCCGGATCGGCGTCCGGGGTATCCGGCGACGCCTCGATCAGGCCGACATGGTTAAAGTCCCAAGCGACCGAACCCGAAGCGCCCAGTTGGCCCTTGCGGAACGCCACGCGGATTTCCGCCACGGTGCGGTTGATGTTGTCGGTCACGCACTCGACGATCAGCGGCACTTGGTGCGGGGCAAAGCCTTCGTAGGTCACGCGGTGGTATTGCACGGTTTCACCGAGCAGACCGGCGCCCTTCTTGATCGCGCGCTCCAGGGTTTCCTTGGGCATCGAGGCTTTTTTGGCCTGTTCCACCACCAGGCGCAGGTGCGCGTTAGTCGCGGTGTCGGCGCCGTTGCGGGCGGCGATGGTGATTTCTTTCACCAGCTTGCCGAAGATCTTGCCCTTGGCATTGGATGCCGCTTCTTTATGTTTGACTTTCCACTGTGCGCCCATGACTCACTCTCTGATATCCATAGCGCCGAGACGTCTACTGGCCGGCGCTTTGGGGGCAGAGTTTATAGCGCGAGAACGCATCGTTCCACCAAAAAACCGGCCATGCCCTTCATGTTCGCAAGGGTTTGATCGCCACGTTGCGGTCCGGTACAAAATCCCCGACCTGGGCCAGCACCGCAGGCCTGGCGTTCCAGTAGGGCATCAGTACCAGTGCGGAAAACAGTGCGGCGCCGGCAAATACGATAAACACCGTCACGGTATCGAAGTAGCCCGGCAGCAATCCGCCGAGGATCGCGCCCACCGAACCGCAGCCGTTGACGAAGCCTGCTGCAGTGGCGCCAGCCTTGGCAGTGCCGAAGTCGATGGCCGCCGTGCTGCTGATCATCGAGTCCGGCCCGTACAACGTCAGGCCCATGACAAACAGCAGCGCCATCACCAACGCCACACTGCCGGTGTGCAGCGCCCCCATGAACAACGCCAGGGCCACGGTCAGCGCCAGCAGGCTGAGCACGCAAGCCGGCATGCGTCGGGCGCCGAACAGTTTGTCGGACGCCAGGCCGATCAGCACCGGCCCCAGCAAACCGGCCAACTCGAACGCGGTGGGAACGATGGCCGCCCCCACTTTGCCCACCGACGGCATCTGCTCATACACGATCACCGGGCCCCACAGCAGGATTGCGTAGCGCGCCGGTTTCAGCAGGAAGTACGCCAGCCCCAGGGTCAGCACCGTGCGATTACGCAAAATCGCCCGCAGTGGCTCCAGCACACTGATGCGCTTTTCGGCGGCGGCCTCTTCGGCGCTCAGTACCGGCTCGGGTTCAACCGGCGGCAAGCCCACATCCTGCGGCGTGTTGCGCTGGAATAGAAAGAACAGCACCGCGACCACCGCGACCACCGCCGCGCTGGAAATAAACGCCGCATGCCAACTGCCGATCAGGGTGTAGGCCCACCATCCGGCAAAGGGCGACGCCACCAAACCACCGAACGCGTAACACGAACTCCACAACCCCAGCACCCGTCCGCGCTGCTGCGCCGCAAAGAAACTGCCCAGGTTCTTGCACAGCCCCGACCAACCGGTGGACTGCGCCAGCCCCTGGATCAACATGCAGGTCACAAAAATCGGCAACGTGGCGAAAGAGCCCATCACCAGCGCCGCTGCGGCGGAAATCAGCAAGCCGCCCAGCACCACCACCCGTGGCCCGAAGCGGTCAGCCAGCATGCCCCAGGTGAACTGCCCGACGGCATAGGCCGCCAGGTAAATGCCATCCAGGTTGGCCATCATCATTTTGTCGAGAGGGAAACTCGGGTCGTCGACGATCCCCAGCTTTGCCACGGAAAACGCTTTGCGAGTGAAATAGAACGCGGCGTACGCCAGCCAGGTGATGGCGAAAATCTGCACGCGCCAACGCTTGATGCTACCCATAGGGATATTCATGGTGGTTCTGACCTCAGGGGTGAGTGTGCTGGCAGAATCGAAGGAAAACGCCTGTTTTTTTATTGTTGAGCACTGCAATAGCGGCCTGAAACGGCGCGGTATTGGTCAGATGGGTGCTGTTGGCCAGCGTCCATGACCGCCGAAGTTGTAGGACTCAACCTACGGCGGCTGAGGCGTATCAAAGCAATGGCTGACTAATAGGTAAAATCGATTTATCGTATTTCAAATATAAGCTCAGCTTGTAAGAGGACCTGCCATGTCGGTTTCCCATGCCCAGCTCAAAGCCTTCCATGCCGTGGCCGTACACGGCAGCTTTACCCAGGCCGCCGAACGGCTGTTCCTGACGCAGCCGGCCATTTCCGACCAAGTGCGCAAGCTCGAAGAACGCTTTGGTGTGCTGTTGTTTCATCGCAACAAACGCTCGGTGCGCCTGACTGACTTGGGCGAGCGCTTGCTGGGCATCACCCAGCGCCTGTTCGTGATCGAAGCCGAAGCCGAGGAGCTGCTGCAAGACTCACGCGCCTTGCAAACCGGGACCCTTACCCTGGCGGTGGACGCCCCCGTGCACCTGCTGCCGCAGATTGCGCGTTTCTGTCAGCTGTACCCCGGCATCACCGTGAAGATCGAGACTGGCAACACCGATGAGTCGCTGCTTCGCCTGTACAACTACCAGGCCGACCTGGCGCTGCTCGGACGGGATGTCGACGATGAACGGTTGGTGTCGCTACCGCTGCCCGACGGCCAACTACTGGCGTTTGTGTCGCGCAGCCACCCGTGGGCCGGGCGCGAGTCGATCTGCCTGGCCGATCTGGATGACACGCCGCTGGTATTGCGGGAGATCGGCTCGGTCACCCGTCAGACCCTTGAACGGGAAATGAGCCAAGCCGGGCTGCGCATTCGCCCGGCGATCCAAGTGGAGGGCCGCGAAGCTGCCCGTGAAGCGGTGGTGGTAGGGATTGGCGTAGGCGTGGTCTCGGCGGCGGAATTCGGCGCCGACTCACGGGTGTATGCCATGCCGATCCGGGATTGCACCCAGCGCATGAAGGAAACCCTGGTGTGCCTGAAGGAACAGAGTTCACGCCGGATCGTCGCGACGTTCCTGGACATTGTGCGCGACAGCCTTCAGCCCGGCGCCAACTCGAAGAACGCCTGAATCAAGCGCAACGATCGACGCCGCTCCATGCAGCCGAGCATGTGCCGGTTCAGCAGCCCTTCGCCCTGGATCGGCACCGCCCGCACCCGTGGGTCCTGGCTGACCTCGATCGACGACACCACACCCACGCCCAACTCGGCGGCGACGGCTTCGGTCACCGCTTCACGGCTGTCCAGCTCCAGCAACACCTTAGGCTGCACATCGGCGCTCAGGCAGGCATCGTCAAAGGTGCGCCGGGTGGTGGAACTGGGCTCGCGCAGCACCATGATCACTTCGTGCAATTGCTTGAGCACAATGCCCTCGGCCTGCGTCGCCCACGGATGCCCGGCCGGCACCAGCGCGCAGATCCGTGACTCGCTCAACGGTTGCAGGTGCAGGCCATTGCGCGGTTCGACTTCAGTGAGCACTGCCACATCCGCATGCTCGGACAGCAGCGCCGCCAGGGTTTCCTGGGCATTGCCCAGGCGCAGGTTGACCGTGATGCCGGGGTAGCGCGCGCGCAGGCTGGCGATCATCGGCATCACCAGGTGCGGGCCGTCCGCCGCTACTTCCAGACGCCCGGTGAGCAATTGGCGATTGGCTTCGAGCAGGGTCTGCGCCTCATCCACCAGGCCGAAGATCGCCCGGGTGATGGCGGCCAGGCGCGCCCCTTCTTCGGTCAACTCCACCCGTCGTGCCGTACGGCGCAAGAGGGGAATCTGGTAGTGCTCCTCCAGGGCCTTGATATGCCCCGTCACCGCCGGCTGGCTGATAAACAACCGCGCCGCTGCCCGGGTAAAACTGCCCTCGCGAGCGACGGCGTCGAATGCGCGTAATTGAAACAGGTTCATAGTTATCGGCCTCACTGATAGCTCGCATAACAACAAACAATTTGATTGATAACAAGCCAAACTGCAATTTAGGCCCCGTAGCTTCACACCCCGATGCCTTGCGAGGACTTGAGATGACCACTGCCGCGCCGATCCTGCTGACCCCTGGCCCCCTGACCACATCCAGCCGCACCCGTCAGGCAATGATGGTGGACTGGGGTTCATGGGATGACCGTTTCAACCAACTCACCGCCAGCGCCTGCACCCAGCTGCTGGCGATCCTCAACGGCGCGGACAGCCATGCTTGTGTGCCGTTGCAAGGCAGCGGCACCTTTGCCGTCGAAGCGGCCATCGGCACCCTGGTTCCACGCAACGGCAAGGTACTGGTGCTGATCAATGGCGCCTACGGCAAGCGCCTGGCGAAGATCTGTGAAGTGCTGGGCCGCGACTTCAGCACCTTTGAAACCGCTGAAGACGAGCCCACGACTGCCGCTGACGTCGACCGCCTGTTGCGGGCCGACCAACACATCACCCACGTCGCCTTGATCCATTGCGAAACCAGCACCGGGATTCTCAATCCGCTGTCCGAAATCGCCCAGGTGGTTCAACAGCACGGCAAACGCCTGATCATCGACGCCATGAGCTCCTTCGGCGCATTGCCCATTGATGCTCGCGAGGTGCCGTTCGAAGCCCTGATCGCCGCCTCGGGCAAATGCCTGGAAGGCGTGCCCGGCATGGGCTTTGTCTTCGCCGAGAAACAGGCGCTGGCCGCCGCACAAGGCAACTGCCATTCCCTGGCGATGGACCTGTTCGACCAGCACACCTACATGGTCAAGACCGGCCAATGGCGCTTCACCCCACCGACCCACGTGGTCGCCGCACTGCACGAAGCGCTGCTGCAATACCAGGAAGAAGGCGGGTTGCCGGCACGCTATCAACGCTACGCCAACAACTGCCAGGCGCTGCTGGACGGCATGGCCGAGCTCGGTCTGCGCAGTTTCCTGCCGGCAGCCATCCAGGCGCCGATCATCGTCACCTTCCACGCCCCGCAAGACCCGCGCTACCAGTTCAAGGACTTCTACGAACGGGTCAAGGCCAAGGGCTTCATCTTGTACCCCGGCAAATTGACCCAGGTGGAGACCTTCCGCGTCGGCTGCATCGGTCACGTAGACGGCGCCGACATGGGCGCCGCTGTCAGTGCAATCGCTCAGGCTTTGCAGGCTATGGGCATCACCCTTTCATCCATTGGAGCGCCCGCATGAACTATCAAAACCCCAACACCCTCCAGGCCGTGATCCTCGATTGGGCCGGCACTGTGGTCGACTTCGGCTCCTTCGCACCGACACAGATTTTTGTCGAGGCCTTTGCCGAGTTCGACGTGCGCGTCTCCATCGAAGAAGCCCGCGGCCCGATGGGCATGGGCAAGTGGGACCACATCCGCACGCTCTGTAACCAGCCGCAAGTTGCCGAGCGTTACCGCAAGGCGTTCGGCCGCACGCCCACCGACGACGACGTGACCGCCATCTATGAGCGTTTCATGCCGTTGCAGATCGAAAAAATTGCCGAACACTCGGCGCTGATCCCTGGCGCCCTCGACACCATTGCGCAACTGCGCAAGCAAGGCATCAAGATCGGCTCCTGCTCCGGCTATCCCAAGCAGGTCATGGACAAGGTCGTCGCCCTGGCTGCCACCAACGGCTACGTCGCCGACCATGTCGTCGCCACCGACGAAGTGCCCAATGGCCGCCCATGGCCAGCCCAGGCTTTGGCCAACGTGATTGCACTGGGGATTGACGATGTAGCGGCGTGCGTGAAGGTCGACGACACCGTGCCCGGTATCCTTGAAGGGCGTCGCGCCGGCATGTGGACCGTGGCCCTGACCTGCTCCGGCAACGCCCTGGGCCTGACCTATGAACAGTTCCAAGCCCTGGATGCCGCTAGCCTGGCCAGCGAACGCACGCGCATCGAAGCGATGTTCGAAGGCTCGCGCCCGCATTACCTGATCGACACCATCACCGACCTGCCGGCAGTGATCGCCGATATCAACCAGCGGCTGGCACGCGGTGAAATGCCGCAAACCCACTGATAGAGGTCAACACAACGGCATTCGCGCCGGGCAAATCGTTCAAAACAGGCATAGAGTAAAAGGACTCCGTCGCCAAAGAATGGAGGCTTGCCCTGATGAATGAGGAACCCAGCGATGCCGTGGAAAAATTCCGATACGCGCTACAGCACCATGTCGATTGCGCTGCACTGGTTGATGGTGGTGTTGCTGGCAGTGGTTTACGCCTGCATTGAGTTACGCGGCCAGTTCCCCAAAGGCAGCGGCGCCCGCACGCTGATCGTCGAGATGCACTTTATGTTCGGTCTCACGGTGTTTGTGCTGGTATGGCTGCGTCTGTTTGCGCGCAGCCTGGGGGTTGCACCCAAGATCGTACCGGCACCGCCGCAGTGGCAAAGCTTGCTTGCCACGCTGATGCACGTTGCGCTGTACGCCTTGATGATCGGCATGCCGATTGCCGGCTGGCTGATTGTCAGTGCCGAGGGACACTCTGTGATGTTTTACGGGATCGAGTTGCCGCCGCTGATCGCTGAAAACAAGGCACTGGCCAAAGAGATTGAAGGCTGGCATGTGTGGTTCGGCAAGGTCGGTTACTGGCTGATCGGGCTGCATGCGTTGGCGGGGATCTTTCATCATTATGTGATGCGCGATAACACGGCGCTGCGGATGATGCCGGGTAAGCGCGCTAGGCTGTAAACCCTCGGCGACCTTGCAGGCCGCCGGTGTGCACGAAGATCAGGCGAGTGCCGGGCGCCAGGTGGCCGGCCTCGATGGAGCCCTTCAACGCCAACAAAGCCTTGCCGGTGTAAAGCGGCTCCAGCGGCACACCGCAGGCCTGTTGTGTGACCTCGATAAAATCGAGCAACACCGGATCGACCTTGGCGAAACCGCCCCGGCTGGCGTCCAGCAATTCATAACCACCGTCGACCAAGGCACTCACGTTCTGCGCCACACCGTGATCCTGCGGCACGGCCATTGCGCCGTACACCGGATGGGCGCCCGCCTCGGCCCGCACCAGACCCGCTAGCGTGGTGCCGGTGCCGGCTGCCAGCCACCACGCATCGTAGTCGGCCCACCCCAGCTTGCTCAGTTGCGCCCGCGCGTGTTCCACCAGCACGCCACACCCGATTGCGCCGGCCACACCGCCGCCGCCTTCCGGGATGGGGTACAGGTGCGGATAACGCTCGCGCCAAGGCTCCCAAAAACCCGGTTCGTTGCGCGCACGATAACCACCGTAACCGAGCCAATGCAGTTGCATGCCGAACGCTTGCAAATCCTGGACGGTAGGCGTGTCTTGCGGATGGCCGCGCAGCAAGCCGACGGTAGCAAAGCCAAAACGCGTGCCCGCCGCCGCCAGTGCGTGCAGATGGTTGGAGTAGGCACCGCCGAGGCTGATAACGCCGCTGGCACCGACCTGTTGCGCCTGGGCCAGATGTTCGGTGAGCTTGAACCACTTGTTGCCGCTGATCAGCGGGTCGATGCGGTCCAGGCGCAGCACCGCCAACTCGACGCCGTTCAGCCAATCCAGCGCCAACGGTTCAAGGGGTGCATAGGGAAGCCAATCGAAGGGGCCCATCGGACGGGAACTGTATGAAAAACGGGGCGGTAGTCTAACACCGCCCCGCTGGGGGTTTTACAGCTCGGCCGCCAGGCGCGAACCCTGGTTGATGGCGCGCTTGGCGTCCAACTCGGCCGCCACGTCAGCACCACCGATCAGGTGCACGTTCTGGCCCGCTGCGACGAGGCCGTCGTGCAATTCGCGCAACGGGTCCTGGCCGGCGCAGATGACGATGTTGTCCACCGCCAACAGTTGCGGCTCGCCCTCGGCGCCGATGCGGATAT
The DNA here is from genome assembly GCF_009866765.1 of Pseudomonas sp. S35. NCBI lineage: Bacteria > Pseudomonadati > Pseudomonadota > Gammaproteobacteria > Pseudomonadales > Pseudomonadaceae > Pseudomonas > Pseudomonas sp. S35. The sequence continues at coordinate 4,090,911 of NZ_CP019431.1, forward strand.
GCAGGCCGTCATCGTCGATCTTCAGGTACTCGACGCTGTTGAGCATCTGTACCTGCTTGTTCTTCAGGCCGGTACGGTGAATCCAACCGGTGGTCTTGCCCAGGCCGTCGCCGACCTTGGACGCCTTGCGTTGCAGCAGGAACACGTCACGGGCCGGTGCGTGCCGCTCGGGCGTGATCCCGGCCACGCCGCCACGGGCTTGCAGTTGGGTGTCGATGCCCCACTCCTTCCAGAACGCTTCGCGGTCCAGGCTGGTGGACACGCCCTGGTGCACGAGGAATTCCGACACGTCAAAACCGATGCCGCCGGCGCCAATCACCGCGACGCGCTTGCCCACCGGCTTGCGTTCAAGGATCACGTCCAGGTAGCTCAGCACCTTGGCATTGTCCACGCCCGGAATTGCCGGAGTACGTGGCGCGATGCCCGTGGCCAGGATGATCTCGTCATAACCGCCGGCTGCCAGTTGCGCGACATCCACGCGGGTGTTGAGGCACAGCTCGACATGGGTGGTCTGCAGCTTGCGCTTGAAGTAGCGCAGGGTTTCGAAGAACTCTTCCTTGCCCGGCACGCGCTTGGCGATGTTGAACTGGCCGCCGATTTCGCTGGCCGAATCAAACAGGGTCACTTGGTGGCCACGCTCGGCGGCCACTGTGGCAGCCGCCAGGCCTGCAGGCCCGGCGCCGACCACGGCGATTTTCTTGATCTGCTTGACCGGCAGGTAATTGAGCTCGGTCTCGTAGCAGGCACGTGGGTTGACCAGGCAAGTGGTCAGCTTGCCGCCGAAGGTGTGGTCCAGGCAGGCCTGGTTGCAACCGATGCAGGTGTTGATTTCATCGGCGCGGCCGGCGGCAGCCTTGTTGACGAACTCCGGGTCGGCAAGGAACGGCCGCGCCATCGAGACCATATCGGCATCGCCTTCGGCGAGGATCTGCTCGGCAATTTCCGGGGTGTTGATGCGGTTGGTGGTGATCAACGGGATCTGCACCGCGCCGCGCAATTTGGCGGTGACTTTACTGAACGCGCCACGCGGCACCTTGGTGGCGATGGTCGGGATGCGCGCTTCGTGCCAGCCGATGCCGGTGTTGATAAGGGTCGCACCTGCCTGCTCGATGGCCTTGGCCAACTGTACGATTTCTTCCCAGGTGCTGCCGCCTTCCACGAGGTCGAGCATCGACAGGCGGAAAATGATAATGAAGTTCGGGCCAACGGCTTCACGCACGCGTCGCACAATCTCAACGGCTAAGCGCATGCGGTTTTCATAGCTGCCACCCCAACGGTCGGTGCGGTGGTTGGTGTGGGCAGCGAGGAACTGGTTAATGAAATAACCTTCGGAACCCATGATTTCCACGCCGTCGTACTCGGCGGCCTGGGCCAGCAGCGAGCAGGTGACGAAATCCTGGATCTGCTTTTCGATGCCCTCTTCGTCCAGTTCCTTGGGTTTGAACGGGTTGATCGGCGCCTGGATCGCGCTGGGCGCGACCTGCTTGGGGCTGTAGGCATAACGGCCGGCGTGGAGGATCTGCATGCAGATCTTGCCGCCCGCCTCGTGCACAGCCTGGGTAACGATCTTGTGTTTCTGCGCCTCTTCGTCGGTGGTCAGCTTGGCCGCACCGGCGTACACCCCGCCTTCGTCATTCGGGCCAATCCCGCCGGTGACCATCAGGCCCACACCGCCACGGGCGCGCTCGGCAAAATAGGCGGCCATGCGCTCGAAACCACCGGGTTTTTCTTCCAGGCCGGTGTGCATCGAACCCATCAGGGTACGGTTGCGCAGGGTGGTAAAACCCAGGTCCAACGGGGCCAGCAGGTGCGGGTAGGCAGCAGCGGTCATGGTACAGCTCCACAACGGATCATCACGGGACGTGGCAGGCTCGAATGGCCTGCCATCGGTTTATGTCCCACAGACTAAGAGGCGATGGATGAAGGCTCAATGACCGAAACTCACAACTTATTGATCCAAATGTACAGCGCCCCTTGGCAAGTGGCCGCATGGGCCCTACCCTAGTCGGCGAACCCTGCACACGGTCTGTTGTCTGTTTCCCCATGCGTAAACTTCTAGCTTTTATCGTTACCCTGGCCCTGGTTGCCGCCGTCGCCGCGTATCTGGTCTGGACCCAGGAGCGCCCCGTGGCGCATTACCTGTCGGACCTGCGCATCACGCTCGCCGTCAACGAAGGCGAGCCGGCCGACCGCGGCAATCTTTTGGGCATCCAGCCGGAGCTGTTCCCCGCCGACTATCAGAGCCTGGAACGCCTGCACCTGAAGCTTGCGGCCTACCTTAAAAACGCACGCGACCAAGGCCTGATCAACGACAAGACCATCGTGGTACTGCCGGAACACATCGGCACTTGGCTGATGCTCACGGGCGAGAAAAACGAGGTGTACCAGGCGTTGCATGTGAAGGATGCGATGCATTGGCTGTCGCTGAGCAACCCATTGCAGTTCGCCCGTGCCTGGATCAGCGCCACCGGCGATGACCGCACCAACGACGCCTACCTGCGCATGAAGGCCCCGGCGATGGCGCGTGACTATCAGGTGCTGTTCGGCGGTCTGGCCAAGGAGTTCGGGGTCACGGTGGTGGCCGGCTCCATCGCCCTGCCCAACCCGAGTGTGAGCCAGGGGCAAGTCCAGGTCGGCCATGGCGCGCTGTACAACGCCAGCGTGGTGTTTGCGGCAGACGGCTTGCCCGTCGGCAACCTGCAACGCCAGCTCTACCCGATCTACGACGAGCGCGGTTTTATCGAGCCCGGGGACGAAAATGTCGTCAGCGTGGTCGACACCCCAGCCGGGCGCTTGGGTGTGCTGGTGGGCAGTGACAGCTGGTACCCGGACAACTACCGCAAGCTCAACGAACAAGGTGCGCAACTGGTCGCAGTGCCGGCCTTTGTACTCGGCCGCGACACATGGGAGCGCCCATGGCGCGGCTTCAAAAGTGTCTCCACGCCGCAGGAAATCAGCCTCAAGCCCGAGGAGCTCAGCGAGGGCGAAGCGTGGCGGCGTCTTACGCTGATCAGCCAACAGCCTGTCAGCCAGGCCAGCGCTGGCATGAGCGTCTTTCTGCGCGGGCAGTTCTGGGATTTGGGCACGGCAGGGCAAAGCTTCCTGAGCCACAACGGGCAGATCAACGCCGACAGTGACGCCCGTGGTGCACGCCTGCTGAATATCTGGCTGTAACGCTGTGAAGCCGGTGCGCCTGGGGGATCTGTCGGTGGGCTTCGTGCACACCCTGGCCGACGCGATCTCCAGCCACGGCCTCGACCCACAACCGCTGCTGCTGCAATACGGCCTTGACGCCGCCCGCCTCGCCGAAGCCGGCGCGCGCTTGTCGATCCCCCGGTATATGCGCCTGGGCCATGCAGCCATCCAGCTCACCGGCGACCCTGGCCTGGGCTTGCGCATGGGCCAGCTCAGCCGCTTGAGCCAGGCGGGGCTGGCCGGCGTCACCGCCGCCCAGGCGCCCAACGTGCGCGAAGCCGCACGCACGCTGACGCGCTTTGAGCCGCTGTATGGCGCCAACTATCGCGGGCAGTCGAGTTTTCATGAGGATGCCGAAGGCGCTTGGCTGCGCTTCTACTCGATCAGCCCCTATAACGCCTACAACCGGTTTGTGGTGGACTCGATCATTTCCGGCTGGCTGCATCAACTCGCCAGCCTGGCTCAACAACCGCTGCAGGCGCAACGCATCGACATCGAGTTCGACGCCCCGGACTACAACGAGCAGTACAGTCTATTGGGCGCCAGCCCGGTCCATTTCGGCGCCGAGGCCAACCAGTTGCGCCTGAGCCAGCCCACCCTGGCCCTGCGCAACCCACAGCATTGCCCAAGTACCTGGCAACTGTTGCTGCAATTGTGTGAACGGGAATTGGAGCAGTTGACCCGCACCCGCAGCTTGCGCGAGCGCATTACCCGCTTGCTCGGGCCGATGCTCAATGGCGGCCGGGAACCCGACCTGGAAGAAGTGGCGGCACGCTTGAAGCTGCCGACCTGGACACTGCGGCGCAAACTGGCCGAAGAAGGCACTCAGTTTCGCGCGATTCTCAACGATACCCGCCGCGACTTGGCCATGACCTATATTCGCGATACGGAACTGGCGTTCGGCGAGATCGCCTACTTGCTCGGTTTCGCATCGGCCCAGGCGTTTCAACGGGCGTTCAGGCGATGGAACAACCAGACCCCAGGGGAATTTCGCCGCAGTCAGCGGCATTCCGCCTGAAGTCGGTCTTACAGCTCGGTGGCGTCGTCGGCCGGATCCAGCGGATCCAGTTCAAAGGCCTGGTACTCCAGCAGTTCTTCCTGATAATCGTCCATCGTGGACTCCTTCTTGATGTTTAAAGCGGTTGCAGATAAATGACCTGCATCACCAGCCTAAAGTGCCGTCATGACGAAAAAATGTCTGCGCGATGACGTTCCTGCACTCCAAGAATAAACGTAGCAGCGTTATACGGATTTAGCACCTGGGATTTGAAGCGCGATTGCAATCATTGCAATTGCAATCAAAAATCCATTAGGGTATTCCCTCCCTTGCCAGGCGCCCCCTTCCATGACCGCGCACTCCGCCCAACGCTGCATCGACGCACTTAGCCGCCTCGCACCTTGCAGCGCCTCCCCGCTGTACACCGTAATAACCATGGCCAACACCCTGGAGCGCAGCCGCCACGCCTGGGTCATCCGTGGCCAGTCACGCTCAAGGCGCGCGGGCAGTTGGCCTAGCTGGTTTGCGCGCAATAAAGACGAGAAACCGATGCTGTACCTGCACAGCGCCGTATCCTCGGCGCAGCTGTGCGCGCTGGCAAACGAGACTGCGCAACGCGGCATCCTGTGCAATGACATTGAAAACCAAGCCTCGCCCTGGCCCAAGGGCACACAGCCTGCTCTGGCGCTGTGGCTCGCGAATAATCCGTATTGCACGCCCTACGACCCGGCCTCGGGTCATGAGGCCCAGGCGATTGTGCTGGCAGCGCTTCGCACGCTGTACGTGGACGGCAAGCCTGGATTTTACTACCTGGCCCTGCACGACCACGACGGCGGGCGGTTGCTGAGTGCCCGCCAGCTCGAGGACGCACTCAAGGGCATGTACCCGGTCGACGCTGAAAGGCCGGCACACGTGCGTTTGCTGGGTGCGGGCCAGGCCTTTGCCGAGGTCGTGCAGGCCGCACGGTTACTGCAACAGGATTGGAATATCACGGCACAACTCTGGAGTTGCCCCAGTTACACGCGACTGGCTCGCGAGGCGTGCGCCGCTGAACGCTGGAATCGCCTGCACCCTACCGCTCCCAAGCGCAGTTGCCATCTGCGTGAATGCCTGGCGGGGGATGCAACGCCGGTAATTGCCGTCACCGGCTATCCGCAGCCCATTGTCGATCAGTTGGCGGCGCATGTGGATGCGCGGTTCGTAGCGTTGGGTGCAGGCTCGGTACAGGCATCAGCGCCTAATCGCTACTGGATTACGGTATTGGCACTCAGGGCGTTGGCAGAAGAAGGCCGTATAGATGCACGGCAGGTGGAAACAGCGATGAAACGGTACCCACTCAGATGAATGGGGCCACGATCAAACATGCGCGAGCCCTATCGCGCTCAGGATTTGCGCCCACTGCGAGCCTGCACACCGGCCTCCATCGCCAACCCGGCCGTGCGCTCCAGTGCATCGGCAAAGCCCTGGCGCTGCTGGGGCGCGATCTGTGACAGAAACAGCTCATCCACCGTACTTTCGTAGATCTTCCACATCTGTTTGCGCAGCACCCGCCCGGCGTCGGTAATCGAGGCAAACGCCGCGCGCCCATCGCCGTCGGAGCGTGAACGCACCACCAGGCCGTCCTTTTCCAGGCGGTCGACAAGGCGAGTGAGGTTGTAACGCTCAATGGCCAGTACATCCGCCAATTCGTGCATGCGGCGCGTGCCGTCGGGGCCGCTTTCCAGGCCCCACAACGCGTCATACCAGGCGTAAGGCGGCAAGTCAGCGGCCGCTAGGCGGCGCTCGATTTCACGGATGACGGTTCTGTGGGCCCTGACAAAACGGAACCAGACATCAGGCTCATTCGACGACATGCAACACCATCCGGGGAATTTCAAGAGGGTTGCAATAGTAGCTCATCCCGCGCTAGATTCGGCCATGTAGTTGCAATTGCAATCATATTGCGGACACTCCCACAAGGAGTATCCCTACTCGAATTTCGCCGACCTGGAGCCCCCTATGACCCCGAATAACGCCGTGTGCCTTGACGACGACCCACAGCAAACCCGCGAGTGGTTGGAGTCCATCGAATCGGTGCTGTGCGCCGAAGGTCGTCCGCGCGCCCACTACCTGATCGATCAATTGCTGGATTTCGACGTAGCGCGCCATGGCGACTTCTACGGGCGGGTAACCACTCCCTACGTCAACACCATCCCAGTGGACCGCCAACTGCCCTACCCCGGCAACCTGGACATCGAGCGCCGCACCAATGCGTTTATCCGCTGGAACGCCATGGCGATGGTGCTGCGTGCGGGCAAACACTCAGGTGTCGGTGGGCATATCGCGACCTATGCGTCAGCCGCCGTCCTGTATGACGTAGGTTTTGACCATTTCTTCCGTGGCAGAACGGACACCTTCGACGGCGACCTGGTGTATATCCAAGGCCATTCCGCTCCTGGGATCTACGGCCGCGCCTATCTCGAAGGCCGTATCAGCGAAGCGCAACTGGACAACTTCCGTCGCGAAGCCGGTGGCGAGGGTATTTCGTCCTACCCACACCCGCGACTGATGCCGCACTTCTGGCAATTTCCTACCGTGTCGATGGGCCTCGGGCCAATCACCGCCGCGTACCAAGCGCGCTTTATGCGCTACCTGGAGTTGCGCGACCTCAAACAACACCAGGGCCGTAAGGTGTGGGCGTTTCTCGGTGATGGCGAAATGGACCAACCGGAATCCCTGGCCGCTATCTCCTTGGCCGGGCGCGAAAAGCTCGACAATCTGATCTTCGTGGTCAACTGCAACCTGCAACGTCTGGATGGCCCGGTACGCGGCAATGCCAAGGTCATCCAGGAGTTCGAAAGCCTGTATCGCGCCGCCGGCTGGAATGTGATCAAGGTGATCTGGGGCGGCGGTTGGGATGCGCTGCTGGAGAAAGACCAGAGCGGCCTTCTGCGCCAGCGCATGATGGAGTGTGTGGACGGCGACTATCAGAACTACAAATCGCAGAACGGCGCCTATGTGCGCGAACACTTCTTTGGCAAATATCCGCAACTGCTGGCTCTGGTTTCGGATATGTCCGACGACGATATCTGGAAACTCTCACGGGGCGGACATGACCCGGACAAGGTCTACAATGCCTACGCCGCCGCCATGCGCCACAGCGGCCAACCCACGGTGATCCTGGCCAAAACCGTCAAGGGCTTTGGCATGGGCGACGCGGGCGAAGGCCAGAACATCAACCACCAACTGAAGAAAATGGGCGCCGACGCCGTCAAAGCGTTCCGCGACCGCTTCGGCCTGAACGTGGCCGATGAGCAGCTCGCTGATATTCCCTACCTCAAGCCCGCCGCCGACAGCGAAGAAGCGCGCTACTTTGCCGCCCGCCGCCAGGCCCTCGGCGGCTATGTACCGGCACGTCACAGCGCCGTCGAGTCCTTGCAGATCCCCGACCTGGCGGCCTTCGCCACTCAACTCAAGGACACCGGCGAGCGAGCGATCTCCACCACCATGGCCTTTGTGCGCATCCTCGGCACCCTGCTCAAGGATCCACACCTGGGCAAGTTGATCGTGCCCATCGTTCCTGACGAATCGCGCACCTTTGGCATGGAAAGCCTGTTCCGTCAGATCGGCATCCACTCTGCCGTCGGCCAACTCTACACGCCACAGGACGCAGGGCAACTGAGCTACTACAAGGAGAGCAAAGACGGACAGATCATGCAGGAAGGTCTGAACGAGTCCGGGGCCATTTCCTCGTGGATCGCGGCGAGCACGTCCTACAGCAACCACGGGCTGATGACCGTGCCGTTCTATATCTTCTACTCAATGTTCGGCTTCCAGCGCGTCGGCGACCTGGCCTGGGCAGCGGGCGATGCGCGGGCACGCGGGTTTCTGCTGGGGGCGACGGCCGGGCGCACGACGCTGATGGGCGAAGGTTTGCAGCATGACGATGGCCACAGTCATATCCTGGCGTCGGTGATTCCTTGCTGTGTGTCCTATGACCCTACCTTTGCCTACGAGTTGGCGGTGATTATTCGCGAAGGCATGCGGCGCATGTATGTCGAGCAGCAGGACATTTACTACTACATCACGCTGCTCAACGAAAACTACCCGCAACCGGCCATGCCCGAAGGCGTTGAAGACGCAATCGTGCAGGGCATGTACCGGCTTAACGGTAACGAGCAGGCCCAAGTGCAATTGATGGGCAGTGGCTCGATCCTGCGCGAAGTGATCGCCGCCGCAGCGTTGCTCGCCAAGGATTTCTCCATACCCAGCTCGGTGTGGAGCGTGACCAGCCTCACCGAGCTACGCCGTGACGGCCAGGCGGTCGAGCGCTGGAACCTGTTGCACCCGGACAGTGAACCGCGCGTGAGTTATGTGGAACAGAGCCTGGTTGGGCAAACGGGACCGGTGGTGGTGGCGACGGACTATATGAAACTGTTCGCCGACCAGATTCGCCCCTTCGTGCCGGGCCGGCGCTTTGTAGCACTGGGCACCGATGGCTTCGGGCAATCGGATACCCGGGAAACCTTGCGCGAATTCTTTGAGGTAGACCGGCACTTCATCGCACTGGCGGCTTTGAAGGCGCTGGCCGATGACGGCGTTATCGGTCGAGATAGAGTCAGTGAGGCAATCAAACGCTACGGGATCAACGTCGACAAGGCCGACCCCGTAGCGGTCTGATCTACTGCGCAGGCGTCGGCAGGGGTGGAATAGCTTCTGTCGGTGCCGGCAGGTCCGGGTTGGTCGGTGCCGGGGCTGGTGCCGGCGCTTGCTCAGGCACAATCGACGCAGGCTCGGCCGGCGGTGCAACAGGCTCCGACACGGCGGGCTCCTCCTTCGGCGCCTCGACCTTCTCGACCAGAGGTGCCGCCTTGGGCTCCGGCACACCCAGATCAGCCTTCGGCTGCTCGGGAATATGCTCGGCCTTTTTCACCTCTTGGGGCAGGAACACGTCCACCAGGGCAAAGTAACGCTCATAGAACTTCGGCGCGGACACGGTCTCACTGGCCACTTTCACCATCGAGTCATCGGTGGAACCAATGGGCATCGATACCGACCCCAACACACCCACGCCGAGGCTCGCAGAGTTGTTGACCTTCTTCAGGGCGTAACGGTCCTGCAGGGCGTTGGCAAACATCGTCGAGTGGTTGGTGCCTTTGCCATCATCGGCGCAGACCACGTTGAAGCTGATCTGCAGATGGGTCTCGCCGGTCTGCTGGAAGCTCTTGTTGCCCACGACCACTTTCGGATCGCTGCTGGTGATGATGTAGCCCTGGCTCAGCAAGGCACGCCGGGCGGCTTCACACGCCGCCGCATCACTGACGGGGTAGTCCCGGGAAAACGTACCGGAGTCGTCGAAACTCTCATGTTCATAAATAGCGGTCTTGGGTGACGAGCAGCCCGCGGCGCCCGCCAACACCAGCGCCAGCCCGAGGCTACGCAAGTGAAATGATGTCGACATCGATAATCCTGAAGAAAACAGTCCGGGCGGTATTGTGCAACAGAACGAGGCCTTGGCGCGCACATTCCTGTCGGTAAAACGTCACAGGCCTACCGCACGGTGCCTACAGGAAAAAGCCCTGCGCACATATGGTCGATAAACACTCGCAATTTGGCCGAAGCGTGGCGACTTGATGGCCATAACATCCAGAAACTGCCCCGGTGTTCCAGGTAATCATCCAGCACGCGTTGCAGGCGTCCGTCCTGTACCGCTTGATTGACCATGTAGTCGGGCAGGCAAGCAATACCCAGACCCTCGTTGACCACATGGTTGAGCGATTCGATGGTGCTACTGACCAGCGGGGTGCGCAACGTCAGCTCCGCTGCACCGGGCTCCTGACGCAAGGGCCAGGGTTCCAGCTTGCCGGTGGCACAGAACTTATGGCGCAGGCAGGCATGGGTATTCAAGTGCCAAGGCTGTTGCGGGGTGCCGTGCTGCTGGAAATACGCCGGCGTGCCCACCAGCACCAGTTGGTAATGCCCCAGATGACGGGCCATCAAACGCGAATCTTCCGGCTTGCCGGTACGAATTACCGCATCGAAGCCTTCCTCGATCACGTCCACCATGCGGTCGGAAAAATCCACATCCAGCTCGATGTCCGGGTAGGCGCGCATGAAGTCACTGAGCACCGGCATCATCAAGCCCCGTACTTGAGGCACGCTGACGCGCAACTTGCCCCGAGGGGTGGCGCTGGCCTCGGTCAATTCACGCTCTGCCGCTTCGACTTCGGCCAAAATCCGCCGTGAACGCTCCAGGAACAGCGCGCCCTCGCCCGTCAGGGTGATGCTGCGCGTGCTGCGATGAAACAAACGCACGCCGAGGCGCTCTTCCATACGCGCAATACTTTTGCCTACGGCCGAGGACGAAACGCCCAACACGCGCGCGGCAGCGGTAAAACTGCGAGTTTCCGCCACCTGCACAAATACCGACAGACTGCCCAAGCTGTCCATGATCCTACCTTGCTGATTGCGGACGTATAAGTCCGTTAAGTTCGGAACCTTAGCCTGTTTTTCCGCCTGCCACAGCCCCCTACTCTGGCGCCTTACCCTTTTGTATGGATTGCGCGCATGAGCACTCACCCTTCGCTGGCTGACGCCGCGACCGCACCGCAGCGGACGCTGCCTATGGCTGGCCTGTTGGCGCTGGCATCAGCCGGTTTCATTACCATCCTCACAGAGGCCATGCCCGCCGGGCTCTTGCCGCAAATGGGCGAAGGTCTCGACGTGTCGCCTGCGCTGGTCGGCCAATTAGTTACCCTGTACGCCATTGGATCGTTGCTTGCAGCCATCCCGCTGACGCTGCTGACCCGCGGCTGGCGCCGACGGCCGCTACTGCTGATGGCAATCGGCGGCTTTGCCTTGGTCAATAGTGTGACGGCGTTTTCCAGCCACTATGGACTGACGCTGGTGGCGCGCTTTTTTGCTGGGGTGTTTGCCGGATTGCTCTGGGCGCTGCTGGCAGGTTACGCCAGCCGGATGGTGGCGCCACACCTACAAGGCAGGGCAATCGCCGTGGCGATGCTCGGTGCCCCCTTGGCCTTGTCCCTGGGCGTACCGGCAGGAACCTGGCTCGGCACAGTGGTTGGCTGGCGCCTGAGCTTTGCGATCATGACCGGGCTGACGCTATTACTACTGGTATGGGTGCGCTGGCAACTGCCGGACTTTGCTGGCCAACCGACGGGCAAGCGCCTGGGAATGCGCCAGGTCCTGGCCTTACCCGGTATCCGTCCGGTGCTGTGGGTGACCTTTACCTACGTGCTTGCCCACAACATTCTCTACACCTACATCGCCCCGCTGCTGGTGCCTGCCGGGATTGACGCCGATATCGACCGGGTGCTGCTGGTGTTTGGCCTCGCCGCGCTGTTGAGCATCTGGCTGACCGGGATGCTGATTGACCGGTGGCTGCGCAGACTGCTGCTGATCAGCTGCGCGTTGTTTGGCCTGATCGCCTTGGCGCTGGCGTTCTGGATCGATGTGCCAGCGGTTGTCTACCTCGCTGTCGCACTGTGGGGCCTGGCGTTCGGCGGCCTGCCGGCGTTGCTGCAAACGGCGCTGGCCAAATCGGCGGGGGCATTGGCGGATACCGCTCAGTCGATGCTGGTCACAGTGTGGAACCTGGGAATTGCCGGAGGCGGCCTGGTGGGCGGTCTGCTGCTGCAACACTGGGGCGTCAGCGCGTTCCCTTGGGCGGTGGCCGGCTTGATGCTACTGGCAATGGCCAAACACCGATAAAGCACGCGCACATAAAAAAGCCCCCGGGCTGTTCAGGCCGGGGGCTGTTTATTCAAACCGTCATCAGAACTTCTTGATGTCGGCCTGGGTTTCCAACTGCTTGCGGTACGCCGCGAAGTCCTGCTGGCCGACACGGGAAGCAAGGAAGCGGCGGTATTGCGCCTTTTCTTCGTCCGATGGCGCGCCAGCTTCATTCACACCATTCAAGCGCACGATCGCCAGGCTACCGTCAGCCAGGGTCACAGTGGTGAAGGTTGGCTTGTCCTTGGCGACAGGCTTAGGCATGCGGAACAGGGCTTGCAGCACGGCAGGGTCGATCGCTTCCTGGCTACGGGTAGCCGCTTCAGTGACTTTCCACGCCTGGCCATCAACCGGCTGGTTCAGCGGAGTCTTGCCATCACGCAGGCTGGCGATGAGTTCATCGGCATGAGTCTTGGCAGCCGCGCTAGCGCGCTCCTTGGCCATCTGGGTGCGGATTGCTGCTGCAACGCTTTCCAGAGGCAGTTGCGCCGGTTTGCGGTGCTCTTTGGCACGCAGCACGATGATGGTTTCCGGATCCAGTTCAATGGCGGTGCTGTTGGCACCTTCATCCAGCACTTCCGGGCTGAACGCAGCGGTGACCACGGCACGGTTGGCCGCAACACCCTCACCACCTTCACGGCCAAACGGCGCGGAGGTGTGCACGGTCAGCTTCAAGTCGGACGCTGGTTGAGCCAGGTCGGACGCTTCGAATGCCGCATCTTCCAATTGCTTGGTCGCTTCGACAAAACGCTGCTCTACCTGCTGGGTCTTGAGCTCACGGGTCAGCTTGTCTTTCAGGCTGGCGAACGTCGGCACTTGCGGTGCCTCAACGCCCAACAACTTGATCAGGTGCCAACCGAAGGTGCTGCGCACCGGTGCCGATACCTGGTCCTGGTTCAAGGCGTACAGGGCGGTTTCGAAGTCCGGGTCGTAAACGCCCGGGCCGGCAAAGCCCAAGTCGCCGCCGTTGTTGGCAGAGCCTGGATCCTGGGAGAACTCCTTGGCCAGGGCTTCGAATTTTTCGCCTTTGGCCAGGCGTGCCTGGATTTCTTCAATCTTCGCCTTGGCTTGCGCCTCGGTGACCTTGTCGTTGACTTCAATCAGAATGTGCGCAGCGCGACGCTGTTCAGCGAGGTTGGCGGTTTCTTTCTGATAGGCAGCCTGCAGCTCTTCGTCCTTGACGTTGACCTGGTCAAAGAAGGAAGACTTCTTCAATTCCAGATAGTCGATGACCACCTGGTCCGGGGTCATGAACTCTTTGGCGTGCTGGTCGTAGTAGGCCTTGACCTCGTCGTCGGTGAGTTTCACCGCCGCAGGGTTGGCCTTGATGTTGACGGTGGCGAAATCGCGGGTCTGTTTTTCCAGGCGGGCGAATGCGAGCACTTCGGCATCAGTGACAAAACCGCTGCCTGCAATACCTGCACGAACCTGGCCGATCAGCATTTCCTGGGTCATCATCTGACGGAACTGCAGGCGGCTGTAGCCCAACTGGCGAATCACCTGGTCAAAGCGTTCGGCGCTGAACTTGCCGTCCACCTGGAATTCCGGTGTTTGCAGGATCACCTGGTCCAGCGCAGCTTCGGAGAAACCGAACTTGGAATCGGCGGCGCCTTGCAGCAGCAGCTTACGGTCGATCAGGCCCTTGAGGGCGGCTTCGCGCAGCAGTTTTTCGTCCAGCAGCGAAGCATCGAAATCCTTGCCCAACTGTTGCATCAGCTGGCGACGTTGCATGTCGACGGCCTGGCTCAGTTCGGTCTGGGTGATTTCCTCACCGTTGACCTTGGCCACGTCCTGCTTGTTAGTACCCGAAGCCTGGAAAATGGCTTCGATACCGGTGAACGCCATCAATGCGACGATGATCCCGATAATGGTCTTGGCAATCCAGCCTTGTGAATTGTCCCTGATATTTTGCAGCATGCGTCCCCCAGAAACGGTTGAACTTCAAAAATTGGCAACCGTGGAGCGTGGGTAGAGTCCGGAAAGAAGAAAGGCGCATCCGAGGATGCGCCTTCTCGTAACTGGCGGAGCGGACGGGGGTTTGAACTTACATCCCCGGCGTGGCGACCCGATGGATACTTGGGTCAGCTACCGCTCCGCTGCCAAGCCAGACCTGCGTCTGACCCGGGTAAGCAAAGGCTTGATCGAAGCTTAGTTAACGGCTTCTTTCAGGGCTTTACCGGCTTTGAAACCTGGTTTCTTGGCAGCAGCGATTTGCAGTGCTTTGCCAGTCTGTGGGTTACGGCCAGTGCGAGCTGGGCGATCGGTCACAGAGAAAGTACCGAAGCCTACCAGTACCACGGAGTCGCCGGCCTTCAGAGCGCCAGTGACGGATTCGATTACTGCATCCAGCGCACGGCCAGCAGCAGCTTTCGGGATATCAGCGGATGCAGCGATAGCATCAATCAGTTCCGACTTGTTCACTCTAAGTCCCCTTATATATCTATTGAGTATGATTCTAAGTTTTTTGGTAAACAGCAAAAACCAGTGCTGAATGGCCTACAGACACTTAAGAGCCGCTTTATAACAAGGGCTCTAAAAAGCTGTCAAGGAAGCCCCCAGGCTTATTCACATTAATGCGTGCTAATTCTTTCCTTGGAATCAGACTCGCGTTTTTCATCCTTCGCGACTATCTCCGGAGCCACATCCGGCAAGGGCTCCGGCGCGTATTGCAGCGCAATTTGCAGGACCTCGTCAATCCATTTAACCGGTTTAATCTGAAGATCTTGCTTGATATTTTCAGGAATTTCCTTCAAGTCGCGAACATTCTCTTCAGGAATGATCACGGTCTTGATACCACCGCGGTGTGCGGCCAGCAATTTCTCTTTCAAGCCGCCGATGGCCAATACCTGACCACGCAGGGTGATTTCCCCAGTCATGGCCACGTCGGCGCGCACCGGAATGCCGGTCAATGCCGAGACCAGGGCCGTGCACATGCCTACACCAGCGCTAGGGCCGTCCTTCGGGGTCGCCCCTTCTGGCATATGGATGTGGGTGTCATGCTTCTCATGGAAGTCCAGGGGAATCCCCAGGCTCCTGGCGCGGCTGCGCACCACGGTTTGCGCGGCGGTGATGGATTCGACCATCACATCACCCAGGGAACCGGTCTTGATCAGTTGACCTTTGCCCGGGATCACAGCGGCCTCGATGGTCAGCAACTCGCCGCCCACCTGGGTCCACGCCAGGCCAGTCACCTGGCCTACCTGATCCTGCTGTTCGGCCAGGCCGTAGCGGAATTTCTTCACGCCCAGGAAGTGTTCCAGGGAGTCTGCGACCACCTTCACCGAGAAGCGTTTTTCCAGCGCGTGCTCCTTGACCGCCTTGCGGCAAATCTTCGCGATCTGGCGCTCAAGGCCCCGTACACCGGCCTCGCGGGTGTAGTAACGCACGATGTCGCGGATCGCTTCAACCTCGAATTCGATCTCGCCCTTCTTCAGGCCATTGGCCGAAATCTGCTTGGGCGCAAGGTATTTGACCGCGATGTTGATCTTCTCGTCTTCGGTGTAACCCGGCAGACGAATCACCTCCATCCGGTCCAGCAAGGCTGGCGGAATGTTCATGGAGTTGGAGGTGCACAGGAACATTACGTCAGACAAGTCGTAGTCGACTTCCAGGTAATGGTCGTTGAAATTGTGGTTCTGCTCTGGGTCGAGCACTTCCAGCAACGCCGAGGCCGGATCGCCACGCATGTCGCTGCCCATTTTGTCGATTTCATCGAGCAGGAACAGCGGGTTGCGCACACCCACTTTTGTCATCTTTTGAATCAATCTTCCTGGCATCGAACCGATGTAAGTACGGCGATGACCACGGATTTCCGCTTCATCACGCACACCGCCAAGGGCCATGCGCACGAACTTACGGTTGGTTGCACTGGCAATCGACTCGGCGAGGGAGGTTTTACCCACCCCTGGAGGACCGACCAGGCACAACACAGGGCCGCGAATTTTCTTCACGCGCTTTTGCACGGCGAGGTATTCGAGGATGCGCTCTTTGACTTCTTCGAGACCATAGTGGTCGGCATCGAGAATTTCTTCGGCGCGAGCCAGGTCGAGGCGCACCTTGGTCTGGGCCTTCCACGGCACCTGCACCAACCAGTCGATGTACGAGCGCACCACGGTGGCTTCAGCCGACATCGGCGACATTTGCTTGAGCTTGTTCAGCTCGGCAGTGGCTTTGGTCAGGGCGTCTTTCGGCAGGCCAGCAGCATCGATGCGCTTTTTCAGCTCTTCGATTTCGTTGTGGCCTTCCTCGCTGTCGCCGAGCTCCTTCTGAATGGCCTTCATCTGCTCATTCAGGTAGTACTCGCGCTGGCTGCGCTCCATTTGCTTCTTCACGCGACCACGGATGCGTTTCTCAACCTGCAACAGGTCGATTTCGGCATCCAGCAACGCCAGAACGTGTTCAACACGGGCTGACAGGTCGATGATTTCGAGGATGTCTTGCTTCTGTTCGATCTTCAGCGCCATGTGCGCGGCCATGGTGTCGACCAGGCGGCTTGGCTCATCAATGCTATTGAGGGAAGACAGGACTTCAGCCGGGACTTTCTTGCCCAGTTGCACGTACTGCTCGAACTGCGAGAGCAAGCTGCGCACAAAAACTTCGGACTCGCGCTCAGGGGCTTCGACTTCGTCGATCAGCGCCACTTCGGCGCGCAGGTGACCTTCCACCTCCATGAAACGCTCAACCGCACCGCGCTGCTCGCCTTCCACCAGCACTTTGACAGTGCCGTCAGGCAGTTTGAGCAGTTGCAGCACAGTGGCAATGGTACCGACGCGATACAGGGCATCTTCGCCTGGATCATCATCAGCAGGATTTCTCTGGGCCAACAGCAAGATCTGCTTGTCGCCCGTCATCGCGGCCTCAAGGGCTTCGATAGACTTCTCGCGCCCCACGAACAGCGGGATAACCATGTGCGGATAGACGACGACATCGCGCAACGGCAGGAGAGGCAATTCAATGGTTGTCTTCATGATTTCGCCTCTATGACAGTTGAAAAATAAGCTTGAAACCAAGATGGGGGCTGCATGCAAAAAAAACAAGCTTATTGCCAGCCGTTAAACGCAGTAAAAATTCATCCAAAAAACAAAGGGGCCCCTAAAGGCCCCTTGTTTGTACCGAAACTGCGAAACGCTTACGCGTCTGGCGCAGCCTTGGCAGCCGGCTCACTGTTTTCGTAGATATACAGTGGCTTGGACTTACCTTCTATAACGCTTTCGTCGATCACCACTTTACTCACCTCGGACTGCGAGGGGATTTCGTACATGGTGTCGAGCAACACGCCTTCGAGGATAGAACGCAGGCCACGCGCACCGGTCTTGCGCTCCAGTGCCCGCTTGGCCACCGATTTGAGCGCATCGCTACGGAACTCGAGGTCTACACCTTCCATCTCGAACAACTTGGCGTATTGCTTGGTCAGGGCGTTTTTCGGCTCGGTGAGGATCTGGATCAAAGCCGCCTCATCCAACTCGTCCAGCGTTGCCAAGACCGGCAGACGGCCGACGAATTCCGGGATCAGACCGAACTTGACCAGATCGTCAGGCTCGACTTCACGCAGGGACTCGCCCACCTTCTTGCCTTCTTCCTTGCTGCGCACTTCTGCACTGAAACCGATGCCGCCCCGGGTGGAGCGCTGCTGGATAACCTTCTCCAGCCCGGAGAACGCACCGCCACAGATAAACAGGATGTTCCGTGTATCAACCTGAAGGAATTCCTGCTGCGGGTGCTTACGGCCACCTTGTGGCGGTACGGAAGCAACCGTGCCTTCAATCAGTTTCAACAGGGCCTGCTGCACGCCTTCACCGGAAACGTCCCGGGTGATCGACGGGTTGTCGGACTTGCGCGAGATCTTGTCGATTTCGTCGATATAGACAATGCCCATCTGGGCTTTTTCTACGTCGTAGTCACATTTCTGCAGCAGCTTCTGAATGATGTTCTCAACGTCCTCACCAACATAGCCAGCCTCGGTGAGGGTGGTAGCGTCGGCGATGGTGAACGGAACATTCAGCAGACGAGCAAGGGTTTCTGCAAGCAAGGTTTTACCCGAGCCTGTAGGACCGATCAGCAAGATGTTGCTCTTGCCGAGTTCGACTTCGTCGCCTTTTTTGTCACGCTGGTTCAGACGCTTGTAGTGGTTGTACACCGCTACGGCCAGAACCTTCTTTGCACGCTCTTGACCAATCACATACTGATCAAGGATGCCGCTGATTTCTTTAGGCGAAGGCAATTTATGCGCGCTGCTCTCGGCCTGGGCTTCCTGCACCTCCTCACGGATGATGTCATTGCACAGGTCGACGCACTCGTCGCAGATAAAGACCGAGGGGCCGGCAATCAATTTGCGCACTTCATGCTGGCTTTTGCCACAGAAGGAGCAATAGAGCAGCTTGCCGTTGTCCTCGCCGTTGCGGGTGTCAGTCATTCGTTCGATCCAAATCCGATAGGCTTGCAACACAAGATGAAGGCTTATGCGGGCTTTTTCAAGCCCGCAGGTGATCGGAAACCCGACCAGCCCTATTTTGAGCGGCTTATATTAAGCGGGGCGCTTTTCGATCACTGCGTCGATCAACCCGTATTCACGTGCGGCTTCGGCGCTCATGAAGTTGTCGCGGTTGGTGTCGCGCTCGATTTCTTCCAGGGTGTGCCCGCTGTGCTTGGCCATCAGCGTGTTGAGACGCTCGCGGATGAAGAGGATTTCCTTGGCGTGGATCTCGATGTCCGATGCCTGGCCCTGGAAACCGCCCAGTGGCTGGTGAATCATCACACGCGAGTTCGGCAGGCAGTAACGCTTGCCCTCAGCACCGGCGGTCAGCAGGAATGCACCCATGCTGCAGGCCTGGCCAATGCAGGTAGTGGATACGTTCGGCTTGATGAACTGCATAGTGTCGTAGATCGACATGCCTGCTGTCACCGAACCGCCCGGCGAGTTGATGTAGAGATGGATGTCCTTGTCCGGGTTTTCCGCTTCAAGGAACAGCAGTTGCGCACAGATCAGGTTGGCCATGTAGTCCTCTACTGGGCCCACCAGAAAGATCACTCGCTCCTTGAGCAGGCGCGAGTAGATGTCGTAGGCGCGTTCCCCACGAGCGGACTGCTCGACAACCATCGGGACCAAGCCGCCAGCGGCCTGGATATCAGAGTTCTGCTGAATATAGGAATTACGGAACATGCTCTGCAGTTACTCCCAAATAGTCATGTCTTGAAAACGCATAAGCCAGCGCGAGGCTGGCTTATGGTTGAATTTCCAACGAGTTGGACAATCAGTCGGCTTGTGCTGCTTCCGCCGGCTTGACTGCTTCTTCGTAAGAGACCGCTTTATCGGTCACCTTAGCCTTCTGCAGAACAGTATCCACAACTTGTTCTTCCAGCACAACCGAACGTACTTCGTTCAGTTGCTGGTCGTTCTTGTAGTACCAAGCCACAACCTGCTCAGGCTCCTGGTAGGCCGAAGCCATTTCCTGGATCATTTCGCGAACGCGGTCTTCGTCAGGCTTGAGGTCGAACTGCTTGACCACTTCGGCCACGACCAGACCCAGCACGACGCGACGCTTGGCTTGCTCTTCGAACAGCTCAGCCGGCAATTGGTCAGGCTTGATGTTGCCACCAAACTGCTGAACAGCCTGAACGCGCAGACGGTCCACTTCATTGGACAGCAGAGCCTTAGGCACCTCAATCGGGTTGGCAGCCAGCAGACCGTCCATAACCTGGTTCTTGACCTTGGACTTGATGGCCTGACGCAGTTCACGCTCCATGTTCTTGCGAACTTCGGTGCGGAAACCTTCGAGAGTGGCTTCCTTGATACCGAACTGAGCAAAGAACTCTTCGTTCAGCTCTGGCAGCTTAGGCTCGGACACACTGTTGACGGTCACGGTGAACTCAGCGGCTTTGCCGGCCAGGTCCAGGTTCTGGTAGTCAGCAGGGAACGTCAGGTTCAGAACGCGTTCTTCGCCGGCTTTGGCGCCGACCAGACCGTCTTCAAAACCTGGGATCATGCGATTGGAACCCAGCACCAACTGAGTACCCTTGGCAGAGCCGCCAGCGAACACTTCGCCGTCAACCTTGCCAACGAAATCGATGTTCAACTGGTCTTCGTTCTGAGCGGCACGGTCGGCCACTTCGAAACGAGTGTTCTGCTTGCGCAGGATTTCCAGCATGTTGTCCAGGTCGGAATCAGCGACGTCGGCGCTCAGACGCTCGATTTCGATACCTTCAAAACCGGCTACTTCGAACTCTGGGAACACTTCGAATACGGCAACGTATTCCAGGTCCTTGCCAGCTTCCAGGGACTTAGGTTCGATCGAAGGCGAGCCAGCAGGGTTCAGCTTTTGCTCAACAACGGCCTCGTAGAAGGAAGCCTGGATCACGTCACCTACAGCTTCCTGACGCGCATCAGCACCAAAACGGCGCTTGATTTCGCTCATCGGCACTTTGCCTGGACGGAAACCTGCAATCTTGGCCTTTTGGGCAGTCTGCTGCAGACGCTTGTTGACCGCAGTCTCGATACGCTCTGCCGGCACGGTGATGCTCAGGCGGCGCTCAAGAGCAGTAGTATTTTCAACAGAAACTTGCATGAATATTCCTCGTTGCACAGACGTTAGCCGGCCGTTTCCGACCCCAGAATCAAGGGCATGCATTCTAGAGGGTCAAACTCAAGAAGTCACCCTACTGGAAACGGGTAAAAAAACAGCAGGCCATTTGTAGGTTCAAGTGCACGCGTGCACCTCAGCCCGTTAGCAAATACAGCTCATCACGCCAGGGCTCTGCGCCAACCCTTCTATATATAGAAGAGCCTGGGAGCAGACCCCGGCTGTCGACCTTGCGAACAAGACCGACGGCAGGGCCGCAGCATCGAGAAACACAAATACGACGAAGCGCCCTGCCCTGGAAACTCGAAACGCTTAAACAAAAACGGCACAGCCCTTTTTTCAGGTACTGCGCCGTTATCGCTATTTAATAGCGGTACTGACCTCTATATAGCCGAGCATCAGTTCTACACGTTCAAAACCGGCAACGATTCTAACGCCAAGGCATTGAGAATGCTTGTTTTTTCTTGACGTTCATAATCCGCGTGCACCTCACGCGACTCGACGCGCGCAAACGCGCGCAAACGCGCGCAAACGCGCGCAAACGCGCGCAGAAACGAGACTTGGCATTTTCAGACGCAAAAAAAAGCGCCAGATGATTAATCTGGCGCTTTTTCGAATATGGGGTGGACGAAGGGGATCGAACCCTCGACAACGGGAGTCACAATCCCGTGCTCTACCAACTGAGCTACGCCCACCATATTGCATTAACAAAGAACCCGTACATCTTCTTTGTTGAACCTTGCCTCACCTGACGGCCTGGCAACGCTTTAATTGGTGCGGATGAAGAGACTCGAACTCTTACGCCTCGCGGCGCTGGAACCTAAATCCAGTGTGTCTACCAATTCCACCACATCCGCGCTTGAAGCTCTTAAAGCAAAGGCGCCAGACGATTAATCTGGCGCCTTTTTCAAAATATGGGGTGGACGAAGGGGATCGAACCCTCGACAACGGGAGTCACAATCCCGTGCTCTACCAACTGAGCTACGCCCACCATATAACGCTACTTGTGCCAAAGCTGCCTAATGGCGCACCCGGCAGGACTCGAACCTGCGACCATCCGCTTAGAAGGCGGATGCTCTATCCAGCTGAGCTACGGGCGCCTTATTAATCTGTACTCTTGGAGGATTACAAACTAAGTGCTTCCAGCCTCGCAGTACAACAATTCTGCTCGACCTTCTTAACCAGTGCTAGGCTGTGCCCGACAAGTGCGACGAATAGTATAGAGCGCCTTGAAACCCGTCAAATCTTTTTTGAAAAAAATTCATTTTATTTAAGGGGTTAGGCCAATTTGCAGACCAAGCGCCTTTGCCCTCACGTCTTGGCGTGCGAGAATGCGCGCACTTTTCTTCCCCCTCTCGATGGTTAATCACGCGTAATGACTGCACAACTTATCGACGGCAAATCAATCGCCGCCAGCCTGCGCCAGCAGATCGCCAAACGAGTCACCGAGCGCAGCCAGCAAGGCCTGCGCACGCCGGGCCTCGCGGTGATCCTGGTCGGCAGCGATCCTGCCTCTCAGGTTTATGTCTCGCACAAGCGTAAAGACTGTGAAGAGGTCGGCTTTATTTCCAAGGCCTACGACCTGCCTGCCGCCACCACCCAAGAGGCGCTCACCGACCTGATCGACGGCCTCAACAATGACCCGGCGATCGACGGCATCCTTCTGCAACTGCCATTGCCTGAGCACCTGGATGCATCCAAGTTGCTCGAGCGTATCCGCCCGGACAAAGACGTCGACGGTTTCCACCCTTATAACGTCGGCCGCCTCGCCCAGCGTATCCCGCTGCTGCGCCCGTGCACGCCGAAGGGCATCATGACCCTGCTGGAGAGCACCGGTGTCGACCTGTACGGCCTCGATGCCGTGGTCGTCGGAGCGTCCAATATCGTCGGTCGTCCAATGGCCATGGAGTTGCTGCTGGCCGGCTGCACCGTGACCGTGACCCACCGTTTTACCAAAGACCTGGCCGGCCACGTCGGTCGCGCCGACCTGGTTGTGGTTGCCGCTGGCAAGCCGGGCCTTGTCAAAGGGGAATGGATCAAGGAAGGCGCCATCGTTATCGACGTGGGCATCAACCGTCAGGACGACGGTAAGCTGGTAGGCGACGTGGTGTACGACACTGCCCTGCCCCGCGCCGGCTGGATTACCCCGGTACCCGGCGGCGTTGGCCCGATGACCCGTGCCTGCCTGCTGGAAAACACCCTGTACGCCGCAGAAACCCTGCACGGTTAATAACCAGCCGTACTGAAAAAGCCCTGCCTTATCGCAGGGCTTTTTATTACCGGAAAAAAACCTGTTTTTTCTTAGTTTTTAAGCACTTTCGTCTGGTTTTAGAAGAACATTCGACAGTCCATCGTCCATACTCCTAAAATGTAACGGCATTTATCAAAAAACCGTTACCCAACGGTATTTCCTACTTTTTAGCGAGTTCATCCGCGTGAAAATTCGTCTTTCTATTGCCAGCCTATTTTTTGCTTTCACAGGCACCTTTGCGCACGCCGCCGAATCCACCCAGGCGCCGCGTGACCCGTCCAAACTGCAGATCGCTTCAGGTAGCGCCATGCTGGTTGACCTGCAGACCAACAAGGTCATCTACGCCAGCAATCCCGACGTGGTGGTGCCGATTGCGTCGGTGAGCAAGTTGATGACCGGCCTGATCGTGCTGGAGGCCAAGCAGAACATGGACGAGTACATCGACATCAACATCAAGGACACGCCAGAAATGAAAGGCGTGTTCTCCCGCGTGAAGATCGGCAGCGAAATGCCGCGCAAGGAAATGTTGCTGATCGCCCTGATGTCATCGGAGAACCGCGCCGCCGCCAGCCTGGCCCATCACTACCCAGGCGGCTACCCGGCGTTTATCGCAGCAATGAATGCCAAGGCCAAGGCGCTGGGCATGACCAGCACCCATTATGTGGAGCCCACCGGGCTGTCGATCCACAACGTGTCCACCGCACGCGACCTGAGCAAGTTGCTGGCCGCTGCACGCCATTACCCGCTGCTCAGCCAGCTCAGCACCACCAAGGAAAAGACCGTCTCGTTCCGCAAGCCCAACTACACCTTGGGTTTCTCCAACACTGACCACCTGATCAATCGCGCCAATTGGGATATCAAGCTGACCAAGACCGGTTTCACCAACCAGGCCGGCCATTGCCTGGTACTGGTGACCAGCATGGGCAATCGCCCGGTGTCGCTGGTGATCCTGGATGCGTTCGGCAAGTTCACACACTTTGCCGATGCCAGCCGTATTCGTAGCTGGGTCGAGACCGGCAAGGGCGGCTCGGTGCCGGACGTGGCATTGCGCTACAAGGCCGACAAGAACCTGAAGAACCGCCCGAATGCCGCAGAGGTGCGTCGATAACCCACCTATAAAAACGGCGCATCGAGCGCCGTTTTTTTTACTTTCTTTCTGACAACACTTTAAGCGCCTGCGCCGCCGCCCGCTCCTGCCCGGCCTGGGCCGTCGCATTCGCCGCCTCGCGCCAGCGCTGCGCATCGACATTCGCCGGCAACTGGCTCGGACGCTGGGTGAGGATCGCCCAGTGCCCGGCACTTGCCCACTTCGATTCAAAGTCACTGAAGCTCATCAACAAGCGCCGGTCCATGCCCGAACGCAGCAGCACCGTGCTTTTCTGCTGATTGAAGCCCACCACGACCACATAGTGCGCATCCGACCACAGCCCGCCGCCCACCCGCGCCATCACTGGGTACCCCGCCGCTACCTGCGCCAGCACAGCCGTCAACTTGGCATCCAATGGGTACACCATCAGCCCGTACTCACGGGCCAGCACCTGCATGTTGCGCTCCAGGTCCGGTTCGCCGCCTGGTAAACGCAGCGGCTTATCCAGCAAGCCGGGTGTCATGACAATGCCTTGTTGCGACAGCATGCTGGCTAATGCCGTAGGACCGCTTTGATAAGCCTCGCTGCGAAAGGTCGGCACGCCATTGAGTTCGACGCGCTCCGGCAAGCCCGGCAGTTTCGACGGATGCCCGGAACAGGCCGCAAGGCCTATGGCGCAGGCCAGCAACAGGGATGATTTAACGTTGGACCGTAACCGCAATTTTTTACTCACTTGATCAACTGCCGGTAAGGGCCCTGATCATAGGGCGCTCAGGCACGCGGGTATAGCCCAAAGCCAGGGTTTAGCGCCTGGGATAGTGCAAACAAGTTGGACGAACACGACCATTGGTCAATAGCAGGCAACCGCCAGGTAGCTAGACTGTCCATAGAAAAGACTGTGTGTGCCCCGTGCGGGGCGAAAGGAGGCCAAAATGAGCCTTGCTACAACGATTGCGATGTTGATCTGCGGTTGGCTGGCGGTAGCCGGCGCCATGTTGTGGGGGGTGTTGCGCATCACCCGTCGGCACCATCACCCCCACGTCAAAACAACCAAGCCTCATAAGGTGGCGGTGCATCACGCCTAGCCAGGCATGCAATTGAAGTCCTGAGTCGCCGCGACCTCGTTACCGTGACCATCCTTCAAGGTGGCGCGCACTGTGGTGCCCAGGCTGGACTCGACCAACGTGTAGTGCTCACCCGCCTTGAAGTCTCTGTATTCGACCCGCCCCTGGCAGTCCTGCTGGTTGTCGTCGCCCGGCTCTTGCTCATACACCGTCACGTCCAGACGATGATCCCCCGGTGTCACCTCGAAAAAGCGCCCGTCATCCACACGCTTGCCATCCACGCGCTCGGCCATCAGGTCATTCGGCGCCTCTTCTTTCAAGCCTATCCAGGCTTCGCTCGGGTCCGCCTTGGGGATGGGGCCGGCGCACGCCGACAGCAGCAATACGGCACCGAGTGCAGGGATCAACAACAGCGGTTTAAGTGACATGGCAGGGCTCCTGAAAGACGATATGTCCGATAGGTCACAAGCTTGGCGAGGCACCCCGTGTAGAACAAATGAATACAGATGAAACGATCTTCAGCCCTTACCTAAATGTTCCTTCACCTGGCTGAAAGGTGCGTGTTAGGTGGGTCGGGCAAGACTGCCGGGGTTTGCAATCCTGCTCCCTCGGAGGTTCACGCATGCTCGGGCTGGTAAAGACCGCACTGCACAAGCCCTACACGTTTATCGTGTTGGCCATCTTCATCTGCATCATCGGGCCGATGGCGGCCCTGCGTACGCCCACCGATGTGTTCCCCGATATCGGCATCCCTGTCGTCGCCGTCGTGTGGCAGTACAACGGCCTGTCGCCGGACGCTATGGCCGGTCGGGTGATCTACACCTACGAACGCTCCCTGAGCACCACCGTCAACGACATCGAACATATCGAATCGCAATCCCTGCCCGGCATGGGCATCGTCAAGATCTTCTTCCAGCCCGGCGTGGATATCCGCACGGCCAACGCCCAAGTGACCGCCGTGTCACAAACCGTGCTCAAGCAGATGCCACCCGGCATCACACCGCCGTTGATCCTCAACTACAGCGCGTCCACAGTGCCGATCCTGCAACTGGCGTTTTCCAGCCCCAGCCTCTCGGAAGCCAAAATCCGCGACCTGGTGCAGAACAATATCCGCCTGCCGCTGAGCGCCCTGCCCGGCCTGGCGATGCCCACGCCGATGGGCGGCAAGCAACGGCAGATCACCCTCGACCTCGACCCGCAGGCGCTGGCAGCCAAAGGCTTGTCGGCCCAGGACGTAGGCAATGCGCTGGCGCTGCAGAACCAGATCATCCCGGTGGGCACCGCCAAACTCGGCCCCAACGAATACACGGTCCTGCTCAACAACAGCCCCAAGGCGATTGATGAGCTCAATGACCTGCCGATCAAGACCGTCGACGGTGCGCTGATCACCATCGGCCAGGTCGCCCACGTGCGTGACGGCTCGCCACCGCAGACCAACATCGTGCGCGTCGACGGCCACCGCGCCGTGCTGATGCCGGCGCTGAAGAACGGCAGCATCTCCACCCTGTCGATCATCGACGGCATCCGTGGAATGCTGCCGCGCATCAACGAGACCCTGCCGCCGTCGCTCAAGACCTCCTTGCTGGGCGACGCTTCGGTATTCGTCAAACAATCGGTGGGCAGCGTGGCCCAGGAAGGCATCATCGCCGCACTGCTGACCAGTGCAATGATCCTGCTGTTTCTCGGCAGTTGGCGCTCCACCCTGATCATCGCCGCCTCGATTCCCCTGGCAGTGCTCTCGGCCATTGCGTTGCTGGCCGTCAGCGGGCAAACCCTCAACGTCATGACCCTTGGCGGGCTGGCGCTGGCAGTGGGGATATTGGTGGATGACGCCACGGTGACCATCGAAAACATCAACTGGCACCTGGAGCAAGGCAAGGCGGTAAAGACCGCAATCCTCGACGGCGCCGCGCAGATCGTCGGTCCGGCGTTCGTCTCGCTGCTGTGTATCTGCATCGTGTTTGTGCCGATGTTCATGCTGCAAGGCATCGCCGGCTATCTGTTCCGGCCGATGGCCCTGGCGGTGATCTTTGCCATGGCCAGCTCATTCATTCTTTCGCGCACCCTGGTGCCAACCCTGGCGATGTTCCTGCTCAAGCCACACACGCCGCAGCCAGGTGCCGGGCATCATCCGGAAGATGAGTTCATCAACCACCATGAGGGCGAGCAGCACGAGAAACCGCGCAACCCGGTGCTGCAATCAGTGCTGAATGTCCAGCAGGGCTTCGAGCGCCGCTTCTCGACTATTCGCGACACCTACCACGGCCTGCTGACCCTCGCATTGGGTCATCGCAAGCACTTCATCATCGGCTTTCTGGCCTGCGTGCTGGCGTCGTTCCTGCTGCTGCCCAGCCTGGGCCAGGACTTTTTCCCGGCCACTGATGCCGGCGCCCTCGCGCTCCACGTGCGCCTACCACTGGGCACGCGCATTGAAGAAAGCGCCGCCGCCTTCGACCGCATTGAAGCGCGGATTCGCGAGGTCATTCCTGCCGAAGAGCTGGACACCATCGTCGACAATATCGGCATCCCGCTCAGCGGCATCGACATGGCCTACAGCAGCAGCGGCACCATCGGCCCGCAGGACGGTGACATCCAGGTGAGCCTGAAAAAGCATCACGCGCCCACCGCCGACTACGTGAAAAAATTGCGTGAAGCGCTGCCGCAAAGCTTCCCCGGCAGCCACTTCGCGTTCCTGCCGGCGGACATCAGCAGCCAGATCCTCAACTTCGGCGCCCCCGCCCCGCTGGACGTGAAAATCTCCGGGCGCAACGATGCCGAAAACCGTGCGTACGCCGTGGAACTTGAGCGTCGCCTGCAACACGTGCCCGGCATCGCCGACCTGCGCATCCAACAGTCCACCGGCTATCCGTCGCTGCAAGTCAACGTCGACCGCCTGCGCGCCAACGGCCTGGGCATTACCGAGCGTGACGTGACCAACAGCATGGTGGCATCGCTGGCCGGCAGCTCGCAAACCGCGCCGACCTTCTGGCTCAACCCGGCCAACGGCGTGTCGTACTCCATCGTCGCCGCCACCCCGCAATACCGCCTCGACAGCCTGCCGTCCCTGGAAGCCTTGCCGGTGACCGGCGCCGATGGTCAATCACAGATCCTCGGCGGCGTGGCGAGTATTTCGCGGGTACAAAGCCCCGCTGTAGTGACCCACTACAACATCGAGCCGACCCTCGATCTGTACGCCAACGTGCAAGGCCGTGACCTCGGCGGCGTCGCGCGCGATGTGCAGAAAGTGCTGGACGACACCGCGTCCCTGCGTCCAAAGGGCGCGACGATCAGCCTGCACGGGCAGATCGATGCGCTGCATGAAGCCTTCAGCGGCTTGAGTTTCGGCCTGCTCGGCGCGGTGGTGCTGATCTACCTGCTGATCGTGGTCAACTTCCAGTCCTGGGCCGACCCCTTCGTGATCATCACCGCGTTGCCGGCGGCGCTGGCCGGGATCGTGTGGATACTGTTCCTCAGCGGCACCTCGCTGTCGGTGCCCGCCCTGACCGGCGCGATCCTGTGCATGGGCGTGGCCACCGCCAACTCGATCCTGGTGGTGAGCTTCTGCCGAGAGCGCCTGGCCGAGCATGGCGATGCGCTCAAGGCCGCGCTGGAAGCCGGCTACACGCGCTTTCGCCCAGTGTGCATGACCGCCCTGGCGATGATCATCGGCATGTTGCCGCTGGCCCTGTCCGAGGAGCAAAACGCGCCGCTGGGCCGTGCGGTGATCGGCGGCTTGATCTTCGCCACCGTCGCCACCCTGTTGTTTGTACCCGTGGTTTTCAGCCTGGTCCACGGCCGTCACCCTACCCGTGTTGCTGCTGGAGAAACCCCACATGTCGTCTGATCACAACCCCTCGCGCAAGCGCCTGATGCTCATGGGTGTCGGCGGCCTGACCCTGGCTGCTCTGTTGGTCGCCAACGGCCTGCACGCCCGCACGTTGCACGAACAATCGGTGATGGCTTGGACCGAGACTGCCGCCATCGCGCAAGTGATGGTGTTCCAACCGCAACACAACGTCGCCGGTGACACCTTGCGCCTGCCTGCACACCTGGAGGCGTGGAGCAAGGCGCCGATTCATGCGCGGGTCAGCGGTTACCTCAAGGATTGGAAAGCCGATATCGGCACAACGGTCCAAGCCGGACAAGTGCTCGGCGAAATTGACAGCCCCGACCTGGACCAACAACTGGCACAAACCCATGCGCGCTTGATCCAGGAGCAGGCCAACGCACGCCTGGCGGCGACCACTGCGACGCGCTGGCAAAACCTGCTGGCCAGCCACTCCGTATCGCGCCAGGAAGCCGATGAAAAAACCTCCAACGCCGCTGCAGCCAACGCCAATGCCCAGGCCGCTGCCGCCGATTACGCACGGCTGTGCGCATTGGAAAGCTACAAGACGATTCGGGCGCCATTCGCCGGCACCATCACCGCACGTAACACCGATATCGGCCAGTTGATCAAAGCCGACAGCGACAGCGATCCGGAGTTGTTCAACATCGCCGACACGCACCAGTTGCGACTCTACGTGCCGGTGCCACAGAACTACGCAGCGGTGATTCATCCTGGCCTGGAAGCCCAGCTCACCGTGCCCGAGCACCCTGGCGAGCACTTCAAGGCGCGGCTGATCGGCGACTCCACCGCCATCGACCGCCGCTCCGGCACCTTGCTCGCGCAGTTCGTCGTCGACAACCCCAATGGTGAGTTGCTGCCCGGTGACTACGCCGAAGCAACGCTGCCCATCCCGGCCGACACCCATGGCGTGAGCATCCCGGCCAGCGCATTGATCTTCCGCGCCCAGGGCACCCAAGTGGCGGTGCTGGATGCGCACAATCATGTGCACCTGCAAACCATCCACATCGGCCTCGACCTGGGCGAACGCCTGGTGATCGACCAAGGCCTGAAACCCGCCGACCGCGTAGTCGACAACCCACCCGACGCCCTGCGCGAAGGCGATGCCGTGCAAGTGGCCGATGCCGCTGGAGGTGCCCATGCGCCCAAGGCTTAAACCTCTGGCGGCGCTGATGCTGCTGGCGTTGCAAGGCTGCTCGATGGCGCCCGCCTACCAGGTGCCGTCAGTGGGCCTGCCTGCAGGTTATCGCGAACAGACCAGCGATGGCCCGTGGCACAGCGCGCAACCGTCCGATCAACTGACGCGGCAATGGTGGGCGCTCTACCACGACGCGCAACTGGATAACCTGCAACAGCGACTGCTCAAGGCCAACCCCGACCTCGCGGCAGCCTTGGCGCACTTCGATGCGTCGCAGGCCTATGCCAGCCAACTGCATGCCGGATTGTTGCCGCAGATCACCGCCAGCGCGCAACCGTTACGCCAACGCCAATCCGACTCACGACCGCTGCGCGGCACGACGCAGCCTTCGGTGTACAACAGCAACAGCGCTGGGTTTTCCCTGAGCTACGACCTGGACCTGTGGGGCAAAATCCGCAATCAGGTCGCCTCGGGGGACGCCCAGGCGCAAGCGTCCGGGGATGATCTGGCCGTGGCGCGCCTGAGCCTGCAACATCAACTGGCGACCCTGTATGTGCAGCTCAATGGGCTGGATGCACAGGCGCGGATTCTCAACAGCTCACTGGAGGATTTCAGCCAGGCGCTGCAACTGACCCGCAGTCGATACGAAGGCCAGATCGCCTCGGAACTGGACCTGACCCGTGCGCAAAATCAACTGGCGCAGGCCAAGGCACAACTGGATGAAGTGCGGGGGCAACGCAACCTGACCGAGCATGCGATCGCAGAACTGGTGGGCGTGGCGGCGAGCGATTTTTCATTGCCGCCGAGCCAGCGATTGATCGCGCTACCGCAGATTCCATCACAACTGCCGAGCCAGTTATTGCAACGGCGCCCGGATATAGCGGCGGCAGAGCGCCGGGTATTTGCCGCCAACGCCAACATCGGCGTAGCCAAGGCCGCGTGGTATCCGGACTTCAGCTTGACCGGCTTGATTGGCGGGCAGACCCAGGGCGTCGGCAATCTGCTGTCCGCCGGCAATCGCTATTGGGCGTTGGGGCCGTTGGTGAATGTGCCGATCTTCGACGGCGGCCGCTTAAGTGCCAATGAACGCCAGGCCAAAGCCGAGTTTGAAGAAGCCTGCGCGCAATACCGCAGCCAGGTGCTGAAGGCCATCCGCGAGGTCGAAGATAACCTGGCGCAACTGCGGGACTTGCAGCAGGAGGCCCAGGATGAACAAGCGGCAGCGGATGCGGCGCAGCACACCCAGGCGCTGGCGATGAACAGCTATCAAGCCGGCGCGGTGAGTTACCTGGATGTGGTGACCGCGCAGACGGCGGCGTTGCAGGCGCAGAGGACGTTGCAGGCGGTGCAGACGCGGCAGTTGCAGGCGAGTGTGGGCCTCATGGCCGCACTCGGCGGCGGTTGGCAATCAAATCGTTGAACATCTGAAGATTCAAGGCTACTAAATGTTTATGGGCTTCCTACTTGGAAACAGCGAAGCCCGTAAACATAATAGGTCAGTCTAGAGCTTCAGCCTCATAAATTTCATGCTGATCAGCAATGATATCTAGTGCCCGATGAAGCATTTTATGAACCTTAAGATGCTCTGCTCTTTTAATTTCCCCTCTAGATGCAGAGGTTTGGTCAACATATGACCAGATATAGGTTTCTCCCGCGCTAGCTTTTATTCCGACAGCTCCAACTCGGTAGAGGCAAGACAGCAAGGCTATTAGAACATCGGACTCTTTAGCCCCACTTGCACCATAGTATTTTTTGACCATTGACACACAAGCGTCATCAAGCTTGCCCTCATTCAAGGACATCATAACCTCTTCTAATTTTGCATCCTTGATCATAGACTTAGTAAAGGTAGCTTTAACCCCTCGAATAATTTCAACCGTATCATCAAAACTAGGATATATTTCACCCCACTCTTCTTTTAGTGACTTTAGTCTCTTTCCAGAATATTGAGCTTCCGCTGCCAACAATGCTCGCCAAGAGATCCGTTCGCGCTCCGACGCAATCAAAAAACTTTCATTAACAAATTGCAAAACATCTCTAGGGCGGCGAAGCGTACGCTCAATAATAAAGTCCATTGACGTCTGACCACCGCCCTTTCGAGGTTTCGGAAAAATATCGTCAAAGGTCACAGGCGCTTTAGTGTACTGACTTTTAAACACCTCATTTATTCTCAACTCAACCAACCTAGTTAACTCTTCAGGCGACCAAGTCAGATTCAGAATATAAGACTCGTACTTTTCTTCCTGAAAGCCTGAATCTCGCGTCATATCAAAAACCAGATCAAGCAAATCCTTACGGAGCGCGGCTATTATTTTTATTTGCCTAATCTTACGAAATGTTTTTATCTCCTCTATTAGCGCCCTGATAAATCGAACTCGAGTTTCGGTTGCCGCCCACTCCTCATCCAATTGGTCAATAAGCAAATAGAATTTCTTCTGCGGATCGGAGAATGAATACTCCGAAAGCAAATCTAAGACCTCATTTAGCTTCTTTATTTGAAGCCCACTTACTACTTGACTTGCTCTCTGCCTGATCTCTACTTTTTCGCCCTCACTAAGCCTCTCAACCCCTGCATAGGTCAAACTTAGTCCGGAATAAGCGGCCCCAATTGATGCCTTGGTGTCGGATTCAAGCTTTTTAGTTATTTCTTTCAGATGCTCCTCAGTATCCAACCAAAACTTATTACCCCACTCATTAAAATACTCAATAGCTTTTTTCTTCGCAAGATCACGACTAAATGAGTTAAGAAGACTATCAACAAACCCTCGACTATCACACTCAGATCTTATGTCATAGCGAAGCTTCAACAATTCCACAGTCAACACGTGCCGCCACAACAACCTATAAAACAGATCTAGATTAATTCCTAACGCATCGAAAAACTGAATAATATCCGAATACTCTAAAAACCTGATAGAAATATCATTAGGATCAAGCTTGACAGATTTTTGCGCAGTTACCGCGACTTTATAAAGCAACGCACTTTTGCCCGAACCCGTTCTACCGAGTATTATCGACTCTGGAGAGTCAACATCCAATAGCTGGCTCAAATAGCCATTATCAACGAAGCAACGACTTAGTAACTCCGTGTCCGCCTCCGCATCTAAGGCACCGACCCTCAAGTTTCGAGTTATTTTTATTTTTTTATCGTCCATCACTGCCCTCCCGCTATAAGGCCATAAGCCACTATAGGCCACGGCATCGATAAAGCCATTTTTCAAAATTTCTTTTTCCTACTCAAATGTTTCAAGAGATTTTGGAAGCTCGCAAAAATTGAGCTTCTACTCCTAAACAGCTCTCAAAAAATCGTAGAAGTAGAAACAAATCCACGGTAGAGGGGAATTTTCCGACAAGCTTTTAGGCTTGCCGCTCGAAGCAGTCATCATTAGTCTTTGCGGGTCGCTGCCAATTCAGCGACCGGACGTGAGAATCCGATGACTTACCTAGGCGCGCAGGCGCCCACCATATACAGTGCAAGCGCATTTTTTTGGCTTAATGTAATGGCGGCTGTGCGCGGGCACGCTTAGGCGTGGCTGGGCTACCTAGGAGCTTGGTTCTCACCCCGCGTACGGCTGCCACCCAGGTCCGTGAGAAGACAGGTTGACAGCTCTATTAACCTAGGGAAAACATCATGATCAAAGACAGTCCCAACCCGCCTTCAGATTCAAACTTGCTCTTCACCCTCCGCCCAAACCTCGACACTGAAACCTTGCTGGTCAATGCCTCCCAGGATCTGGAATCCATTAATTCCATCGCGGCACATCTAGCATTCGAAGTCGACGGACCTCAGCGCAGTGTGGCGCTTGGGATTTGTCGGATGGTGGAAGGTGTGCAGTTGCTGGTCGACAGGCTGGTGGATCAATGCAGTGGGGCTCGGGCGCAGTAATCGCAGTGGCGGTTCCGGTCCCATCGGGGGCAAGCCCCCTCCCACACTGTCATGCGCCAGACATACATTGTATGAACACCGCAAACCCAATGTGGGAGGGGGCTTGCCCCCGATGGCGGCCTTCCAGACACATCCTGCCAAAAGCCTGCCGATCAATCCCTTGCCCTCCAACCTAGCCTCTTGAAACACCCCAAAAGAGAGGCCAAGGAATGCCTGACCTACCCGCTTCAAACCGCCTGCGCATCGGTCGATTCAGCGAACCAAACCGCATCTACCTCATCACCACCAACACCCACGAACGCATCCCGATATTCACCGACTTCCACCTCGGTCGCCTGGTGGTCTGGCAGTTCCGCCTCGCGCAGTACCAAGGGCTGGCGAGGTCCCTGGCATGGGTGATCATGCCGGACCACTGTCATTGGCTGCTCGAACTGAAAAAGGGCTCGCTGGCCGACTTGATGTGCCAAGTGAAGTCAAAAAGCACCAGGGCCGTCAACGGTGCAAGCGCACGCAAGGGTCGGCTTTGGCAAGGGAGCTTTCACGACCGAGCACTGCGCAAGGAAGATGATTTGATGAAGATGGCCAGGTATGTGGTAGCCAATCCATTACGGGCAGGTTTGGTCGAGCGGATTGGGGACTATCCGTTGTGGGATGCGATCTGGGTATAGGTTCGAGATAGAGTCGCCGCTATCGCGAGCAAGCCCGCTCCCACACTTAATCGATGTTCGACATGACAACACGGTCAAATGTGGGAGGGGCAAGTCGAATCATCGCGCCGCCCCTCCCACTTTTTTACTGCATTTCAGGCCGCGAGCTTGCCGCTGGCGATTGCAGCAGAAGCGGCCACCATCGCACGCAACAACACCGCACACCCCGCCGCCAAGTCATCCGGTGCCGCATTCTCGATTTCGTTGTGGCTGATGCCGCCTTCGCACGGCACAAAGATCATCCCCGCCGGGCCCAATTCGGCGACGAAGATCGCGTCGTGCCCTGCCCCGCTGACGATGCCCATGTTTGACAAGCCCAAACCATTCGCCGCATCCCGCACAGCATCCACGCAGCCTTTGTCGAAATACAGCGGTGGGAAATCTGCGGTGGGTTCCAATTCAAAACTCAAGCCATGCTTGGCGCAGGTGTCATCAATCACCTTGCGCACTTCGGCAATCATCGAGTCCAGGCGCGCCGGTTCCAGGTGACGGAAGTCCAGTGTCATACGCACTTCACCGGGAATCACATTGCGCGAGCCGGGGTACGCCTGCAGGCACCCGACGGTGCCACACGCATGGGGCTGATGCCCCAGCGCCGCCGCATTCACCGCCGCCACCACCGCTGCCGCGCCTACCAGGGCGTCCTTGCGCAGGTGCATCGGCGTCGGCCCGGCATGCGCCTCGACGCCGCGCAGTTTCAGGTCAAACCATTTCTGCCCGAGGGCGCCAAGGACCACGCCGATGGTTTTTTTCTCATCCTCCAGAATCGGCCCTTGTTCGATATGCGCCTCGAAATACGCACCGACCTTGTGCCCGCTTTCCGGACGGGTCCCCGCGTAGCCAATCGCATTCAGCGCATCACCCACGCTGACGCCATCCGCATCGACTTTGGCCAAGGTATCTGCCAGGGTGAATTTCTCGGCAAACACGCCGGAGCCCATCATGCAGGGCGCAAAGCGC
This sequence comes from Pseudomonas sp. S35, assembly GCF_009866765.1. Lineage (NCBI taxonomy): Bacteria > Pseudomonadati > Pseudomonadota > Gammaproteobacteria > Pseudomonadales > Pseudomonadaceae > Pseudomonas > Pseudomonas sp. S35. The sequence continues at coordinate 4,126,350 of NZ_CP019431.1, forward strand.
GAACCTTCTTCGTTGGTCCACACCACCACTTCCAGCGGTGCTTCGGTTTCCACGTTCAAGTCATTGAGGGTTCGCAGCACTTCCACACCGGCCAATACACCAAAGCACCCATCAAACTTGCCGCCCGTGGGCTGAGTGTCGATATGGCTGCCGGTCATCACCGGTGGCAGGTTGGGGTTGCGACCAGGGCGGCGGGCGAAAATATTGCCGATGCCGTCGACGGTCACGGTGCAACCGGCCGCCTCGCACCATTGCACAAACAGGTCGCGGGCCTTGCGGTCCAGGTCGGTGAGCGCCAAGCGACACACGCCGCCCTTGGGGGTGGCGCCGAGTTTGGCCAGGTCCATCAAGGACTGCCACAAACGGTCGCGGTTGATGTGCTGGTGGGTCGATTGCAGAACGTCGAGGGCAGCGTTCATGGGGATCTCCTCAGGCTGAGTTTCTTATGATTGGAGCAGGTATGTGGGAGGGAACTGGCCCACCGCAATCGGGAGCAAGCCCCCTCCCACATTTGGAGTGCATTCCATTTCCATTACAGCGAGGATTTGGCCGGCACCGGGCTGATGCCACGCCTGGCATTGAGGCCGTAATACAGCAACCCACCCAACGCCGAACCGGTAAACCAGCCATAGCTGTAGAACCAGCTGAATGCATCGCTGCCCAACGACAGCAACGTCAACACCACAGGTACGCCAAAGGCGATAAAGCCGCTCCAGTTCCACGCTGGGTACACGTCGTCGCGGTACAGCCCCGCCAAGTCAAGCTGCTGTTTGCGGGTGATGAAGTAGTCCACCACCATGATCCCGGCGATGGGGCCCAACAGGCTCGAATAGCCCAGCAACCAGTTGGAATAGACCGTTTCCAAGCTCACATCGGAGACGATCAGCCCAAGCTTTTTCAGAAGTTCATGGCCCATCAGCAGCAGGCCCACGAACCCAGTGAGGATCACCGCCGTGGTGCGGTTGATCAGCTTGGGCGCGATGTTCTGGAAGTCGTTGGTGGGCGAGACGATGTTCGCGGCGGTGTTGGTGGACAAGGTGGCGACGATGATCAGCGCCATGGCCACGGCCACCCACACAGGGCTCTGGATATGCCCGATCAGCGTCACCGGGTCGGACACGCTGACGCCCACCAGTTTCACCGACGCGGCGGTCATGATCACGCCGAGGGCGGCGAACAGGAACATGGTCAGTGGCAGGCCGAAGATCTGCCCGAGGATCTGGTCCTTCTGGCTTTTGGCGTAGCGGCTGAAATCGGGAATGTTCAGTGACAGGGTGGCCCAGAAGCCCACCATTGCAGTGAGCCCTGCCATGAAGTAACCGGTGAGGCTCGCCCCTTCCGGACGCTTGGGCGGGATCGCCATCAGTTCACTCAATGACACGTTCGGCATGGCCCATACCAGTAAGCCAATCCCCACCGCCACCAGCAGCGGTGCCGACAGGGTCTCCAAGCGCTTGATCGACTCGGCGCCACGCAGCACCACCCACAAATTCAGGCACCAGAAAATCATGAAGCCAATCACTTCACCGGTGCCACCGAGAGACTTCCACCCCTCGAAAATCGAACCCAGGAACAGGTGAATCGCCAGCCCGCCAAACATCGTCTGGATACCAAACCAGCCGCACGCCACCAGCGCTCGAATCAAACAGGGCACGTTGGAGCCGAGGATGCCAAAGGACGAACGCAACAACACCGGGAACGGAATGCCGTACTTGGTACCGGGGAAGGCGTTAAGGGTCAGGGGGATCAGCACCACGATATTGGCCAGCAATATCGCCACCAGCGCCTCGCCCACCGACAATCCAAAGTAAGCGGTCAGCACCCCGCCCAACGTGTACGTGGGCACACAGATCGACATGCCAACCCACAGCGCGGTGATGTGCCATTTGTTCCAGGTACGTTCGTGCACCTTGGTGGGTGCCATGTCGTGGTTGTAGCGAGGGCTGTCGAGGACGTCGGGGCCGGCGTCGAGTTCGTACAGGCCGTTGCGTTCAATGACTTGCGATCTGTTCTGTTGCATGGCCGCTCCACGGTTTTTTCGAATTATTTTTGCTCACCTGCGTGGTTAATGCAGGCGGCCGGAGTACCTCGTAAACAACATGACATCACGGGCCCGGCCAGCCGCTTCTGCACTCAATAACCGTGCCGAACACCGCCAACCTACCCGTACCGCTTATATAACTCGCTGATGTTAATCAGCTTTCCGATTTAACCTACGGTACTTGCCACGCGACTCAGGCTGAATAACGTGGAAGTTGCCCGGACTGTCAGGACTCAATCTGGTGCGACACAATTATTTTTATTTACCAACCCCGTCAAGAGGCATATCTCAACCGTCTGATTTGCAATAAGAAATGTTGCTCATATTGTGAACCTGTCAAGTGCGTCAAAATGGTGAGAGGCCGCCACATTTTGGTGATTTTGATTTTTTATCCTCATAAATCAGATATTTAATAAATATATAAGCTTATAAAAAATCTCCTTGCTCAATCGAAAAACTCGGGCTAGTTTCTATTCCTGTCACCGATGACAGGAATTAACCGGCCATCGGCAGCCGCATTACAACACTTAGAACTGGCACAAGCCGGTCAGCCCTGTGAGGAACTCGACATGTCGCTGTTGATCCGTGGCGCCACCGTTATTACCCATGATGAAAGTTACCGCGCCGATGTTTTTTGCGCAGACGGGCTGATTCGCGCCATTGGCGCGGACCTGGATATTCCCGCCGGCACTGAAATACTCGATGGCAGCGGCCAATACTTGATGCCCGGCGGCATCGACCCCCATACCCACATGCAATTGCCCTTCATGGGCACCGTGGCCAGTGAAGACTTTTTCAGTGGCACGGCAGCGGGTTTGGCCGGCGGCACTACGTCCATCATCGACTTTGTGATTCCCAACCCGCAGCAGTCCTTGATGGAAGCGTTTCACCAGTGGCGCGGCTGGGCGGAAAAATCGGCGGCCGACTACGGTTTTCACGTGGCGATCACCTGGTGGAGCGAACAGGTGCGTGAGGAAATGGCCGAGCTGGTCAGCCATCACGGCATCAACAGCTTCAAGCACTTCATGGCCTACAAGAACGCGATCATGGCAGCCGACGACACCTTGGTCGCCAGCTTCGAGCGCTGCCTGGAACTGGGCGCAGTGCCCACCGTGCATGCGGAAAACGGCGAGTTGGTGTACCACCTGCAACGCAAGTTGATGGCCCAGGGCATTACCGGGCCGGAAGCGCATCCGCTGTCGCGCCCGTCCCAAGTGGAAGGCGAAGCGGCCAGCCGCGCGATCCGTATCGCCGAGACGATCGGTACGCCGCTGTACCTGGTGCACGTCTCCACCCAGGAAGCGCTGGATGAAATCACCTACGCCCGTGGCAAGGGCCAGGCAGTGTATGGCGAAGTGCTCGCCGGCCACTTGCTGCTCGATGACAGCGTCTACCAACACCCCGACTGGCAAACCGCCGCCGGCTATGTAATGAGCCCGCCGTTCCGCCCGCGCGGGCATCAGCAAGCGCTGTGGCATGGCCTGCAATCGGGCAACCTGCACACCACCGCCACCGACCACTGCTGCTTCTGCGCCGAGCAAAAAGCCGCCGGGCGTGACGATTTCAGCAAGATCCCCAACGGCACCGCCGGTATCGAAGACCGCATGGCGCTGCTGTGGCACGAAGGCGTCAACAGCGGGCGCTTGTCGATGCAGGAATTCGTTGCGCTGACCTCCACCAACACCGCGAAGATCTTCAACCTCTACCCACGCAAAGGCGCCGTCCGGGTGGGTGCCGATGCCGACCTGGTGCTGTGGGATCCGCAAGGGACGCGGACCATTTCGGCCAAGACCCATCACCAGAATGTCGACTTCAACATCTTCGAAGGCAAGACCGTGCGCGGTGTGCCGAGCCACACCATCAGCCAGGGCAAGCTGGTCTGGGCCGATGGCGACCTGCGTGCCGAGCGCGGTGCCGGGCGGTATGTGGAACGGCCGGCGTATCCGTCGGTGTTTGAGCAGTTGAGCAAGCGGGCGGAGCATTCCAGGCCGGTTGCTGTGAAACGCTAAGAACGCTATCGAGGCCATTACAGGCAACAAAAAATGCCCACTTAGAGGCAATCCCCAAAAAACCGTGAGGCCACCACCGTGATCCAGACCCTGACCCACCTCCCCCATCCCCATGAGGATGGCGCAACCCTCGCCAGCCATTTCACTGACCTGGCACCGCCCCTCAACGCCCGCCAGGCCCAACTGGAAGCCTCGCGCTGCCTGTACTGCTACGACGCACCCTGCGTGAACGCGTGCCCCAGCGACATCGACATTCCGTCGTTCATCCGCAACATCCACACCGAAAACGTCCAAGGCGCCGCGCAAAAAATCCTCTCGGCCAACATCCTCGGCGGCAGCTGCGCGCGGGTCTGCCCGACGGAAATCCTCTGCCAGCAAGCCTGCGTGCGCAACAACAGCGAAGAATGCGCCCCGGTGCTGATCGGCCTGCTGCAACGCTACGCCATCGACAATGCGCACTTCAGCGAGCACCCCTTCCAACGTGCAGCCTCCACCGGCAAGCGCATCGCCGTGGTGGGCGCCGGGCCGGCCGGCCTGGCCTGTGCCCATCGCGCCGCCTTGCATGGCCATGACGTGGTGATTTTCGAAGCCCGCGAAAAAGCCGGCGGCCTGAACGAATACGGGATCGCCAAATACAAACTGGTGGATGACTTTGCCCAGAAGGAGCTCGATTTCCTGCTGCAGATCGGCGGCATCGAAATTCGTCACGGCCAGCGCCTGGGCGACAACCTGACCTTGAGCGAACTGCACCAGCAATTCGACTCGGTATTCCTTGGCCTGGGCCTCGCCGCCAGCAAACAACTGGGGCTGCCCCACGAAGACGCCCCCGGCCTGCTCGCCGCCACCGACTACATCCGCGAGCTGCGCCAGGCCGATGACCTGACCCAACTGCCCCTGGCCGACCGCTGCATCGTGCTCGGCGCCGGCAATACCGCGATCGACATGGCCGTACAAATGGCCCGCCTTGGCGCCCGCGATGTCAACCTCGTCTACCGTCGCGGCCTGGCGGACATGGGCGCCACTCACCATGAACAGGACATCGCCAAAGCCAATCAGGTACGCCTGCTGACCTGGGCCCAACCTGAAGAAGTGCTGCTGGACGACAAAGGCCACGTACGCGGTATGCGCTTTGCCCGTACACGCCTGGAAAACGGCCGCTTGACGGCCTCCGGCGAGACCTTCGAACTGGCCGCCGATGCGATTTTCAAAGCCATCGGGCAAGGCTTTGACGGCGCAGCCCTGCACGATCCATTGGCCCAGCAGCTGCATCGCGTGGGCGAGCGCATTTTCGTCGACGAGCAGCTGCGCACCAGCATTCCGGGCGTCTATGCGGGAGGCGATTGCGTCAGCCTCGGCCAGGATCTCACCGTGCAGGCGGTGCAACATGGCAAGCTGGCCGCCGAAGCCATGCACGCCCAACTCATGCTCAATGTGGAGGCTGCGTAATGGCCGATCTCTCGATTGTCTTCGCCGGTATCAAAGCCCCCAATCCGTTCTGGCTGGCCTCCGCGCCGCCCACCGACAAGGCCTACAATGTGGTCCGTGCCTTCGAAGCCGGCTGGGGCGGCGTAGTGTGGAAAACCCTGGGTGAAGACCCGGCGGCGGTCAACGTGTCGTCACGCTACTCGGCGCACTACGGCGCCAACCGTGAAGTGCTGGGCATCAACAACATCGAGCTGATCACCGACCGCTCCCTGGAGATCAACCTGCGCGAGATCACCCAAGTCAAAAAAGACTGGCCTGACCGTGCGCTGATCGTGTCGCTGATGGTGCCCTGTGTTGAAGAATCCTGGAAAAACATCCTGCCGCTGGTGGAAGCCACCGGCTGTGACGGCATCGAATTGAATTTCGGCTGCCCCCACGGCATGCCCGAGCGCGGCATGGGCGCGGCGGTGGGCCAGGTGCCGGAGTACGTGGAACAGGTGACGCGTTGGTGCAAGACGTACTGCTCGCTGCCAGTGATCGTCAAGCTCACGCCGAACATCACCGACATTCGGGTCGCGGCGCGGGCGGCGTATCGCGGCGGCGCGGATGCGGTGTCGCTGATCAACACCATCAATTCCATCACCAGCGTCGACCTGGAACGCATGGTCGCCCTGCCCATCGTCGGCACTCAAAGTACCCACGGCGGCTACTGCGGCTCGGCGGTCAAGCCGATTGCCCTGAACATGGTCGCGGAGATCGCCCGCGACCCGCAGACACAAGGCCTGCCGATCTGCGGCATCGGCGGCATCGGCAGCTGGCGCGATGCGGCTGAATTCGTCGCCCTCGGCTGCGGCGCGGTGCAAGTGTGCACGGCGGCGATGCTGCATGGGTTTCGTATCGTTGAAGAGATGAAGGACGGGCTGTCGCGGTGGATGGACAGCCAGGGTTACACCAGCTTGCAAGACTTTTCCGGGCGGGCGGTGGGCAATACCACCGACTGGAAGTACCTGGATATCAACTACCAGGTGATCGCCAAAATCGACCAGGCGGCGTGTATTGGTTGCGGGCGCTGCCATATTGCGTGTGAGGACACGTCGCACCAGGCCATTGCCAGCTTGAAACAGGCGGATGGTACGCATGTATACCAGGTGATTGATGATGAGTGCGTGGGCTGCAACCTCTGCCAGATCACCTGCCCGGTGGCGGACTGCATTGAGATGGTGCCGATGGACACGGGCAAGCCGTTTTTGAATTGGACGCAGGATCCGAGGAATCCCTACAGGGAGGCTGTGTAGGCCTGTAGGCCGCTATCGGGGGCTTGCCCCCGATGAGGCCCTAAGCCCCAGCACACAACTCATGGCTCCAACCCAATCCCCCGCAAAATCACACTGGTCACCGTCTGAATCGCCTTCTCGAACTGCATGTCCGACAACGGCTGGTGATCATTCAGAATCTTCACCTGGTGGTCAAAGTCGGCATAGTGCTGGGTCGAGGCCCAGATCATGTAGAGCAGGCTCGACGGTTCCACCGCGAGGATGCGTTTGTCTTCCACCCATTGGCGAATTTTCGCTTCCTTCATCTTGGCCCAGTCGTACAGGCTTTCGTCCAGCGCCTCACCGAGTGTCGGCGCGCCGTGGATGATCTCGTTGGCCCAGACCTTGGAACCATAGGGCCGCGTACGTGAACGCTGCATCTTGGCGCGGATGTAACTGCTGAGCACCACCCGTGGGTCATCGAAGGTTTCGAAGCTCAGGGCGTCCTGCTTCCACACGTCCAGCAGGTCGAACAGCACTGCGCTGTACAACTCGCTCTTGGTGGTGAAGTAGTAATGCAAGTTGGAGCGCGGCAATTGCGCCTGTTCGGCGATGTCGGCCATGGCGGTGCTGCCATAGCCTTTTTCGGCGAAGACTTTCTCCGCCGCCAGCAGGATTTTCTCGACGTTGGCCCGACGAATTCCGATCTTGTGATTGCCCATGAGGGCTCCCTGACAAAGACATACGCCAAAGACTACCACCCGCTCTAGATCGGGGCGACAAGCGCAGCCCAAACTTCGTACACTGCCCGCTCCTACCCATTGATTGGTATTGAACAATGTTGATCAAGAAAGCCCTGACTGCCGTCGCCTTGCTCGCGTCCCTGTTGGGCGCCTCGGCGGCGTTTGCCCATGCTCATCTCAAAAGCTCCACGCCTGCGGCGGACAGCACTGTCACGGCCCCCAACGATCTGCGCCTGACCTTCAGCGAAGGCATCGAAGCCACCTTCACCAAGGTGTCGCTGAGCAAGGACGGCACCGAAATCGCCATCAAGGGCCTGGACACCGAAGGCGCCGACAAGAAAACCCTGGTGGTCACCCCCGCCGCACCACTCGCGGCCGGCAACTACAAAGTGGTATGGAATGCCGTGTCGGTCGACACCCACAAGAGCAACGGTGAATACAACTTCAAGGTCGGCCAATAATCCATGGCGACGCTGCTGGTGCTGTGCCGCTTTGTGCATTTCATCGTCGTGCTACTGATGTTCGGGGCCTGTGTGTTCAGGCCCTGGCTCCTGGGCGCTGAGCCGCAGCCGGTGCTGGATCGGCAATTGTTGCGCATGACCCGTGGGCTGGCATGGACGGCCCTCGCGTCGGGAGCGATCTGGTTATTGTTGATTACCGTCAGCATGGCCGGCTCATGGTCGGCGGCGCTGGAACCATCGACCGTGCAACGGGTGCTGGGCAAGACCTTTTTTGGCCAGGTGTGGACCTGGCATCTGATCCTGAACGGGTTACTGGTCATCACCCTGATGACTGCGTGGAGGCCCCCTCGCCTGCCGCTGATCCTGTTGTTGCTGATGACCCTGGCGCCGGTCGGTCATGGCGCCATGCTCGATGGGCTGAGCGGGCAGTTGCTGATCCTCAACCAAGTGGTGCATCTGATGTGCGTGGGCGCGTGGTTGGGTGGGTTGATGCTGCTGGTATTGATCCTCAGGCGGCCACAGCGTTTTGAACTGGCGACTGTGCTGCGGCGTTTCAGTGGTGTGGGTTATGGCCTGGTGGTGGGCTTGCTGGTAACCGGCTTGATCAATGTGCGCGTATTGACCGGCCAGCTGTGGCCCACGCCGTTGTTCAGTGGTTTTGCCCTGATTCTATTGATCAAGGTGATGCTGGTATTGGGGATGTTGGCGCTGGCGCTGCTGAACCGGTTACGCCTGGATAGCGGCGAACAACGGCTGGGCAGCTTGAGGGCCAGCGTGATGGTGGAATGGCTGCTGGGGGTTTGCGCAGTGGCCGCCGTTTCACTGCTTGGCACCTTGCCGCCGATGGTGCTGTCTGGCTAAAACAACGTTGACCCTGCCCACTTTAGATCAGCATCTACCCTGTCATCGTATAACTTCCGCTTGACACCTCGCAAAATCCCCGCAAACATCCACGCCAATGTTGTACGACGACGTATAACAAATAATAAAAACAACAAACAAAAAGGGAGCATCACTGTGAGTCAATTCGCCCGCAATTGCTGCGCACGTGTCGGTTTTATGGGTCTCGGCAGCCTGGCCTTCACCCTCCCCCTCACCGCCCAGGCCGAAGGTTTTGTCGACGACGCCAAGGCCACGCTCAACCTGCGCAACGCCTACTTCAACCGCAATTTCACCAACCCCGCGAATGCTCAGGGCAAGGCCGAAGAATGGACCCAGAGTTTCATTCTGGATGCCAAGTCTGGCTTCACCCAAGGCACCGTGGGTTTCGGTCTTGATGTGCTGGGCCTGTATTCGCAGAAACTCGACGGCGGCAAAGGCACCGGCGGTACGCAGTTGTTGCCGATCCATGATGACGGCCGCCCTGCCGACAATTTCGGGCGCTTGGGTGTCGCGTTGAAAACCCGGCTGTCGAAGACCGAATTGAAGGTGGGCGAATGGATGCCGGTGCTGCCGATCCTGCGCTCCGACGACGGGCGCTCCCTGCCCCAGACCTTTCGTGGCGGCCAGGTGACGTCCAACGAGATCGCCGGCCTGACCCTTTACGGCGGCCAGTTCCGTGGCAACAGCCCGCGCAACGATGCGAGCATGGAAGACATGTTCATGAACGGCAAAGCGGCGTTCACCTCCGACCGTTTCAACTTCGGTGGCGGCGAATACAGCTTCAATGACAAGCGCACCCAGGTTGGCCTGTGGTACGCAGAACTGAGCGATATCTACCAGCAGCGCTACGTCAACCTCACGCACAGCCAGCCGGTAGGCGACTGGACCCTGGGCGCCAACCTCGGCTTCTTCAGCGGCAAGGAAGACGGCAGCGCCCTGGCCGGCGACCTCGACAACAAGACCACCTTCGCCCTGCTCTCGGCCAAATACGGCGGCAACACCTTCTATGTGGGCCTGCAAAAACTCACCGGCGACAGCGTGTGGATGCGCGTCAACGGCACCAGCGGCGGCACCCTGGCCAACGACAGCTACAACGCCAGCTACGACAACGCCAAGGAAAAATCCTGGCAGGTGCGGCACGACTTCAACTTCGCGGCGCTCGGCGTGCCTGGGCTGACCCTGATGAACCGCTACATCAGCGGCAGCAACGTACACACTGGCGCAATCACCGACGGCAAGGAATGGGGACGTGAGTCGGAACTGGCCTACACCGTACAGAGCGGCGCGCTGAAGAACCTCAACGTGAAGTGGCGCAACTCGACCATGCGTCGGGACTTCAGCACCAATGAGTTTGACGAGAACCGGATCTTTATCAGCTATCCAATCTCCCTGTTGTAGAACTCAGCCTCCCATCCCCAGAAAATTCGCTGTGGAGGGGCGGTGTGAAGATTCGACTTACTCCCGATGGCGGAGGGTCACTAACAGATGCATTCACTGGCCTGCCCTCATCGAGGGCAAGCCCTCTCCCACATTTTGCTCCGCACTCTGTCCGCAAGAACGTTGACAACCTGGGCACTCCCTAATAATACTTCGGCATAGTCATACGACAACCTACAACAAGAATCTGGAATTCCCATGACCACGACCACACCCGCTCCCTTCAACCGCCTGCTCCTCACCGGTGCGGCCGGCGGCCTTGGCAAAGTCCTGCGCGAGCGCCTGCGCCCCTACGCTCACGTCCTGCGTCTGTCCGACATCGCCGCCATGGCCCCGGCTGCCGATACCTCGGAAGAAGTCCAACCCTGTGACCTCGCCGATAAACAAGCCGTGCATCATTTGGTGGAAGGCGTCGACGCCATCCTGCATTTCGGCGGTGTCTCGGTAGAGCGCCCGTTTGAGGAAATCCTTGGCGCCAACATCAGCGGCACCTTCCACATCTATGAAGCCGCCCGCCGCCACGGCGTCAAACGCGTGATCTTCGCCAGCTCCAACCATGTGATCGGCTTCTACAAGCAGACTGAAACCATCGACGCCCACTCGCCGCGTCGCCCGGATAGCTACTACGGCCTGTCCAAGTCCTATGGCGAAGACATGGCCAGTTTCTACTTCGACCGCTACGGCATCGAGACCGTGAGCATCCGCATCGGCTCCTCGTTCCCGCAGCCGCAGAACCGCCGGATGATGCACACCTGGCTGAGTTTCGATGACCTCACCCAACTGCTCGAGCGCGCGCTGTACACGCCGAACGTCGGCCACACCGTGGTCTACGGCATGTCGGATAACCAGGGTACCTGGTGGGACGACCGCTACGCCGCGCACTTGGGGTTTGCCCCCAAGGACAGCTCCGAAGTGTTCCGTGCCCAGGTCGAAGCCCAGCCGCCAGTGGCTGCCGATGACCCGGCCAAGGTCTATCAGGGTGGCGCGTTCTGCGCAGCCGGGCCGTTCGGTGACTGAGTTCACACCAACCCAAGGGAATGAGTGGCCATGACTGCTGAACTGATCGTCGACGCCCGCAATGCCGTGGGCGAATGCCCGGTGTGGGTACCAGAGGAAAACGCGCTGTACTGGGTGGACATTCCCAACGGCGGCCTGCAGCGCTGGAGCGCCAGCACCGGCCAAGTCGCCGCCTGGAAAGCCCCGCAGATGCTCGCCTGCATCGCCCGCACCAATGCGGGCAATTGGGTCGCGGGCATGGAAACCGGCTTCTTCCAACTCACCACACACAATGACGGCAGCCTCGACACCACGCCTCTGGCCAGTGTCGAGCACCCGCGCCCGGACATGCGCCTCAACGATGGCCGCTGTGATCGCCAGGGCCGTTTCTGGGCCGGCAGCATGGTGTTGAACATGGGCGCCAATGCGGCCGAGGGCATCCTCTACCGTTACGCATCGGGTTCAGCCCCCCATGCCCAACTGGATGGTTTCATCACCCTTAATGGCCTGGCCTTCAGCCCCGATGGCCGCACAATGTACGCCTCCGATTCGCACCCGCTGGTGCAGCAGATCTGGGCCTTCGACTACGACATCGAGACGGGCACCCCCTCCAACCGCCGCGTATTCGTCGACATGCACAACTTCCTCGGCCGCCCCGACGGTGCCGCCGTGGACGCCGATGGCTGCTACTGGATCTGCGCCAACGACGCCGGCCTGATTCACCGTTTCACCCCCGACGGCCGCTTGGACCGTTCCCTCAGCGTGCCGGTGAAAAAACCCACCATGTGCGCCTTCGGCGGCAGTCGCCTGGACACCCTGTTCGTCACCTCGATCCGCGATGACCAGAGTGACCAGTCCGTCGCCGGCGGCGTGTTCGCCCTCAACCCCGGCATCACCGGATTGCCGGAGCCTACCTTCACCCTCTAGCCGCATCGCTGTGCCTTGAATACAACAATAACAAGACAGGAGTGACCCCCATGGACTTCAAACGCACCTTGCTCGCCGCCGCAGTATTCACCCTCAGTAGCGCGGCCCACGCGCTGGAAATCAAATTCGCCGACATCCACCCCGCCGGCTACCCCACCGTGGTCGCCGAAGAAAACATGGGCAAGGCCCTGACCAAGGAAAGCAACGGCGAACTCACGTTCAAGTACTTCCCCGGCGGCGTACTGGGCTCCGAGAAAGAAGTGGTCGAGCAGGCCCAGGTCGGCGCCGTGCAGATGACCCGCGTCAGCCTGGGCATCGTCGGGCCGGTGGTGCCGGACGTGAACGTGTTCAACCTGCCGTTCGTGTTCCGCGACCAGGCGCATATGCGCAAGGTCATCGACGGCGAGATCGGCGATGAGATCCTCGCCAAGATCACTGACTCCGAATTCGGCCTGGTGGCCCTGGCCTGGATGGACGGCGGCACGCGTAACCTCTACACCAAGAAACCCGTGCGCAAGATCGAAGACCTCAAGGGCATGAAGATCCGTGTACAGGGCAACCCGCTGTTCATCGAAGCCTTCAACGCGATGGGCGCCAACGGCATTGCGATGGACACCGGCGAGATCTTCAGCGCCTTGCAGACCGGCGTGATCGACGGCGCGGAAAACAACCCGCCGACGTTGCTGGAACACAACCACTTCCAGAACGCCAAGTACTACACCCTCACCGAGCACCTGATCCTGCCTGAGCCCATCGTGATGTCGAAAATCACCTGGAACAAACTCACCCCCGCCCAGCAGGACATGGTGAAAAAAGCCGCCAAGGCCGCCCAGGCCGATGAGCGCGTGCTGTGGGACGCCAAGTCCGCCAGCAGCGAGGAAAAACTCAAGAAGGCCGGCGTTGAATTCATCACCGTCGACAAAAAACCCTTCTATGACGCCACCGCAGCGGTTCGCGCCAAGTATGGCGCGCCGTACGCCGACATCATCAAGCGTATCGACGCCGTTCAGTAACGCCCTCCTCCCTGACAAGGCCTGGCGCGGTCGACATCGACGCGCCCGGTTACGGTGAACGCCATGAAGAATCTATTGCTGCGCATCAACGACCGCATCTACATGACCTGCATCTGGGTCGCCGGCCTCTCGGTCCTCGGGGTCGCGCTGATCATTCCGTGGGGCATCTTCGCCCGCTATATCCTCGGCACCGGCTCCAGTTGGCCGGAGCCTACCGCGATCCTGCTGATGCTGGTGTTCACCTTTATCGGCGCGGCCGCCAGTTATCGCGCCGGCGCGCACATGTCGGTGGCGATGGTCACTGACCGCCTGCCGCCGGCCCAACGCCGTATCGTCGGCATTGTCTCGCAACTGCTGATGGCAACGATCTGCCTGTTCATGACCGTTTGGGGCACCAAGCTGTGCCTGTCCACTTGGAACCAGTTCATGAGCGCCATTCCCACTCTGCGCGTGGGCATCACCTATATGCCAATCCCTGTCGGCGGCGTGCTGACGCTGATTTTTGTATTGGAAAAACTCCTGCTCGGTGACCAGAGCAACCGGCGCGTGGTGCGCTTCGACCTGGTGGAAGAAAGCGAAGGGGCTGCCTGATATGGACGCATTGATTCTGTTGGGCAGCTTTATCGCCTTGATCCTGATCGGCATGCCGGTGGCCTACGCCCTGGGGCTGTCGGCGCTGATCGGCGCGTGGTGGATCGACATCCCGTTCCAGGCCCTGATGATTCAGGTGGCCGGCGGGGTGAACAAGTTTTCGCTGATGGCGATCCCGTTCTTCGTGCTGGCCGGGGCGATCATGGCCGAGGGCGGCATGTCGCGGCGGCTGGTGGCGTTTGCCGGGGTGCTGGTGGGCTTTGTGCGCGGCGGCCTGTCGCTGGTGAACATCATGGCCTCGACGTTCTTTGGCGCGATTTCCGGCTCGTCAGTGGCGGACACCGCCTCGGTCGGCTCGGTGCTGATCCCGGAAATGGAACGCCGTGGCTATCCACGGGAATTTGCCACGGCCGTGACCGTCAGCGGCTCGGTGCAAGCCTTGCTTACGCCGCCTAGCCACAACTCGGTGCTCTACTCCCTCGCGGCCGGCGGCACCGTCTCCATCGCCTCGCTGTTCATGGCCGGCGTGGTGCCGGGCCTGCTGATGAGCGCGTGCCTGATGGTGCTGTGCCTGATCTTCGCAAAGAAACGCAATTACCCCAAAGGCGAAGTCATCCCCCTGAAGCAGGCGCTGAAGATCGCCGCCGATGCGCTCTGGGGCCTGATGGCTATGGTGATCATCCTCGGCGGCATCCTCTCGGGCATCTTCACCGCCACCGAGTCTGCCGCAATTGCGGTGCTGTGGGCGTTCTTCGTGACCATGTTCATCTACCGCGACTACAAGTGGAACGAACTGCCCAAGCTGATGCACCGCACGGTGCGCACCATTTCCATCGTGATGATCCTGATCGCCTTCGCCGCCAGCTTCGGCTACATCATGACCCTGATGCAGATCCCGGCAAAGATCACCACGTTGTTCCTGACCCTGTCGGATAACCGCTACGTGATCCTGATGTGCATCAACGCCATGCTGCTGTTGCTCGGCACGGTGATGGACATGGCGCCGCTGATCCTGATCCTCACGCCGATTCTGTTGCCGGTGGTGCTCAATATCGGCGTCGACCCGGTGCACTTCGGCATGATCATGCTGGTGAACCTCGGCATCGGCCTGATCACTCCGCCAGTGGGCGCGGTGCTGTTTGTCGGTGCGGCGGTGGGCAAGACCACGATCGAAAAAACCGTGAAGGCGCTGCTGCCGTTTTATGCGGTGCTGTTCCTGGTGCTGATCGCCGTCACTTACATCCCGGCGTTGTCGCTGTGGCTGCCGAGCGTGGTGCTGTGATGATTGAGCTTGAAGATCACCTGACCCACCTCAGCCTAAACCCGGCCGTGGGTGGCAGCCTCGTCAACTGGACCGTGCGCGCCAGTGGGCAACCGCTGTTGCGGCCTAACGACCCGCACAGTGAGCTGCCTGGAAAGCTGGGGTGCTATCCGTTGGTGCCCTGGTCCAACCGTATTGCCGATGGGGGCTTCGAGACCCCCGACGGCTGGCTGGCCCTGACGCCTAACAGCCCCAACGATCCCTTTCCGATTCACGGCTCGGCTTGGCAACAGCCGTGGCACGTCGTCAGTCAATCGGCGCAGGAAGTGGTGTTGGAGCTGCAGTGTGAAACGCCGTTCGCCTATCGTGCCGAGCAGCGGATTCGCTTGAGCGACGGCGAACTGAGCATCGCATTGCGCGTGACCCATCTGGCCGAAAAAGCCGCGTGGCATGGAATTGGGCTGCACCCCTACTTCCCGCGTCGGCCAGACACGCGGTTGCAGGCCAAGGCGGCGCAGGTGTGGTTGAGTGATGGCACAAAGTTGCCGACAGGCTTGGCGGCAGTGCCGCCCGAGTGGGATTTCCAGGTATTGAACGAGTTGCCCGAAGGTCTCGTGGACAACGGCTTTTGCCAGTGGGACGGGCATTGTCGAATCGAACAACCGGAGCTGGGCTACGCGCTGGAATGCCAAGCCACCGGCGCCGATTACTTCCTGCTGTACTGCCCGCCGGGGCTGGGGTTCTTTTGCATTGAACCGGTGAGTCATCCGGTGAATGCTCATCACCTGCCGGGGCGTCCGGGCCTGAAACTGCTGGAACACAATCAGTCGGTCCAACTCAATTTCAACCTGAAATACATTCAAAATGTGGGAGGGGGCTTGCCCCCGATGGCGGCCTGACAGCCCCCTCCCACAGTTTTGATCTGTGTTGTGTCAGTGATGTCAGGGTGGAGAGTTTTTCAGCCGCCCAGCCGTGTCGATACTCACGACAACCGACAACCCCGGCCGCAACCGTTCGCTCTCGGCCTGATCCGGGTCCACGGTGATCCGCACCGGCACGCGTTGGGCAATCTTCACAAAGTTGCCCGTCGCGTTGTCCGCCTGCAACAGGCTGAACTCCGAGCCCGTGGCTGGGGAGATATGCTGCACCGTGCCGTGAAACCTGCGGTGGTTGAGCGCATCCACGGTGAAAGTCACCGGCTGGCCGACCTGCACATTGTCCATCTGGGTTTCCTTCATGTTGGCGATCACCCACAGCTGCTTCGGCACCAGCGCCATCAACTGCGCGCCGGAGTTGACGTAGGCCCCCAGGCGCACGCCAATCTGCCCCAGTTGGCCGTCACGCGGCGCGGTAATGCGGGTGTTGGACAGGTCGATCCGCGCCAGCTCCACCGCCGCCTCTGCACTGGCCACCGCCGCTTCCAGGGAGCCGCGATTGACGATCACCGTCTGCAAATCCTGCCGCGCGATTTCCAGGCTGGCCTGGGCCTGGGCCACGGCGGCGATGGTCTGGGCATTGGCGGCGCGGGTCACGTCCAGTTCGCGCCGGGACACCGAACCGTCGCTGATCAGCTCTTCGTTGCGGCGCAGGTCGGCGGTGCTTTTGCGCGCCTGGGCCTGGCTGTCCACCAGTGCGGCCTGGCGCAGCTTGATGGTGGCTTCGGCACTGTTGCGTTGCTGCACCACATTGGCCAGCGCGGCCTTCTGCACCGCCAGTTGCGCCAGGGCCTGGTCGAGGCGCTGCTTGTAGATGCGGTCGTCCAGGCGCACCAGCAAGTCGCCGGCCTTGACGTACTGGAAGTCCTGCACCGGCACTTCAAACACATAGCCGCTGAGCTGCGGGCCAATGATCGTGACCTGGCCGCGCACCAGGGCATTTTCGGTGGTTTCCACCGCACTGCTGAACGGCGGCAATTGCCAGGCATACAGCACGATCAACACACCGACGATGGCAATCGCGGCAAAGCCCAGGGACGACAGGATGCGCACCCGCAGTGGCCGTAACTCGGTGGGCACGGCGCCGGGCGGCGTGCTGCCCTCCGGGGTGGAAGCGATGGCAGTGGTGGTGGTCGTAGAAGGTTCGGTCATGAAGAAACGCCGCTGGGTTGAACGGGAGTGGCTGCCTTAGTGGTACTCATCAGCCACAGACTGCGGATAAAGATCCAGATCATGGTCAGGATCGCGATGATCGCGATCAGCATGAAGACATCGTTGTAGGCCATGACATTCGCCTCACGCGTCGCCGCCGTCGCCAGGCTGCGGATACCCACGAGGTTGCGCAACTGCGGGTCAGCGACGATACCGCCATAGGCCGAACCGCCGCTCTGCACCCGTGCGGCTACACGCGGGTCCAGCAAGGTCAAGTGCTCGACGATCATGCTGGAGTGGTATTTCTCGCGCACGATCTGGAACGTCCCCAACAACGCCGCGCCAATCAGGCCGCCAAGGTTCTGGCAAATGCCGAACATCACCGAGAAACTCACCAGGTTGCGCGGGTTGGTCAGTACGTTTTTCGTGCCCAGCACCATCGTCGGTCCCAGAAAGAACGTGCCGCCAAAGCCTAGCAGGAACTGGCTGATATACAGGTTCTGGGGCCGGGTCAGGTTGCTGGAGAAACTGTCCATCACCGAGCCCAGGGCCATCAGCGCCAGGGAAATCACCAGCGGCATCAGCAGGTGCGCCGGGTTGATGGTCAACGCACTGACCACCAGCCCGCTGATCGCACCGGCCAGCATCACCACGTACAGGGTGTGCATCTGCTGGTAACTCATGTTGAGCATCTGCATGAACCCCACCGCCCCGGTGGATTGCTCGGACAGCACCATGCGGATCAGGATCACCGCCAAGGCCAGGCGAATCATGGTGCCGCTGCCCAGCCAGCGGGTCATCAACATCGGGTTGGCACGGTTATGCTCGATGGCCAGGCCGGCCATGATCAGCACCAGGGAACAGGCCGACGCGACACCGATCCACGGTGCTTGCAGCCACCAGTCGATACGCCCCAGGGACAGCACCGCGCAGAGCAACGCCACGCCGCTGGCGAGGATGCCAAAGGTCAGGAAGTCGAGTTTTTCGAAGGTTTTGAAACGGTCGCCGGGCGGCAGTTTGAGCAAAAACACGCAGCCCAGGCAGATCAGCGCCATGCCCAGCTCAAACAGGTACAAACCGCGCCATTCGGCGATTTGCAGCAAGTCTTCAGAGAACAGACGCGCCAGCGGCAACGCCAACTGCGCCGTGCCCAACCCCAGCACCAGGGCTTTGAGCCGCCACTTGGCCGGGAACGCCTGGATCATGTAGTACAGGCCCAACGAACTCAGCGCCGCACCCACCATCCCGTGGGCCGCCCGCACCGCTATGGCCGAGCTGAGGTCATTGACGAACAGGTGGCCGAAGGTCACCAGCGCGTACAGCACCAGGAACACCTCGGTAAACGCACGCAGGCCGAACTGCTGGCGGAACTTCACCAGCAGCAGGTTCATGCACACGTTGGTCATTACATAGGCGGCGGGCAGCCAGGCCATTTCCGCGGTGGTCGCGCCCAGGGCGCCTTGCAGGTATTGCAGGTTGGCGATCACCAGCGCGTTACCCAGGCCGCCGGTGATGGCGACCAGCACACCGACCAGCGCATACAGCCAACGCTTGTGCGTGGGGTGCCACGGCGTCGACGGCGAACCCGGCAGGCTCGGACGCTCGTGGGGTTCCCAAGTGTGGGGGGTGTATTTGTCCATTCGATGACCTAGATGAGCCGACGGGTGAGGTCGGTAAAACCATTACTCAGAGTAGTAAACCTGAGCAGGGTTCATCTTGCCATGTTGGGCGTATCGGTTAGCGCGTATTCAGCCACTCATGCACGGCTTTCTTTACTCGATGGCAGGGTTGCGATTATCTCGGCGCGGCATGTTTGCAGTATTTCATCGGCAAGGGACGAGTCATCCGGGCACGCCCGCGACAGCATGACCGCACCGATGGCATGGGCCAGCAGGTCGATCATTTTCGCGCGGGCCTCTTGCCGGCTTACATCCACATCCGCCGTGTACTTGTCCGCGAGCGCTGCAAGCGTGTTTTCAACCCCACTGGCAAAGGTCGCCTTCAGATCATCTGGCTGGCGGGCGGCGTCACCACACAGCGCCGCCATAGTGCACCCCACTCCCCTGCCGTCTCTGTGATCCCTGGACACGTACAGGTTTACAAACCCCGGTACGTCGAGATCGCACGTACTCGACAGGGATTTTGCCAGGCTATTTTCGGCCGCTTCGCTCATCAAATCGGCCTTGGACCCAAAGTGCTTATAGAAGCCTCCCTGGGTAAAACCCGCGGTAGCCATGAGTTCTGCCACACCTACACCGTCATAGCCACGCTCACGAAACAGCTCTGACGCCGTCTCCACAATGTGAGCTCGGTTGGCGAGTGATTGCGTCTTGGTGATCTTCATTTCGCGCCCCTGCGACTGCTGAACAATGGGCTGACTATACTCTGATGTCGATCACAATCAAAACCGTTGACAGTTTTGATTGTGATCGACATCATAAACCACTAACGCATCTCTCTGCGGCTGTGCGGCACAGATCGCCTTCTCTGATCAACGTGTATGGAATCGATATGAACGATAAGAGCTTGTTTGAACCCTACACACTGGGCTCACTCACACTTTCCAATAAAGTCGTAATGGCGCCCCTGACCCGGAACCGCGCTGGGGCCGGCTTTGTTCCGAGTGAGCATGCCGCAACCTATTACAGCCAGAGAGCGACGGCAGGCCTGCTGATTGCCGAGGCGACCCAGATCTCTCAGCAAGGCCAGGGCTACCAAGATACGCCCGGGATCTACACACCAGCGCAGATAGCGGGCTGGCGTGCAGTGACCGATGCCGTGCACGCCACAGGCGGACGTATTTTTCTGCAACTGTGGCATGTCGGGCGCGTTTCCCACGTCGACCTTCAGGAAAACGGTGCTGCACCAGTGGCGCCTTCTGCCCTGCAAGCTGCGACGAAGGTATTCGTCAACAACCGCTTCGAAGATGTCTCAGTGCCCCGCGCGCTGGATATAAATGAGTTGCCCGGCATCGTTGAGGACTTTCGCCAAGCGGCGAAAAACGCCATCAGTGCGGGGTTTGATGGCGTAGAAATCCACGGCGCAAACGGCTATTTACTCGATCAGTTCCTCAAGGACGGCGCCAACCTGCGCACTGATGCCTACGGTGGCTCGGTTGAAAACCGTGCACGCTTGCTGCTTGAAGTCACGGCTGCGGTGGTCGACGCAATCGGGGCCGAGCGCACGGGAATACGCATTTCCCCCGTGTCACCTGCCAACGGCGTTTCCAGCAGTGATCCGCAGCAGCAGTTCGATTACGTCGTCGATCAGTTGGATGCCTTGGGCCTGGTTTACCTGCATGTGGTTGAAGGTGCCACCGGCGGGCCACGCGATGTCGCCCCGTTCGATTTTGGCGCCCTACGCCAGCGCTTCAAAAATACCTACATTGCCAACAACGGCTATGACCTGAACCTGGCGGCTTCCCGACTCGACGACGACAAGGCTGATTTGATCGCCTTTGGACGTCCGTTCATTGGCAACCCCGATTTGGTCGAGCGACTCAAACGCAATGCCGCCCTATCCGCATTCAACCCCACAACGCTGTATGGCGGCGGTGCAGCGGGCTATATCGACTACCCGACACTTGCCGAGTCCGGCTCCGCGCAGGGCTGAACAACCCCGCAAACGCAAAAGCTCACCCACACTCCTCAAGAGCATCTATTTATGAGCACCCCAGAAACCGTACTGATTACCGGCGCCTCGACAGGCATTGGCGCGATCTACGCCGAGCGTTTCGCCCAGCGTGGGCACAACCTGGTGCTGGTGGCCCGCGATAAAAACCGGTTGGACGCACTGTCCTCCCGACTGCGTGAAAAACACGCTGTGTCCATTGACGTGATCCAGGCAGACCTGACCCAAACCAACGATCTGGCAATCGTCGAAGCTCGCCTGCGTGAGGACGCCCGTATCGGCATCCTGGTGAACAATGCCGGCGCCGCGCAATCCGGCAGCTTCATCGAGCAGTCCACCGACAGCGTGGCCAACCTGGTCGCGCTCAACACCACCGCCTTGGTGCGACTCGCCAGCGCCATCGCTCCACGCCTGGCACAGGCCGGTAATGGCGCGATCATCAACATCGGCTCGGTGGTGGGGTTGGCGCCGGAGTTCGGCATGAGCGTCTACGGCGCGACCAAGGCGTTTGTGCTGTTTCTGTCCCAAGGGCTGAGCCTTGAGCTCACGCCTAAAGGCGTCTACGTACAGGCCGTTCTCCCGGCGGCCACCCGCACGGAAATCTGGGAACGTGCGGGCATCGACATCAACACCTTGAGCGAAGTGATGGGCGTAGAGGATCTGGTCGACGCAGCGCTGGTCGGTTTTGATCGTCGCGAGCCGGTGACCATTCCACCGTTACAAGACGGCGCCCGCTGGGATGCCTTGCAGGCTGCCCGCCAGGGTTTGCTGTCAGACATCCGCCAATCGGTAGTCGCCGAGCGTTATCAAGCCAAGGCGTGATCGTCACGCGCACCCTGAGAACTGAACCATGAAAGCCTTCCTGATCGATCGCTACGGCAAGCACCCTGGGCATATTGCCGAGGTACCGGAACCAGAACCGGGTATCAACGACGTCCTGGTCAAGGTGCATGCCAGCAGCGTCAACCTGTTGGACTCGAAGATCAGTAAGGGTGAATTCAAACTGATCCTGCCTTACACACTCCCGCTGATCATGGGTAACGACATAGCCGGCGTGGTCGTTCGCGTGGGGTCAGGGGTGCGCCGCTTCAAGCCAGGTGACGAGGTGTACGCCCGCCGCATCGGTGGCTTTGCCGAGCTGATCGCGATCGAGCAAAGCGCCCTCGCACTCAAACCGGCAAATACCACTCTGGAACAAGCCGCTGCCCTGCCCTTGGTTGCTCTGACCGCCTGGCAGGTGCTGGTTGAAACCGCCCGTTTGAAGAAGGGGCAAAAGGTGTTTATCCAAGCCGGCTCCGGTGGCGTCGGCAGCATCGCCATCCAGCTTGCAAAACACCTGGGCGCTTTCGTTGCCACCACGACCAGCACCGGTAACGTGGACTGGGTCAAGGCGTTGGGGGCCGATGTCGTCATCGACTACACGCAGCAAAACTTCGAAGACGTCTTGCACGACTACGACGTCGTCTTGAACAGCCTCGGCCCCGCCGAACTGGAAAAATCCCTGCGCATTCTCAAGCCGGGTGGCCAGCTCATTTCCATCTCAGGGCCACCGACCGCAGAGTTCGCACACCAGCAAAAGCTGTTCTGGGGACTCGGGTGGATCATGCGGCTGTTGAGCAGCGGCATACGCAGAAAGGCCCGCAAGCAGGGCATCCACTATACGTTCGTGTTCATGCGTGAGAGCGGTGCTCAACTGGCAAAAATCGCGGCGCTTGTCGAGTCCGGCGCCATCACACCGGTGATCGACCGTACCTTCCCCTTCGCGTCGACGGCTGAGGCATTGAGCTACGTCGAACGGGGCAGAGCCAAGGGCAAAGTGGTCATCAAGATCCTATGACTGAGCCCGCACTCGATGACTTACTGATCGGTAACTCGACCCTGCTGCGGGACGAGACGCCTGTCTCAGTTAGCCGTGAAGGTCACTTGCCAGAAGTGTCCGCTAGCGGCCCGGCCTCACCACCAGGAAAAATTGAAGGGCCGTCCAAACCCACGCCACCAAACGTAGTCTGGCGCACGTTGATGCTCGAACAATAGCGTCGAACCAGCACCGGGCTATAGCGACCTCCAACTCAAGGCCACCCAGGAATATCAAATGAAAACACCTTCCGAAAAAACCGCGATAGTCACCGGTGCGTCGTCCGGTATTGGGCGAGCGACTGCTGAAGCACTGGTGCGTGCAGGGTATCGGGTATTTGGCACGAGTCGAAAGGCAGCGGCCAGCCCAACGCAGGTGTCCATGCTCACCTGCGACGTGACCGACGACGTCTCGGTCAGTGCGCTTGTCTCAAGCGTACTCGCGCAGACCGGGCGGATCGACCTGCTGGTCAATAATGCCGGTATCGGCATGCTGGGCGGCGCTGAAGAATTCTCGATCCCACAGGTACAAGCACTGTTCGACGTCAATCTGTTCGGCGTCATCCGCCTGACCAACGCCGTACTGCCGTCGATGCGCACGCGCGGCCAGGGGCGCATCATCAATATCGGATCAATTCTAGGGGTGATACCCGCGCCCTACTCCGCTCATTATTCGGCGGTCAAACACGCGCTGGAAGGTTATTCCGAATCCCTCGATCACGAGGTGCGTGCCTTCAATATTCGTGTCTCGGTCATCGAGCCCGCATTCGTGCGTACCGTCTTCGATCAAAACGGTATTGAGCCAGACTCGCAGCTCAAGGCCTACGACCAACCCCGAGCCGGGCTCAAGGCACTGCTGGCCGAGGTTGTGCCCAAAGCCGACCTGCCAGAAGTCGTCGCGGCAGTCGTGGTGAAAGCCGCGATCGACAGCCAGCCTCGGCGTCGCTATACCGCTGGCAAGGCGGCACGACAAATCAGCCTGCTGCGCCGCTTCGCGCCCGCCGGGGTGTTCGACAAGGCCTTTCGTAAGCAATTTCGCCTGCCGGTTTAAATCCCAAGGCGTGCGGTGGCTCCCAGTGAGTCAGCCATCAAACGCATCGACCGATACACCTCGATCTCAAGCAAACCCGCACACTTGGCTACCGCAGGAACGGATATGTACTCATCATCGGGGGCAAGCCCCCTCCCCCATTAGATCCAGCCGAGCCAACTCCAGTAAGTGGCGGCGAACACCAGCATCAGCCCATACCCGATCAGCGTCACCAGGATCCCTACCTTGGCAAACTGCCGCGCCGTAAAGGTCCCGGTCCCCAGGCACACCATGTTCTGCGGCGCATTGATCGGCAAGATAAACCCATAGCTCATCACAAACCCCAGCAACATGGTCATGCCCAACCGACTGAAATCACCCGGCAAGGTCTGCAACACCGCGATCAATATCGGCAGCAATGCCGAGGTCAACGCCGTGGCACTGGCAAACCCCAAGTGAATCACGATTAAAAACACGCCAAGAATCGCAAACACCCCCAACGGGCCCACCTGATCCAGCCCGGTGTGGGCCACGACAGTCGAACCCAACCATTGCCCGGCCTGGGTGGTCAGCAGCGCCGTACCGAGACTGATCCCAACCCCGAACACAATCACCGTGCCCCACGGAATACGCGACTGCACGTCTTTCCAGGTCATCACCCCGATCCCCGGCAACAGCAAGAACACCAACCCGGCGTAGGTGGTCGAGGTGGTGTCGAAGCTATGCAGGCGCCCTTCCGTCGCCCAAGCGAGCAGCAACAACACCGACACGCTCAGCAGGCGTTTCTGCGGCCCGGTCATCGGCCCAATATCCACCAACGACTGCGCGACCGCTTCCTTGCCCCCCGGGATGCTGTCGGTCTCCGGCGGCAACAATTTGAGCACCAGAAACAGCAGCACTGCCGACATGATCAGCGCCCACGGTGCACCGGCGATCAGCCAGTCGATCCATGACACGCGCTGGCCGAGCATCTTGTCCATAAAGCCCACGGTCAGCAGGTTCTGCGCGGCAGCGGTCTGGATGCCGACGTTCCAGATGCTGGTGCCTTGGGCCACCACGATCATGATCCCGGCGGCGATGTTGGAACGTTTGTCGACGCCGAACGCGGCGATCACGCCCATCATGATCGGCACCACACACGCGCTGCGCGCGGTGGCGCTGGGCACCACCAGGCTGAGCAAAAGGGTCACTGCAATCGCCCCCAGCAAAATGCGTCGGGTGCTGGTGCCGACGCGGCTCAGGGTGACCAGCGCAATGCGCCGGTCCAGGCCGGTATGGGTCATGGCGGCGGCGATAAACAGCGCGCCCGCCACCAACGCCAGCGCCGGGTTGGCAAACCCGGTGAGGGCCATGCTGATGGCCGGGCTGGTGCCGATCAGGTGCGTGGGATCTTGCAGGGACGGCGCGGTGCCGAGCAAAAACGCCATGAGCGAGGTAATCATGATCGCGCTGGCTTCATAAGACACCGCTTCGGTGATCCACACCACCACCGCAAACGCCAGGATCGCCAGCATCCGGTGCCCCGCCACTGGTAGGTCGGCGGGCAGCGGCAACAGCAGCACCCCGGCCATCACCAGTACGGCGACCACCAGGCCCAGGGGCAACTTGAATGATTCAACGGTTGTTGCGGGGGCGTTCATGGGGCGCTCCATCAGCCTTGGATTCAGACCGACACCCTGGGGCAAAACGCCGCGAGGCGTGTTGACGAGTATCAACACGCCTCAATACTTCGTGCCTATTGGCTGGCGTGCCTGAGCACTGCATCGACCTGCTCTGCTGCATGCAGCAGGATGCTGTCGTGTCTAAATCCGCCAATCAATTGGAGCCCTACCGGCAGCCCTGCGTTTTTACGCACCAGCGGAATGTTCACTTGAGGTAATCCGAAGGCCATCCAACATTTTATGAAATCGGACGGTCCGGTCGCCTCAAGGCCCAACGGCGCAACGATGCCACAACTGGCCCCCAGCACTGCGTCAAAGGGTTTGAACAACGCTTGCAGTACAGGTGCCAAAGCCACCAAGCGCGTCTTCGCTGCAGACTCCTGCTCCCAACGGATCTGGCGTGCACGCGTGAACATCGCCTGGACTTCACGGCTCATGGCGTCTGGGTACATGGCCATCTCTGCGGCCAATGACCTGGCACCCTCACAGTCATTTATCAACTGATGGTCATCGAAGACGCTGGCAAACGCTTCGGGCAAGACGACCTCCGCCACATGATGACCCGCCGCACGCAGCGCCTCTACAGCGGCTTCCAACGCGTGAGCCACGTCGTGGTCAACTTGATCCCAACGGGCGGTACGACAAAAACCGAAGGAGCACGGTTGGCTGGCAGGGGGGCGCGCGGGTAAGCCCGGAATCAGCACTTCGGCGACCAGGCTGAGGTCGCTGACGGAACGTCCATACCAACCTGCCGTGTCGAAGCTGGGCGCCAGAGGCTTCACACCTTCCAGGGACACCAACCCATAGGATGGCTTGAACGCGTACACCCCACAGTATGAGGCTGGCTTGATCAACGAGCCGGCCGTCTGTGTTCCCAAGGCGATGGGAAAAAACCCTGCGGCCATTCCTGCGGCAGAGCCGGCACTCGAACTTCCAGGCGTTCTGCGGGGATCATGCGGATTGCAGGTGGGGCCTGTGTGCATGTAAGCGAATTCGGTGGTGTGGGTCTTGCCCATGATGACCGCCCCGGCCTGGCGAAGAAGCGAGACAACATGTGCATCACGCGATGGGCGGTTGTCATCATGGATCGGGGAGTAAAAACGGGTGGGGTGATCCGCAGTGTCGTAGTTGTCTTTGACGCCCACCGGTATACCCGCCAAAGGCCCCTTGGCAGGTGCCCCGGTGGGTTGGCGCGCGCGTGCACGCAAGGCGTCGGGGTCAATGGATACAAAGGCTTGTATGGTCGGATCCAGGCGCTCGACACACCCAAGGAAATGCTCGAGCACCGTTTCTTCGCTCACCGCCCCCGAACGTACCCACTGCGAAAGGCGCGTGGCGTGCGCATGATAAAGGTTGTACATACCGCTCCTATTTTTTCGAACGCTTGCGAGAGCGTTCCACATCGCGAACAGAAATGAGCACGAAGCTTGGGCGGCTTTAATCGAGAACAACAGCGCGTATTTTTTGTGCCGAGCCAAAGCGTTTTTGATGAATCGAGGTTCAAATACGCGAGAACGACGGGGTGTGCTATGCCAGCAGCTGGCTCAGCACCGCCCGTAACTTCCCGGGCTTGACCGGCTTGTTCAACAGCGGCGCGTCCAGCCGCCGCAGCGCACGACGACAGTGGTCGGTGCGGTCGGCGGTGATGATCACGGCGGGGATTTTCTGATCGAAATGCTCACGCAAATGACGCACCACCTGACAGCCCACCACCCCATGATCCAGGTGGTAGTCCGCCAGGATCAGCTCCGGCGCCCTGCCCTGCAACGCCAGCAATGCGCCAGCCTGGTCGGTGGCGGTGACCACCTCGCAGCCCCACTGGCCGAGCAGCGCGCGCATGCTGTCGAGGATGCTGGTTTCATTGTCGATCACCAGCAAACGCCGGCCCGGCAACGGGTTGCCGGTGGTCGGTTGCACCGGCAGTTGGCTGATCGCCACGGGCATATCAGCGCTCAGCGGCACTTCGATGCTGAACATCGAGCCACGTCCCGGCCACGAGCGCACCGCTATCGGGTAGCCAAGCACCTCGGCGATACGCTCGACAATCGCCAAGCCCAGGCCCACGCCCTTGCGGTCGGCTGCGCGGCCCACATCCAGTTGGTTGAACTCCAGGAAGATCGACTCCAACCGATCGGCCGCAATGCCGCGCCCGGTGTCCCACACTTCCAGGCGCAGGCAATCATCGCGACGGCGTGCGCCGAGCAAGATGCAGCCCTCGTCGGTGTAGCGACAGGCATTGCTGAGGAAGTTACGCAAAATCCGTGTGAGCAGGCGCAGGTCGGTGAGCACCGCATAATGACCCGTACGCGCCCGCAGGTTCAGCCCGGCCGCCAAGGCCACCGACTGGAACTCCGAGACCAGCGGCGCAAACACGTCATCCAGGCGATACAGCGCCACATCCGGCTTCACCGCTGCCTGGTCCAGCCGCGAGATGTCCAGCAAGTCAGTGAGCAGATCTTCGGCGCCTTCCAGGGCCTGGTGGGTGCGTTCCACCAGCACCTGCTCGACACTGGGCAGTTGTCGTTCACGCAGGGTGGCGATCAGCAGCCGCGCTGCGTTCAGCGGTTGCAGCAGGTCATGGCTCGCGGCCGCGAGGTATTTGTCCTTGCTGCGGTTGGCAGCCTCGGCCGCGTCGCGGGCATCGCGCAGCTCCTGTTCGACCTGTTCGCGCTGGGCGATCTGCTGTTGCAGGTTGCGGTTGGCTTCCAGCAGTTCGTCGGTGCGTGCGGCCACCCGCTGTTCCAGCTCATCATTGAGGCGGATATAGCGGTTGCGCTCGGCCTCCAGCTCGTCGAGGCGTGCAGTGAGTTCCGGGTAGTGACTCTTGCGCGCCGAGTGGTTGCCCAACCCCAGCAGCCCGGCCAGTGCCTGTTGCTGTTCGTCAGAGCGCTTCGCCATACACGACCTCGACATCACGCTGGCTCGACTCGCGGGGGTTGGTGAGGATGCACGGGTCGTCCATCGCATGCTCGGACAGGAACGGAATATCCGCCACGCGTACCCCATGCAGGCCGAGGGTTTCGTGAAAGCCAATTGCATGCTTGAGCGCGATCAGGTGGTCCACCAGCCGCCCGCAGATCTGCCGATGGTTGAGCCCCCGGCAGTCGATGCCAAACGTCTCGGCAATCACCTGGAAGCGCTCCGGCGCCGAGTTGTAGTTGAACGCCACCACATGCTCCACCAGCACCGCGTTGCACAAGCCGTGGGGCAGATCGAGAAAGCCGCCGAGGCTATGGGACATGGCATGCACGGCGCCAAGGATCGCGTTGGAAAACGCCAAGCCTGCCTGCATGCTGCCGAGCATGATCTTCTCGCGCAGGGCAATGTCCGTGGGGTTGGCAATCATCTGCACCAGGTTGCCGTTGATCAGGCGCATGGCTTCCAGGGCGTGGGGGTCGGTCAACGGGCCGTGACCGGTGGACACGAACGCCTCGATGGCATGCACCAGCGCGTCGATGCCGGTACAGGCCGACAGGAACGGGTCCATGCTCGCCGTGGTTTCCGGGTCGATCAGCGACACGTCCGGCACCACCGCTTTACTGACGATGGAGAACTTCATGCGTTCCTGCTGGTTGGAAATGATCACGAACTGCGAGACGTCCGCCGAGGTGCCGGCGGTAGTGGGAATCAGGATCAGTGGCGGGCTGGGCACGCGAATGGTGTCCACGCCCTCGAATTCAAGAATGCTGCGCCCGTGGGCGACGACGATGCCGATGGCCTTGCCGCAATCCATCGGGCTGCCGCCGCCGATGGCCACGATCACGTCGCAGTGGTTTTCCCGGTACACCTCGGCGCCGAGCATCACTTCTTCGACACGGGGGTTGGGTGACACGGCGCTGTACAGGCAATAGTCGATGCCGATGGCTTGCAGGCTGGCTTCCACATCGGCGACCCAACCGGCGGCGATCACGCCAGGGTCGCTGACCACCAGCACCTTGCGTGCGCCAAAGGTCTTGGCGTAATTGCCCACGTTGTGCCGACAGCCGGCACCGAAGATGATTTCAGGCGAGACGAATTTACGCAGGAGGCTCAGGTTTGGGCTCATTGGAAAGCCTGTTTTTATTATTTTGGAAGATGCGCTCCACACTAACCGATCCGGCTACGAATGCAATCAGACCAAAGAGGCATCTTCCGTGCAGCGCACGCGATCAGCGGCTGGCGAAGTACATGGTCACTTCAAAGCCGATACGCAGGTCGGTGAAGGCGGGTTTGGTCCACATGGGGGTAGTCCTCTTGTTATGCCGGAGGGTTCCGGTAAAGACATTAATGCATGGGGGGACGGGGGTGCGAATGCTACTTTCGAAGTAAATGCCGCACTGCATTAGTCGCGAATGTACATAGAACACAATGTGGGAGGGGGCAAGCCCCCTCCCACAGGGCACCGCGTTGCAATCAGAGGGTTAGAAGAAGCCCAGCGGATTGATGTCGTAGCTCACCAGCAGGTTCTTGGTCTGCTGGTAATGGTCCAGCATCATCTTGTGGTTCTCACGCCCCACGCCCGACTTCTTGTACCCGCCAAACGCCGCATGCGCCGGGTACAGGTGGTAGCAGTTGGTCCACACGCGCCCGGCCTTGATCGCCCGGCCCATGCGGTACGCGCGGTTGATGTCGCGGGTCCACAGGCCGGCGCCCAGGCCAAACTCGCTGTCGTTGGCAATCGCCAGGGCTTCGGCTTCGTCCTTGAAGGTGGTGATGCCCACCACCGGGCCGAAGATTTCTTCCTGGAACACGCGCATTTTGTTGTGGCCCTTGAGCAGGGTCGGCTGGATGTAGTAACCGCTGGACAGGTCGCCCTCCAAACGCTCGGCCGCGCCGCCGGTGAGCAGCACAGCGCCCTCTTCCTGGGCGATTTTGAGGTAGGACAGGATCTTGTCGTATTGCTGCTCGGACGCCTGGGCGCCGACCATGGTCTCGGTGTCCAGCGGGTTGCCGCGCTTAATCTTGACGATTTTCTTCATCACTTCGGCCATGAAGGCGTCGTAGATCGACTCCTGCACCAACGCCCGCGATGGGCAGGTGCACACTTCGCCCTGGTTGAAGAACGCCAGCACCAGGCCTTCGGCGGCTTTTTCGATGAATTGCGGCTCCGCACTCATGATGTCTTCGAAGAAGATGTTCGGCGACTTGCCGCCCAGCTCTACGGTGGACGGAATGATGTTCTCGGCAGCGGCATGCATGATGTGCGCGCCCACCGGGGTGGAGCCGGTGAAGGCGATCTTGGCGATACGCTTGCTGGTGGCCAGGGCCTCGCCTGCTTCGCGGCCAAAACCCTGGACGATGTTGAGCACGCCCGGCGGCAACAGGTCGTTGATCAGCTCGGCAAACACCATGATCGACAGCGGTGTCTGCTCGGCTGGCTTGAGCACGATGCAGTTGCCGGCGGCCAGGGCCGGGGCGAGTTTCCAGGCGGCCATCAGCAACGGGAAGTTCCACGGGATGATCTGCCCGACCACACCCAGCGGCTCATGGAAGTGGTAGGCGGCGGTCAGTTCGTTGATCTCGGCGGCGCCGCCTTCCTGGGCGCGGATGCAACCGGCGAAGTAGCGGAAGTGGTCAGCGGCCAGTGGCACATCGGCGTTGAGGGTTTCGCGCACGGCCTTGCCGTTGTCCCAGGTCTCGGCCACGGCCAGCACTTCAAGGTGCTGCTCGATGCGGTCGGCGATCTTCAGCAGCACCCGCGAACGGTCCTGGGCCGAGGTCTTGCCCCAGGCATCGGCGGCAGCGTGGGCGGCGTCGAGTGCCTTGTCGATGTCCGCAGCGTTGGAGCGCGGGAATTCGCCGATCACTTCACCGGTGACCGGCGAGGTATTGGTGAAGTATTCGCCGCTCAGCGGTGCGACGAACTCACCGCCGATGTAGTTGCCGTAGCGCGCCTTGAAGCTGACGATGGCGCCGGGGGTACCGGGTTGGGCGTAGATCATGGTGAGGCCTCTGTTTATTGTTGGGTGTTGATGGGCTGCATCTGTGTGCGTTCGTAGTCGCGGTACAGGTGGCTGACGCTGCGGATCAGCTCGTAGCGGCTGAGGTTGATCGCGGCAAAGCGTTCGGGGATCGGGCTGCGGATCAGCTCCGGCATATCGCGCCCCTCGGCGGCGGCGACGCGCAACAGTTGGTCGAGCCAGCCGAGGTAATCGCGCATCTGTTCAAAGGGTTTGGCATCGCTGGCGATGGGGCCGTGGCCGGGCACGACCAACGTCCAGGGCAGCGCCTGCAAGGTGGCGAGGTCCGCCAACCAGATCGCCAGGCCCGGCGAGTTCGGGGTGGTCAGGGCCCGCTGGTAAAATACCAGGTCACCGGCGAACAGCACGCCGGTCTGCTGATCGAGGATCGCCAGGTCGGCGCCGCTGTGGCCGCGCAGGTGCACCAGTTGCAAGTCATGGCTGCCGAAGGACTTCACCCCCGCTTGCAGCGTTTCATTGGGCATCACCACTTCTGTGCCACGCATCCAGTCGCCGACCATTCGGTACAGGTTCTCGGCCATACCATCGCCCTGCTCGTGGAGCAATTGCGTGGTGCCGGCCAGTGCGCCGATGGGCACCTGCTTGAACGCCTGGTTGCCCAATGCATGGTCGGGATGGTGATGGGTCAGCAGCACCTGGATCACCGGCTTGTCCGTGACCTGGGCAATGGCTTGGCGCAGCGCTTCGCCATAGCGTTTGGACGGCCCGGTGTCGATCACCACCACACCGGCTTCGGTAACGATGAAACCAACGTTGACGATATTGCCGCCGTTGTCCCTGGCGAAGTTGTCGGTGCTGCCTTCCAGCAGCCAGGTGTTGTCGGCGATCAGGCGCGGCTTGAGCGCGTAATCCAGCTCGGCCAGCACCGGCAGGCTGAACAGCACCAGCCACAGCAAAATCCAGCGCAGGTTCATGGCAGGTCCGCCTCGAACTGGCTGCCGCTGGTGTCGCGCAGGATCAGGCGCGTCGGCCCCGACCCTTCGATGTCAAAGGCCAGGTTGGGGTTTTCGCTGACGGCGGGAAACAGCTCCAGGGTCGCCAACCGTTGGTTGTCGCTGCCACGCAGTTCAGCATGGTTGATATAGAACTCGGGAATGCCGCTGACCATGCCGTTGTCCATCGGATGGGCGACTTGCAGTTTGACTCGACTGAATTCGGCACGCGGATAGCGTCCGCCGAGGACTTCGCCAAGATGGTCTTCCCACCCGGGCTCGCTGCGCAACACGCTAGGCGCCGTGCAGCCGCCGCCTGCGGCGTCGATCAGGGCTGAACCGACATGCCACAGGCCGTCTTTGGTCAGCACCGCCGCACGCAACGGGGTGGCCTGCTCGATGCGAATGCGCAGTGACAGCCACGGCAGCACGCCCTGCACCGGTTGGAAGTCGACGATTTTCGGCAGCGGGTTCAGCTCGGCCAAGGCGAGGATTTTCACCACATCGCCCGTGAACGCACGGGCGTCGATCTCCAGCGGCACCTGCCGCGCATCCTCGGCAAACGGCGGCGCCAGCACTTTCACGCGCTCATCGAACACAAACGCGGCATTGTCGAGAAACCGCTGGTGGTAGTAGGCCCACATCACCGACGGCACCGGATCTACCGGCGCGCCAAAGGCCAACAGCGGCAGACAGCAGGCCCACAACCCGATCAGCCGCACGGGTTACTCCTCGACGTGCACGCTGTCGAGGTAAGTGCGCACTGCCCACAAGGCTTCCTGGCTCAAGTAGTCGGCCATCTTCGGCATGTACACCCGGCCGTCGCGCACCGCGCCATGGCGCACGCGCTCGACGAACCACTCATCACCGGCGTCGCCCACATCCAGCATGCGCAGGTCAGGGGCGATGCCACCGGACTTGGCTTCCAGGCCGTGGCACGCCGCGCAGTTCTGGTTGTAGGCCGAAGCGCCGACTTCAACGGCCTTGTCGTGTTCAGGCGAAGTGCGATACGGGTTGGTGGCGGCCCAGCCATCGGCGTCGAGCGCCACACCGGCGTCCTTGATCGGGGTGAGGCCCTTGGTTTCCACGGCGGTCGGCGTGACGTTGCCGTGGGCCTGGACGAAACCTGCGCCGAGCGCAGCAGTGAGCAGGCAGGCGGTCAGCAAGGCGTTGCGTTTTGTTGTCATTATTTTTCCCTCAGGATTGCACGCAAACCTCTTGAAAGAGGCTATGGCAACCATCTTAGGAAGCGCTCGACAACAGCCGTATGCTGCTTTGGTGGCCGCGCTCTACTCCCTTGGTAGCAGGCCTTGTGGGGCACTGCTAAATCAGAGGCGGTTCGGGAAATTGTCCCGGCAACACCGGGACTTTTTCCGTATGCCCCAAGCGCTTTCAGGCAGCAACCTGTGCAGGCCAAAACCTCCACTGGGAACTGCAACCATGACAATAAGATCGCTACCCGCCCGTTCACCTTTGAGCCTTGCCGTGCAAGCCTTTGTGCTGGTGGGCAGCCTGTCCCTCAGTGCTGCAACCTTCGCAGCCACCGAACCTGCCAAGCCGACCCACAACGTCACCTGGGAAGACATTGCCAACGACCACCTGACCACCAAGGACGTGCTGCAATACGGCATGGGCACCAACGCCCAGCGCTGGAGCCCATTGGCCCAGGTCAACGACAAGAACGTGTTCAAGCTCACGCCCGCCTGGTCGTATTCCTTTGGCGACGAAAAGCAGCGCGGCCAGGAATCCCAGGCCATCGTCAGCGACGGCGTGGTCTACGTCACCGGTTCCTACTCGCGCGTGTTCGCCCTCGACGCCAAGACCGGCAAGCGCCTGTGGACCTACAACCACCGCCTGCCCGACAACATTCGCCCGTGCTGTGATGTGGTCAACCGTGGCGCGGCCATCTTCGGCGACAAAATCTACTTCGGCACCCTCGACGCGCGCCTGATCGCCCTCGACAAAAACACCGGCAAAGTGGTGTGGAACAAGAAATTCGGCGACCACGCCGCCGGCTACACCATGACCGGCGCCCCGGTGCTGATCAAAGACAAGGTCAGCGGCAAAGTGCTGCTGATCCACGGCAGCTCCGGCGATGAATTCGGCGTGGTCGGCCAGCTGTACGCACGCGACCCAGACACCGGTGAAGAAGTGTGGATGCGTCCGTTTGTAGAGGGCCACATGGGCCGCCTGAACGGCAAGGACAGCACTGCGACTGGCGACGTCAAAGCGCCGTCGTGGCCGGATGATCCGACCACCGAAACCGGCAAGGTCGAGGCCTGGAGCCACGGCGGCGGCGCACCTTGGCAGAGCGCGAGCTTCGATGCCGAGACCAATACCATCATCGTCGGCGCCGGCAACCCTGGCCCATGGAACACCTGGGCGCGAACCTCCAAGGACGGCAACCCCCACGATTTCGACAGCCTTTACACCTCGGGCCAGGTCGGCGTCGACCCTAGCACTGGCGAAGTGAAGTGGTTCTACCAACACACGCCGAACGATGCCTGGGACTTCTCCGGCAACAACGAACTGGTGCTGTTCGACTACAAGGGCAAGGACGGCAAAGTGGTCAAGGCCACCGGCCACGCCGACCGCAACGGTTTCTTCTACGTGGTGGACCGCACCAACGGCAAGTTGCAGAACGCCTTCCCGTTCGTCGACAACATCTCGTGGGCCAGCCACATCGACCTCAAAACCGGTCGCCCGGTGGAGAATCCAGGCCAGCGCCCTGCCAAGCCATTGCCGGGTGAAACCAAAGGCAAGCCGGTGGAAGTCTCGCCGCCGTTCCTGGGTGGCAAGAACTGGAACCCTATGGCGTACAGCCAGGACACCGGCCTGTTCTACATCCCGGGCAACCAGTGGAAAGAGGAATACTGGACCGAAGAGGTCAACTACAAGAAGGGCTCGGCTTACCTGGGCATGGGTTTTCGCATCAAGCGCATGTATGACGACCACGTCGGCACCTTGCGTGCAATGAACCCGACCACCGGCAAAGTGGTGTGGGAACACAAGGAACACTTGCCACTCTGGGCCGGCGTGCTGGCCACCAAGGGCAACCTGGTGTTCACCGGCACCGGCGACGGCTTCTTCAAGGCCTTCGACGCGAAAACCGGCAAGGAACTGTGGAAATTCCAGACCGGCAGCGGCATCGTCTCGCCGCCGATCACCTGGGAACAGGATGGCGAGCAGTACGTCGGCGTGACCGTCGGTTATGGCGGCGCGGTACCGTTGTGGGGTGGCGACATGGCGGAGCTGACCAAGCCGGTGGCACAGGGTGGGTCGTTCTGGGTGTTCAAGATCCCGAGCTGGGATAACAAGACCGCCCAGAAGTAGATTGAACCCTTCACCCTCCCCCCCGTAGACGCTGCCTCGCCAAGGCCCGGCAGCGGCTACGGGGGGGAGGGTCACCTAAGTTTAGAGGCCTTGTCATGAAACTCTTGCCTTTGCTGCTTGTGTTGAGCCTGCCCCTGGCCCACGCCGTCGACGGCGACGACGCCCCGCTGGTCATCAACGGCTGCACCATCGCCGAACACAGCCAATGCCCCGGCGCCAATCTCAGGGGCGCCAACCTCAGCAATCAGAACCTGAGCAAAATGAACCTGGCCGGTGCCGACCTGCGCGAGGCGGACCTGCGCCACGCCAACCTCGACCTGGCCAACCTGGAAAAAGCCCAGCTGCAAGGCGCCAACCTGACCCGCGCCAGCCTGCAACAAAGCAACCTGCGCCTGGCCGACTTCACCGGTGCCACACTAATGGCCGTGCAAGGCTGGGGCCTGTTCGCCCAAGGCGCGCAATTTGAGAATGCCAACCTCAGCGCGGCCTACCTGCAATTTGCGCGACTCTCGGGGGCCAAGCTGCACAAGGCCAACCTACGGGCGGCCGACCTGGAAATGACCTGGTTGAGCAAGGCCGATCTGCAAGGCGCGGATTTGAGTGATGCGAACCTGCAGGAAGCCAAGTTTGGCGAGAGCAACCTGGAAAAGGCCACACTGACCGGTGCGCGCCAGCACTATGCGAATTTCCAGGATGCCAACATGGAAGGCTGCAAGGATTGCCCGACCACTTGGGATCGTTAAGCAAACACAAACCAAATGTGGGAGGCGGCTTGCCCCCGATGAGCATAGGTATCTACACATCTTTGGTGAAAACGTACCCTTAGCGAACGAGGCTCTTGTGGTGAGCGGGCTTGTCGAATCGTCGCACCGCCCGCGCTGGGCCGCGAAGCGGCCCCAATCCAGGCACCGCGTTTTTTCAGTCATAACCCATTGGCCGGTTTTGGGGCCGCTTCGCGGCCCAGCGCGGGGCAAGCCCGCTCACCACAGGGTTTTGTGCCTGCCTCTAAGAGTTGTGTAGATACCTGGACATAAGCTGGCTGAACCACCGCCATCGGGGGCAAGCCCCCTTCGACATTGGATTTGTGCAGGGTCCCTTGTCAGCCGGCGACCCGCACCACCCCCATGTCGATCCCCAGATGCACCAACTCGGCATGGGAACTCACCTGCAGCTTGCTCTTGAGCAACGTCAGGTGATTGGACACGGTCTTGCTGCTGATACTCAGCTGGGCCGCAATCGAACGCGCCGGCGTGCCTTTGGCGAACATCAGGAAAATCTCCAGCTCGCGCTGGGTCATGCTCTGCAAGCGGCGGTCGGTGGGGTGGTAAGCCAACTGAGTGGCCAGGTCATGCTCGATATAGGTGTGGCCGTCGAGGATGCGCTGCACCGCCTCCAGCATCACCGCGGGCGGTGCGCTCTTGGTCAGGTAGCCCGACGCGCCGGCCTCCAGCGCTTGTCGCACCAGGGGCAGCTCAGTATGTTGGCTGAAAAACAGTACACGCAGTTGCGGCAGGCGTTGGCGCAGGCGCCGGGTGGTTTCCAGGCCGCTGATGCCCGGCAGGCCGAAGCCGATGATCACCAGGCTCGGCACCGCTTCCTGCACCCGTGCCAGCGCGTCCTCGCCACTGGCCGCCTCGCGCACCTGTACGCCCGGCAAACCGCTGCGCAGCAAACCGGCATAACCCAGGCGGACCACGGCGTGATCATCGACCAGCAGGATGTTCATGGCGCCTCCAATGGCAGCAGTTTGCCCATGCTAGAACCCCAAGACCGTGCGCGACCTACTACTTTGGTACTGGTTTTGCTGTCTATCGTCGCATTCCCAAGGCAGCGCGACTGACGTGTAATGGGCGCATAACGATAAGGATTGACCCGCCATGCTGCCCGCCCGACTGCCCCTCTTGGCACTGCTGTGCCTGTTGACAGGCCACGCCCAGGCCGACACCCCGTTGTTTTCCGCCGACGGCTACCGCACCAGCCTGTATCGCAGCCCCACGCCCGAACAACTCCCCGGTGCGACCATCGTCGACACCCCTGCCCTGCAAGCCTTGCTGAACCAGACGCCAGCGCCGGTGCTGATCGACGTGTACCGCCGCCAATGGCTGCACGGCCAGTTCATCGAGGACCAGCCCCACGCCAACCTGCCCGGCAGCCACTGGCTGGCCAATACCGGCGACGGCGACCTCACACCGGAATGGCAGGGCTATTTCGTGCGCCACCTGTACAAATTCACCGGCGGCCAGCTCGCACGCCCGCTGGTGTTCTACTGCCGCTCCGATTGCTGGCTGAGTTGGAACGCGGTAAAACGTGCCGCCAACCTGGGCTATACCTCTGTGTATTGGTACCGCGATGGGTTGGACGCCTGGGAAGCGGCAAAACTGCCAGTGACGGCTGCAACACCCGAGCCCTTTCAATAAAAAACCACAACAAGAAGGTGAACGGCCATGTACAAAATCCTGATAGCCGACGATCACCCGCTGTTTCGCGAGGCGATCCACAACGTCATCAGCGACGGTTTCCCCGGCAGCGAGGTGATGGAAACCGCCGACCTGGACAGCGCCCTCGCCCTGACCCAGGAACACGACGACCTCGACCTGATCCTGCTGGACCTGAACATGCCCGGCATGCACGGCCTTAACGGCCTGATCAACCTGCGCAACGAGTCGCCGACCATCCCGGTGGTGATCGTTTCGGCCGAGCAGGACAAGCAGGTCGTCCTGCAAGCCATCACCTACGGCGCCGTGGGTTTTATCACCAAGTCCTCGCCACGCCTGCAAATGACCGAGGCGATCCAGCAGATCCTCAACGGCAATGTGTACCTGCCGCCCGACATCATCCGCACCCAGAAAACCGGCACCCATCGGCGCCTCAACGAAAACCCGGGCTTTGCCCCGGAGCTGCTGCAGGCGCTTACGCGCAAACAGCTGCTGGTGCTGGAGCGCATGACCAAGGGCGAGTCGAACAAGCAGATCGCGTACACCCTGGAGATTGCCGAAACCACGGTGAAGGCCCATGTGTCGGCGATCCTGCGCAAGTTGAATGTGCACAACCGGGTGCAGGCGATCCTCAGTGCCGGGGATATCGATTTCGGCTCGTACCTGCGCCGCTGATTTCCCTCTGTGGGAGGGGCTTGCCCCCTCCCACAGAGGATCTTCATTGGATGATGCTGTGTCGTTCACTTGCCTATTAAGTGACTCATCGCCGTCTTGAGCTTCATTGGGCGCACCGGCTTGTGCATCAACGTATGCCCCAACTCGCGGATCTGCAGCTTCAGCTCATTGCTGTAGTTGGCCGTGATCATCAGCGCCGGGATCGCGCTGGCACGCCGTGCATTGATGCGCGCCACAGCGTCCACGCCATTCTGGTCGTCGTCCAGGTGGTAGTCGGCAATCAATAGGTCGGCCTCGGCGTGGTAGTTGTCCACCTGCCGCGCCAGGTCCTGTTCCGACAATGCCGTAATCACCCGGCACCCCCAACCTTCAAGCAAGGTGCGCATACCGGCGCAGATCGCCGCGTCGTTATCCAACACCCAGACCTTTGCACCTTGCAGGCGTTCAAGCATCGGCTCGCTCATGGGTGGCATGGGCAATGACTTGGGCGCGGTGGCGCTCAACGGCACCTCGACCGCAAACATCGAGCCCTTGCCCGGCCAGGATTTGACCGTGATGCGGTGCCCGAGGATGCCGGCGATTTTTTCCACGATCGCCAGCCCTAAACCCAGCCCGCGATCCTGGTCCGGGCGCTGCACATCGCCACGCTTGAACTCCTGGAAAATCTCCTCCAGGCGTTCCTGCGCAATGCCCATGCCGCTGTCCCACACCTGGATCGACAGGCGCTGGTGCTGGCGCCGACAGCCCAGCACGATGCGGCCTTGATAGGTGTAGCGCATCGCATTGCTCAGCAGGTTGCGCAGGATCCGCGCCAGCAGTTGGATGTCGCTGCGCACCAGCGCCGAACAGCCGACAAAATGCAGCGCCAGCCCTTCGCTGCGGGCCAGTTGGGTGTACTCCTCGGCCAGGTTGTCGAGCAATTCGCTCAAGGCGAACGGCGCGATATCGGCCTTGATCACCCCGGCATCCAGCTTGGAAATATCCACCAGGGTGCCCAACAGGTTTTCCACGTCTTCCAGGGAGTTGCTCACGTTGCGCACCAGTTTTTCGCTGGGGCGTTCCAGCAGTGCGCTGGTGAACAAACGCGCCGCGTTCAACGGTTGCAGCAGGTCGTGGCTGACGGCGGCGAGGAATTTGGTTTTCGACAGGTTGGCCTGTTCGGCCTCCAGCTTGGCCTCGCGCAGGCGGGTCTCCATGCGGCGGCGCTCGTCGATTTCCTTGAGCAACTGGTCGTTGAGCGAGGTCAGTTCAGAAGTGCGTTGCGCCACGCGCTGCTCCAGGTGCTGATAGGCCTGGTGCAAGGCTTCGGCGGTGCGGCGGCGTTCGGTGATGTCGCGGATCAGCACAAAGATGCCCACCACTTCACCACTGGCCAACACATTCGGTACGTAGGAGCGCAGCATGTAGCGCTCCTGGTTATTGATGTTGGTTTCAGCGAACTCAAAGGTCACGCTCTCGCCGGCCAGGGCGCGGGCGACGTAGGCGTCCAGGCGCTGGCAGTGCTGTTCGCTGTGCACTTCGCGCAGGCTCTGGCCGAGCATCATGCCGCGCGGCCAGCAGTACCATTGTTCGTAGACCTTGTTGGTGAACTCGTAGACCAGATCAGCATTCAGGTAGCCGATCAGGGCCGGCACGTGGTCGGTGATCAGGCGAATCCAGCGCTCGCTTTCCTGGGCTTTCTGCGCCGCCACCTGTTCACCACGCAAGGTTTCGGCGCGCAGGCGGGCGTTGATCAGCAAGTGGTTGCTGGCCTTGAGTTCGGCCATCGCCTGGTTCAGCGCGTCGGTGCGTTCGCGCACTTGCTCGGCCAACACCACCGAATGCTGGAAGGTGGTGTAGGGGTTGTTGCCCTGGGTGACGCCAGACTCGATGCGCTCGATCAGCGCCGCGTTGATCCGTGCCAACTTGTGGTTGTCCTGTTGCAGTTGGGCAACCTGGGCGAGCAGTTCAGCGCCGGCCTCGGGCAATGGCGACCCCGGTGAAGGTCTGGTTGATGTGCATGCCATTGAACTGTTCTCCGTAGGTGTTGAAACCCAGCACCCGCTTGGCTTGCAGGAAGTTGCCGATCTGTTCCAGGTTGGCGGCGTCTTCCAGCTCCAGGCGCCGCAGGAAGCAGTCGCAGCCGATGGTCAACAACAGATCGCCGAGGCGTGAGTGCAGGCCGTCAAACAGGTTTTCCAGATTGGGCAGGATCGGGCCGGGCTTCATCACGGTGAGCACGATGCCGTTTTCCACGGCGCAGTAGAAACTCAGGCTCAGGTCGTCGTGCACTTGCTGGATAGCGCGCACGTAGTATTGATCATGGATACGCACCGCCAGCGGATGGGCGGCGAAGGTGCGGTGGTCGAGGTCGGCCACGGCCACGCCGATGTGTCGTGCGTACTCTTCGGCGGCGGGCTCGGCGTTGAGTTCATAGACCCGGCGCGAGGGGCTGTCGGCACCGGTCACTACCAGTTTCTCCGCACGCGGCAGGATGTGGTGGTTGGTGAACACCTCGAAATCCAGCCAGGTGTTGACCAACACCACCACTGCCGCGCCGCTGTGGAACGCGCCGTTGAAGTACACATGGGTGTGGGTGAGGAAGTTGTCGTCGCCAGCCGAACCGCCGAAATGCGGGATATCGCCGAGGGCGGCGCTCAGGGCCGCGAGCACCATTTCTTCACGACTGGACAGGCCATCGAGCAGGGTCAGGGCAAAGGTGTTGCCCTTGATTGGCGCGAGCGTATTGCTGCGACAGCCACCCACCAAGCGTTCGACCATGTGCTGGGCATCGATCAGGCTGAAGTGCTCCACCTGGTCGATCAGCTCGGTGGCAATGGAAAAATGCGCGTGGTTGAAGCCCATCGCCGTGACGCAATTGCGCCCGTAGCCCTGGGGCGTGATCTCGCCAGCGCTGGTGCAGCCCACCACGCGCACATTGGCGAAGCAATGTTGCAAGGCCTGGCCCAATGCCTGCAAATCGTAGGAAGCCGAACAGAAAAACAGCACAAACCCCAGGTAGGGGTGCAGCAGTTGGCGGGCCAACTCCTCAGCCGCCTGCCCCGCGTCGGTGGCCTGGGACATGGCGCTGACTACGCCTTCACTGTTATGCATCGTTGGTTCCCCCTCTGAGGCATGAGTGTACGAAGGCTGGGGGGAGACACCTATGCTACTTGGGTACTGGGTAGGGGGATGCGATGGGATGACTCCTTCAAGACTGATGGAGATCAAAATGTGGGAGGGGGCAAGTCGAATCGTCGCACCGCCCCTCCCACAGTAAACCGCATTACCAAGTTAAGACGGCACCGACGGCAAAGGTATCGGTGTCTTCATTCTGGGCACTCGTGTCATGCCCTTTGATCTGGAGCTGGTTGTACTCCGCCACCAGCTTAAGGTTGTCGTTCACGTCATGAAACAGTGCAATCGCGCGTGTCTCATAATCCGCCCCGCTGCCCACCACGCCGTTGCCGTCATCCTTTGTTTTACCGTAGGACAGCGCCAGGCGGTTCTTGCCCAGCTTGTATGAACCCTGCAGCAGGTAGCCATTGCTGTCGACGTTGCGCAGGGTCGCTTCCCCGGCGTTGTTGGTGAAAAACGGGTTGATGCCCTTGGCCTGGAAGCCCGAGCCGGTCAGCGACAAACCGCCCATTTTCGCTTGTACGCCATAGCCCAGCCCTTTGGAGGTGACGGATGCCACCGTGGAGTCGGTGTTGTCCGAGGTCTGGTAGCTGCCGTTGAGCCAGCTGTAGATCTTCGCCCCGCCCAAGTCGAACTGGTAGGTGACCTCGCTCTCGGTCCGCGGGTTTTTCTGGTAAGCCTTGCCCAGGGCGCTGCTGTCGTTGGTGTCTACCGGGTCCATGATGCCGACGGCGACGCGCAGGCCGTCCATCACCGGGGTGCGGTAGGTGATTTGTGAGGTGGGGAACGGGTACGGGTAGCCGCTGCCGATATTACCGAACGACACGCCACCGCCGTCCACCAGGCCAAGGCTGTCGCTGACCTGACCGTAGCCGGCGAGCAGTTCATCGAGCAGGATGTTGGAGCGCGCAAACAGGCCGAAATCCTTGCCGATCAGCACTTCGCCCCACTCGGGGTTGGCCACGGTGCCGTAGAACTGGCGCACGTCGATGGCGGTGTCGGTGCCGTTGGTTTCGCTGTCGTTGATGGTCACCCAGAACGAAGCGCGGGCGCCGAGCTTGAGGTCGTCGACCTGCTTGCTCATGTTGAAGCCCAGGTAGTTGGGCAAAAAGCCCATCTTTACGCGGGATTGGCGGCGGTCGTATTGGTCACCGGCGCGGTCCACGTCGCTGTTGACGTAGAAAGCGTTGATGTAGCCGTCGGTGGAAAAGGTGGTTTCGTCCTTGTCGTACAGCATGATTTCGGCGTTGGCGAACGGGCTGATGCCCAAGCCGAGGACAAAGGCGGGTAATAGACGCAGGGGGACATTCTTATTGTTATGCATGGCGCGCTCCGCAACGGGGACTTGATGTCGGAGGCGATTATCGAAAGGCGCCAAGCCAAGGCCTACGCTGCCTTGGCCGTGGTTTCAGGGTGCTTTGGGCGGGCGCTGGGTGCCCGGCAACTGTGGCGTAAGACGGGCCCGCTCGCAGGCCCGCCACTTAGGGTGTAAGACCGGCCCTGACCAACATGCCGAGGGCTACCAGTACACACAGGCTGGCAAACCCCACCTGCAACGTGCGCGCCGGTATCACGGCACACAGGCGCCGGCCGACCAGCATGCCGACGATGCTGGCGCCGATAAATACCCAGCCAAGCGGTTCGATATGCACACCGGCATGGAACGCGCCGGCCACGCCGATCAGCGAGATCAGGCTGATCACCATCAGCGACGTGGCGACGATGCCGCGCATCTGCACGTCGGTGAGTTGCTTGAACGCCGGCACGATCAGAAAGCCGCCGCCCACGCCGAGCAAACCGGACACCGCACCGGTCACGGCACCCAGCGCGGCGAGGGTGGCGCTGCATTTGGCAGTCCAGGCCAGGCGCCCGGTCTGCTGATTGAGCATGCAGTTCTTCTGTCCCCAAGAAGCGGCGCCATGGTCGCTGGGGCCGGCCTCGACCTTTTCGCGCTGCAA
Source organism: Pseudomonas sp. S35 (assembly GCF_009866765.1). Lineage (NCBI taxonomy): Bacteria > Pseudomonadati > Pseudomonadota > Gammaproteobacteria > Pseudomonadales > Pseudomonadaceae > Pseudomonas > Pseudomonas sp. S35. The sequence goes on from NZ_CP019431.1 coordinate 4,170,061, forward strand.
CATGCGCCAGGCCACCAGCACCATCAACCCACTGAACAGCGCCATCAGCACCGGCTCAGAGAGTTGGTGAGCGACAAACACACCCAGCGGCGAAAACAGCGCACCCAGCAAGGCGATCAGCAACGCAGCGCGGTAACGCACCAGGCCGTGGCGTAAACCGTCAATCGCGCCGACGGCCGCCGCCGCGCCCACGGCGAGCAACGACACCGGCGCGGCCTGGGTCATGCTCAAACCGAGCCCCAACACCAGCGCCGGCACCCCGAGGATGCCGCCGCCCGCGCCGGTCAGGCCCATGACCAGGCCCATCAATAACCCCAACACAGTGGCCAGCAGCATTCAGTCCACCTTGCTCAGTCGGGTCAGCCACTCGCGGCCCTTGAGCATGCCGTTCCAGTAGAACCACGGCAGCAGCGTGGCCTTGAGGAACCACATCGAACGGCGCGCGCGGGTCGGGTCGAGGGGGAACGTCGGCAGCAACTTGCCGCCGTAACCGAACTCGGCCAGCACCACCTTGCCCTTCTCCACCGTCAGCGGGCAGGAACCGTAGCCGTCATACTTGAGCGGCAGCGGCGCCTGCTTGCGCAGGGCCAGCAGGTTCTCGGCGACCACCACGATTTGCTTGCGCACGGCGGCGGCGGTCTTGGCATTCGGGGTGCCGCACACATCGCCCAGGCCGAAGATAGACGGGTAATGCAGGTGTTGCAGGGTGTTGGGGTGCACTTCACACCAACCGGCGGCATCGGCCAGTGGGCTTTGGCGGATAAAATCGGGGGCGACTTGCGGCGGGACCACGTGCAACAGGTCGAAGGACTTCTCTTCAACCGTCGTATTGCCCTCGGTGTCTTTCACTGCAAACCAGGCCTTGCGCGCCGGGCCATCGACTTTCACCAGGTTGGCATTGAACGCCAGACGTGCGTTGTATTTCTCGACGTAGTGCATCAACGGCGGCACAAAGGTCGCCACGCCGAATAGCGCAGCACCGGCCAGGTTGAATTCCACGTCGATGTGCTTGAGATGGCCGTGTTTGAGCCAGTGATCACAGGACAGGTACATGGCTTTCTGCGGCGCGCCGGCGCATTTGATCGGCATGGCCGGCTGGGTGAAGATCGCCTTGCCGCCCTTCAACTGCTGCACCAACTGCCAGGTGTAGGCGGCGTGTTCGTAGCTGTAGTTGGACGTGACGCCGTGCTGGCCGAGGGTGTCTTGCAGGCCTTCGATGCCCTCCCAGGCCAGGCGCAGGCCGGGGCACACGATGAGGTTGTGCCAGGTGACGCGCTGGCCGCTGTCGAGTACCAGGGTTTGCTCGTCCGGCAGGACTTCGCTGACCGCCGCCTGTATCCAGGTCACACCATTGGGCAGCACGTCGGCCAGCGGGCGGCGGGTCTTTTCCAGGTCATAGGCGCCGCCGCCGACCAGGGTCCAGGCCGGCTGGTAGCTGTGGTAGTCGCTGGGTTCGATGAGGGTGATGTTCAGCTCGGGGTCGCGCTTGAGCAGGCTGGCCAGCAGGCCAATACCTGCCGAACCGCCGCCGATGACAACGATATCGCCACTGATGGTTTCGCCCCAGTGTTGGTCGGTCATGGTCTATTGCCTTTTAGAGTCAATGCACACAAGGGTCGTTGCCGTATGGCGTCACGCCCAGCTTTTTATGACCGCGCCGCAGTACAGCCCGGACAGGGTTTTCATCACTTGGATCACTTCGTGGCTGGCCAGCCCGTAGAAGATGTACTTGCCTTCCCGACGGGTGGCGACCAACCCTTCGTCGCGCAAGATGCCCAACTGTTGTGACAGGGTGGGCTGGCGTACGCCGGTCATGGTTTCCAGCTCGCCAACGTTGCGCTCGCCCTGGGTCAACTGGCACAGGATCAACAGGCGATCCTCATTGGCCAGGGCCTTGAGCAGGGCACACGCCTTGGACGCCGACGCACGCAACTGGGCGACCTCGCCTTCACTCAGAGTAGATTCCATTTGCCTCGGGTCCTTTGCGTCACTTAAGCTCAAAACATTATGTGTAAATGTAAAGTGATTGTAATCACTTTTTTCAGCATCAGGGGCAGCCGTCATGTCAGCGTTGATTCAATCCTTTCTGGACGAAGCGTCGTCGACCTACACCTACGTCGTCTATGCAGCGGACGGCGGCCACTGTGCCATCGTCGATTCGGTGCTCAACTACGACCCGGCCTCCGGACGCACCGACACGCGCCAGGCGGACAAGGTCATCGCCTTCGTCAGGGAACATAACCTGCAGGTGCAGTGGCTGCTGGAAACCCATGCCCATGCCGACCACCTGTCGGCCGCGCCTTATCTGCGCCGCACGCTGGGCGGCAAGATCGCGATTGGCCAGTCGATCAGCAACGTGCAGGACGTGTTCAAACACCTGTTCAACCTGGAGCCGGAATTTCGCGTCGACGGTTCGCAGTTCGATCACCTGTTCGCGCCGGGTGAGGTCTTTCAGATCGGCCCGCTCAAGGCCCAGGCGCTGCATGTGCCCGGCCACACCCCGGCGGACATGGCGTACCTGATCGAGGATCGATTGATCCTGGTGGGCGACACGCTGTTCATGCCCGATGTCGGTACCGCCCGCTGCGACTTCCCCGGTGGCGATGCGCGGCAGCTGTATGCATCGATGCGCACGCTGCTGGCCTTCCCGCCCGAAACCCGACTGTATGTGTGCCACGACTATCCGCCTGACGGCCGCGAGGCCAAGTGCCTGACGACGGTGGCCGAGCAGCGCGCCGGGAATATCCACGTGCATGACGGGGTGGATGAGGCGGCGTTTGTGGCGATGCGCACCCAACGTGATGCCGGGCTGGGCATGCCGACGCTGTTGTTGCCGGCGATCCAGGTGAATGTGCGGGCCGGTCATATGCCGCCTGCGGAGGAGAATGGTGTGACTTACCTGAAAATCCCGCTCAACCAACTCTGAAATGCGGGAAAAATGTGGGAGGGCGCTTGCCCCCTCCCACATTGTCAACCGAGGCTGATGCCATTGGCCGGCAGCGGCAACGCGGTCTTGTAGCGCACTTGCTTGAGAGCGAAGCTTGAGCGAATGTTCGCCACCCCCGGCACCTTGGTCAAAAAATCCATCATGAAGCGCTCCAGCGACTGGATCGTCGGCACCAGCACACGGATCAGATAATCCGGGTCGCCGGCCATCAGGTAGCACTCCATTACCTCGGGCCGGTCCGAGATCGCGCCTTCGAACTGCTGCAACGCCAGTTCATTCTGTTTTTCCAGGCTCACATGGATAAACACGTTGACGTGCAGCCCCAGCAGGTCGGCGTCGAGCAGCGTGACCTGTTCACGAATCAGCCCCAACTCTTCCATCGCCTTGACCCGGTTGAAACACGGCGTGGGCGACAGGTTGACCGAGCGGGCCAGGTCGGCGTTGGTGATGCGGGCATTCTCCTGCAGAGCGTTGAGAATGCCGATGTCGGTACGGTCCAGTTTGCGCATGAGACAAAATCACCTGTTTATTATGTTTATGCAGGTTTTTTATCCGCAAATGATCGCGGGCGCAACGAAACACAGATAAATATTCTTCTACGCCCCGCCTATGATTGTTGTAGGACAAGAATTCTTCTACCCGAAGACCGACTGTCAGCTAGCGCGCCCATTACAAGAAATTCACAAGATCGAGCGTAGAAGCCATGACCCAGCAGTATGAACCACTGCGCCTGCACGTCCCTGAACCCTCGGGCCGACCAGGCTGCAAGACCGACTTCACCTACCTGCGCCTGACCGACGCCGGCCTGGTGCGCAAACCCGCCATCGACGTAGAACCTGCCGACACCGCCGACCTGGCCAAGGGCCTGATCCGCGTGCTCGACGACCAGGGCCAGGCCCTGGGGCCGTGGGCCGAAGGCGTCTCCACCGAAATCATGCGCCGCGGCATGCGCGCGATGCTCAAGACGCGCATCTTCGACAACCGCATGGTGGTCGCCCAGCGTCAGAAAAAAATGTCGTTCTACATGCAGAGCCTTGGCGAAGAAGCCATCGGCAGCGCCCAGGCCCTGGCCTTGAACATCGACGACATGTGCTTCCCCACCTACCGCCAGCAAAGCATCCTGATGGCCCGCGAGGTGCCGCTGGTGGACCTGATCTGCCAGTTGCTGTCCAACGAGCGCGACCCCCTCAAAGGCCGCCAGCTGCCGATCATGTATTCGGTCAAGGACGCTGGTTTCTTCACCATTTCCGGCAACCTCGCGACCCAATTCGTACAGGGCGTGGGCTGGGGCATGGCCTCGGCGATCAAGGGCGATACCAAGATCGCCTCGGCCTGGATCGGCGACGGCGCCACCGCCGAATCCGACTTCCACACCGCCCTCACCTTCGCCCACGTCTACCGCGCGCCGGTCATCCTTAACGTGGTCAACAACCAATGGGCCATCTCCACGTTCCAGGCCATCGCTGGCGGTGAAGCCACCACCTTCGCCGGACGCGGCGTCGGCTGCGGCATCGCCTCCCTGCGTGTGGACGGCAACGACTTCATTGCGGTGTACGCCGCCTCCGCCTGGGCAGCCGAACGGGCGCGCCGCAACCTCGGCCCGAGCCTGATCGAATGGGTCACCTACCGCGCCGGCCCGCACTCCACCTCCGATGACCCCTCCAAATACCGCCCTGCCGACGACTGGAGTCACTTCCCGCTGGGTGACCCGATCACCCGCCTCAAGCAGCACCTGATCAAGATTGGCCAGTGGTCCGAAGAGGAACACGCGGCGGTCAGTGCCGAGCTGGAAGCCGAAGTCATCGCGGCGCAAAAACAAGCCGAACAGTACGGCACCCTCGCCGGCGGCCAGATTCCAAGCGCCGCGACCATGTTCGAAGACGTCTACAAAGAGATGCCGGAGCACTTGAAGCGCCAGCGTCAAGAGTTGGGGATCTGACATGAACGATCACAACAACAGCATTGAAGTGGAAACCGCCATGACCACCACCACCATGACCATGATCCAGGCGCTGCGCTCGGCTATGGATGTGATGCTTGAGCGTGACGACAACGTGGTGGTGTTCGGCCAGGACGTCGGCTACTTCGGCGGCGTGTTCCGTTGCACCGAAGGCTTGCAGACCAAGTACGGCAGCTCGCGGGTGTTCGACGCGCCGATCTCGGAAAGCGGCATCATCGGCGTAGCCGTGGGCATGGGCGCCTACGGCCTGCGCCCGGTCGCCGAGATTCAGTTCGCCGACTATGTGTACCCCGCCACCGACCAGATCATCTCCGAAGCGGCGCGCCTGCGTTATCGCTCGGCGGGCCAGTTCACCGCGCCGCTGACCATGCGCATGCCGTGCGGGGGTGGCATCTACGGCGGCCAGACCCACAGCCAGAGCATCGAAGCAGTGTTCACCCAGGTCTGCGGGCTGCGCACGGTGATGCCGTCCAACCCTTACGACGCCAAAGGCCTGCTGATCGCCTCCATCGAAAACGATGACCCGGTGATCTTCCTGGAGCCCAAGCGCCTGTACAACGGCCCGTTCGATGGCCATCACGACCGCCCTGTCACGCCGTGGTCGAAACACCCGCAAGCGCAAGTGCCCGACGGCTACTACACCGTGCCGCTGGACGTAGCCGCCATCGTGCGTCCGGGCTCGGCCGTGACCGTGCTGACCTATGGCACCACCGTGTATGTGTCGCAAGTCGCCGCCGAAGAAACCGGCATCGACGCCGAAGTCATCGACCTGCGCAGCCTGTGGCCCTTGGACCTGGACACCATCGTCAAGTCAGTGAAAAAGACCGGCCGTTGTGTGGTGGTGCACGAAGCCACGCGCACCTGCGGTTTTGGCGCCGAACTGGTAGCGCTGGTGCAGGAGCATTGCTTCCACCACCTGGAAGCGCCGATCGAACGCGTCACCGGCTGGGACACGCCCTACCCGCACGCGCAGGAGTGGGCGTATTTCCCAGGGCCGTCCCGAGTGGGCGCGGCGTTGAAACGGGTCATGGAGGTCTGAATGGGCACGCACGTTATCAAGATGCCGGACATTGGCGAAGGCATCGCGGAAGTTGAACTGTCGGTATGGCACGTGAAGGTCGGCGACATGGTCGTCGAAGACCAGGTGCTGGCGGATGTGATGACCGACAAGGCGATGGTGGACATTCCCTCGCCGGTGCACGGCAAAGTGATTTCCCTTGGCGGCGAGCCGGGTGAAGTCATGGCCGTGGGCAGTATTCTGATCAGCATTGAAGTAGAAGGCGCCGGTAACGCCAAGGATGCGCCAGTAGCGGCTGAGCCGGTGAAGGCTGCGCCCGTGGTCGAAGCCAGGCCGGCGCCGGTGGTTCAAGCGAAACCCGTGGCCAAACCCGCAGCAGCACCCGTGGCCCGTGAAACCGACGAACGCCCGCTGGCCTCGCCCGCCGTGCGCAAACATGCGTTGGATGCCGGGATACAACTGCGCCTGGTGCAAGGTTCCGGCCCCGCTGGCCGGGTCTTGCATGAAGACCTCGACGCTTACCTCCAGCAAGGTGCGAGAACGTCCTCGACAACCGCCAACCCCTACGCCGAACGCAACAACGAAGAGCAGATCCCGGTGATCGGCATGCGCCGCAAGATCGCCCAGCGCATGCAGGACGCCACCCGCCGCGCTGCGCACTTCAGCTACGTAGAAGAGATCGACGTCACCGCGCTGGACGAACTGCGCGTGCACCTCAATGAGAAGCACGGCGCCACACGCGGCAAGCTGACCCTGCTGCCGTTTATCGTGCGGGCCATGGTCGTGGCGTTGCGCGACTTCCCGCAGATCAATGCGCGCTACGACGATGAAGCCCAAGTCATCACCCGCCTCGGCGCGGTGCACGTGGGCGTCGCCACCCAGAGCGACGTGGGTTTGATGGTGCCGGTGGTGCGTCACGCCGAAGCCCGCAGCCTGTGGGGCAATGCCGAGGAAATCGCGCGCCTGGCCACGGCCGCGCGCAATGGCAAGGCCAGCCGTGATGAGCTGTCGGGGTCGACGATTACCTTGACCAGCCTCGGCGCATTGGGCGGTATCGTCAGCACCCCGGTGCTGAACCTGCCGGAAGTGGCCATCGTGGGCGTCAACCGCATCGTCGAGCGGCCCATGGTGATCAAGGGCCAGATCGTGGTGCGCAAGATGATGAACCTCTCCAGCTCGTTCGATCACCGCGTGGTCGATGGCATGGACGCGGCGCAATTCATCCAGGCCATTCGCGGCCTGCTCGAACAACCCGCCAGCCTGTTCCTGGAGTAAGTCATGACGTTGAACACCACTTTGCTGATCATCGGCGGCGGGCCTGGCGGGTATGTGGCGGCGATTCGCGCCGGCCAACTGGGCATCCCGACCATTCTGGTGGAAGGACAGGCGCTGGGCGGCACCTGCCTGAATATCGGCTGCATTCCGTCCAAGGCCTTGATCCACGTGGCCGAACAATTCCAGCAAACCGTGCATCACAGCCAGGGCTCGCCCCTGGGCATCGATGTGGACGTACCGACCCTGAACATCCGCAAAAGCGTGGAATGGAAAGACGGCATCGTCGATCGCCTGACGACCGGCGTCGCCGCACTGCTGAAAAAGCACAAGGTGCAGGTGATCCACGGCTGGGCCAAGGTGGTGGATGGCAAGACCGTCGACGTCGGCGACCAGCGTATCCACTGCGAACACCTGCTGCTGGCCACCGGCTCGACCAGCGTCAACCTGCCGATGCTACCGATTGGCGGGTCGATCATTTCGTCTACCGAAGCCCTGGCGCCGACCCGCGTGCCCAAGCGCCTGATCGTGGTCGGCGGCGGCTATATCGGCCTGGAGCTGGGGATTGCCTATCGCAAGCTGGGCGCCGACGTGAGTGTGGTCGAGGCCCAGGATCGCATCCTGCCGGCTTACGACGCCGAGCTGACGCAGCCGGTGAACGAGTCCCTCAAGCAATTGGGGGTGAAGCTGTACCTCAAGCACAGTGTCACCGGGTTTGCCGACAACTGCCTGCAGGTGCGTGACCCGAACGGCGACACGTTGACGCTGGAGACCGATCAGGTCCTGGTGGCCGTGGGTCGCAAACCCAACACCCAAGGCTGGAACCTTGAAGCGCTGAACCTGGCGATGAACGGCGCGGCGATCCAGATCGACAGCCGTTGCCAGACCAGCATGCGCAATGTGTACGCCATCGGCGACCTGAGCGGCGAGCCAATGCTGGCCCACCGCGCAATGGCCCAAGGCGAAATGGTTGCCGAACTGATCAGCGGTCAATCCCGCGAATTCAACCCGACAGCGATTGCGGCGGTGTGCTTTACCGACCCAGAGTTGGTCGTGGTCGGCAAGACGCCGGACGACGCCAAGGCCGCGGGCCTGGACTGCATCGTGTCGAGCTTCCCATTCGCGGCCAATGGCCGGGCGATGACGCTGGAGTCGAAAACCGGCTTCGTGCGGGTGGTGGCGCGGCGTGACAACCATCTGATTGTCGGATGGCAAGCCGTGGGCGTGGGCGTATCGGAACTGTCCACCGCGTTTGGCCTGAGCCTGGAAATGGGTTCGCGCCTGGAGGATGTGGCGGGCACCATCCATGCGCATCCGACCTTGGGCGAAGCTGTGCAGGAAGCCGCCTTGCGGGCTTTGGGGCACGCGCTGCATATGTAAAACCGTGGCGAGGCCATCGGGGGCAAGTCGAATCGTCGCACCGCCCATCCCACAGGGGAATGCATTCCAAAATGTGGGAGGGGCTTGCCCCCGATATCGGTGGATCGGCCAATACAGAGGCTGAAGACAGCCACCCTGTGGCTCCCACACACGCCAAGAATGAAGTATTGTTGCGCCCATCCAGAAAAAAACCGACTTGACCAAAGATAGAGGGTGTCATGGGTAACGAAAGCATCAATTGGGACAAGCTGGGTTTTGACTACATCAAGACCGACAAACGCTACCTCCAGACCTTCAAGGACGGCGAGTGGCAAGCAGGCACCCTGACCGACGACAACGTGCTGCACATCAGCGAGGGCTCCACCGCCCTGCACTATGGCCAGCAGTGCTTTGAAGGCCTCAAGGCCTACCGCTGCAAGGACGGCTCGATCAACCTGTTCCGCCCGGACCAGAACGCCGCACGCATGCAGCGCAGTTGCGCCCGCCTGCTGATGCCGCATGTGCCGACCGACGTGTTCATCGAAGCCTGCAAACAAGTGGTCAAGGCCAACGAGCGGTTCATCCCGCCGTACGGCAGCGGCGGCGCGCTGTACCTGCGCCCGTTCGTGATCGGCACCGGTGACAACATCGGCGTACGTACCGCGCCGGAGTTCATCTTCTCGGTGTTCTGCATCCCGGTCGGCGCCTACTTCAAGGGCGGCCTGGTGCCACACAACTTCCAGATCTCCACCTTCGACCGCGCCGCGCCACAGGGCACCGGTGCTGCGAAAGTCGGTGGCAACTACGCCGCCAGCCTGATGCCCGGTTCGGAAGCGAAAAAAGCCGGCTTCGCCGACGCGATCTACCTGGACCCGATGACCCACTCGAAAATCGAAGAAGTCGGCTCGGCCAACTTTTTCGGGATCACCCATGACAACCAGTTCATCACGCCGAAGTCGCCTTCGGTGCTGCCAGGCATCACCCGCCTGTCGCTGATCGAACTGGCCCAGACCCGCCTGGGCCTGGAAGTGGTTGAAGGCGAAGTGTTCATCGACAAACTGGCCGACTTCAAGGAAGCCGGCGCCTGCGGTACTGCTGCGGTGATCTCGCCGATCGGCGGCATCCAATACAACGGCCACCTGCATGTGTTCCACAGCGAAACCGAAGTGGGCCCGATCACCCAGAAGCTCTACAAAGAGCTGACCGGCGTGCAGACCGGCGACGTTGAAGCGCCAGCGGGTTGGATCGTGAAGGTCTAACCCCGCCGCACCGCACATCAAATGTGGGAGGGCGCAAGCCCCCTCCCACCTTTGCTCTGCCGTGTCCTCAGGATTGAGCCGGGATATTCTCGGGAATCTTCTTGCCCATGCTGATCCTCGGCTCCACCCCATACCCCAGCGCCTCATAAAACCCCGTCACCGCCTCATTGCCACTGCTGATCTGCAGGTTGATCTTCATGCAGCCCAGCGCGGTCAACGCCTGCTCCGCATGCCGCACCAGCGACGCGCCCAGGCCATGACGCCGATAGTCCGCGTGCACCGCCACCGAATACAGCCAGCCGCGATGGCCGTCGTAACCGGCGAGAATGGTCCCGATCACAGCTTTTTTATCGGTCGCCACAAAGAACAACCCGTCATTGACCGCCAGCTTTTTATCGATCGCCAGGCTCGGCAGGTTATGCGCCGTGTCATAACCAAACGCCGCCTGCCATAGCTCGATCACTTGTGCACGATGCGCACGGTCGCGATACGGCCCGATGGGATAGCGCGATGACAACGTCTTTTCCATCACCAGCGTGCGCTCGTTGCCGTGGTAAACATCGCGTACCGTGTGAAACCCCAGCTTGGTGTAGAACAGTTCAGCAGTCAGCGAAGACGGCACGCTCAATAGCGTCACTCCGGCTTCGCGGGCGCGCAGTTCGATTTCCACCATCAACAGCCTTCCGATGCCCTGCCCTTGCAAGGTCGGGTTGACGAACACCGAGCGCACCACATTCGCATCAAGTGCCGCCGTGGCAACGATCACCTCGCCCTGAACGGCCACCAGCACAACACGACGCGTGAGCAACGCCAGCACGGCCTCGGGCGTAAAGTTAGCCGCCACGCGGGCGATCACATCCGCCGGGTAATCCTGCGCATTGCTGCTGTACAAGGCCGCCAGGATGACCTGGCTGATGCCCTCGGCATCGGTGGGTTGGGCGAGACGAACGGCGGTGGACATGGTTCCTCCTGGCTGACGGCACTAGCACAAACACCACCATACCAATGTGGGAGGGGCGGTGCGACGATTCGACTTGCCCCCCCAACACTTCAAGCGCATTTCACCCCTACAGCCGGTTCGGCTGCGATACCCCCCATTTCAGCTTTCCCGGCTGAGCCGCCCCGTTGTTTCAGCGGGGATTCACACCGCACAAGCCACAAAATAGCCCCACTGCATCTTTCTTTACCGCCTTACTCATGGATCTGTGCACCCATGCAAACCACCAACACCGTCTTGATGATTCGCCCGGCGCGCTTTGCCTTCAACCCGGACACCGCCATCAACAACCGCTTCCAACGCCAACCCCTCGACCCACTCAGCGCACAGCACAAAGCGCTGGAAGAGTTCGACGGCTATGTCGACACCCTGCGCCAGCACGGCGTGGAAGTGCTGGTGGTGCAGGACACCCCGGCGCCCCATACCCCCGATTCGATCTTCCCCAACAACTGGTGGAGCAGCCATGCCGACGGCAGCCTGGTGCTGTACCCGATGGAAGGCCAGAACCGCCGACTGGAACGCAACAAGGGTGTGCTGCAAGTGTTGGAGCAACGCTTTGCAATCAACAGCACCATCGACCTCAGCCACCTCGAACAACAGAACATCTTCCTCGAAGGCACCGGCAGCATGGTGCTCGACCGCCAGCACCGTATCAGCTATGCCTGCCACTCCGGTCGCACCCACTACGATGCGCTGCGCGAATTCGCCGAACGCCTCGATTACCAACTCTGTGTATTCCATGCGGTCGACCGCCACCACGCGCCGATCTACCACAGCAACGTGATGATGAGCGTCGGCCGCGACCTCTCGGTGGTGTGCCTGCAAGCCCTACCCGACGACAACGAGCGCCAGGCCCTGGAACGCTCCCTGCGCGACACCGGCAAAGACATCCTCGCCCTCGACTTCGACCAGTTGGAAGCCTTCGCCGGCAACATGCTCGAAGTGCATGACCGCGACGGCCAGCCGCTGCTGGTGATGTCCGCCAGTGCCTGGGGCGCGTTGCAACCGGCCCAGCGCCAGCATGTGGAGCGCCACACGCGACCGGTGGTGGTGAACATCGACAACATCGAACGCATCGGCGGCGGCAGTGCCCGCTGCATGCTCGCGGAAGTGCACCTGCCTGCCCGCCCCTCATTTCAATAAGGAGTCTTGCCATGACCCGCTATATCGACGTCAACGACCTCAGCTATCTGGTTTCGCAAAAAGGCCTGCAAACCTGCATCACCGAGATGGCCGAGTACATCCGCGCCGACTACCTGCGCTGGCAGGATTTCGAAAAATGCGCACGCCTGGCCAACCACTCGCCGGAGGGCGTGATCGAGCTGATGCCGGTGTCCGACGCCTCGCTGTACGCCTTCAAATACGTCAACGGTCACCCGAAGAACACCCAGGCCGGCATGCTCACCGTGATGGCCTTCGGCGCCCTGGGCGATGTGGACACCGGCAAACCGGTATTGCTGGCAGAAATGACCCTGACCACCGCCATTCGCACCGCCGCTACTTCGGCGCTGGTAGCGCGTTACCTGGCCCGCGACAACAGCCGCAGCATGGCGCTGATCGGCAACGGCTCGCAAAGTGAATTCCAGGCCCTGGCCTTCCACGCGATGCTCGGCATCAACGAAATCCGCCTGTTCGATATCGATGCAAAGGCCACCGCCAAGCTGGCAGCCAACCTCAAGGCCTTCCCGGCGATCAAGGTGATCCTGGCCGGCAGCGTGGCCGAAGCCGTCAAAGGCGCAGACATCGTCACCACGGTTACCGCCGACAAGGCCTACGCGACCATCCTCACTGACGAGATGATCGAGCCGGGCATGCACCTCAATGCCGTGGGCGGCGACTGCCCAGGCAAGACCGAACTGGACCGCCGTATCGTCGAGCGCGCGCGGGTGATCGTCGAGTACGAGCCGCAAAGCCGCATCGAAGGTGAGATCCAGCACATGCCGGAAGATTCGCCAGTGACCGAACTGTGGCAAGTGATCAACGGCCAGCAACCTGGTCGCGAGAACGCACGCCAGATCACGCTGTTCGACTCGGTGGGCTTTGCCATCGAAGACTACTCAGCCCTGCGCTATGTGCTGGACGTGGCCAAAGCCCTGGATGTGGGTAGCGAACTGGAACTGGTGCCCGACTTGGCCGACCCCAAGGACTTGTTTGCACGCCTGGCCCAGCAGCCACGCGCACAGCATAAAAAGCGCGCCTGAGACCGCTCTGGCCTGCCGCTTTGCGCCAAGGGCGGGCCAGAATTGCAGGGATGAAAGCCGATTCAGCGGGTGCAACAGCCGATTGCGCTGCATTGCTGTTTTTAACAGCGCAATTCGCGCCTTGCGCACCGGGTAAACGACACAAAAAACGCACCACCATGAAGCATTCTGAGCCCGACCAAAGAGTCACTGAATGAATGCAGCTGCACCTCTTTTCTACTGCCCTGACATCAATTACAAAATATAGGGACTACACCATGACTCCATTGCGATCACTCTTCGCTGCGTTGCTGTTGCCACTGTGCGCCACCGCCGCCCACGCTCAGGAATGGAAAGAAATCCGCTTCGGCGTGTTCCCCGAGTACCCCCCGTTTGAATCCGTGGCCGCCGACGGCAGCCTGCAAGGTTTCGATATCGAATTGGGCAATGCCATCTGCGCCAAGCTCGATGTGAAATGCACGTGGGTCCACAACGAATTCGACGGCATGATCCCGGCCCTGCGCGCGCGCAAGTTCGACGCCATCATGTCGTCCATGGCCGTGACGCCGGCCCGTGAGAAAGTCATCGACTTCAGCAACCGGCTGTTCCTCAGCCCCACCTCGGTGATCACCCGCAAAAGCGCCGACTTCGGTGACACCCCCGAATCGTTGAAAGGCAAGCAGGTCGGCGTGTTGCAAGGCTCGTTGCAGGAAGCCTATGCCCGTGCGCACCTGGCCAAGCTCGGGGCTCAGGTCAAGGCCTACCAATCCCAGGAACAGAACTACGCCGACCTGCAAAACGGCCGCCTCGACGCCACCCTCACCGACAAACTCGAAGCCCAACTCAACTTCCTGTCCAAGCCTGAAGGCGCCGACTTCAAGACCGGCCCGGCCTTCAAGGACCCGACCCTGCCCCTGGACATCGCCCTGGGCTTGCGCAAGAACGATCAGGAGTTGCGTGCGCTGATCAACAAGGGCATCGCCGCCGTCCAGGCCGATGGCACCTACGCCAGGATTCAGCAGAAATACTTCGGCGACCAGGACATCTACAACGAGTAAGCCAACGCCGAGCCCCCCTGTGGTAGAGGGTTTATGTGGGAGGGGCTTGCCTCCCCCTCCCACATAAACCGGGCCCGCAGGGGAATATCTGCGCCTTTAGAGATTTCTCCCCATGAACGACCTCCTCAACCTGCAAGGCTACGGCCCCATGCTGGCCCAGGGTGCCTGGATGACGCTCAAGCTGGCGCTCCTCGCGCTGGCGTTGAGCCTCACCCTCGGCCTGCTCGCCGCCGGTGCCAAACTGTCCAGCGCCAGATGGCTGCGAGTGCCGGCCACGCTGTACACCACGCTGATCCGCAGCGTGCCGGACCTGGTGCTGATCCTGCTGATCTTCTACAGCCTGCAACTGTGGCTCAACGACCTGACCGAAAGCTTGGGCTGGGTCTATTTTGAAATCGACCCATTTACCGCCGGGGTGATCACCCTGGGGTTTATCTACGGCGCGTATTTCACCGAGAACTTCCGGGGTGCGATCCTCAGTGTGCCAGTCGGCCAACTGGAGGCCGCCACCGCCTACGGGTTGAGCCGCTGGCAGCGCTTTCACCTGGTGCTGTTCCCGCAGTTGATGCGCTTCGCCCTGCCGGGCCTGGGCAATAACTGGCTGGTGCTGCTCAAGTCCACGGCGCTGGTGTCGATCATCGGCCTGTCAGACTTGGTCAAAGCCGCGCAAAACGCCGGCAAGACCACCAACGAGCCGTTGTACTTCCTGATCCTCGCCGGCCTGGTGTATCTGGTGATCACCACCCTCTCCAACCGCATCTTCAAGCGCCTCGAACGGCGCTATAACCTCGGCATCAAGGGGATGGCGCGATGATCGAACTGTTCCAGCAATACGGCCTGGCCTACCTGTTCAGTGATGGCGCAGGCCTGTCCGGCGTGGCCATGACCCTGTGGCTGTTCATCATCTCGGTGGTGCTGGGCTTCATTCTGTCGATTCCCCTGGCACTGGCCCGGGTCTCGGAGCACGTCTGGCTGCGCTGGCCGGTGGAGGTCTACACCTACCTGTTTCGCGGCACGCCGCTGTATATCCAACTGCTGATTTGCTACACCGGGCTGTACAGCCTGGAAGTGGTGCAGGACAACGCCCTGCTCAACCAGTTTTTCCGTAACGCGTTGAACTGCACCCTGCTGGCCTTTGTGCTCAACACCTGCGCCTACACCGTGGAAATCTTCGCCGGGGCGATCCGCAACATTCCCCATGGCGAAATCGAAGCCGCCCGCGCCTACGGCCTTCACGGCTGGCGCTTGAACCTGTTTGTGCTGGTGCCCGCCGCATTGCGCCGCGCATTGCCGGCCTACAGCAATGAAATGATCCTGATGCTGCACGCCACCTCGCTGGCGTTCACCGCCACCGTCGCCGACATCCTCAAAGTGGCGCGTGATGCCAACGCCGAAACGTTCCTCACGTTCCAGGCCTTCGGCATCGCCGCCCTGCTGTACATGCTGCTGTCCTTTGCACTGGTGGGCCTGTTTCGACTGGCCGAACGTCGCTGGATGCGTTTTCTTGTTCCTACCCGAGGCTAACCCATGAATCAGTCCGCGCAGGCCCTGGCCACTTATCCCGTTGACGAACCCGCTGCCAACACCGCAACCGCCGCAGTCAAGCTGCAAGTTGAAGGTATTCATAAACGCTATGGCGAACACGAGGTGCTCAAGGGTGTTTCCCTTAATGCCCGCCAAGGCGATGTGATCAGCCTGATCGGCGCCAGCGGCTCCGGCAAAAGCACCATGCTGCGGTGCATCAACTTCCTGGAGCAGCCAGACGCCGGGGTCATTACCCTGGACGGCATCAGTATCGAAATGCAGCAAGGTCGCGCCGGCACCCGTGCGCCGCATCAGGCACAACTGCAAAACCTGCGCACGCGCCTGGCCATGGTGTTCCAGCACTTCAACCTGTGGAGCCACATGACCGTGCTGGAAAACATCACCATGGCCCCGCGCCGGGTGCTGGGCGTGAGCGCGGCCGAAGCGCAAAAACGTGCGCGTATGTACCTGGACAAGGTCGGCCTGCCCGGCCGCGTGGCCGATCAATACCCGGCCTTCCTGTCCGGCGGACAGCAACAGCGCGTGGCGATCGCACGGGCCTTGGCGATGGAGCCGGAAATCATTCTGTTCGATGAGCCGACCTCTGCGCTGGACCCGGAGCTTGTAGGAGAAGTCCTCAAAGTCATACAGACGTTGGCCGAGGAAGGTCGTACCATGCTGATGGTCACCCACGAGATGGGCTTTGCCCGCCAGGTGTCCAGCCAAGTGCTGTTCCTGCATCAGGGCCGTGTCGAAGAGCAAGGCGGCGCCGAGATCCTCGACCATCCCAAGAGCGAGCGCCTGCAGCAATTTCTTTCCAACCGTTTGAAGTGAAACCCATGGATACCAAGGCCAACGGACCCCATACCTCCCCCTCGCTGGACCGCATCGATGAAGCGATCATCGAAGTGCTGCGCCATCAGGGGCGGATCACCTACGAAAAGCTCTCGTCGCTGGTGCACCTGACGCCCAGGCCTTGCCTGGAGCGCGTGCGCAAGCTGGAGCGCCGTGGGGTGATCCGTGGCTACGGCGCGATCATCGATGTGCAGATGGTCTCGCCAGGGCTGTCATTGCTGGTGCTGGTGGCGTTGTCCAACCAAAGCGGGCGCTCGGCGCAAAAGGCCTTTGAGGCTTGCGTCAAGGCCTGCCCCCAGGTGTTCGAATGCCAACTGATCAGTGGGCCGTTTGACTACAGCCTGCGCATGCGCTGCCGGGACATGGAGCATTACCGGGTGTTGACGGAGACCTGGTTGAACAATGACGAGTTGCATATCGATAAGTTGGTGGCGCATCCGGAGTTGGCGGTGGTCAAAAACACCGCGACCGAACTGACCTGAGCCCCACTCGCCAAGCCAATGAGGATCGAATATGGGAGGGAGCAAGTCGAATCGTCGCACCGCCCCTCCCACATTTTTAACCATGCCCGCTTAAGATTTTCTTACCTTGGCGCGCCCCCACCAGCTTCGCCTGCCCATCCTTCTGCTTGCCGGTGCGCGCCTCGCTGATCAACCCCGGTATCAACTTGCCCTCGGGCAAATTCTTCCAGAACCGACTCGGCAAGTGCCCTTCCATGACCTTGGGGTTCAACCGCGCCGGATTGAAAATATGGCTGTAGTAGGTCAGCCACATGGCGCTGTGGGGGTCTTCGACATTTTGCGCCAGTTGCTGCCACGCCTCGGGACACTGGCGCTGATGAATCAGCTGTTCACCGTCGTAATACACCCCATCCAACGGTGTAGCGATCATCCACCGATGACGCCCCATGCGCCCGACAAAATGCTGGCTGGCCGATTTCAAAATGTCGTGGGCCGGCTCATGCCAGGCCACGTACTCGGGTAACTCAGGCCCCGCCCCTGCCGGTAATGCGATGAACCGCACAAACGCATGCAGGTGATGGGCTTCCCGGCTGACCTGCTTGATGCGCCGCTGCAATTCGCTGCCCAGCTTGTCGCCCGCCAGCATCGCCGTGCGGTCGCCATGGCTGACGCGCCACAGCACTTCATATAGCAGGCTCCAACGCTGGTCGCCGTGATAGCAGGACGCCGACTCCAGCAGTTCGATCAGGGCCTTGGGAATGCGCGCCTGGAACGGGCCGAGCCCTTCAGGGATCGCTTCGTCAGTCGCAAACAGGTCCGCCACTTCGGCCTCGCCCCAACTCACTTGGCTGGGATCGACCTGATGGCTGAGCAACCAGCGCGCCTGTTCGCGCCAAGTGCTGAACAGGTTGGCGCATTCCAGGCTGATCATCCCCACAACCCCATCTGCTGCGGCTGCGGGCGGTCGCGCAGTTGCTCGCGCAGCAGCACGCTGGTGCTATCGGCCTGTTGTGGGTGGTAGTCGCTGGTGATGAAAAACGGCTTGGCCTTGGCCAATACGCAGCGCATGCGGGCCAGGTCTTCGAAGCGGATCTTGCGTTCGCGGCGCAGGTCTACCAGGCGCTGGGTGGTGCGCAGGCCGATGCCCGGAATACGTGCGATCAAGGTGGGTTCGGCGCGGTTCAGGTCCAGGGGGAATACCTCGCGATGCTCCAGGGCCCAGGCTAGCTTGGGGTCGATATCCAACGCCAGGTGGCCGGGGCCTTCGAACAATTCATTGGCGCTGAAGCCATAGCTGCGCAGCAAAAAATCCGCCTGGTACAAGCGGTGCTCACGCATCAGCGGTGGCGCGGCCAGGGGCACGCTTTTCGGGCTGTTGGGGATGGGGCTGAATGCGGAGTAATACACGCGGCGCAGCTTGAAGTTGCCATACAACGCCTCGGCGCCGTGAAGGATGGTGCTGTCATCGGTGTCGTCGGCGCCGACGATCATCTGTGTGCTCTGCCCGGCCGGGGCAAAACGCGGGGCGCGGGGTTCGTTGAACACGGTCTGCTCGCCGGTGTAGATGGTCTGCATCGCCTGCTTGATCGTGACGATCTGCTTTTCCGGCGCCAGGGTGTTCAGGCTGGCCTCGGTGGGCAACTCGATGTTCACGCTCAGTCGGTCGGCATAGCGCCCGGCTTCGGCGATCAGCGCCGGGTCCGCGTCGGGGATGGTCTTGAGGTGGATATAACCGCGAAAGTCATGTTCTTCTCGCAGCAGCTTCGCCACCCGTACCAGTTGCTCCATGGTGTAGTCGGCCGAACGGATGATGCCGGAGCTGAGGAACAGCCCGCTGACGCAGTTGCGCTTGTAGAAGTCCAGGGTCAGGGTGACCACCTCCTGCGGGCTGAAACGCGCACGGGGCACGTCGCTGGAGCGGCGGTTGACGCAGTATTGGCAGTCGTAGAGACAGAAGTTGGTGAGCAGCACCTTGAGCAACGACACGCAACGGCCGTCGGGCGTATAGCTGTGGCAGATGCCCATGCCATCGGTGGAACCCAGCCCCGCCTTGCCCTGCGAACTGCGCTTGGGCGCGCCACTGCTGGCGCACGAAGCGTCGTACTTGGCGGCGTCGGCGAGGATGCTGAGTTTTTCGATCAACTGCATGGAGGGCTACCGATACTGGTTTTTTGTACAGTATCAGGCGACCCTCCGGGTCACAAGTGCTGCCTGTCAGCTGGCGGTGGCCAGCAGCAGGTCCCGCACCGAACGCCCTTTGCCACGGCTGCGGTCGTTTTCGTACAACGAGGCGGCAATTTCGTCGGCGCGAATCGGCAGAATCGACAGCAAAGTGTCGCTCAAACCGTGGCTGGCCTGGCTGAAGCCCTGGATGTAGATGCCGGCCTTGCAGCGCTCGTCGGTGACGATGCGGTAGTCGCGGGCGACTTCGAAATCGCCCATGTACGCTTCCATCGGCGCCAGCAGCTCGCGGTGCATCTGGCGCTCGTAACCGGTGGCCAGTACGACGGCATCGTAATGGTTGACGGTGACGTCGCCGTTGGCATTGTTGCGCAGGGTCAGTTCGACACCCAGCGGGCCGGCCACGGCCTTTTCCACGACGGTCATGGTGCAGAACGCGTGGCGGGCGATGCCGGAGACCTTTTGGCGGTAGAGAATCCCGTAGATCCGCTCGATCAGGTCCAGGTCGACCACCGAGTAGTTGGTGTTCTGGTACTCGGCGACCAAACGCTCACGCTCGGCGCCCACTTGTTGGAACACCAGGTCGGTAAAGGCCGGCGAGAACACTTCATTGACGAACGGGCTGTCATCGGCGGGCTTGAGCGCCGAACCGCGCAGGATCATGTCGACCTGCACCGATGGGTAGCTGTCATTGAGGTCGATAAAGGCTTCGGCTGCGCTCTGGCCACCGCCGATGATCGCGATACGCATCGCCTTGCCTTCCACGCACGGTTGCTGCGCCACACGGGCCAGATACTGGGAGTGATGGAATACGCGATGGTCGTCCTTGAGCCCCTTGAACGCCTCAGGCACCCGTGGCGTGCCACCGGCGCTGACCACCACCGAACGCGTGGTGCGCACTTGCTGCTCACCGTGGGCATCGCGGGAAATCACGCGCAGCGCCTCAACCTGCTGCTGATGCAGGATCGGCTCGATGGCCAGCACTTCCTCGCCATAACGGCCCTGGCCCTGGAACTGCGCCGCGACCCAGCGCAGGTAGTCGTTGTACTCCATGCGGCACGGGTAGAAGGTGCCCAGGTTGATGAAGTCCACCAGGCGGTCGTGGGCTTTGAGGTAATTGACGAAAGAGTACGGGCTGGTGGGGTTGCGCAGGGTCACCAAGTCCTTGAGGAACGAGATTTGCAGTTCGCTCTGGGTCACCAGGGTATTGCCATGCCAGCGGTAGTCGGCCTGCTTGTCGAGAAACAGTGCGTCCAGCTTGCCCTGGGTTTTTTCTCGTTCCTGCAGGGCGATGGCCAGCGCCAGGTTCGATGGGCCGAAACCGATACCGATGAGGTCGTGAACCGCGGGCGAAGCAATTGCCTGTGTCATTCCAGTGTCCTCTGGATAAGCCCCTTGGCGGTGGGGCAGAAATACCTTCAAGACCTGCACAACAGGTCATGTGTTGATAGGAAACGAGGACAGTGAAATAAAATTTACTGATCAGCGATCAGTGTACGTCCCACGCACGCATCCGCACCCGGCAATGCTTCATGGCGTTGACGATGTGTTTTTCCACCAACGAGCGGGAAATGCCCAGGCGTTCGGCGATCTGCAGGTGCGTCAACCCTTCGAGCTTGCGCAGCATAAAGCTGTCACGACAGGCCGCGGGCAACTCGGCCAGGGCACGCTCGAGCATCTCCAGCCGCTGGCTCTGATCGTGGCTGGCCTGAGGGGAGCCGGCACAAAATCGCTCTTCAGTGTCGAGTGTTTCCAACGGTTCGTACTGGCGCAGGGCATTGCGCCGATGGCCGTCGATCACCAGGTTCAGCGCGGTGCGGTATAAAAACGCCCGGGGCTGCTCGATGGGAATATCGCTGGAGCGCTCAAGTACCCGCACATAAGCGTCATGCACCACATCTTCGGCCACCTGACGGTTGCCCAGCTTGGCGTTGAGGAAACTCACCAGCTCGCGATAGTAGTTTTCCAACATGACTCCCGACCGCCGCATAGGGGCAGTATCCATTCCTTGAGCACCTGAAAATGCAAGCCAATTGCATAATGGCAATTTGGCCCTGTGCAATTTATAGTAATTCTCATCTACTTTTAAAGAAGTCTTGCGCCAACGGTCGTTTTTTTTACCTCAGGCACCTGTTACACGGTGTGTAACAGCCTAAATCTGCACGCGATTATCTCGTTTAACTGTCAGCTCTGCGCAACTGCGCTCCGAACTTCCCTGGCTGGAACCTAAGCATGAAACGCCCTCGACCTGCCCGACGCGCCCTGCTAGTTGCGGCGTGCCTGACCCCCATCATTGCCGTCGCCGCCTGGCAGGTACTGCCGCCAGGGCGCGATACGCTGAGCACCGTCACCGTGGCCCGCGGGGATATCGAAAACAGCGTGACCGCCCTGGGGACCCTGCAGCCGCGCCGTTATGTGGATGTGGGCGCGCAGGCCTCCGGGCAGATTCGCAAGATCCATGTAGAAGCCGGCGACCAGGTCCAGGAAGGCCAATTGCTGGTGGAAATCGACCCCTCGACGCAAAAAGCCAAGCTCGACGCCAGCCGCTATGCCATCGAAAACCTCAAGGCCCAACTACAGGAACAGAAGGCTCTGCACGAACTGGCACGCCAGAAGTACCAGCGCCAGCAGCGCCTGGCAGCAGGCAATGCTACCCGCGAAGAGGATGTGCAAACCGCCAAGGCCGAATTGAGTGCCACCCAAGCACGGGTCGACATGTTCCAGGCGCAGATCCTCCAGGCCCAGGCCAGCCTGCGCAGCGACGAGGCGGAGTTGGGCTACACGCGCATCTATGCGCCGATGAGCGGCACCGTGGTCGCGGTGGACGCACGGGTCGGCCAGACCCTCAATGCCCAGCAACAGACGCCGTTGATCCTGCGTATTGCCAAGTTGTCGCCGATGACCGTCTGGGCCGAAGTCTCGGAGGCCGACATCGGCCACGTCAAGCCCGGCATGACCGCTTATTTCACCACCCTGAGCGGCGGTAACCGACGCTGGACCAGCACCGTGCGGCAGATCCTGCCGATCCCGCCCAAACCCTTGAACGAAACCCGAGGCAGCGGCAGCCCCAACAGCTCCGGCAAAAGCGGCACCGGCCGTGTGGTGCTCTATACCGTGCTGCTGGACGTGGACAACGGCGACAACGCCTTGATGGCTGAAATGACCACCCAGGTGTTTTTCGTCGCCGGCCAAGTCAAGGACGCCCTCACCGCACCGGTTGCAGCGCTGCTGGGCACCTCAAGTGGCGACAAGCAGATCGCCCGCGTAGTCGCGAAAAACGGTCGCATCGAAGAGCGCGAAGTGCGCCTGGGCATCAGCGACCGCTTGCGGGTCGAAGTGCTGGACGGCCTCCACGAAGGCGATCATCTGCTGATCGGCCCGGCCGATGGCAACGGGGGTTGAGGTGACCACGCCCCTGATCGAACTCAAGAACATCCGCAAATCCTACGGCGGCGGCGACAGCCCGCAGGTCGATGTACTGCGCGGCATCGACCTGTCGATCCATGCCGGGGAGTTTGTCGCCATCGTGGGCGCCTCCGGTTCAGGCAAGTCCACGCTGATGAATATCCTCGGCTGCCTCGACCGGCCCAGCATCGGCGAGTACCTGTTCGCCGGGGAAAATGTCGCCCACTTGGACAGTGACGAACTGGCCTGGCTACGTCGCGAAGCCTTTGGCTTTGTGTTTCAGGGCTACCACCTGATTCCTTCGGGCTCGGCCCAGGAAAACGTCGAGATGCCCGCGATCTACGCCGGCATCAGCGCCACCGAGCGCCATGCACGGGCCAACGCCCTGCTCACCCGCCTGGGCCTGGCCGAACGCACCGCAAACCGCCCCCACCAGCTGTCCGGCGGCCAGCAGCAGCGGGTGTCGATCGCCCGCGCGCTGATGAACGGTGGCCACATCATTCTCGCCGACGAACCCACCGGTGCCCTCGACAGCCATAGCGGCGCCGAGGTGATGACCCTGTTGGACGAACTGGCCAGCCAGGGCCACGTGGTGATCCTCATCACCCACGACCGCGAAGTGGCGGCGCGGGCGAACCGTATCATCGAGATTCGCGATGGCTTGATCATCAGCGACTCGGCCGATGAAAGCGAAGCAGCCCCTCAAGCCACCCGTGGCGCATTGCAAGCCGTGGACCTGCGCCAACGCCTGGTCGACGGCGCCGAACACAATGGCGCATGGAAGGCTGAACTGCTGGACGCAGTGCAGGCCGCCTGGCGCGTGATGTGGATCAACCGCTTTCGCACCGCGCTGACCTTGCTGGGGATCATCATCGGCGTGGCCTCGGTGGTGGTGATGCTGGCGGTGGGCGAAGGCAGCAAGCGCCAGGTCATGGCGCAGATGGGCGCCTTCGGCTCCAACATCCTGTACCTGAGCGGCTCCTCGCCCAACCCGCGCACGCCGCTGGGCATTGTGACCCTCGACGATGTGAAGGCCCTGTCGGCATTGCCTCAGGTCAAAAGGATCATGCCGGTCAACGGCACCGAGGCCGGGGTGCGTTTCGGTAACGTCGACTACATGGCTTATGTGGGCGGCAACGACACTCATTTTCCGCTGATCTTCAACTGGCCGGTGGTCGAAGGCAGTTACTTCACCGAGGCCGACGAGCGTGCCGGGGCCACTGTTGCCGTGATCGGCCATCGCATCAAGGAAAAGTTATTCAAGGGGTTGGTCAACCCGATCGGCCAATACATCCTCATCGAGAACGTGCCGTTCCAGGTGATCGGCGTGCTCGCGGAAAAAGGCTCAAGCTCCGGCAACAAAGACAGCGACGACCGCATCGCCATTCCTTATACCGCCGCCAGCGTGCGCCTGTTCGGCAGCTACAACCCAGAGTACGTGGTGATTGCCGCCGCCGATGCCAGCCGGGTCCACGAGGCCGAAGTGGCCATCGACCAGTTGATGCAACGGCTGCACCACGGCAAGCGCGACTACGAACTGACCAACAACGCCGCCATGATCCAGGCCGAGGCCCGCACCCAGAACACCCTGTCGCTGATGCTCGGCTCGATTGCGGCGATCTCGCTGCTGGTGGGCGGTATCGGCGTGATGAACATCATGTTGATGACCGTGCGCGAGCGAACCCGTGAAATCGGCATCCGCATGGCCACCGGCGCCCGGCAGCGCGACATCCTGCGCCAGTTCCTGACTGAGGCGGTCATGCTCTCGGTGGTGGGCGGGTTGTGCGGTATTGCCCTGGCCCTGTTGGTGGGCGGTGTACTGGTGCTGGCCAAGGTGGCCGTGCAGTTTTCCCTGTTGGCGGTACTGGGTGCCTTTGGTTGTGCGCTGGTCACCGGCGTCGTATTCGGCTTTATGCCGGCCCGTAAAGCTGCCCGGCTCGATCCGGTTAAGGCGTTGACCAGTGAATAAACGATCCATTCCCACGCACCTGTCCCTACTCAGCCTGAGCCTGCTGCTCACGGCCTGCACCGGCAACCCGCCAAACGCCGACAGCGGCATCGCGGCCCCGAACGCCTGGCAGTTTGCCGAGCGCGACGCCGCCCAGGCCACCAACCAACGCTGGTGGATGCAATTTGGCAGCGCGCAGTTGAACCGCCTGGTCGACCAGGCCCGGCGTGACAGCTTCGACGTGGCCGCCGCCACGGCACGTGTGCGCCAGGCCCAGGCCAGTGCAGTGATTGCCGGCGCGCCCCTGCTGCCCGAAGTCAATTTCAACCTCACCACCAGCCACCAGAAGCTATTGCGCGGCAATGGCGGCCCGGACCTGGATGCGACGTCCAGCGATGATGTGGCCGACAACTTCGGCGCCAACTTCACCGCCAGCTATGAAGTGGACTTCTGGGGCGGCCGCGCCGCTGCGCGCGACAGTGCGTTGCACAGCCTGCGGGCCAGCCAGTATGACCAGGCCACGGTGGAACTGACCTTGCTCAGCAACGTGGCCGACCGCTACGCGCAAACCCTGGCTGCACGCCAGCGCCAGCAGATCGCCGAGTTGAACCTGGCCAATGCGCGCAACGTGCTGGCGTTGGTGCAAACCCGCTACGACGCGGGCTCCGCCACCGCCCTCGAACTGGCCCAGCAAAAAAGCCTGGTGGCCAGCCAACAGCGTCAATTGCCGTTGATTCAGCAATTGGCCGAAGAGTCCCGGATCACCCTCGCCGCCCTCGTCGGCCAGCCAGTGCAGGCGCTGGACCTGGGCACCGAGTCTTTCCAGGCACTCACCTGGCCGAATATCGGCCCCGGCGTGCCGAGCCAGTTGCTAAGCCGGCGCCCCGACCTGGCCAAGGCCGAAGCCGAACTGGCAGCGGCGCAGGCGAATGTCACCGTGGCCCGCGCGGCCATGCTGCCCGCCGTGACCCTAGGGGCCACGCTGGGCTCCGATGCCTACAAAGCCGTGGAAATCCTGCGCAGCCCCTACTACACACTGACCGCCGGGCTGGTCGGGCCGATCTTCAACAACGGGCGTTTAAGTGCCGAACGTGACAAGGCCCGTGCGCGCCAGGACGAACTGCTGCAGACCTACCGCGGTGCAATCATCAACGGTTTCGCCGATGTGGAAAAAGCGCTCAGCAGCATCACCCGCCTGGACCAGCAGCGCCAATGGCAAACCGAAGAACTGCAACAGGCCCAGACCGCGTTCCAGATCGCCGAAAGTCGCTACCAGGCCGGCGCCGAAGACTTGCTCACCGTGCTGGAGACCCAGCGCACGCTGTACGCCGCCCAGGACCTGAACGTGCAACTGCGGTTGTCGCGCCTGCAAGCCAGCATCGCCTTGTACAAATCGCTGGGGGGTGGCTGGAATAGCAGCATCTGATGTACGAAATTCTCGTTTCGTACACGAGTCATCTCCGTCCCCTACATTCTTAGGCCCTGGGTCCTTGGTAAAAAAGCCACTATTTCACGGCTGCCCAGGACCTCTTGATGACTGTCGCAAAACACCTCGCGTGCGCCTGTATCGGGCTGGTGGCGAGCACCGGTCATGCCGAGTCGCTGATCAAACCCACCGCCATCGACTGGCTGCTGGACTGCCCTCTTCCCGCAGTTGAGCGCCTGGACCGCGAGGTACTGGAGCGAACCCAGTGCGGCATCGTGGCGGTGCCACTCAACTATGCCGCCCCCGACCAAGGCAGCCTGAACCTCTACCTGACCCGCGTCGGCGCCCGCAAACCGCTGAGCCGCAAGGGCGTGGTCTTCGCCCTGGCCGGTGACACCCTGCAAAAAGACCATGGCGGCACCTTTGCCGTTCACCTGGCCAGCCGCTGGGGCGCGTACTCCACGCAAGCCCATCGCACCTTGCTCAACGAGTACGACGTCATTGAACTCAGCCCTCGCGACCTCACCCTCGAGTCCGAGGTCGAACAGGCCGCGCGGGACATGGAGTTCGTCCGCACGCAATTGGGCGATGCACAACTGCACTACCTGGGAAACGCCGATGCCACTCGCCTGGGCAGCCGCTACGCGGCGCTGTTTCCCAAACGTGTCGCACGCATGGTACTGGTCAACGCCGAGCAAGGCATGAGTGGCGCGTCCCACGTCGCGCAACTGCACCTCAAGGAATCGGCCAAACCGGACGCGGGTAGCTGTATCAACCGTTGGGTGGGCGATTTCCTGGCCTACGGCAGAAAGCCACCACCGTCGACCCATTGTCTTGATCTGGACAGCCGGGGCGTCGCCCACCGTTTGCCGCCACGTGCCACAGACCACGACACACTGCGATGACGCTGCCCGTTAAAGAAACTTATCCGCATGATTGCGATGCAAACCCCAGTTGCTCGCCTGATTGCCGAGCCGCTCATGTATCACCGAAGCCACCCGCCCGGGCCGGGGTATTTTTCAACCGCATTCCTGTCCCCGGCCTCTACAATGTCCCCCATTCATCCCTGGGGGCTTCATGGACATCGAACTGGCACGTACCTTCCTCGAAATCACCCGCTGCGGCAGCCTGGCCGCAGCGGCCGAGAAACTGCACGTCACCCAGACCGCGATCACCGCACGGGTCAAAAGCCTGGAAAGCCAGTTGGGCAGCACACTGTTTGTGCGCAACCGCGCCGGCGCACGCCTGACTGCCGACGGCGAGGCGTTTGTGGTGTACGCCAACCAACTGCTGCAAACCTGGGAAGCCGCACGCCGCGACCTGCCGTTGCCCGATGGCTATCGCAATGTGCTGCATATCGGCGGTGAAGTGAGCCTGTGCAACCCGTTGATGCTGGGCTGGGCCCAGGCGTTGCGCGAACATATCCCAGGGCATGCCCTGCGCACCGATGTACGTGAAGGCGAATACCTGCTGCGCCAACTGGAACTCGGCGTGCTCGACGCCGCCCTGGTGTTCCAGCCGCAGTACTGGCCGGGGTTGCAGGTGGAACAGGTACTCGAGGAAAAACTGATTTTGGTGCAGTTGGTGAGCAAGCCGTCCCCCTACGTCTACATCGACTGGGGCCCGGGCTTTCGCCAGCAGCATGATGCCGCCCTGCCCGACAAGGCCCGTGCTGCGGTGAGCTTCAACCTGGGGCCTTTGGCCTTGCAATACATTCTCGAAAATGGCGGCGCGGGGTATTTCCGCACGCGGGTGGTGCAAAGCTACCTGGACAGCGGCGTGATGCAGCGCGTCCCCAAGGCCCCGGAGTTCAGCTTCCCGACGTACCTGGTGTACTCGCGGGCGCGTGACTCGGCGGTGTTGCAACAGGCGCTGGCTCTGCTGCGCGAAGTGGTCAAGGCCGAAAGCGACTGGTCGCAACGCTGGGATCCGCTGATGTGAGTCTGCTGCCGTGAACAGGGGGCTCCCTCTAGAGCCAAATGCCCCCATCCCCCCAACGGACAGCCCAAATTATCGCGAGACGGTATCAACGATACGCTCCAATGCTCATTACCAAGGTGTAAACGAAAAAAGACATCGTTACCCCCCTCTGCCAGGAAGATAAAACGGAAGAACCCTCAATACCCGGTCATTTCCAGGTAGCCGACACCACCCTCAAACCGCACCGGCCCTTCCCAATACGGGATGTTCAGGTTCATCCAGGCGTTCGGGTTGATGGCTTGCGTGGTGATGTCGAGTTGTTTGCCGGGAATTTTCAGCGACCAGCGCGTAGGCAGGTGGCGCCCATCAATGGTCGTGGTTTCCAGCGGTGCCAGCTGGATGTCAGCGTTATGCAAGGTCTCGGTACGCCCTTGGGCATCAATCCACGTGCCCGTGAGATAACCGCCGCCGTCCTTCTGGCGTACGCGAAACAGCATCAGTTGCGCACCCCGGTCCAGGTGCAGGGAGAACCAGTCCCAACCGCTCTGGCTCGCGCTCAGCGGTTGGCTGCTCCATTCGCGGTCGAGCCAGGCCGGGCCGCTGACCTGATAGGTTTTGCCGTCGAGGCTGACGCTGCCGTTGGCGGTGAAGAACGGCTGGCTGTAGTAATACGACGCCTGGCCCTGGTCGGATTTACGGCTGTAGCCGTTGTCCCCTTGCAACACCAGTGGCCGACTGGAGGTCAGGCGCAGGTCGTAGGCAAAGTGCGCATCGCTGGCCTTGAGTTGCATATCCGCCAATGCACTGGCAGCGCCAGGACGGCTGGCAAAGTTCCAATCGTCGATCCACGCAGTGAACGGCGCGGCCTGGGCACCGGCCTGGCCAACACCGCCACGGGCCAGGCGTTCGGCGGCGTAGTGGCGGTTGGCGGAGGTGACAGCGGCATGGCCGAGCCACACCGTCGAATCCTGCCAGCCGGCCTGGGTCGGCCCGGCTTTCAAAGCGTTGCGAAACAGCGTCCATTGCACGCCGAACACATGGCCCTCGGCGTCCTTGAGGTTGGCGGTAACGTACCACCACTCAATGCGAAAGCCGTCATGGGGGCCGTGGTCCTCGGGAAAGCTGAACACTTTGCCGGGTACCACTTGGGCAAAGTCCGCTGCATCGCTGCCCAGGCCTGCGAAGCTCTCCTGGGGTGCGGGGACTTTGTCACAGGCCGCCAGCAGCCATAACGCGCAGATCAACGCCTTAATCTTCATGGGCAAAGGTCCGAAGCAAATCCGCCGGGCGGCTGCGGTACAACTGCCAAAGCGGCCAGGCCGATGCTAACAAGGTGGCCAGCATCGCCAACCCGAGTAATTGTGCGAGCTGCCAGGGGAACACTTGCAATGGCAGGCGCCAGCCAAAGGCTTGCACGTTGATCACCGCGTCCAGGCACCACGCCAGCAGCACTCCCAGTGGCAACGCCAGCATCAGGGTGAGCACCGCCAGCAGCCAGGTCTGCCCCAGGTTCAGCAGCATCAACTGCCGCCGCGTCACCCCCAGCGCCCACAGCGGTGCCAGTTGGCCGAGGCGGCTCTGGCTCTGGGTCAGCAGGCTGATGAACAGTGCTACGCCAGCCACGCCCAAGGTCAGGCTGTTGAGGGCTGCGGTCGCCGCGAAGGTGCGTTCGAACACCTGGCTCGACCAGCCCTTGAGTTGCTGTTGATCGACGATGCGGCTGTCGTCCAGGGCAAATGCATGCCGCACGTCTCGCACCAGTGGCGCCACATCGGGCGGCGCGACACGCAGGTTCAAACGCGCCGGCGAGAGGGTCGGCCAGTGCACCAGCAGGTGCTCGGAATTGACCAGGATATGCCCCTTGGGATTGCCGTAATCGGCGTAGACCCCCACCACCTTGGGTGACCAGACACCTTGGGGTGTGGGGATATCGATCCAATCCCCGAGCCTGACTGAAAGCCTGCGCGCCAACTGCTCGCTGAGCATCACGGTGTCGTCACGCAGCAAGCGGTCCCAAGGTGCATCGGCGGCGTCCAACAAGGGCCAGTGCTCGCGATAGGTCGGATCGTCGACCACCCCGAACAGATCCGCCGGCCAGCCCTGCACTTGCACGGCGACCTGCCAGGTCGGCAACACCCTTTGTACCAACGGTTGGTGCGCCAGCCAGGTGCTGAGCTGAGCAGCCTGCGCCGGGGTTTGCGGGTTGAGGTACAGCTCGGCAGTCAGGCGTTGTTCCAGCCAGTTATTGAAGGTATGGCGAAAGCCCGACGTCATGGAGCCGGCACCGATATTCGCGGCCAGGGCCAGCAGCAGCGCCATCAGCGCCAGGCTCAAGGCCGGCAGTTGTTGGCGGCAATCGGCAAGAAACCACTGGCCAAGTACCGTACGGCTGCGCCCCAACACCGCCTTGAGCAGCCCGTTGAGCAGCACCGGCAAGCCCAAGGCCGCGCCGAGCAGCAACGCCGCCATCACGACAAAACCAGCGGCCAGGCTATCGCCCAGCCAAAGCGCCAACAGTGCGATCAGCAACGCCGCTGCGGCGACCCAGCCCTGGCGCCGTAACCAACGGCCATGGGCCTCGTGCCAGGCCTGGGCGTTGGCCAACGCCAGCAACGGCAGGCGCGCCGCCCGCCACACACTGCTGGCGCCCGCAAGCACGGCACCCAACAGGCTCAAGCCCAGCCCCGCCAGCCACCACCAAGGGCTCAGGCTCAACTGCCCCGGTACTTCGGCGCCATATAAGCCGCGCAGGCTGGCAGCCACATCCGGCAGCAATAGGCTGGCCAGCAGGTAGCCGCTGGCGACGCCGAGCACGCCGCCCAGCAGCGACAACACACCCAACTCCACCCCAAGCCCGAGGATCAACAAACGCGCACTGACCCCGCAGGCACGCAAGGTGCGCAGCAGCCCGCGCCGTTGCTCCAGGGCCAGGCCGATGGCGGCGTGCACGATAAACAGCCCCACCACAAAGGACAGGAAGCCCAACGCGTCAAGGTTCAGGTGAAAGCTCTCGGTCAGGCGCGCCAGGTTGTTGTCCTCGCCCTGCCTGAGTTGCAGCCCGGCGGGAGGCGTGGGATGGCCAGCGGCGAAGGCCTTGTCCAGCAGCAGTCGCGATAGCTGCCCAGGCATCTGAAGCAGGGGTTGAGCAAAGCCGATATCGGTGAGTAACAGGCCGGGCGCCATGTCGGGTTGAGCTTGCAGGGGCGGCAGGCGTTGCCCGTTCAGCGCCAGGGGTTGCTGCCCCTCGTGCAGCCCCAGGGCCTGCAAGGTTTGCGGCGCGATCCAGGTACGCCCCGGCGGCTCAAAGAAGGCGAGCATCTGCGCCTGGCTCAAACGTTGCCCCGCCACCGCGCCGGTGCCGGGCAATGACAGCGGGTCGATGCCCATCAATTGCAGGCGCGCGTCCTCATGCCCCTTAAGTTGCACCCGCCCCTGCACCACCGGAGATACCGGCCAACCAGCGCGGCGCAATTGGGCAAACAGCGTTTGCGGGAAACTGGCAGCGTCCGGCGCACTGAGGCTGGCCTGGGGTTCGCCGCCGATCAACTGGCTGGCGCGGGCATAACTGTCGCGCGCCTGGCTGTTGAGCGCCTGCACGCCGGTCAAGAGTGCGGTCGCCAGCCACAGGCCGGTGAGCACGCTGAAAAACTGCACCGGGTGACGCCGCCAATGGCTGAGCAAGGCGCGCAGTGTCCAATAAAACACCGCCACGTCAGCGCGCATCCGCCGGCAGCACACGACCATGATGCAACACCACCTGCTGGTCGAGCCGCGCAGCGATGCGGGGGCTGTGGGTGACCATCAATAGGCTGGTGGGGCTGTCGCGCAACAGGTCCAGCAGCAGTTGCAGCACCTCGTCGCTGGTGGCTTCGTCGAGGTTGCCGGTGGGCTCGTCGGCCAACAACAAACCTGGCCGCGATGCCAACGCCCGTCCGACTGCAACCCGCTGTTGCTGGCCGCCCGAGAGCTGTTCCGGATAACGCCTGAGCAAGTCACCCAGGCCCAGGCGTTCCACCAACTGCGCCTGCCAGAGCGGATCAAAACGCCCCGCCAGTCGGGCCTGGAACGCCAGGTTGTCGTCGACGCGCAAACTGCCGATGAGGTTGAACTGCTGGAACACCAGACCGATTTCAGTGCGCCGCCAGTGGGCCAGTTGCGCCTCGCTCATCTGGTCGAGACGCTGTTCACCCACCTGGATACTGCCGCGATCCAGCCGATCAAGCCCCGCCACCAAGTGCAACAACGTGCTCTTGCCACTGCCCGACTCGCCCATCAACGCCAGGCTGCTGCGTGAGGCCAGGTGCAAGTCCACACCGGCCAGCACCGCCAACGGGCCTTGAGGGGTGGCGTAGCTTTTGAAGACACCTTGCACCTGCAACATGGGAGCACTCGATTGATGGGCGGCCATCGAGAATAACGGCTGCGCCCAGGGGCCACGCAAATTTTTCACATGGATTTCACCGGCTGCCCACTTGCTCCCCTCTAAATTGCCGGTTATGCGTCACGCGTCGGCCTCTTGATTAGTTGCCACGCCTGACAACTTTTATAAGCGCCGCATGTTCAGCGAAAAGACAGCAGCCCTGTGACAGCCTCCTGTGTCACTGCGGCTATTGCCCAACATGTTGCGCCTAATTAATACAACATTGCCAACAGTGTCCAAGGTGAATGAAGTGGTAGACATTACCCTGACCAAACCACGCTCGCCCCGGGCTTTTTTCAAACGCCTGCATCGGCGCTGGCCAGGCATCGCCGTGATCGCCGTGGTGCTCGCCTGCGGCCTGCTCTGGCCGGCTTCGCCACGGGATCTTGGCGTGGGCAATCGCCTGTTGACCTCCCAGGTCATGCCGCTGTGGCGCGACGGCGACGTGATCGTGCTGGTGCGCCATGAAGAGCGCTGCGACCGTTCGACCAACCCGTGCCTGGGGCCGGTCGAAGGCCTGACGATCAACGGCAGCCAACAGGCCGAAGCACTCGGCAAGGCCTTTAAATCATTGGGTATGGACGGCAGCGACGTGCTCGCCAGCCCGGCCATTCGTACCGCCCAGACCTTGCGCTTCATGTTCGGTAAAAACGAGCTGACCTCCGGCCAGCAGGCCGTCTGCGGCGCGGCCATGGGCGAAGAACTGCTCAGCCACAAGCAGCCCGGGCGCAACCTGGTATTTGTGACGCACAGCGGTTGCATCGCCGACTTCGAAAAAGCCCAGGGCTTCCCCCGTGCGGCATTCCCCGAGTACGGCAGCGCGCTGTTCGTGCAAGTGTTGCCCAACGGTCAATTCAAGACCCTGGGCATCGTGAATAACCCGGACTGGCCGGCGGCGCTCAAGCACTTCTAAGTGACTAACGATGTTCAGCAAAAAGACAGCCCCCTTCTGGCATGTTTAGTTGCGCCATTTAATTAATCACCCCCTGACTCTCCCCCTGTTACTTAGTGACGGCTGTGACTGTTTGCATGATGACCTCATTACTTGAAAACCCTGGCTTTAAACGTCAAGGAGCGACGCGTTCATGCCCCGTTTAAATCCCCTGTGGTTATTGTTACTTGCCTTGGCCGCGTTCTACGTATTGCCCCTGGGCCTGCACGGCCTGTGGACCCCGGATGAGACCCGCTACGCCCAGATCAGCCAGGAAATGCTCCAGACCGGCAATTGGGTAGCGCCGCACTTCATGGGCATCCGCTATTTCGAAAAACCCGCCGCCGGTTATTGGCTGATTGCCCTCGGCCAAGAAGTATTTGGCCAGAACCTGTTCGGCGTACGCATCGCCTCGGCCCTGACCAGCGGCTTGAGCGTGCTGCTCGCGTACCTGATCGCTCGTCGCCTGTGGAACGACCCGCGAAAAAGCTTCGCCTGTGCCCTGCTTTACCTGAGCGTTGGCCTGGTGGCTGGACAAGCGGGGTACGCCAACCTCGACCCGCAGTTCACCCTGTGGGTCAACCTGAGCCTGGTGGCGCTGTGGTTTGCCCTCGACAGCCGTACCTCGCGCAGCCGCCTGGGCGCCTGGGCCGTGTTGGGGTTTGGGTGTGCAATGGGCTTCATGACCAAGGGTTTCCTGGCGTGGGCGCTGCCGGTGTTGATTGCCGTGCCCTATATGCTTTGGCAACGGCGCCAGGGCGAGCTACTGCGGTATGGACCGCTGGCGGTGGGCGTAGCGGTGCTGGTGTGCCTGCCCTGGGTGCTGGCGATCCATCACCAGGAGCCGGACTTCTGGCGCTTCTTTTTCTGGAATGAACACATTCGCCGTTTCAGCGCCGACAACGCCCAGCACGTGCGACCCTGGTGGTTCTTCCTGCCGATCCTCGCCGTGGCATGCCTGCCCTGGGCCGGCCTGCTGCCCAACACGCTGCGCCAGGCCTGGCAGCAAAAACGCCAGCCCGCCGTTGGTTTCCTGGCCTTGTGGCTGCTGCTACCGCTGGGGTTTTTCAGCCTGAGCAACGGCAAGCTGCCGACCTACATCATGCCGTGCCTGTTGCCCCTGGCATTGCTGATGGGACACACCTTGAGCGACCTGCTGCGCAACGGCCACCCACGCACGATCAGGCTCAATGGCCTGCTCAACGTGGTGATCGGCATGGCGGCCATGATCGGCCTGCTCTACCTGCAAATCGCCAGACCGCTGTACAGCAACAGCCACGCCGAGATGGTCGGCCTGTCCCTGGCCTTTATCGTGTTGCTGGTGTGGATCCTCACCAACCTGCTGCAAGCCTTGCGCCCGCTCACGCTATGGGCGATGCCGGCCCTGGGCATCGGCGTGCTGGTGATCCTGCTGCCGGCGAGCATGCCGGCGCAGATCGCCGATAACGAAATGCCCGACCCGTTCGTGCTCGAACACTTGGACGCGCTGCAACACACCCATGCCCTGCTGAGCAACGAACTGGGCAGCGCCAGCGCCCTCGCCTGGCGCCTGCAGCGCGCCGATGTGACGCTGTATGACACCGAAGGCGAGTTGCGCTACGGCTTGCAGTTCGCGGATGCAGGCCAGCGCAAAATCGAGCTGGGCGAGGTACAGGCCTGGCTCCACGAAGCACGCCAGCACGGCTCGGTGGGCGTGCTCATGCGGGTCAACAGCACCAGTGAAATGCGCGAGGTTGGGCAGTTGCCGCTGGGAGGTAAGCGTTATTCCAAGGGGTATTTGCAGCTGATTCTGTATCCGCAGTTGCCTGCTGCGCATTGACCGCCTTTCCCATTCATATCCGCCGCCGACGATCAAGCTGCGGAATCGCCGTCTGCGCCACCTCCACACGCTGCACCTGCGTCACCGCGCGCGCGGCCAATTGCGCCAGGGTCGGCTGACTGAACACGCTCCGCGCATCCACCTCCAGCCCGGCCTTGCGCAGGTGCGCGACCAGGTTCACCGCCAGCAGGGAGTGCCCGCCCAGTTCGAAGAAGTGGTCGTGGCGCCCTACCCGCTCCAGCTTGAGCACCTGCGCCCAGATCTCGGCCATCAGGGTTTCCACTTCGCCCTGGGGCGCTTCATAGGCGCGGCTGAGCACCGCGTCCACACCCGGTTCTGGCAATGCCTTGCGGTCGAGTTTGCCGGCGGGGTTGAGGGGTAATTCTTCAAGCGCGACGAAGGCCGCCGGCACCATGTATTCCGGTAACTGCTCCAGCACATGAACGCGCAAGTCTTCCAGGCTTGGCGCCGGCCCGCGCGGGGTGAAGTAGGCGACCAGTCGCTCATCGCGAATCAGCACCGCCACCTCACGCAATGCCGGATGCGCCAGCAGGCACGATTCGATTTCCCCCAGTTCCAGACGCACGCCACGCAGCTTGACCTGGAAGTCGTTACGCCCGAGGAATTCCAGGTTGCCGTCCGGCAGGTAGCGCACCAGGTCGCCGGTGCGGTACAGCCGATCCCCCGGCACAAACGGGCTGTCGATAAAGCGCTCGGCCGTCATCTGTTCCAACCCCAGGTACCCACGGGCCACGCCAACGCCGCCGATGTGCAACTGGCCGCTGACGCCCATGGGCACCGGCGCATCGTGTGCGTCCAGCACGTACAGGCGCGTGTTGTTGATCGCCCGGCCGATGGGCAGTTGCAGCGTGGGCACAGGTGCGCCGGGCTCCAGGGTCCAGGCGCTGCTGTCGACCGTGGCTTCGGTGGGGCCGTAGACGTTGTGCAGGCGCACCTTGGGCAAGCGCGCCTGCACGGCACGGGCCAGGGCTTCGGTGAGCTCGCCGCCGCCACACAGCACATCGGTGAGGCTGGTGCACAGGGCGGACTCCTCCAGTTCAAGGAACTGCTGCAACATCGCCGGTACGAATTTGATCACGCTGATCTGTTGCTCGCGGATCACTTGCGCCAGGTAGGCCGGCTCGCGATGGCCATCGGGCCGCGCCAGCACCAATCGCATGCCGTTGGCCAGCGGCCAGAACAGCTCCCACACCGACCCATCGAAGCTGAACGGCGCCCGTTGCAGCAGCGCTCCGCCCTCGGCATTGGGGCACAGTTGCGAGCCCCAGTGCATCAGGTTGCCCAGGCCGCGATGTTCGATCATCACGCCCTTGGGCGTGCCGGTGGAGCCCGAGGTGTACATCACGTAGGCCAAGTTGGCGACGCTCAGCCCTAGCACCGAGGGGTTGCCGTCCGGCGCGTGGCTCCAGGCGCTGTGGTCAAAATCGATCACTGGGATGGCGACTTCACCTGGCAAGTCGCGAGTGGCTGCGTGCACCAGCAGCGCCACCGGCTGGCTGTCCTGGAGCATGTAGGCGAGGCGTTCGCGGGGGTAGCCGGGGTCCAGCGGTACATAGGCGCCGCCGGCCTTGAGAATGGCGAGCAACCCCACCACCAGGTCCAGCCCGCGCTCCACGCACAGCGCCACACGCGCATCCGGCTGCACACCACGCTCACGCAGGTGAAACGCCAGGCGGTTGGCGCGCTCATTGAGTTCGCGGTAAGTCAGTTGCAGCTCGCCGGCCTGCACCGCCACTGCATGGGGAATATGCCGGGCGTGAGCCTCGAACAGGGCCTGGACGGTGAGGGTTTCGGGGTAATCAGTAGCGGTGGCGTTGTAGTCCAGCAGCAGTGTCTGCACTTCATGGGCGGGCAGCACCTGCACCTCACGCAGCGGCGCTTGTGGCGTGTTTTCCAGTGCTTGGGCCAGGTTGACCAGCGTGGTTTGCAGGTAGTCCAGGATACGTTCGGCACCGACCTTGCGCGGGGCCTTGGCCTTGAGATGAAAGCCGCCGGCGGTGTCGTCCACGCTGAGCATCAGCGGGTAGCTGAGGATGTCTTCGGCGCTGACCAAGGCGATGCCCGGCACCAGCACGAGGTCGCGCTCGGCATCGGTATGACGGTAATTGAGCAGGCTGTTGAACAGCGGCGCCGCGCTGCTGCAGCGTTGGGCCAGGGCCAGCGACGCGTGCTCATGGGCGAGCAAGGCGCTGAGTTGGCGATGGGTGTCGCGCAACGCATCCGCGACGTTTTGCCCAGCCAGGTGCAGGCGCAATGGCAGGGTGTTGATGAACATGCCCAAGGCGCGATCGGCGCCCTCGCCGGCCTGCAACCGACCGAGCAGCACGGTGCCGAACACACCATCGTCACGGCCCGCCACACGGCTGAGCACCTGGGCCCAGGCGAGGTGGAACAGGCTGGCAGCACTGACGCCCACACCACGGGCCTGTGCCCGCAAGCGCAGATTAAGGTCGTCACTGAGTGCACGCTGGGCTTCTTCGGTGTCCCCGCGATTGGCCTGGCGCTCTTGTACACCGAAGGCCAGCGTAGGTTCGTCCACATCGCCCAGCTGCGCACGGAAAAATACCTCGTGGGCGGCCTGGCGCGTCGGTGAGCGAGACTGCGCCACCACCGTGCGATACGGCACCGGCGCCGGCAACTGCGCCTGCTGGCCGAGCAGATGGGCGCGGATTTCCTGCATCAGGATCGTGGTGGACGTCGCATCGTTCACCAAGTGATGAAAGCGCAATCGGGCGACCCAACCGGTGGGTGCTTCGGCATAGTCCAGCGCCATCAACGGCGCCTGGCGCAAGTCCAAAGGCGCCTCACCTTCGGCCCAAGGTTCAACGCCCAAGCGCGCCACGCGCCACACCACTTGCATCGGCTGCTCCAGAGCCTCCCAGGCCAAGCTGGTACGCAGGATATCGTGGCGGTCGATCACCTGTTGCAGGGCCTGGGCAAAGGCGTCCAATTGTTCGCGCCGCTCAAAGCTGAACAGCGCCTGTTGCTGATACGGGTCGCGCTCGTCGGTGAGGTGGTGGTAGAGCAAACCTTCCTGCAGCGGCGCCAGGGGGTAGATGTCCTGCACGTTGGCCGCACCGCCGGGAATGGCCGCGACGATGCGGTCCAGGCTGGTTTGATCCAACTCGGCCAGCGCCAGTAAATCCGGGGTGATATGGCGGCAGTCAGCCGGAATGCGATTGGCCGGCACCGCCACGTCGCGGCCGTCACTCACCGCCGCCAAGGCCGCCAGGGTCGGTTGCCCGAACAGCACTTGCACATCGGCGCGCAGCCCGGCCTGGCGCATGCGTTGCACCAATTGCACCGCGAGCAACGAGTGCCCGCCCAGTTCGAAGAAATGGTCGTGACGGCCCACTTGCTGCACCTGCAACAGCTCGACCCAGAGCTGCGCCAGAACGGTTTCCACACCCGCTCGCGGGGCTTCGAACAGGCGCGTGACGAACGCCGCCTGGGTCGGCGCCGGCAATGCCTTGCGGTCGAGTTTGCCGTTGGCGGTCAGGGGCCACGCGTCCATGGGCATGTAGGCTGCCGGCAGCATGTAGTCCGGCAATGAGGTGTGCAGATGGGCGCGCAGGGTTTCGACGTCCACGGCCTGGCGTGGGATAAACCACGCGAGCAGTTGCCCATCGCGAGCCTGCACCACGGCTTCCTGGACGTGCGCGTGGGTGGCCAGGGCGGACTCGATTTCCCCCAGCTCGATGCGCATGCCACGGATTTTCACCTGGTCGTCATTGCGGCCCAGGTAGTCAAGGTTACCGTCGGGCAGCCAGCGTGCAAGATCGCCGGTGCGGTACATCCGGCCCGGCGCAAACGGGTTGTCAAGAAAGCGTTCGGCACTCAGTTCCGGGCGATTCAGGTAACCACGCGCCACGCCGTTGCCGCCGACGTACAACTCTCCCGTCACGCCGATGGGCACCGGCCGCTGTCGGTCATCCAGCAGGTAGATGGCCGCGTTGGCCACGGGCGCACCGATATGCAACGGCTGGCCTGCATCCACGCGCCCGGACGTGGCAACCACCGTGGCCTCGGTGGGGCCGTAGTTGTTGATCACCTCGAAGGTCTGCGCACGGCTGAAGCTGCGCAGCCGATCACCGCCGATCAGCAAGGTGCGCAAGGTCGGGTGTTGCAGGCCCTGGCTGAAAGCGTATTCGGCCACGGGGGTCGGCAGAAAACACACATCCAA
This sequence comes from Pseudomonas sp. S35, assembly GCF_009866765.1. Taxonomy (NCBI): domain Bacteria; kingdom Pseudomonadati; phylum Pseudomonadota; class Gammaproteobacteria; order Pseudomonadales; family Pseudomonadaceae; genus Pseudomonas; species Pseudomonas sp. S35. The sequence continues at coordinate 4,209,205 of NZ_CP019431.1, forward strand.
CGGTTGTGTGCGCCACCAATGGAGCAGCGCATCAATATCTTCCGTACCCTCGTGTGCCGGGGGCAGATGCAACGTGGCGCCCACGCACAACGCCGGCCAGACTTCCCAGGCCATCGCATCAAAACCGAAGCCGGCGACGCTGGCGGTGTGGCTGCCCGCGTGCAGGTTGAAGGCCTGGCAGTGCCAGTCCACCAGGTTGCAGACGCTGTGGTGCTCGACCATCACGCCCTTGGGCAAGCCGGTGGAGCCGGAGGTGTAGATCACGTAGGCAAGGTTCGACGGTTTGACCGCAACGTGCGGGTTGGCACCGACCTGGAGCGTCGGTCGCTCCAGCTCAATCACCGGCACCGCCAGGGCAGGCAAGCGATGTAGCAAATCGTGCTGGGTGAGCACCGCCACTGGCGCGCTGTCGTGCAGCAGGTAGCTCAAGCGCTCGGCGGGATGGGCCGGGTCGACCGGCACGTAGCAGGCGCCGGCTTTGAGAATCCCCAGCAAACCCACCAGCGTGTCCACACTGCGCCGGGCCAGGATCGCCACACGGTCATCGGGTTGCACGCCCAGTTCGATCAGTTGATGGGCCAGGCCATTGGCCTTTTGGTTGAGTTGGGCATAGGTCAACTGGCTGCCCTGATAGATCGCGGCCACAGCGTCCGGCGTGCGCACGGCCTGGGCTTCGATGCGTGCGTGCAGGGTGTGTGGCTGCGCGCTGGGCTGTGCGGTAGCGTTCCACTGGTGCAATCGGGCCTGTTCAACTGGCGTGAGCAGGGAGAACGCACCGATGGGCAACTCGGTGTTATCCAGCCCCTGCTCCAGCAACCAGGTAAAGCGCTGGGCCAAGGCGAGTACCTCGGCGTGCTGGAAGTACGCCTCGTTGTACACGCAATGCAGGCACGCCGTGTCCTGGTAGCGGTTGCTGCGCAGGTGGATGGCCAGCGGCAGCGGCTCATGGTGGTTGGACACCTTGATCGCCCGGGCCTGGGTCGCGCCGTAGCGTAGCGCATGGTCATCCTGCTCGAAGGACACTGACAGGTCGAACAGTTGGGCGCGATCGGCGCGGTGCAGGCCCAGCTCGCGGTTCATCTGGCTCAACGGGAAACGCTGGTGACGCAAATCCTGTTTGAGCTGGTCGCGTACGCCGCGCACCAAGGCACCGAACGGCAGGTGTTCATCGAACTGCAAACGCACGGCGCTGACTTGGGTAAACAGGCCCACGGTGGCGCGAAATCGCGCGTTGGACCGGTTCAGAATCGGCAGCCCGACCACCCAGTCCTGACGCTGGGCGGTGCGGGTGAAATACACATACATCGCCGCCAACAGCACATGAAACGCCGAGGCCTGGTAACGGCTGGCCACCTGCTCCATGCGGTTGAGCAGGTCCACGGGAAAGGGTTGCGCCAAGGTGTTGCTGGGCGAGTTGGCGACGTGTCTCGGGGTGAGCAACGGCTCCGGCAGCACGTGATATTTGTCCAGCCAGTAGGCGCGGTCGCGGGCAAAGCGCGGCGAGTCGCGGTAGTGCTGGTCGGCGTCGATAAAATCGATATAGGACGGCGCCGGTGGTTCCGGTGGGCGGCCTTGTTCAAGGGCAGTGTAGAGATGAGCCAGGGATTGCAGCATCTGGCCAAAGCCCCAGCCGTCGAGGATCACGTGATGAGCCTGGGTGCCGAGGCGGTAGTGGTTGTCGGCAAGCTTGACCAGAAAGAAACGGAACAGCGGCGCGCCCTCCATTGGATAGGGCCGCGCCATGTGCGCCTGCATCAAGGCCTGGCTGGCGGCGTGCGGGTCGGGCTGGGCCGAGACGTCATGCAACGCCACATCGACCGCCATCACCGCGGCAAACGCCTGCCGCGACAAGCCGTCGGCGCCATTGTGCAACTGGGTGCGCAGCGCATCATGCCGGGCCACCAACTGCTCGACAGCGCGCTGAATCAATGCGGGCACCACCGCGCCTTCAAAGTCGACGTAACCGCCAATGTTGTACAGCGGCGAATTGCCCGCGCGCAGTTGGTCGAGCCAGATGTCCTGTTGCGCTGCAGTGAGGGGAAAACTGGCTGGCAGGCTGGGAAAATGCTGCATAAGATCCTTCTCATCGGTGTCAGGCACTGACCGCGCTGGGAGCCCCATTACGGCGAAATTGCCGGATTTGAGCATGGGGGTCGGGGGCTGTCTGTCACCTTAAACCCGGACATCCAAACGGATAGATCCGGGTTGACTGAAGGTTCACAGATGAAACGATTAAAGCGCTGTAGGACATTGGCCATATTTGACCGATGTCGCTCTAGATCCCACGATGTTCACTAATATGATTTTTGATAAAAATCATATAGTTAGAATTATTCATAAACTTCTATCGTTATTTTTTAGCCGGAATTGCCCTTCAGAAACGTCGAATTAATGACGTTATTTTTATGGCAGATTGTGTCCCTCGTTTCCGCTACATACGTAGGACAAATCCCCTGGCTAAATACAATCTCGAGTGCCGACTCTCGTTCAGGAGGAACGGATCGCCCCCAGAGGCCCAGGGAGTTCGTTGACGGTTTTCGACATCAAGGATGAGATGGCTATGAGTTTGAAACGCAGCACCGGCAGCACGCAAAGCCCGCATTTTTATGCCGAAATGGGCGAGTTGATTGCACACAGCGGCCACGAGGATTTTGCCGCCCATATGCTGCACTTGGTGAGCAAATGGCTGCCGATTCATCTGGTCGATCTGAGCGAGTGGACCCTGGACGAACTGCACGACCGCGCGCTCGACATCAAGCTGCTCGGCAGTGCCGGCCAGAAACAGGATTTGCCGCCGCCCCTGGCTGTGCGTCCGCTGGACAACCACCCGCTGCTCCAGCAAATGCTCGGCATGCAGGACCCGCTGCTGATCCAGATGAACGCCAAACCCAACAGCGCCCACCCTCGTGGCACCTCGCACCAATGCAACCTGGTGTCGCGCCAAGGCAACCGACGCTGCGTCATTTCGTTTTACCGACCCCATACCCAGCGCGGCTTTTCCCTGGCCGAACTGTCGTTTCTCAAGTGTCTGTCGGACACCCTGCTGCCGCTGATCGAACGCCATGCACAGATGCTGCGCCAGACGCCGCACGCCCAGGCCGAGCCAGCCCACACGTTGCTTGAGCAATCGCAATTGCAGCGTGAGTTCTACAAGCGCCTGTCCCTTGGCGACATCGCCTTGTCGGCGCGCGAACAGGAAGTGTGCCTGGGCCTGCTGACCGGCGGCACGGTGCCGCAGATGGCGCAACGGCTCAGTGTGAAAAACAGCTCCATCGAAACCTACCTCAAGCGCGCTGCCGCCAAGCTGGGCGTAAGTGGCCGGCATGGCTTGGCCAAATGGATGGTGGGCGCCTGATGAAAAAGCTCACCCTCACGGGCATGGTCTTCGTGCTTGGCGGCTGTTCGCTGATCCCCGAGTACCAGCGGCCCGAGGCGCCGACGCCGGGGCAGTATCCCCAGGCCGGTGTGTATGCGCTGGCACAGGCCGGGACGCTGACGGCCTCCTCGGACTGGCAGCAACTGTTCCATGACCCGGCGCTGCACCAGCTGATCAGCGCGGCGTTGGTCAATAACCGCGATCTGCGGGTGGCGGCGCTGAACGTCGAGGCCTTCCAGGCGCAGTACCGCATCCAGCGGGCCGACCTGTTCCCGGCGGTGTCCGCGATGGGGGCCGGCACCCGCCAGCGCGTGCCTGGGGAGGTGAACGGCAGCGGTAAACCGGCGATCACCTCCACCTACTCCGCCACCCTCGGCATCAGTGCCTATGAGCTGGATTTTTTTGGCCGCGTGCACAGCCTCAGCGAACAGGCGATGCTCACCTACCTGGGCACCGAAGAAGCCCGGCGCAGCGCGCAACTGAGCCTGGTGGCCAATGTCGCCAATGCCTACCTGACCTGGCGCGCCGACCAGGAGTTGTTGGACTTGGCCGAGCAAACCCTGGTGGCCAATGACCATAGCCTGCACCTGACCAGCCGCAGCAAAACGGCGGGCAAAGCCTCGGCCCTGGACGTCGTGCAAGCGCGCACCAGCGTTGAAAGCACCCGCGCCAGCGTGGCCCGCTATGCGCGTCAGGTTGCGCAAGACCTCAACAACCTGGCCCTGTTGGTGGGCGGCCCGGTGGATCAAACCTTGCCGCCCCGCCCGCTGGCGGCTGACTTGGTGGCCCGCGTGCCCGCCGGGTTACCGTCGGACCTGCTGCAACGCCGCCCGGATATCCTCCAGGCCGAGTACCAACTGCGCGCCGCCAACGCCAATATCGGCGCGGCCCGTGCAGCATTCTTTCCGTCGGTGAGCCTTACGGCCAACGCCGGCAGCACCAGCACCGAGCTGTCGGGGCTGTTCAAGGGTGGCTCGGGCAGTTGGACCTTCCAGCCGCAAATCAACCTGCCGATCTTCAACGCCGGCAGCCTGCGCGCCAGCCTCGACTACGCCAAACTGCAAAAGGACATCACGGTGGCGCAGTACGAAAAAACCATCCAGACCGCCTTCCAAGAAGTCGCCAACGGCCTGGCCGCGCGCCAGACGTTTACCGACCAACTCAATGCACAGCGCGACTTCGTCGCGGCCAACCAGGCCTATTACGATTTGGCCCAACACCGCTATCGCGCCGGCGTGGACAGCAACCTCACATTCCTGGACGCCCAGCGTTCGCTGTTCAGCGCGCAACAGGGACTGATTGTGGATCGACTGGCACAGTTGGTGGCGGAGGTGAATCTGTATACCGCGCTGGGTGGCGCGTGGGGAGATCGGGCGGTGCTGACAACGCAGCGCTAGCGCACTTCCATTTGAGCTGAACTGCGAAGCGGCCCCATTCCTCAATAATGCCGTGCACCCAAGCCTTTGTGGCAAAGGCTGTTGGCGCTGCTGCGCAGCCCAGCGCGGGGCAAGCCCGCTCACCACAAAGAGCAAGCTCACCATGACTTCCTAGACCTGTGCGCACCTACTTGAGCTGGGCAACACCTTGTAGTGAGCAGGCTTGCCCTGCGCTGGGCTGCGAAGCGGCCCCATTCCTCAATAATGCCGTGCACCCAAGCCTTTGTGGCAAAGGGTGTTGGCGCTGCTGCGCAGCCCAGCGCGGGGCAAGCCCGCTCACCACAAAGAGCAAGCTCACCATGACTTCCTAGACCTGAGCGCACCTACTTGAGCTGGACAACGCCTTGTAGTGAGCAGGCTTGCCCTGCGCTGGGCTGCGAAGCGGCCCCATTCCTCAATAATGCCGTGCACCCAAGCCTTTGTGGCAAAGGGTGTTGGCGCTGCTGCGCAGCCCAGCGCGGGGCAAGCCTGCTCACTACAAGAGCCCGTTCACTACGCCCCCCTCGACCTCGATCAACCATCGCGGTTACGACAACCCGCTGACGATACCCACCTTGCAAACCGCAACAGCACGGTGCAGGTTGACCAAAACGGCACGCGCCCTACCAATTCCCCATCCCCAGACTGAATGGCGAAAACTGCGCAAATTCCCAGCGCAACGCCAACGCGGCCGGCCGCCACACCACCTGCTCGACGGTGACGGTCCACACCCGTTGCGCGCCGTCAAACGCCGCCACTTCGGGGCCGTCGAGTATCAACGCGGTACGCCCGGCAATCTGCAACACGTCCCCCGATTCAAAGTCGATGAACAGCAGCCCCGCCACCGGGTTGGCTGCCAGGTTGCCCAGGGTGTTGAAGAACAGGTTGCCGGCAAAGTCGGGGATGGTCAGCAGGTTGCCGTCGACGCGCACAAAGCCCGTGTTGCCGCCGCGATGGGACACGTCCACCGAGCGTTCGCCATCCGCGTCCACATAGCTGGCGACGAAGAAGGTGTCGGCGTGGCGAATCATCGTTTGTGCGTCAAGGTCCAGGCTGGCAGTGCGCTCGGCCACGGTGCCGGGTTTACGCGCGATGCCGTCCACGGGCCGCAGTTGGATGTACTTGGGGCAGTTGCCGAAGGTGTGCACCACGTCCACCGAAAACCCTGCGTGATCCACGGCGCCGATGCGGCCGTTCATGCGGTTACGGCGGCGGGTATTGAGGTCGATACCCAGCACACCCACCGCAGCACCGCTGCTCAAGGCCGGGCGGGCGGGATCACTGGCAGATGGCAGGCTGTCGATCTGCAAGTTGTGCGGGTCGGGCGAGTGGGCAAACCCCGGCGCGCCTTCCACCAGCGTCGCCCAAGGAACGCCCTGCTCATCCACTACACCGAGCAGCAGGTACGGCAACAAGGGATAAAAATCCCGATGCTGCTCGGGCAAATGGTCGCGAATCACTTTGGGGCCGACCACGGCCATGCGGTCGGCAACGCCGGCGCTTTCCTGCATCTGCCGTTCACCGGCATGCCAGGGGGACTGTTCGATTGGGTTCATGGCGATCACCTCCAATGGGATGTGTCGATGCTGCGCGCTGCACGGCGGCGAGAGAATGCCCACGCCTGGCAATCCACTGTTACGCCAACTGAAATGCCGGATGACCACGCAACGCCGCCACACAATGCTCGACAAAACTGCGCACGCGCATCGGGGCATTGCGGCCCTCGCGATACACCACGTTGACCGGCAGCGGCGGCCCTTCGTAGGCCGGCAAGATCCGGCGCAATTGCCCGCTGCTCAACGGCTCGTGCAAGGGATAGCTCAAGCAACGCATCACACCCGCGCCCTGGACGGCGGCGTTGATCGCGCCTTGCACCGTGGAGCAGCCCAAGCGTGCTCGGGCCCTGAGCACGTAGCCCGAAAAATCCCACTGCACCTGATCGGCATGGGCAATCAACCGATGCTGCTTGAGCTCACTCGGGTGCCGGGGCTCGCCGTGGGCGGCGAGGTAATCGGGGCTGGCGCAGAGGATCTGCCGTACCTGCCCAAGTGGCCGCGCAATCAGCGAAGAACTGCGCAGCTCACCCACCAGGATCGCCACGTCCAGGCCCTCTTCGTGCAGGTTGGGGTCATAGTCGTGATAACGCGCCACCACGCGCACGTCGGGGTAACGCTGCAGATAGTCGGCCAATACCGGCGCCATCAGGTAACGGCTGAACAACAACGGCAAGAACACCCGCAGGTTGCCCTGGGCCTGCACGTGCAACCCCTTGGCCGAGGCTTCGGCGGCATCCACACTGGCCAGCAGGCGCAGGCAGTCGGCCAGGTAGGCACTGCCGGCGTCGGTCAGGCTCACGCCTCGGGTGCTGCGTTGCAGCAACGTCACGCGCAAGCGCGCTTCCAACCGGGCGATTGCGCGTACCAGGGTCGGGCCAGAGACACACGCACGGCGCGCCGCCTGGGCCAGGCTCGGTTGCCCGGCCAAGGCCGCGAACAGCTGCATATCGCGATAACGCTCCATCAACTGCGCCGCTGCAGCGCCGCGTCCTGGCCCAGGCGCTGGCTGAGAAAATCCACAAAGGTGCTGACCTTGGCCGGGACGCGACCGCTGTTCTGGAACACCACCTGGATCGGCAGTGGTGCCGGTTCAAAGGCCTCCAGCACAACCTCCAACTCACCGGCCGCCACCGCCGCTGCGACCTGGTACGACAGCACCCGCGTCATGCCCCACCCCAGGCGCGCCAGGTTGATCGCTGCGTTGTTCGCCGACACCACTAGGCGTGGTTCGATGGGCACCGTTAGCGGCTGGTCGCCCTGGACGAAAGCCCATTCGTTCACCGATTGGCTAGCGGACGACAAAGCAACCATCCTGGCTTCACGCAACTGCCCCGGATGCTCGGGTCGGCCGTGCTGGTCGAGATAACCGGGCGACGCACACACCACACGACGCACCTGCCCAACCGTAATCGCCTGCTGCCCCGCCTCGTGCAGATGGCCGATGCGCACGGCCACGTCGATGCCTTCGTCGACCATATTCACCACCCGATCCACCAGCAAAGCGTTGATGTTCACCTGTGGAAAAAGGTCGAGATAGTCACCCAGCGCCGGCGCCACATACAGCTCGCCAAACAGCACCGGCGCGGTCACCGTCAGGTGGCCACAGGGGATGGAATAACTGCCCGCTGCCGCTTCCTCGGCTTCATCCAGTTCGGCGAGGATGCGCCGGCAATCTTCCAGGTAACGCTGGCCGGCTTCGGTCAGGTGCAGGCTGCGGGTGGTGCGCGCCAACAGTTGGGTGCCGATGCGCTGTTCCATCGCAGCGATGGCACGCGTCACGCTGGGGGGCGAGGTGTTGAGGCGGCGCGCGGCGGCGGCAAAGCCCTCCTCCTCGGCCACCGCCAGGAACACCTGCATTTCGTGAAATCGGTCCATCGGTGCTCCTGTAGTTTTTTGTGGCGAGGGAGCTTGCTCCCGTTGGGTTGCGCAGCGGAACTAAAAAGCCGGGAGCGCTTCGCACTCCAGCGCGAGCAAGCTCGCTCACCACAGCGGCTCACTCGCCACAGGGTGCTCACATCATGGCGCTTGCAACCCCACCGCCGTACGCGGCATGCCGACAAAACCCGCAAGTGCCTCAATGCCCGCGAGCCAGGCGCGCACCTGAGGGTAGTCGGCCAGCGACACATTGCCTTCCGGCGCGTGGGCGACGTAGGTGTAGAACGCGATGTCGGCAATGCTCGGTTGCTCGCCGGCCAGGAAGCGGGTTTCACTCAGTTGCTGCTCCACCAACACCAACAAGGCATGGGCACGGCTGATGGCCGCCGCCGCATCCACGTCAGCGCCAAACACCGTGGCCAACCGCGCCGTCGCGGGCCCGGCATGCAGTTGCCCGGCAGCCGCCGACAGCCAACGCTGAACCCGCGCCTGCCCTGCCGGATCACTCGGCAGCCATTGGCCGTTGCCGTATTTCGTGGCGAGGTAAACCAAAATTGCATTGGAATCGGCCAACACCGTGCCGTTGTCGTCAATCGCTGGCACCTGGCCGAAGCGGTTGATGGTCGCGGTGAAATCGGCGGACTTATGCGCGCCTTGCTTGAGGTCCACCAGGATAAATTCCGTGGGCAGCCCCAACAGGGAGAGCATCAACTCAGCCCGATGGGAATGACCGGACAGCGGGAAACCATAGAGTTTTATCGCGGACGGGGACATGAACGGCTCCAAAAGTGAGGGTATCGACGCCAGGCATGGTCCATCGCGGCGCCGATTGTTGGAATCACCAGGATTTACAATCCAGCATTTCATCTAGCGAAACAATTATTCGCGGACAATTGTGCGATCAGGCTGAAAATGGTTCCCTTCAAGGTGCAATCCAGAGCGGCGAGCATGTTCAGCCACTGCTGAATCTGATGCGCAATTAACTGCTGGAAAGCCGCGTCATCCACTGCAATGTGCCGGAGCCCCTGCTCAAAGGCTATCGCGGCTATTTGATGACCGATGATTACGCTGGTATCGCCACACTCTAAGCAGCGACATGCACGTAGGATCCTTCTGTAAAACAACACCTGCAACAACCCATGCGCACATAACACGACCAAGAATTTTCCTACAACTCCTGTGGCTTGCAGTTGTTATAACGCACCGCTAGCCTCTTGCAGTCGCTGCTTATCAGCGATCGGGTTTGGTCGCCCGGGTTAGAATGGCGCACAGTGCCGCGCAAGCGGCATTATTGTGTTCGCGTTATGGCGAACTGTGCGCGGGAGGGCTTAGGCCCTGCCGGGTTTCCATTCCCTGGTCGACCAACCTGCGTACAGCTCGCCACCTTCCTGCTTGGTCGCAGAGGTGGTCAGCTCCAACTGAATGGAGATTTACTGCATGAAAAAGGTTACTCCGAACCCCCCGCCCCCGTCCTCAGATGACACCCCACACACTCCACCGAACATCATCTTCGCCGTCCGCCCGGACCTCAGCACCGAAGTGGCCTTGAGCAATGCGAGCGAGATGCTTGAATCGGCAACTGTGTGCGGGTACGACTGCGCCGAGCACCTTGATGGTTCAAGCCGAAAACAAGTGCTGGCGGTGGTGCAGATGATTGAAATAGCTCAGCTATTGGTGGATGAAGCGCTAAACCGTGAGTGTCCTTTGGCCTGAGTCTAGGGCGAGCTACTGTGACTTGCCTGCGGGGTCGGCGGATGATTTTTTACTGACATTCCGCCATCGCAGGCAAGTCGAATGGGCGCCTTACCGCACCAATATTAAACCGGCTCCACCGTGCACCCTTGATTGATCGAATGGACAACTGAACCACCCGCAGTGTCTGTTTATGCTCCCGCCCGAGTGGAGCAAGGAGTCGTTCCAGTCGCTTCACGTCATTCAAGTAGCCGTACCCATGAAAGGATCACGCACGCCCATCGCTATTGCCGATGAATCGTTCACCACCCAAAACAAACTGCGCCTGGCCAAGTGGGAAGAAAACCCACCGAAGTCTCCGTCGATCCTGGCTCTGTTCTACAGCGACGACTCGATTGCCAACGGCTGCAACAACACCTGAGGTTCAGGCGCGCTCTTGCAAGCGATCACGCAAAAACCGATGGTTCACTGAAAACAACCGCCGGTAGGTGAGCAGCACCGCCCCTACCGTGCCCAACGCCGACGATGCGGCGATCAAGAACATGATCACGATCTGATAACGCACCGCGTCCACCGGACTCTCCCCCGCCAATACCTGCCCGGTCATCATGCCGGGCAGGCTGACGATGCCGACCACGGTCATCTGGTTCAGCGTCGGGATCATGCCGGCACGCACGGCCTGGCGGATGGCTTCCTGCGCGGCCTCCCAGCGCGAGCCGCCGAGGGCGAGGATCATTTCGATGGTGTTGCGACCCGAAGTGAGTTCCTGGGTCATGCGCTCGATACCCAGGGATACGCCGGTCAGGGTGTTGCCGAGGATCATGCCCAGGATCGGGATCGCGTATTGCGGCTCGTACCACGGGTGGATGCGGATCACCGCAAACAGGCCCACCGCCGTCACCAGCCATGAACTGCCCCACACCGACAGGATGCTGTCGACCTTTTGCCCACGGTAAGTCCTGCGCCCGCGCCCCGCCGCCGACAACCCCGCGATCAAGGTCATCGCACACATCAAGGGCAGCACCACGTACCAATAGGCGAACTCGAACACCCAGCCCAGCAGGTAACCGATGGCCAGCAATTGCACCACGGTGCGCACGGCCGCCCACACCAGTTGGCGCCCAAGGCCCAGGCGTAGCAGCAACGACAACGCGCCGTTGATCAGGATCAGCGACGCGGCGATGCCCATGTCCAGCGCCGTGAGGTTCTGATAATTCATCGCGAGATCGCTCCGCTGAGGACACCGGCACTCATGTGCAAGTGGATGTCGCTCATGCGCCGGGCCTGATCCAGATCGTGGGACACCCAGATATAAGCGCGAGCCTTGTCGCCGGCAAACCAGGCGTCGATCAGCGCTTCCACCTCGCGGGATGAGGTGGGGTCGAGGGCGGCGGTAGGTTCGTCGAGCAACAACACTTCAGGGTTCAGTTGCAATGTGCGGATCAGCGAGACCACCTGGGACTCGCCGCCCGACAGGTCCAGCGCGTTCTTACTCAAGAAGTCCGCCGCCTTGCCGGCATGCCCCAGCAAGCTCGTCACCGCGTTCCGGTCGAACTGGCGTTGGCGCAGGGTCTTGAGACTGAACGGAAAACGCAGGTTGTCCTCAACCGTGCCTTCAAGCAACGCCGGGCGTTGGGACAGGTAGCTGATGTGGCTGCGGTAATGGGGGATCTGCGCGTTGGCAATCGGCTGGTTATTCCACAGCACTTGCCCGGAACTCGGCGTATCCAACAGGGCCAGCGCGCGCAACAGCACACTTTTGCCGGAGCCGGATGAACCGGTGATGGACACGCGGTCTGCGCGGTGCAACGCGAAATCCGTGGGTTGCAGCAACGCCACCTGGTGGCGCTCGTCCCGGCGCGTCAGGGCGCGGGTCTGTATCAAAGGGGTGTCAGTCATGCACTCTTTACTCGGTTGAACGGCTTGCAATCCACTGCCCCGCTGCCTATATTCCGTGCCTGGCGCTGTCTACGCCACCTTCCGCGGAAAGGGCTGCGCCCAGGATCCTTGACTGAATATCACATTTCTACGACTCCCAACCTGAAAGCGGAATAGGTTTGTGCAAGGAGATCGTATGTCGCAACGCCCGTTATCTTCCAACACCGATGGCCGCCTCAACCTTGAGCAGCAGCGCAAGCGCGCCAAGGAACTGTTGCCGCGCCTGAAAGCCCAAGACGCCGCCGCGACCCTGTCCCAGGCCCAATGGCAGGTCGCCAAACAGCTCGGCTTTAGCAGTTGGCCCAAGCTCAAGGCCCATATCGACGCCCTCGACTTCGCCGCCCGCCACCCTGGCTTCGACGCCAGCGATGAAGCGCGCACCACCCATTGGCGCTGCGGCAATGACATCGCCCACAGCCTGCAGGTGGCGGGGTTCAAGGGCCAGTTCCAGATGCTCAGCGACCCGCTGTGCATGGGCCCGGTGCGTGACCTGCCGAACCAGGCATTCCGTGCGATGCGCAGCACCTTTATCAGCCAATCGTTCACCATCGACCCCGCCGATGCAGCGCGCCGCGTCGACGATGAGTACAACCACCTCGACACCCTGGCCAGCGCTGAACACAGCGTGTTGTGGTGCGAGGCGGATGCGTATGACCAACTGTTCCTGATCCGCGCACTGGCCGGCCTTGAGCGGGCGCCGCGCAAGCTGGAGTTGATCGAGGTGGACCGCATCCCCGGCGTCGAGCGCTTTATCGGCATCGGCCAACTGGCGCCTGATGTGCTCGCCTGGCTTTGGCCACAGCGCAAGCCAATCGCAGACGACGCAGTGCACTTGGCAAAACGGGCCTGGTCGGCCTATTGCGACAGTTCACCAATAGCATGGGCCGAGTTGGCCCACGGCAAGCACACCGCCCTGCCCTTGCTGGCCCCGGCGCTGTTGCGCCAGTTGCAGGAGTTGCCGGGAACACACGATGGTCTATCGCTGACCGAGCGCCTGGCCCTCACCTACCTCGCCGAAGCCGGACCCACGCCGTTTGGCCGGGTGTTCGCCGAGTTGATGGCCAAGCGCGAGCCGCTGCCGTTTCTGGGGGACATGATGTTTCATGCGTTGATGCGGCCGCTGATTGATACAGAGCGCCCATTGCTGACCGAGACCGAGCCACACAAACCCTGGCCACAACGAATGTTGGCGCTGACCGCATTGGGCCAGGACGTGCTCCAAGGCCGAGCGTATTGGCCCGACCATGCAACGCAGGAGCGCTGGGTCGGCGGCGTGCGTATCACCCCCGGCCAGCCGCACTGGGGGATTGATGAACATGCGCATCCGCACTGGCGCAGCGCTACCGAATAACCAGCCTACTGTGGCGAGGGAGCAAGCTCCCTCGCCACAACAAGCTCCCCACCACACTTTTTCGCGAGACCCATTCATGCGAACCCTGATCCTCGCCAGCCTCTGCCTATTGGCAGGCTGCCAACACACCCCACCCGCCAACGACCAACTCGACGCCGTGCTCTGGACCCAAACCTCCATCGAACACGAAATGATCTACCGCCAACTCTTCGCCAACGCCACCCGCCAACTCGACACGGCGCTGGCCGATCCCACCTGGGACGCCCTGCCCTTTGCACCCCGCAACCTCAACGGCCTGCCGCCAGCGGTGGTCGTCGACATCGACGAGACCCTGCTCGACAACGTGCCTCTCAACGCCCGCGACGTGGTCAACAACCAGGTCTACTCCTACGACCGCTGGAATACCTGGGTCGACCAGGCCAAGGCTCAGGCCCTCCCCGGCTCGGTGGCATTCCTGCAAGCGGCCCGGCAAAAAGGCATCAAGGTTTACTACCTCACCAACCGCGAACACAGCCAGGTCGCCGCCACGGTGAAAAACCTGCGCCTGCGCGGTTTCCCGGTGGAAAGTGACGAACAGGTGCTGGCCGCCAGCACGCCCACCGGCCACTGCGAAAGTGCCGGCTACGGCAAGAACTGCCGCCGCCAATGGGTCGCCAGCCACGCCCGCGTATTGCTGATGGCCGGGGATTCGATGGGGGATTTCGTGCAGGCCGAACACAACACGTTAGAAGCCCAGCGCAAGGCCGTCGCACCCTATGTGAACTGGCTGGGCCAACGCTGGTTCCTGCTGCCCAACCCAACCTACGGCAACTGGTACAGCGCGCCCTACAAGGATGATGAAAAGCTGGCGTTCGAACGCAAACGCCAGCTCAAGCAGCAGGCGTTGGACTTGCAGGAATAAGCGGGCTCAGTGCCGCAGCAACTTGCGCAGCGGCACGCCATCCTTGAGCACCGGCGACTTGATCACGATGTAGCTGAAATACTTGGAGATGCCGATGTTCTTGTCCAACAGGCTCTCCACCACTTCCTGGTAATGCTGGATGCTGCGCGTCATAAAGCGCACCAGGTAGTCGTAGCCGCCGCTGATCAGGTGGCATTCGAGCACTTCGTCCACCAGGCGGATGTTGGACTCGAACTTGGCGAAGTCTTCGCGCTTGTGGTCGCTGAGGGTGATTTCGGTGAACACCGTGACCGAATCGGTGATCTTGGCCAGGTTCAAGTGCGCCTTGTAGCTGGAAATATACCCCGCCGACTCCAACCGCTTGACCCGTTGCAGGCACGGGCTGGCCGACAACCCCACGGCGTCGGCGAGGCTGACGTTGGTCATCCGGCCGTCCTTTTGCAGTTCAACCAGAATGCTGATGTCGATCCGGTCCAGCTTGACTTGCCCTTCCATTGCCTACCTCTTGACTGCCGTTTGTAAGCAATCTTCTAGCAAAATCAGCGCCGTAAAGACAGCTGATGCTGCGCCACCAGATCCGCCATGCTGTTAATGCAGTAATGCGCCGCACACGGCGAAGGCTGCCGGGCCCGCTGGCGGCCGATCAGACAGCGGTCCAACGCGCCCTCGGCGCTCACCGACGGGCCGGTCACATGCAGCACCGGTTGCATCTCATCCGGCGGCTGATTGAGCCATTGCGGGTCATCGGCCAGGGAAATGAAATCTTCCGGTGCAATGCCCAACCGCTCGCACAACACGCCACGATCCTCGGCGTCGCGATCACCACGCACCAGCAACCGGTAGAACTTGCGCAAATAGAGCATAGCTCCCGGCGCGTCCTCGAACAGCGACCAATTGCCCGCCGACCGGGCAAAGGTCATGCCCTCCTCCCAACTGGCGTGCACACCCCAGCGTTCAGCGAGCTGGCGATGGGCAAAGCACAGCACGCCACTGAAGCCCAGCTCCGCAAAGCGCGGGTACAACGCGGCGACCACCGCGCCGTATTCGGCCAGCACCTGCTCCCTGGGCACCTGCCCGCCACGGCTGTCGAGCAGCGGTTGCAACGCTGCCCACACCCCCGAATCGCGGTCCACCAGCACTTCATCGCAATCGATCAGCAACGCTCGATAATCTGTCAGTCCCATGTGGGGTCAAGCCTCCAATGATGCAGTTCACCCTGAACAGGCACAGGCTCAGTTCAAGACCCGTGCCAACGCGCCGTCGAGGATTTTCAGGGCTTCGTCGACCTGGGCCTCGGTGGCCACCAATGGCGCGAGGAAGCGCAACACGTTGCGGTACACGCCGCATTTGATCACCAGCAAACCGCCGGCGCGGGCTTCGTCGATCACCCGTTGGTTAAGGTCGGCATCCGGGGTGCGCGCCGAGTCGTCCTGGATCAACTCCATCGCCAACATAAAACCGGTGCCGCGTACATCGCCGATACGCGGGTAGCGTGCCTGCAAAGCGAGCAGGCCCTGGCGCAGGCGTTCGCCCAGCACTTGGCTGCGATCCAGCAATTGCTCGTGCTCGAAGGCATCGATCACTGCCAGTGCCGCTGCGCATGCCAGGGCGTTGCCGCCGTAGGTGCCGCCCAGGCCACCGGGCAGCGGTGCGTCCATGATGTGCGCCTTGCCAACCACACCGGACAACGGCAAGCCGCCGGCCAGGCTCTTGGCCACGGTGACCAGGTCTGGCTGGATGCCCGCATGCTGGAAACCGAACCAAGTGCCGGTGCGACCGAAACCGGTCTGGATCTCGTCCAGGATCAGCACAATGCCGTGCTTGTCGGCCAACGCGCGCAAAGCCTGGAGAAACTCGGGCGGCGCAGTGAGAAAGCCGCCATCGCCCTGCACCGGTTCGATAATGATCGCCGCGACGCGCTCCGGCGCCACCTGGGTCGCCAGCAATTCGTCGAGGGCTTTAAGCGCCAGTTCGCTGGTCACGCCGCGATAGGCATTCGGGTACGGCGTGTGGAACACCTCCGGCGCGAACGGCCCGAAGTTTTGCTTGTAGGGTTGGCTCATGCCGGTGAGTGTGGTGCCCAGCAAGGTACGGCCATGGAAACCACCACGAAAGGCAATCACCGCCGAACGATTGGTGTGAGCGCGGGCGATCTTCACCGCGTTTTCCACCGCCTCGGCGCCGGAAGTGAAAAATGCCGCCTTATAGGCCGCTTGCCCACCGATCATTTCACACAGGCGCTGGGCCAGGTCGAGATAAGGCTGGTACGCCACCACCTGGAAGCACGCATGGGAAACCTTCTGCAACTGCGCCTGCACCGCCGCGACCACCTTGGGATGGTTATGCCCGATGTTGAGCACGCCGATACCGCCGACAAAATCCAGGTAGCGCTTGCCATCCACGTCCCACAACTCTGCGCCCTGGGCGCGGTCGATCACCAGCGGATGCGCGGTAACCAGCCCACGGGGCACGAATTGCTCGCGCTGACGGAGCAAATGAGGGGTTTCATCGACTTTGCTGTTCATGGCATTTCCCATCGTGAGTGCGGCAACCGGAAGGTGATTGCGATGCTGTTCAGAGTACGGCGTGCGGGCAACCAACTACGCCGAACTTGGCCCGTGAGAAATGCGGATCCACTGTTTTGCCCCGGCCTTTCAACAGATCCTGCGCCGGGCTTTGGGCGATCATGAACGTCTCCTTTATCCAGCAGGAACTCCCTATGGCCTTGCTCTACAAAGCCGACCCAGTGCGCGGTCAACACTGGCAAGCACTGTTCGCCGAACACGCGCCCGACATCGAGTGGCGCGCCTGGCCGGACATCGGCAACCCCGAAGACATCGAATACCTCGCCGCCTGGCAAGCGCCGGACGATGTGGCGCAACTGCTGCCCAACCTGAAGGTGCTGTTTGCGTTGTCGGCCGGGGTCGATCAACTGGACCTGTCCCGCCTGCCCCCCGAACTGCCGGTGGTGCGCCTGCTGGATCCGGGCATCACCCGTGGCATGTGCGAATACGCCAGTTGGGCGGTGCTCAGTGTGCACCGGGACATGCTGCGTTACCGACAGCAGCAGGTTGCGCGTTGTTGGCAGGGGCATTTGTTGCAGCCGGCGGCGAACCGGCGTGTAGGGGTGATGGGACTGGGCGCCCAGGCGCAGCAGATTCTGGCGACGTTGGCGCCGTTGGGGTTTGCGCTGTCGGGGTGGGCGCGCAGTGCTCATCAGATTGCGGGCGTGGCGTGTTTTGCCGGAGTGTCGCAACTGCCGGCGTTTTTGCGTGAGTGCGATATTTTGTTGTGTGTGCTGCCGTTGACGGAGCAGACCCGGGGGATCTTGGATCGCCGCCTGTTTGATCAACTACCCCGAGGCGCGGCGCTGATCAACATGGGGCGTGGTGGGCATTTGGTCGAAGAGGATTTACTGGAAGCGCTGGGGAGTGGGCAATTGAGTGCTGCGGTGTTGGATGTGCTGCAGGAAGAACCGGCGCCGGCGCAGCATCCGTTTTGGGATCATCCGCAGATTGTACTCACGCCGCATATTGCTGCGATGACCCAGCCGGCGAGTGCGTTTGGTGGGTTGTTGGAGGATATTCGGCGTCATCAACGGGGGCAGGATATGCTGGGTGAGGTGGATCGGGTACGGGGGTATTGATCCGTTACTTAGGTAACGGCTACTTATGGTTTCGCCTGACGGCGGCTAACTTTGCAAAAGCCCCCAAAAACTTCCCGTGCATGCTGAATCCCTGGCAAGTGAGCTGTTGTGGTGAGCGGGCTTGTCCCGCGCTGGGCTGCGCAGCAGCCTCCAATAAGGTCACCGCAAAGTGCCAGAATCAATCGAAGTGAAGGTTCTGGGGCCGCTTCGCAGCCCGGCGCGGGACAAGCCCGCTCACCACAGAGTTATGTGTCAGCGCTTCAAGCGTCGTAGGTACCTCTGCCCCGATGAGTTACTTAGGTAACGGCTACTTATGGTTCCGCCTGACGGCGGCTCACTTTGCCAAAGCCCCCAAAAACTTCCCGTGCATGCTGAATCCATGGCAAGTGAGCTGTTGTGGTGAGCGGGCTTGTCCGCGCTGGGCTGCGCAGCAGCCCCCAATAAGGTCACCGCAGAGTGCCAGAATCAATCGAAGTGAAGGTTCTGGGGCCGCTTCGCAGCCCGGCGCGGGACAAGCCCGCTCACCACAGAGTTATGTGTCAGCGCTTCAAGCGTCGTAGGTACCTCTGCCCCGATGAGTTACTTAGGTAACGGCTACTTATGGTTCCGCCTGACGGCGGCTCACTTTGCCAAAGCCCCCAAAAACTTCCCGTGCATGCTGAATCCATGGCAAGTGAGCTGTTGTGGTGAGCGGGCTTGTCCGCGCTGGGCTGCGCAGCAGCCCCCAATAAGGTCACCGCAGAGTGCCAGAATCAATCGAAGTGAAGGTTCTGGGGCCGCTTCGCAGCCCGGCGCGGGACAAGCCCGCTCACCACAGAGTTATGTGTCAGCGCTTCAAGCGTCGTAGGTACCTCTGCCCCGATGAGTTACTTAGGTAACGGCTACTTATGGTTCCGCCTGACGGCGGCTCACTTTGCAAAAGCCCCCAAAAACTTCCCGTGCATGCTGAATCCCTGGCAAATGAGCTGTTGTGGTGAGCGGGCTTGTCCCGCGCTGGGCTGCGCAGCAGCCCCCAATAAGGTCACCGCAGAGTGCCAGAATCAATCGAAGTGAAGGTTCTGGGGCCGCTTCGCAGCCCGGCGCGGGACAAGCCCGCTCACCACAGAGTTATGTGTCAGCGCTTCAAGCGTCGTAGGTACCTCTGCCCCGATGAGTTACTTAGGTAACGGCTACTTATGGCTCCGCCTGACGGCGGCTCACTTTGCCAAAGCCCCCAAAAACTTCCCGTGCATGCTGAATTCATGGCAAGTGAGCTGTTGTGGTGAGCGGGCTTGTCCCGCGCTGGGCTGCGCAGCAGCCCCCAATAAGGTCACCGCAGAGTGCCAGAATCAATCGAAGTGAAGGTTTTGGGGCCGCTTCGCAGCCCGGCGCGGGACAAGCCCGCTCACCACAGAGTTATGTGTCAGCGCTTCAAGCGTCGTAGGTACCTCTGCCCCGATGAGTTACTTAGGTAACGGCTACTTATGGTTCCGCCTGACGGCGGCTCACTTTGCCAAAGCCCCCAAAAACTTCCCGTGCATGCTGAATCCCTGGCAAGTGAGCTGTTGTGGTGAGCGGGCTTGCCCCGCGCTGGGCTGCGCAGCAGCCCCCAATAAGGTCACCGCAGAGTGCCAGAATCAATCGAAGTGAAGGTTCTGGGGCCGCTTCGCAGCCCGGCGCGGGACAAGCCCGCTCACCACAGAGTTATGTGTCAGCGCTTCAAGCGTCGTAGGTACCTCTGCCCCGATGAGTTACTTAGGTAACGGCTACTTATGGTTCCGCCTGACGGCGGCTCACTTTGCAAAAGCCCCCAAAAACTTCCCGTGCATGCTGAATCCATGACAAGTGAGCTGTTGTGGTGAGCGGGCTTGTCCCGCGCTGGGCTGCGCAGCAGCCCCCAATAAGGTCACCGCAGACTGCCAGAATCAATCGAAGTGAAGGTTCTGGGGCCGCTTCGCAGCCGGGCGCGGGACAAGCCCGCTCACCACAGAGTTATGTGTCAGCGCTTCAAGCGTCGTAGGTACCTCTGCCCCGATGAGTTACTTAGGTAACGGCTACTTATGGTTCCGCCTGACGGCGGCTCACTTTGCAAAAGCCCCCAAAAACTTCCCGTGCATGCTGAATCCATGACAAGTGAGCTGTTGTGGTGAGCGGGCTTGTCCCGCGCTGGGCTGCGCAGCAGCCCCCAATAAGGTCACCGCAGACTGCCAGAATCAATCGAAGTGAAGGTTCTGGGGCCGCTTCGCAGCCGGGCGCGGGACAAGCCCGCTCACCACAGAGTTATGTGTCAGCGCTTCAAGCGTCGTGTAGGTACCTCTGCCCCGATGAGTTATTTAGGTAACGGCTACTTATGGTTCCGCCTGACGGCGGCTCACTTTGCAAAAGCCCCCAAAAACTTCCCGTGCATGCTGAATCCCTGGCAAATGAGCTGTTGTGGTGAGCGGGCTTGTCCCGCGCTGGGCTGCGCAGCAGCCCCCAATAAGGTCATCGCAGAGTGCCAGAATCAATCGAAGTGAAGGTTCTGGGGCCGCTTCGCAGCCCGGCGCGGGACAAGCCCGCTCACCACAGAGTTATGTGTCAGCGCTTCAAGCGTCGTGTAGGTACCTCTGCCCCGATGAGTTATTTAGGTAACGGCTACTTATGGCTCCGCCTGACGGCGGCTCACTTTGCAAAAGCCCCCAAAAAACTTCCCGTGCATGCTGAATCCCTGGCAAATGAGCTGTTGTGGTGAGCGGGCTTGTCCCGCGCTGTGCTGCGCAGCAGCCCCCAATAAGGTCATCGCAGAGTGCCAGAATCAATCGAAGTGAAGGTTCTGGGGCCGCTTCGCAGCCCGGCGCGGGACAAGCCCGCTCACCACAGAGTTATGTGTCAGCGCTTCAAGCGTCGTGTAGGTACCTCTGCCCGGTAGGACGCCGGGTTGACCGTTACCCAAACGACGGATATGTACTCACTCAACCAACCCCCCAGCAATCGCAACCCCAACCTCCTGAGTGGATCCAACGCCCCCCAGATCCGGCGTAACCAACCCGCAAGCAATCACCCCCTCGATCGCCCGCAAAATCCCATCATGGGCCGCCCGGTACCGCGCATCGCCATTCCCCAGAAAATCCAGCATCAATGCCCCCGACCAGATCATCGCAATCGGATTCGCAATGCCCTGCCCATAAATATCCGGCGCCGAGCCGTGCACCGGTTCGAACAACGAGGGAAACCGGCGCTCCGGGTCGAGGTTGGCCGACGGCGCAATCCCAATGGTCCCCGCACACGCAGGGCCCAGGTCGGACAGGATGTCGCCAAACAGATTCGACGCCACCACCACATCAAACCGGTCCGGCTGCAACACAAACCGCGCGCACAGGATGTCGATGTGCTGCTTGTCCCAACTCACCTCAGGATAATTCGCCGCCATCAACGCCGTACGCTCATCCCAGTACGGCATGCTGATGGAGATCCCATTGGACTTGGTCGCCGCCGTCAGTTTTTTACGCGGGCGGGTCTGGGCCAGGTCGAAGGCGAACTTGAGGATGCGGTCCACGCCGCGCCGGGTGAACACCGATTCCTGCAGAACGAATTCATGATCGGTGCCTTCAAACATCTTGCCGCCCACCGACGAATACTCGCCCTCGGTGTTTTCACGGATCACCACGAAGTCGATATCGCCCGGCTCGCGACCG
Organism: Pseudomonas sp. S35; assembly: GCF_009866765.1. NCBI lineage: Bacteria > Pseudomonadati > Pseudomonadota > Gammaproteobacteria > Pseudomonadales > Pseudomonadaceae > Pseudomonas > Pseudomonas sp. S35. The sequence continues at coordinate 4,230,608 of NZ_CP019431.1, forward strand.
GCCAGTGGGCACGGCACGCCGGGGAACAGCCGCACCGGGCGGATGTTCACGTACTGGTCGAAGTCGCGGCGGAACTTGAGCAACGAACCCCACAGCGAGATATGGTCCGGCACCTTGTCCGGCCAGCCCACCGCGCCAAAGTAAATCGCGTCAAACCCCTTGAGCTGCTCGAACCAATCGTCGGGCATCATCTGACCGTGTTCCAGGTAGTAGTCGCAGTGGGCCCAATCGAGCACGTCGATGCTCAGGTTCAAGTCCCAGATCTTGGCCGCTTGTTCCAATACTCGCAGCCCTTCGGGCAACACTTCCTTGCCAATCCCATCGCCGGCAATCGCGGCGATTCTGAATGCCTTGCTCATCGATCCTGCCTCGCTAGTTCAACCCGCCAATGTGGAAAGCCTTGACCTCAAGGTACTCATCCAGCCCGTATTTGCTGCCTTCACGCCCCAGCCCCGACTGCTTGATGCCGCCGAACGGCGCAACTTCCATGGAAATGATCCCGGTGTTGAGCCCGACCATGCCGAACTCCAGGGCCTCACCGAAACGCCACGAGCGCTGCATGTCCTGGGTGAAATAGTAGGCACCCAAGCCGTACGGCGTGGCGTTCGCCAAGGCCAGCGCTTGGGCTTCATCGGTAAAGCGCATCAGCGGCGCCACCGGGCCGAAGGTTTCTTCATTGGCCAGCAGCATGCCGGCGTGGCAGTCGCCGAGTACCGAGGGTTGCACGAACTGGCTGTCACCCGTGGGAACCGCGCCACACAGCAGCGTCGCGCCCTGGCTCAGGGCATCGTCGAGATGCCGCGCCACCTTGTTCACCGCCGCCGGGTTGATCAACGGGCCGAGGGTCACGCCCTCTTCCAGGCCGTTGCCGACCTTGAGCTTGCCCACTTCTTCCACCAGGCGTGCAGCGAAACGTTCGTAGATACCGTTCTGCACCAGGATGCGGTTGGCGCACACGCAGGTCTGCCCGGCGTTGCGGAATTTGCTGATCATCACCCCGGCGACCGCCAGCTCCAGGTCGGCGTCGTCAAACACCACAAAAGGTGCGTTGCCACCCAGTTCCAGGCTCAGACGCTTGATGTGCTCGGCACTCTGGCGCATCAGCAGGCGGCCGACGGCAGTGGAGCCGGTGAAGGAAATCTTGCGCACCGCCGGGCTGCCGGTCAGGGCCTCGCCGATGCCAGCAGGCAGCCCGGTGATCACATTGAAGACGCCAGCAGGAATGCCGACGCGCTCGGCCAACACCGCCAGGGCCAGGGCCGACAGCGGCGTGAGGTCCGACGGTTTGACGATGATCGGACACCCGGCGGCCAACGCTGGCGCGCATTTGCGGGTGATCATCGCGTTGGGGAAGTTCCACGGGGTGATGGCGGCGCACACGCCCACCGGTTGCTTCAACGTCAGCAGGCGGCGATCACCGCTGGGCGCCGGCATGGTTTCACCGTAGACCCGGCGCGCTTCCTCGGCGAACCATTTGACGAAACCGGCGCCGTAGCGCACTTCGCCCTTGGCTTCGTTGAGCGGCTTGCCCTGCTCCCACGTCATGATCAGCGCGAGGTCGTCGAGGTTGTCGAGCATCGCCTGGTACCAGCGCTCCAACAGCGCCGCACGGTCGGCGGCCGGGCGTGCGCGCCAGGCGGGCCAGGCGCGTTCGGCGGCGGCGATGGCGCGCTGGGTGTCCACCGCGTCCATGGCGGGCACCCGCGCCAGCAAGTGGCCGGTGGCGGGGTCGTGGATGTCCAGGGTGGCGCCGCTGTCGGCGGCGACCCACTGGCCGTCCACATAGGCGAGTTCAGCCAACAGGCTGGGGTCTTGCAAGCGAGTGGTGAGCATGGTCGAGATCCTGATCCGAGACACGCTCCAGTCTAGGGAGGTGCCACGGACGAGGATGCCGAAAGCGCGGGTACAGCAGCGTGCCGTGCTGAAATTCAGCCCAGGACGGCAGGCTCTGCTAGGCCTTCAACGAGCCGAGCAAGCCCTGCAAAAACTGCGCGCCGGCGTCCATCTGGCTGATCTCGATAAACTCATCAGGCTTGTGCGCCTGCTCGATGGAACCCGGCCCGCAAACCACCACCGGCACGTCCAGGCGCTGCTTGAACAGGCCGCCTTCGGTGCCGAACGAGACCTTGGACGTGCCGGTGTCCGGCGCGGCGAATTGCTTGAGAAAACGCACGGCTTCGACGCTCGGATGGGTATCCAGGCCTGGGTAGACGTTAAGGGTTTCGATCTCGATGGCCGCCACGCTGGACAGCTTCTGCGCCTCACGCACGATGACTTCGGCACGCTCGCGCATCTGCTCCAGAAACTGATCCAGGTCGTCGGCGGGCAAGTTGCGCACTTCGAAATCCAGGGTGCACAGGTTGGGCACGATATTCAGCGCTTTGCCGCCGACGATCTGCCCCACATGCACGGTGCTGTAGGGCACGTCGTAGTCAGTGTCCTGGGCACCGTGGCGTTGCAACTGCTGCTGGCTGTCACGCAGGGCGGCGATAAAGTCGCAGGCCACGTGGATGGCATTGACCGAGCGCGGCGCCAGCGACGAATGCGCCTCCAGGCCACGGCAGTAGGTGCGGTAGGAGCCCTTACCCTTGTGCCCGAGCACGAACTGCATGTTGGTCGGCTCGCCGATCAGACACAAAAACGGCCGCACCGGCGCCAGGTGCAACACATCGAGCAAGCGCCGCACGCCCACGCAACCAATCTCCTCGTCATGGGACAAGGCCAGTTGCAATGGGCGGTTCAAGGTGTGGTCGGCGGCATCGAGCATGGCGTCGATGGCCAGGGCGATAAAGCCCTTCATGTCACAACTGCCGCGCCCGTAGATGCGCCCATCCTGCACCGTGGCGGCGAACGCGGGAAAGGTCCACGCCTGCCCGGCCGCCGGCACCACGTCGGTGTGCCCGGAGAGCAACACGCCAGGCTGGTCCTTGGGGCCGGTGCTGGCGAACAGGTTGGCCTTCTTGCCGCTCTGGTCCTTGACGATCAGCGACTCGATGCCTTTTGTCAGCAGCAGGTCGCGCACGTACTCGATCAAGGCCATGTTCGACTCGGACGACACCGTGTCAAAGGCCATGAGTGTTTTCAGGATATCCAGTACGCGGGGCTTCATGAGGCTTGGCTCCGTTGTTCGGCAGGTAAGGCAAAGCGGGTGATGGAAAACGCCGCAATCGGCGTGCTGGTGCTGCCGGTGGCGAGCAGTTCGGCCATCACATCGCCGACGCCAGGGCCAAGCTGGAAGCCATGGCCGCAAAAGCCAAAGGCATAGAACAGGCCGTCGACGGTGCCGCTTTGGCCCATCACCGGCAGCGAGTCCGGCAGGTAGCCTTCGATGCCGCTCCACACGCGGATGATATTCAGGTTGCCAACGCCCGGCAGCAGGCGGCGCATCTGGCTGATCTGGTTGAGGATACTGCGCGGCTCCACATAGGCGCGGCGGTTTTGCATGTCGGGTTTGCTGCGATAACCACCGCCGATGACGATATTGCCGCGTGGGATCTGGCGAAAATAGATCACTTCCTCGGGGATCTTGGTGTACACACCGATCACCGTGGGCAAGGCGTAGGGCACCGGTTCGGTCACCGCCATCTGCGGGCCGTGGGTGTCCAGGGGCACCGGTTCGCCAAACTGCGCCGAGAGTTTCTGGCCCCAGGCGCCGGCGGTGATAAGCAGTTGCGCGGCCTGGAACTGGCGGCCGTCGGTGGTGGCGATGTGGAAGTCAGCGCCGATTTTTTGCACCTCGGCGACTTCGGTACGCTCTTCAATCCGGGCGCCCAGGCGAATCGCAGCGCGGGCAAAGGCCGGTGCCGCCAGGCGCGGGTTGGCGTGACCGTCATGGGGCGCGTAGGAGCCGCCCTTCACGTCCGGGCCCAGGAAACCAAAACGTTGATGCAACTCGGCGCCGCGATAGATCTTCAGGTCCAACTGTTCAGCTTCCGGCGCGGCCGCGTAGGCCTCCAGCTCGGCGATTTCGTCTTCGCGATAACACACGCGCATATGCCCGCTGGGGATGAACTCCAGGTCATCGTCGATCAACTCCGGCAGGCGTTTCCACAAGGCCCAAGAGCGGTTGGCCAAGGCCAGTTGGCCGAGGAAACGCCCTTGTCGGCGCACATTGCCGAAGTTCACGCCGCTGGCGTACTGGCCGATCTGGTCACGCTCCAGCAGGATCACCGACTGCCCGCGACGGCGCAGGAAAAACGCAGTCGCCGCGCCCATCAGGCCGCCGCCGACAATCACCACATCTGTTTTTTGCACGCTCATGAAGCGGCCTCCTCGGTGAGCATCGACAAGGGTTTGACCGGCGCCTGGCCACGCTGGCGACCGACGTCCTGCACCTGGACACCGGCGGCGGCCGCAATCACTTCGGCCCCGGCCTGGGAGCAATAACGGCCCTGGCAACGGCCCATGCCGACACGGCTGAACGCCTTGGCACGGTTGACTTCGCAGGCGCCCTTTTCGTTTACCGTGCGGCGCAGTTCACCGGCGCTGATCATCTCGCAGCGGCACACAATCGCACTGTCGGGCAGCGCCTTGGCCTGTTCGCTGGGCCACGGAAACGCTTGGGCCAGGCCGAGACGGAATTGGTCCATCACTGCCAGGGCCTGCTGTTGTTCCTCACGCAGCACCTTATCCACCGGTTGTTTTAAATCCTCCAACAGCGCCAGCGCTACCAGGCGCCCGGCGTGCTCGGCGGCGTCGGCGCCACGGATTTTCGAACCGTCACCGGCCGCATACACGCCCTTCACCGAGGTACGCCCCGCGGCGTCGGTAGCCAGCCACCACTGGCTCGACGCCTGATCAAAGGCCATAGCGCAGCCGGCCAGATCGCCCAACTGGGTTTCCGGGCGCAGGTGATAACCCAGCGCCACGGCATCGGCCTGCACGGTCTCGGTCCGCCCGTTGCCCGTGCAAAAGCGCACGCCCATCACGCCATTGGCTGCATCGCCCAGCACCTGCAGCGGCTTGATCCCCAAGTGCACCGCCACGTTGGCGCGATACAGCTGGGCCAGTAATTTGATCCCGGTGAACAACAAACCCGGCCGCGCCAGCAGCTTGGGCAAGGCCTTGATCCGCAGGCTCATCGGCGAGGTATCGAGCACCGCCGCCACCGTGGCACCGGCTTTCACATACTGGCTGGCGACCAGATACAGCAGCGGCCCACTGCCCATGAACACCACGCGGTGGCCGATGGACACGGCTTGGTTCTTCAGCGCGATCTGCGCGCCGCCGAGGCTGTAGGTGCCCGCCAGCTGCCAGCCTTCGATGGGCATCAAGCGGTCGGTGGCGCCGGTGCAGAGGATCAGTGCGTCGTAGTCCACGGTGCTGTGACGGCCCTGGCTGACGCAGCACAACTGCCCCGGCGTGAGGTTCCACACCAGGGTGTCGGGGCGGTAGTCGATGGCGCCGCGCAGGCGGTCGAAACTCTGGTGCAGGTCTTGCGCCTTGGTCGCTTCGCTGCCGTACAAGGTGGCGTAGTCGCGGGTAAAGCCTTGGGGCTGACGACGGTAGATCTGCCCGCCGTCGCGGCGGTTTTCATCAATGACAATGGGGCGGATACCGGCAGCCAGCAAGGTTTCGGCGCAACGCACCCCGGCAGGTCCAGCCCCCACAATGACTACCCGTGCAGTGGCCATGTCGCCTCCGGTTGTGTGGTGACAATGTCCAGCCCATCACGGACTTCATTGGAACAGGCACGCAGGCGTTCGCCGCTGCGGGTCCACACCCAGCAGTCCTGGCACGCGCCCATCAGGCAGAAACCGGCGCGGCGGCCGCTGTCGAATTCGGACTGGCGCAAGGCGTTGCCCTGGGTCAGCAGCGCGACCATCAGGGTGTCGCCCTGCAGGGCTTCGATGGGTGCGCCGTCCACGGTCAGGCTGACCGTTGGCCGGCCCTGTTCGGCCAGCCTCACAAAACGCCCGTTCATGCATAGGCTCCCAAGGTCATGGTCGTGACGCCCTGCTGGGTGTTCAGCAAATGGGCGCCGTCGTGGTGGCAGAGGATTTCACTGCCGTTGTCCAGCCGGCGACGGTTCGGCGCGGTGCGGTTGCACAGCCCGTCGACCCGCACCGGACAGCGGTTGAGGAAGGTGCACAGCTGCGGCACGTTGGCCCGCGCGCCAATCGGCGGCAGCTCGGCGCAGGTGGTGCCGCAGTTTTCCAGCCAGCCCTGGCGCAGCTCCGGCACCGAGTGAATCAACAGGTCGGTGTAAGGATGGAACGGCGCCTCGGCAAACGACTGGCGGCTGCCGGCCTGCACCTTGTGACCGCTGTACATCACCACAATGTCGTCGCACAGCGCACGCACGGTGGAGATGTCGTGGCTGATAAACAGGTAGGACACGCCCAGTTGCTGGCGCAGGTCGCGCAACAGTTCGAGGATCGCCGCGCCGACCACCGTGTCGAGGGCCGAGGTGACTTCATCGCACAGGATCAAGTCCGGCTTGGCGGCCAGTGCCCGGGCCAGGTTGACCCGCTGCTTTTGCCCACCGGACAGTTCATTCGGGCGCCGCTCGGCCATGTCCCGCGGCAGGCGCACCAGGTCGAGCAGTTCGCCGATACGCGCCTGCAATGCGGCGCCTTTGAGGCCGAAGTACATCTTCAACGGACGGCTGAGGATGGTTGCTACGCTGTGCATCGGGTTGAGCGCAGTGTCGGCGTTCTGGAACACCATCTGAATGCGGCGGAACTGCTCCGGCGTGCGGTGGGACAGGCTCGCGCCCAAGGGTTGGCCGTCAAACGTCAGGCCGCCGAGGGCCGGGGTCAGCAGCCCGGCGACTACCCGCGCCAAGGTCGACTTGCCCGAGCCCGACTCGCCAATCACGCCAATGGCCTGGCCACGGCGTACGGTGAGGTCGATGTCTTCGAGCACGCGGATCGCCGGCATGCCGTGCAGGTTCTTGTTGCCGTAGCCGGCGGTGAGGCCGCTGATGGTCAGCAAAGGCGTGTCTGCGGCGATGCCACAGGGTGGGCGAATGGTTTCGTCGGGCCGTGCGGCGGCCAGCAGGCTGCGGGTGTAGGCGTGGGCCGGGGCTTTGAGCAGCGGCGCGGTGGCGCTCTGTTCGAGGATCTGCCCGCCGTTGAGCACCACGATCTGATCGGCCATCTGCGCCACCACCGCTAGGTCGTGGGACACGTACACCGCCGTGGCGCCGCGCTCGCGCACCACACGCTTGAAAGCGCGCAGCACGTCGATCTGGGTGGTCACGTCCAGCGCCGTGGTCGGTTCGTCGAGCACCACCAGCAGCGGGTCGCTGATCAGCGCCATCGCCGCCATCACCCGTTGCAGTTGCCCGCCGGAGACCTGGTGGGGGTAACGTTGACCGATGGTTTCAGGGTTCGGCAGGGCCAGGTCGCGAAACAGCTCGACGGCCTTGGCTTGCAACGCCGCCCGAGTGCCGAGGCCGTGAATCAACGCGCCCTCCACCACTTGATCGATGAGTTTTTTCGCGGGGTTGAACGCGGCTGCCGCACTTTGCGCGATATAGGACACGCGATTGCCGCGCAGGCCTTGCAGCTGTTTTTCGCTGAGGGCGAGCATGTCGTGTTCACCGACCTGCACCACCCCGCCGGACAACCGGCAGCCCCGCCGCGCATAACCCAGCAACGCCAGGGCGATGGTGGTCTTGCCCGAGCCGGACTCGCCAATCAGCGCCAGCACTTCGCCTTTCTCCAGGGTAAAGCTCACCCCCTTGACGATCTCTACCTCACCGCGCTCGCCACAGGCGACCACGCGCAGGTCTTCGACCCGAATCAACTCAGTCATTTCAATGGCCTCCCGTGCGGCGACTGCGTCGGGATGACAGCCGGTCGATAAACAGATTCACGCCAATGGTCAGGGTGCCGATGGCCAAGGCCGGCAGCACGATGGCCGGTGCGCCCTGGCCAAGGCCGCCAATGTTTTCGCGCACCAGCGAGCCCAGATCCGCATCCGGCGGCTGCACGCCCAACCCGAGGAAACTCATGCCGCTGAGCAGCAGCACGATAAACCCGAAGCGCAGCCCCAGGTCGGTGAGCACCGGGTTGAGCATGTTTGGCAGGATTTCCACGCAGGCGATGTACACCCGCCGCTCGCCACGGGTGCGGGCGACTTGCACGTATTCCAGGGCTTCGATATTCACCGCCATGCTGCGCGCAATGCGAAACGCGCCGGGGCTGAAGCTGAGCACGGCGGTGGTGATCAATAGCGTCACCGAGGAGCCGAACGCCGAAACCATGATCAGCGCGAGCATTTTGCTCGGGATCGAAATAAACGCGTCCATCAGCCGGCTGATGATTTCGTCCAGCCATTTGGGCGAGACCACCGACAGCAACGCGCAGCCGGTACCCAGGCCGCTGGCCAACACCGCCGCCACCAGCGCCAGGCCAACGGTAAAGCGTGCGCCGACCAGGATGCGACTGAGCATGTCGCGGCCCAGGTAATCGGTGCCGAATGGGTAGGTAGCGCTGATGCTGTCGAAGATGTTGTCGGACACCACTTCACCCACCGGGTGCGGCGCCAGCCAGGGACCGAACAGCGCCACCAGCAGCCAGCTCACGCACACCACGGCGCCCACCAACCCGAGCCAGGACGGCGCGTTGGAGACTTTGCCCGCCGACAGGTCGGGCGTTGTTTTCACCATGAGGTTGTTCATTGATTTCTCAGCCTCGGGTTGGACAGGATCGCGCACAGGTCGGCGAGCAGCACCAGGCCCAGGTAGGCCGCGCAGAACAACATGGTGCAGGCTTGCACCAGCGCCATGTCACGGTTGGTCACCGCATCGACCATCAGGCTGGCAATGCCGGGGTAGTTGAAGATCGTCTCGACAATCACCACCCCGCCCAGCAGGTACGACAGGCTCAAGGCAATGGCGTTGGCAATCGGCCCGATGGCATTGGGCAGTGCATGCTGCAGTACGATGCGCACCGGACCTACGCCCTTCAGGCGAGCCATTTCCACGTAGGGGCTGTCGAGTTGATCGATGACCGCAGCGCGGGTCATGCGGGCCATTTGCGCGACGATCACGCAGCACAGGGTCATCACTGGCAGCGCGTAGGTGCGCATGAATTGCCAGGGTGAGCTGATATCGCTGGCGTAGGACAGCGCCGACAACCAACCAAGGTTGACCGCAAAAATCAGCACCGCCAGGGTCGCCACCAGAAACTCCGGCACCGCGACCATGGCCAGGGTCACAAAACTGAGGAAGCTGTCGATGCGCCCGCCCCGGCCCATTGCCGAGCCGATGCCGAGCACCATCGCCACCGGCACCGAGACCAACGCCGTGGTGGCCGCCAGCATCAAGGTGTTGGGCACGCGTCCGGCCATCAGCTCACCCACCGGCATGGCGTTGGACACCGACACGCCCATATCGCCGCTGAGCAGGTTCATCAACCAGTGCAGGTAACGCAACACACCGGGCTGGTCCAACCCCAGTTTCAGGCGCAGCGCCGCCACCTGTTCAGGGGTGGCGAACTGGCCAAGGGATTGTTGCGCCGCGTCCCCCGGCAGTACCGCCGTGATCGCGAACACGACCATAGACACGATCAACAAGGTCACGACCCCGGCGCCGAGGCGCCGGCCGATCAACCACAGTGTATTGCTATTCATCGCCCTGCCCTCCTCAAGCGTCCAACCACACCTGCTCGGCGAACATGTAGCCCATGAAGCCGCCCAGCGGGTTGCTGTCGTAGCCCTTGATGCGCTGGTCCACGCCGTCGATGTTGCTGATGAACACCGGGATGCCGATACCCGCGTGGTCATGCACCAGGGTCTGCATGTCGGCGTACATCTTGGCGCGCTTGGCGTCGTCGGTTTCGCCGCGAGCCAGCATCAGCAATTGGTCGAACTGATCGTTCTGCCAGCCGGACTCGTTCCACGGCGCCTTGGACTGGAAGAACTGCGAGAACATCACGTCGGCGTTGGGCCGTGGGTTGATGTTGCCGAAGCTCAACGGGTGCTTCATCCAGTGGTTGGACCAGTAGCCATCGCTGGGCAGGCGGTTCACGTCGAGCTTGAGCCCGGCCTGTTTCGCCGATTGCTGCAGCAGCACGGCGATGTCCACCGAACCGGTCGCGGCCGGCGAGGCCATCAGCGGCATGGTGATGCTTTCCATGCCGGCTTTTTTCAGCAGGAACTTGGCTTTTTCCGGGTCGTAGACGGTCTGCGGCAGGTCGGTGTTGAAGTAACGCGAGCCCGGCGCAATCGGCTGGTCGTTACCGACCACGGCAAAGCCACGGAACACTGCGGACTTGACCTGCTCGCGGTCCAGCAGCAGCTTCATGGCCTGGGTGAATTCCGGGCTTTTGCCGGGCATCTGGTCCTGACGGATGATCAAGTCAGTGTAGTTGCCCGACGGCGCATCGACGACGCGGTGTTTGGCGCTGGCCTTGATACGCGTGGTGGAGCGCGGGTTGACCTCGTTGATCATGTGCACATCGCCGGACAGCAGCGCGTTGACCCGCGACGGCTCGTCGCCGATAGCGATGAATTCGATCTCGTCCAGGTACGGCAGGCCCGGCTTCCAGTAATTCTTGTTGCGCACGGCAATCGAACGCACACCCGGCTTGAACTCGCCGACTGTGAACGGCCCGGTGCCGATGCCTTTGTTGAAGTCGGTGGTGCCTTCGGGAACGATCAACAGGTGCGACACGGCGAGGATCGACGGCAACTCGGCATTGGGTGCACTGAGGCGGATCTGCACTTCGTTGGGCCCGCTGGCCTTGATCTCGGTGAACTGCTCCAGCAGCGCCATGACTTTGGAACCGGTGATCGGGTCCTTCTGGCGGCTCAGGGAGAACACCACGTCGGCGGCAGTCAGCGCCTTGCCGTTGTGGAAGGTCACGTCCTTGCGCAGGGTAATGGTCCACAGGGTGGCATCCACGTTGTCGATGCGCTCGGCCAGTTCCAGTTGCGGCACCAGGTGCTTATCGAAACGGGTCAGGCCGTTATAGAACATGAAGTGGCGCACGTAGTCGGTAGACAGCGCGCCCTTGGCCGGGTCGAGGGTGTCGGCGGTGGAGCTGGACATGCCCGCCACGCGGATCTTGCCGCCCGGCTTGCCCTTGCCGTCCACCGCGGCTTCATCGGCAAACAGCTTGCCGGCGGCGCCGAACAGGCTGCCTGCCCCAGCGGCGGCCACACCGGCCACGCCAAGCATCTGCAGGGCGTTACGGCGCGACATGCCACGATTGAGACCTTCGAAAATCCGCAGGCTGTCCTGGCCGGAAATGAGGTCGGGGGTGTTTTTGTTGTCAGTCATAGCAAGGCTACCTGTCGATAATCGGAAGAATCGAGTGCTCACGGATGTCCGGAGCGTCCTGGAAACGCAAACGACGGTGACGCAACAACGGCAACTCAGTGCAAATAGTCTTGGAACCGGTAGTAGGCGCCCACAAAGGGCAAAAACCAGGGCTTGCCGAAATGCCCGGGAATCGCCGGCCATTCCAGTTCACGCCACGGGTTGGCGGCCGCATTGCCGGCCATGACCTCGGCCATCACCTGGCCCATGTGCACCGACATCTGCACGCCATGCCCGCTGTAGCCCATAGAGTGGAACACCCCGCCATGCTGGCCGGCGCGGGGCAGGCGGTCGGACGTCATGTCCACCAGGCCACCCCAGCAGTAGTCGATCTTCACGTGCGCCAACTGCGGGAACATGTTCAACATCGCCGCTCGCAGCACTTTGCCGCTCTTGGCGTCGGAGACGCTGTCAGACATCGCAAACCGCGCACGCCCGCCGAACAGCAGGCGGTTGTCCGGCGTCAGGCGAAAGTAGTTGCCGATCATGCGGCTGGTCACATAAGCCCGATGTTGCGGCAGCAACTGGTCGATCAGGGTTTGGGGCAAGACTTCGGTGGCGATCACAAAACTGCCCACCGGCACGATGCGCCGGCGGTACCAACCGAGGTCCCCATGCTGGCACGCGCCGGTAGCCAGCAACACTTGGCCGGCGTGCAGCGAACCCTTGACGGTGTTGACCTGGTAACCGCCGGCCTGGGCTTTCCAGTCCTTGACCTCGGTGTGTTCGTGGATCATCGCCCCACGCCGCGCCGCCGCTTCAGCCAAGCCGACACCAAAGCGGCCGACGTGCATCTGCACGCCGTTGCGTTGCAGCAGGCCGCCATGGAACTGCGCCGACTTGACTTCAGCGCGGGTCTGTTCGGCGTTGAGCAATTCGACCTCGGCATCCACCTCCCGACGGATCAGCTCACAGGTACGGGCCAGGCCTTCGTAATGCAGGGGCTTGGCCGCCAACTTGAGTTTGCCGTTGCGCACAAGGTCACAGGCGATCCCTTCCTGTTCGACCAGCGACACCACGCTCTGCACCGCACTTTCGTACGCCTGGTAATAGGCACGCGCCTTGGCCGCACCGAGGCCGGCGTGCAGCCCGGCGTAATCCTGGGCCACCCCGGTGTTGCACTGCCCACCGTTGCGCCCCGAGGCCTCGCCGATCACCCGCCCGGCGTCCAGCACCACCACGCTGGCACCCTTGAGCGCCAACGCCCGCGCTGCCGCCAAGCCGGTGAAACCGCCACCGACCACGGCCACATCGACCTGCTTGGGCAAACCGCCCAGTTGGGCGCCAGTAAACGCCGGTGCGGTGTCGAGCCAATAGGATTCGCTGCCCATGTCTTGCCCCTTGTGTGCGTTACAGACCGACCAGCGCCGGCAGCCCACCGATATCGGTGATCTGCTGATAGCCGTAGAACGCGTTGGCCGGCACTTCATGGCCCCGGGCAACAAACGCCTTGTTTTTGATTTTCATGTCATGGGCCGGCATCAGGTCATAACGGAAGCTCGAAGACACATGCAAGATGTCTTCCGGACCGCACCCCAGGTTGTCGAGCATGAACTCGAAAGCCGCCAGGCGCGGTTTGTAGGCCTGGGCCTGTTCGGCGGTGAACACCTTGTGAAACGGCGCGCCGAGCTTGTCGACGTTGGACATGATCTGACTGTCGCTGGCATTCGAGAAAATCACCAGCGGGATCTTGTCGGCAATCTTCGACAGACCGGCCGGCACATCGGCGTGAGGGCCCCAGGTCGGCACGGCGTCGTAATACAGCTGGCCTTCCTCGCGGTAGTCGATGCCCCACCGCTTGCAGGTACGGGCCAGGGCGGTCTTGAGGATCTCGTCATACGGGCGCCAGTCGCCCATGACCTGGTCGAGGCGGTAGGCGGAGAAGTCCTTGACGAATTGGTCCATCTGCTCGGGTTTGATGCGATCGGCGAACAGCTCGCGGGTCATGGTGCCCATATGGAAGTTGGTCAGCGTACCGTAGCAGTCGAACGTAATGAATTTGGGACGAAGAAAGCTCATGGAGTGCAGTCCTGAAGTTCGTTGAGTGTGACAAGGGTTCACTGCCCTGGCGGCGCGTCGGCCTCGTTGCAGCACAGGTTCATTACACCACTGTGAAATCAGCATATGCCGTCTAAAACAGCCTGCGCTCAATACAAACCACCGTTTTGGGGGTGGGGCTCAGCAGAGTTTGCGGTGCGCGCCAGGCTTGGGCAGCGCCTGTGTTTGTGCGCTTTTAGGGGGCTTTTAGGCGCGCGGGGCTTTGGGATGGGGTTCGGGGGCGGCAGAAAGTGTTGAGGACGGATCTGTTCTGCAGGTGACGTTAACGCCGGGGTTGGCGCTACGGATTCGAGAAACTCAATCCACCCCCTCACTATGGCGGTTTGGCCACAGGAGGGGGTAAAGAGATTGCGAGTACACCGTTGCCCGAGCGTACGAAGCGGCTCGGAACAGCCTGGCGGTTTCCCGCTTTACCTCATCCCCAGCGGCATGAGGTGAAACGGCGTAGCCGTTGAACGCTTGCAGGGCTGTTTGCCAAGGTGGTTAACCAATGCCACTGCCGCGTGATGCATTGCACTCAGGTAGTTGAAGGGACGGCACCCGTACGGGGCGGGTAGTACACGGGGTAGTAGCTGAAGAGAATGTACTCAACCGGATTTCGGATCAGGGAAATCCCCTGACGGTCCTTGACGGTGTCAACGCTGTCGTACTGCGAGTAGGTGTCACTCAGCAGCTGAGGACCTAGTTCTGGACCGTGTCGCCGAGTGCTGTCCTCGAACTCGGCGGTAACAAGCTCGGGACTGGGCGTTACCGTAACGGTGCCTACAAAAGCTTTGACCGGTTTATCGATCAATTTCTGAAACTCTGCCGCAAAGGAGTTTTCGCTGCCATTAGCGGAGTAACAAACGAGTAGTCGAATATTGTCGAACTTACTGGGGTCAATCCCTTTCGCGAGCAGGTGCGCATGAAGCTGTTGAGCCGTATGCTCGGCCCCGTCATAGAGGATGGTTGAGCTTTTACCAGAAAGTTGCTCCATGAAGCTAAGGTCCCGGCCATGAGCATTGATGTTGAGTCGAGGCTTGCCTTTGTATTCATCCTCAAACGTAAAGAGGTTGCCTTTGACCAGTTGCATCTCTTTCATGGTGCCCTTCATGACCATCATGGGGCGGACTGCTTCACCGTATGGGGCTTGCATGATATGGGTTTGATAGTCGGCACGCAGAGGCGGTTCGATTGCCGCTGACGTTGGGCGTACTTCGGGGTGCAAGGGTATTGCCCGCGCACGAAAATGCACGAGCAACGTCGCTAGGTTGAGCAGCAAGTCCGCCATGGCCGTTTCTTTATTTCCCTTTTCATCATCGGCCAGCGTCTGGAGGTCGCTGAGAATACCCTGGAACTGCAAGGCCAGGCCGACGGCCGCGCCAGGCCCGCGCAGGGCAGGCAGCACTGCGTTGAGTAACAGGAAGCCGCCCTCCTTGAGCGTCGCCCAGCGGCTTTCGTCATCAGAGACAGATTGTTGTTCCGCGATGCTGGTCAGGCCCTGGGCATTGGCTTCGTACAAGTGGCTCATCAACTGTCCGGCTTGCAGCTTCGCGTTTAGTTGATTGGCCGCGTCATACCCTCCCGTAGCCAGGATAGGTGCGGCGGGGACGGTTTCTCCATCCCCCACGCCAAAGATGCTCGTGATTTGGGAAGAGGGCTCTTTGAAGCTCCATGCCTTGTAGTACTCCCGGGTTGAGTCGCCGGGAAACCAGGCCAGGATGTCTTTTTGCAAACGGCCCGGCTGTTGTATGGCTTCCAGCAAGGCCTGGCGGGTCGCAAATTGCAGTAACGGCGCGTCAGAGATCAGCGGCCGATAGAGAATGTGAGGGCCGGTGGCACTGTCTTCGGGCTCGATCAGGTACATGTTGTCGACGACGTCGGGAGCGGCACCTGGCCCGGCGATGAACGCCAGCGGTCGTACGACGATCGCTTTCCCGTCGACGCTCTTGGGTCCGCGCTCCGGGTTGACGACGGCCTGGACGTAACGGAACCCCGTGGTATCGAACCCTGATTGCTTTTGAACGGCTAACTCCAGGGCTTTCATTTGCAGTTCGACCGGCACTTGCTGGGCAAACAAGGATTCGCGTTCGGTCTTTTTAGCGGGGTCGGCCAGTAGTTCGCGCTTGAGCAATTGCGGATAGTTTTTACCTACGTCGACGTCTTGGATCAGCTTGTACAGCACTCCATCTTTTTCCAGCTCGGGAACCCTTGTGTTTCCGGGTTTGAGAAAGACCTCCACGTCTCGCCCAGGCAACCCCGAC
Organism: Pseudomonas sp. S35; assembly: GCF_009866765.1. Lineage (NCBI taxonomy): Bacteria > Pseudomonadati > Pseudomonadota > Gammaproteobacteria > Pseudomonadales > Pseudomonadaceae > Pseudomonas > Pseudomonas sp. S35. Next base: position 4,246,181 of record NZ_CP019431.1, read on the forward strand.
AGGTTTCTCAAGAGTACATCGGTCATGCTCATCCGCTCGCGGTGGATGCTGCCGCTGACCACGCCGCCGGGCGAGTTCCCACCCACGGGAACCTTGAAGACCACCTCCAGGTTTTTGGCCGAGTGACTCACCGCCTTCAGATTATCGAAGGCCTGTTCGGCAAAGGGGCGAATGTCCGGGATATTGCTGTTGTAGGCACGCCCGTTGTTGCGCTGAGTAATGCTTGCCAGTTGCAGGCTGAGCTCATGCAAAACAAAACGCTCGGCTTCAGTGGCTTTACTGACCCAACCGGGCATTTTGCGTTGGGGCTGATCCAGTTTGTCCATATTGGTGGCGGCCGGGTTGCTTGCAAAGCTGCCACTCAGTCGCTGACTGATGACCACCTCTGCCTGGGTCTCGAAAACATCGCCGTCCACTTTTCGTAAGGTGTTGATTAACTGCTGCTCGGGGGCTTGCTCTTTGAGTTGTCGTTTGTGCGCTATATCGAACGCCGCGTAGGAGTCGTAAGGCGTTACTTTGCCACTGGGCTCGCAGTGCAAGAGAATCAACCGGTCGGCGAGCTGACGCTGGATCAGTAGATTGGCCGAGAGGGTTTCAATCGCGCCTTGGTTGGCCTGCGAAATGCCATCGAGCCTGTATACCGTCACCGCAGAGCTGTCTGTTAGCGCGCGGCGTGTCGAGTCTTTGGGATAACGCACGACCAGGTCCAGGGTCTCACGCTGCTGCTCATCCAGCCCAGGTTGCTTGAGTGCAGACTGGCGTAGGTTGCCCTGCAACAGACTGCTGATCAACGCCCGGTGACTGCCCGCGTACGGACTGATTCCTCCACTTGCCGGCACGCTGAACGCGGGTTCGTCCCAGTATTTGAGCAAGTCCACCTCCAAGGCCTCGCCCAATTGACTTGGTAATGCACGTAAAGCGCTTTCGACCGCGTTCATATCGACCTGCAAAGGCGTGCCCGGTGTGATGCCTGAACGTGCCAAGAGATCGGGGCGGGTTTCGATCAACTTGCTGTTGGCGGGAAAGCGCGTGACTTCAACGTTCGCCAGTGAGCTCAAGGCGAGTTCCACCAGTGGCGTGTTCTTGAACTGGCCTGGACTATCCGGATCGGGCTCGGCGAGGGCAATCTGGTTGACATCGAAATCGAGCCCAGGTGATGCCTTTTTTATGGCGTCGCTGAGTAATCGCCCTACGACCGAATCCAAGCCGGGCTCCCCGGCAAATTGGCGACGTGCTATCTCACTCTTCGGGCTGATGGCTTGAGCGGGATTAGAGACGGTGATTGGAGTGTCTTGCGCCTCGATCCCCCTGCCCGTATCGAGTTGCTCAATAGCGACACGTTGCTTTGACATGACCTCGCGTGCTCGCGTGTCAGCCGCGGGTACGTCTTTGCGTAATGCGGCGAACCCATCGCGCGTCAGCGCAGCGCTTTGCTTGAGAATATCCAGCAGTGTTTCTCCCACTGGGTTCTCTGCGTAAAAGTTCAGGATCTGAGCGACTTTGGGGAAATAACCGTCGGTGTTCTGTACCGGCTCACCGGAGCCGGCGGCCAGGTTCTGGGCCAATTTCCAGATTTGGGGCGCAATGGCGGACCATCCAGAAGCGTCGGTTGTCTTGAAAACGGCTCTGGTAGAGATGTTGCGGTCCCCCATAACGATGCCACTCAATTCGCCGGTGCGCGGATCGACACTGACCGATGCGACATGAAGTTTTTTCTCCTGCGCGAAGCTGGAAAATGGTTCGGTACGGAGCGCGTTAATGAATGCCTGGCGTGCGAGTTCGAATGTTGAGTCTTTCGGTGGTTCCAAGATGTCTCGCGGCGCCGCATAAAATTGTCGGGTTTCCCTTCTGAGCGACATCAGATAGGCACCGCAGAGTTGAGCCAATTCGAGATCGGCTTGTTCAACCCGCTCTGCCGGTGCCCTAGGGCGATCCAGCGGCAAAAACGCGCCTTTGCGTTGAGTGAAATCGTCACCCACGATCGCTTTCGTTTGCAACTGCATTTGCCTGATATTGTGGTACTCGGGTTTGTTGTAGCGCGCGCTGACATCGTCAGGAAATTGCAGGGACTCGAACGTTTTGGTCACATGCAGCCGTCCGGCCCGGTACAAACGCTCGGCGGCAGAGGACCCGAAGGGAACGGCATAGAAATCCCCGACCAAATCCACAGGCGCACTGTGTTCACCCGTAAAATTAAACGAAAATGGTTGGCCTGGCACCAGCGCTTTCGCGGCGGCATAAACCGCCGCAGAGGCTTGTTGCCAACCTGAATCGCTATTTGTAAATCTTTTCGTCTCGCCATTGATGGAGCACACCAACTCCCCGAGGTTAGGCCACCACCTGAAGTTCGACGTATCGATCTTGTTTGCCTTGGCAAACGTTAAAAATGGTTCGTCCTTGAGAGCGTTGGTAAACGCTGACCATGCATGTCCGAAGGTGGAGTAAAGCGGGATATTGGCAACAGTTGCGGGAACAGATGTCTTTTCACGGGACGTCTTGCTTGAAATGGCCCAATCCGTTAGCGCCGCGGCGTATTGCACTGCCATTTCACTGTCGCCCTTTTCCACCAGAGCCTTGGCATTTTTCTGGGCCTCTTGGCTGATGAGCAAATACGAGATAGAGCGGCGCGAGCGCACCGCAGTGTTTTGCTCCGGCAACGACCAATCCCTATCCACGCCGGGGGATTGGCTCAATGTTTCCCGAATCAGTTGCACATAGTTTTTTTGGGCGTTCTGGACACTTGGCTGATTCAGCAACTGATTGATTTGCTGTTCCAGCGCGGGGTCTTCAAGTGGCGTGGCGGAGCGCTCTATCAGCAGACGAATCTGTTCTGCGGGGCTGGGTTGGTCTCGTGCCGGGGCGTGCCTGAGCAGCTCTTCGATCTGACGCATCGTGTGAATAAACGCCATGCTGGGCATCGGTCCCTGCCGCTCTGGCGAGGTCTCACCGCTGGGCGTATTGTGCTGTGCGGCGCGAGGATCGCGACTGAACAATAGCTGAACCACAGAGGATGCCGGCTGATCCATCTTGTTTGACGGCAGATCGTGCTTCTGGCCCACACTGGGTATCAATTGGACGGGGAAATGCTCGTTTGTTCTCATGTAGCTTCCTTCAAGCAGTAAGTCGATCAACGCATCGCCACGCACTGCGACGACGTGTGGCGTTAATTGGCTTACTGGCTTGAAACAGTTCCTGCGTGCGTCCTATTGCTTTCGGGGTGTTTCTCCCCACACCTGGCATGGCTCGCGCTTGCCTGAATAGCAGCCAAGTACCCATAAACACCCCGTGGCATTTACTGCCGCCACCCCACAAAAATTAAGTACTACCTGTGGCCCCACCCCCTCACCGCCCAAGGAATCTACCGAATATCCCCACCCCCCTTGCCAGCCTCCAACCCAGGTGGGATACAAGCAACCTGACACCGCAAACACATTGCTCTATGGAGGCTCGCCATGTCCGCCCTGCCACACCCCGATTATGTCTATCGCCCGATGACCGTGGCCGACCTGCCGGCCGCGCACGCCCTGTCGGTGCAACTCAAATGGCCCCACCGCCTGGAAGACTGGGCGATGTTGCAACGGGTCAGCGACGGTTTCGTGGTGATGGACGGCGAGCGCCTGATCGGCAGCGCGTTTACCTGCCCCCAGGGTGATTACGCCACCATCGGCCTGGTGATCGTCAGCAATGACTACCAAGGCCAGGGCATCGGCCGCCGGTTGATGGAACAGGCCATTGCCGCCTGCGGGTCACGCACGCCGGTTCTCAATGCGACCCTCGCCGGCGCGCCGCTGTATGCCAGCCAAGGCTTTGTCGAGTTCGGTCACGTGCAACAACACCAGGGCCAAGTGCAGGTGCCCGAACGGCCAACATTGGCCGAGGGGGAAACCTGCCGCGCGCTCAGTGCTGATGACCACACTGCCCTGCTCGCGCTCGCCAAGGCCGCCAGCGGGCTGGACCGTCGTGACGTGCTGCGCGACCTGCAGGTTGAGCACGCCGTCGGTATCGAGCGCGACGGTCAGCTACGCGGCTTCGCCCTGCTAAGACCATTTGGGCGCGGACGTTGCATCGGCCCCGTGGTCGCCGAAACCATCGATCAGGCCAAACACCTGATCGCCACCTTGCTGGCCCGGGTACCGGACGCCTTTGTACGCATCGACATTCCCGTCGCCTGCGGCCTCAGCGACTGGCTCGAACAGGCGGGCCTGAAGAACATCGACACCGTCGCGCAGATGGCCAAAGGCACCCCACCCCAGGCCAGCCAAGGCGTCCACCCCTTTGCCTTGATCACCCAGGCGATCGGCTGACTTTCCTCCCGGAGCACTCCCCATGTCATGTCCCCAGATCCTGCTGTTGGCACGCGCCGACGGTAGCCGCGTTGCCACGTCCTTCACCCCTGGCGCCCTGAGTGCGCTGGACCCGTTCGGCGACACCCGCCAGCTCGCCTGTCAGGGCGACGATGGCGTGTCCGCCGGCCTAGTTTCGTTCAGCGGCGAAGCGGTCATCGACGCGTTTCCCCACAGCGAAACCTTGGTGGTGCACGCCGGGCATGTGCGGCTCAGCAGCGCAGAACAGACACTCGACCTGAGTGTCGGCAGCAGCGCGGTGATCGGCCGTGGCACACGCCTTAGGGTGCAGGCGAGCGCAGGCAGCGTCTGGGCGTTCTGCGCAGTCGACCAGGCCGATGCACCCGCCTGCCCTGGCCTGACAATGCTCGACCGGCACACCTTGCTCAACCCTTCCGCTGCGCCGGAACCGCAGATCCTGATCGGCCCCACCCCGCAGTGCCGCGCGCTCAATCTGTTCGACGATGCGGTGACCGAGTTGCGCATCGGCCTCTGGGACTCGACGCCCTACGCCCGCCACGGCCGCCCGCATAAATTGCATGAATTGATGCACCTGCTCGAAGGCCGCGTCACCTTGCAGGACAACGAGGGTGGCGAGGTCACAGTCAATACCGGCGATACCGTATTCGTGGCCAAAGGTGCGCCGTGCGCCTGGACCAGCACGGTGTATGTACGCAAGGTCTACGCCGTGAAATAAGGCCCTGGCTTAGCCAGATGTCTGCAGCGCCTATTACCGTTTCAGGAGCCAGTTGGATGAGCACACACCCTTCGAACAGCTACAGCATCGACCCGCACACGTCTCAGCGGTTTTACATCGACGGGTGCTGGGTTTCCCCGGCCATTGCGGCCAGCTTGCCAGTGGTCAACCCGGCCACCGAAGAGGTGGTTGGCCATGTCGCACGCGGGTCGGCCGAGGATGTCGACCGGGCCGTCGCCGCAGCACGCGCTGCGTTTGCCGGTTGGTCCGCGACCCCGCCTGAAACAAGAGCGCAGGTGCTGGGGAACATCCACACGCTGATCCTTGAGCGCCAAGAACAACTTGCCCAGGCGCTGTCCCTGGAAATGGGGGCGGCCATCGGTTTTGCCCGGGCGATGCAAGTGCCGCTGGCGGCCGAACATGTTCGGGTCGCCCGTGACCTGCTCTCGACCTACCGCTTCCAGACCGTTGAAGGCGGTACTGCGATCGAGCGCGAACCCATCGGCGTGTGCGGCCTGATCACACCGTGGAACTGGCCGCTGTATCAGATCACCGCAAAAGTCGCCCCGGCCCTCGCTGCCGGCTGCACCGTGGTGTTGAAACCCAGCGAACTGTCGCCGCTGAGCGCCCTGCTGTTTGCACAACTGGTGCATGACGCCGGCCTGCCGCCCGGCGTGTTCAACCTGGTCAACGGCAGCGGTGCCGACGTAGGCGCCGCTATGGCGGCCCATGCCGATATCGACATGATTTCAATCACCGGCTCCAACCGCGCCGGTGCGCTGGTGGCCCAGGCGGCCGCGCCGACGGTCAAGCGCGTGACCCAGGAATTGGGCGGCAAGTCGCCGAATGTGCTGCTGCCCGACGCCGACTTCGCCAAGGCCGTGCCGCTGGGGGTGATGTCGGCGTTTCGCAACGTCGGCCAATCGTGCAGCGCGCCGACCCGCATGATCGTGCCAAGCAACCGCCTGGCCGAAGTCGAAGCCCTGGCGGCAGCCACCGCAAACGCACTGATCGTGGGCGACCCGAGTTCGCAAGACACGCAATTGGGCCCGATTGCCAACGAAGCCCAATTCAATCGCGTCCAGACCATGATCCACGCAGGCCTCGACGAGGGCGCCAAACTGGTGTGCGGCGGGCCTGGACGCGTGGCGGGTTTCGACAAGGGCTTCTACACCCGACCGACGATTTTCTCCGAAGTCGACAGCGCCATGCGCATCGCCCAGGAAGAAATATTCGGCCCGGTGCTGTGCATCATTGCCTATGAAACGCTGGATGAAGCGGTCGCCATCGCCAACGACACGGTCTACGGGCTGGGCGCCCACGTTCAGGCCCAGGACCTGACGCAGGCCCGTGCCGTCGCATCACGTATACGCGCCGGGCAAGTGCACCTGAACTACCCCGCGTGGAACCCGATGGCACCGTTCGGCGGCTACAAACGTTCGGGCAATGGTCGGGAGTACGGCGTCCACGGCTTTGAGGAGTACCTGGAAACCAAGGCCATTGTCGGGTTTGGTGAATAAACCACCTAGGGGAGCGTCGCAACGCCGCTTCCCTTTATTTGGCGGTAAGCCTTCAGACCGCTTCGAGAAGTAGCCGTCTCGAAAAGGCGAAACGTCCGACATTAATTTTCTCCACCACATCATTACCCTCTCGACTCCCGCACACTCCGGAGTTAAGGAATGACTGTCGCACGGTTCAAGGATGGATTCCCGTCAGCCCACCGCACCACACGCCAACGCATTGAAAGCAGCCTCGACCTGCAGCGATTGTTCTTCGCCATAGACGCCGACCCGGCGTTGATCGGTGCGGGGGTGGTGTATATCGATGGGGAGTTCAACGTGGTGGTACTGCGTGAGTTCCAGGCGATTTGCAGGGTGCAGCCGATCAAGGTGGTGCTGCGGGAAGCGCCGAGGTATGTGGGGCCGGTGGAGTTCAAGCGGATGTTGGAGCATGAGCCTCGCGAGTCGAGGCTGATGAGAGAGGCGCTGAATACAACAGCGACCTGTATCGGGGCAGTGTTGAGTTGGGTGGTTATCAGCAGTGGAATTATGTTTATGCCATTCACTGGCGGAGCAAGTGCGGTGATCTCCTTCGCCGGTAACGCGGCGGCAGTTGCGAGCACCATTCAATGCTTTTCTGGTGTTGTTCGAACATTCAGTGAGGCCTACAACCCTCAATTCAACGATGAACTGGACAACAATGCATGGTATGACGCTGCAATGACTGTTCTGGATGAGGTCGGGCGCCCAAACGCATTAGCGCAACCGAAATGAAACAGGCCACTGCCAACCATATAAGAGATGCCTGGGCAGCAACACTGGGGTTTACCAGCAGTGCCATGACCGGAAATGTGAAGATACTCGCTATCGGTCTATACGAAGAGGTGGCCGAGTGAACAAGCAGAGAGAAACTATCCGTCTGAAAAACCTGAAGAGAACAAACGACGGGAAGACAATGACCGGAGAGGATGTCTACTACTCAGCGTTCTATATCGAAGATCCGCGTGAATTCCTGAGACGTTTCATGCCGGTAATAGGCGCCGACCTTATTGCAGCATGCTTTTCAATTGGCCTGGTCATGCTGCTGGTAGCAATGACCTATTTATCTGCACTTCCCATTCACACGTCCACTAACGCATCCTTTATTGGTGGCATGGGAGTTGCGGCAGTATTCGCCCTGGCCAAATACGAAGTGCTCTACGGACGCATCCATTGGGTATGGATAAACATCGCGATCTACCTCCTCTGCCTGCTGATATCCCTACCCGCCATCTTCTGGCGCCCCAACACCTATCTCTATGCACTGGCCTTGCTCTGCCCCCTTGCCGGCCTGCTAATTCTCAACAGCAACCGCTGCCGCGAACTGCGGCAAAAATCCCTTGAACTGCGCCATAAACGCCAAACCATTATCGCGACTATGAAACAGCAGGGCCGCTGGAAATGGTGGTGATCTTTCTACCGCCCCCATGCAGCCTGCCACGTGAACATTTCATATGGCTTAGCTGCAGACCTAATAATCAGCAATGGCTCAGGTGAACCAACTGAAACAGCGCTGTCGACAACAACAGCGCTCTCCCTGAGGCTCTCCCACTCAAGCTTTGACGTTCTGCCGAATATTCCAGCCAAACTTCACCGGCCCGCCGTCCTTGGCGCCGTCCGCCTTCTGCGGCTGATAACTGACGTCGACGGTGGCGAAGTTCAAGGCGATGCTGTCGTACAACACATCATCGGCCGTTTCAGCGCGGGTGCTGTAGGACACCACCATGACTTCCTTCAAGGTGATCACCAAATACTCCACCGGGCTGGCGCCGCCGGCCTTGCGCACCACCAACTTGGCTTCGGGGTAATGCTTGCCGGTGGCGCAGGCCATCATCAGGTTGGGGCTGGATTTATCCAGGGGTTTGGTCAGGTTCAGGTTGGCAACGTCGGCCTTGCCCGAGCCGCCTCCCGTGCCGGAATGCATCGAGCCGGTTTGCGATAAACCCCAGCCCCAGTTGGTGATGTCGATCTCGTCACGATGGGCCTGGTCCCGTGATTCGCCCTTGATATCGCCCAGTTTCAAAAACATATCGACTGCCATGTTGGCTCCTTGTCCTGTGGTCCGTCGCAAGTGACGAGGGGCGCACTTTTCCTCAATCGGGAGCGGGCTTACAAGACGTCAAAGTGCCTTCCGGAAGTGCCTGACTGCAAATGGCGAAGCTTCCGACATTCATCCCAGTCACGGCGTCTTTACTCTCCCAGCTCCCAAAAAAGGAGTTAAGGAATGACTGTCGCCCGGTTCAAGGATGGATTCCCATCAGCCCACCGCACCACACGCCAACGCATTGAAAGCAGCCTCGACCTGCAGCGATTGTTCTTCGCCATAGACGCCGACCCGGCGTTGATCGGTGCGGGGGTGGTGTATATCGATGGGGAGTTCAACGTGGTGGTACTGCGCGAGTTCCAGGCGATTTGCAGGGTGCAGCCGATCAAGGTGGTGCTGCGGGAAGCGCCGAGGTATGTGGGGCCGGTGGAGTTCAAGCGGATGTTGGAGCATGAGCCTCGCGAGTCGAGGCTGGCGGTGGAAGCTATAAATACGGCAATCGCGTGCACCGGAGTAGTGTTGAGTTGGATGGTCATTGCGAGTGGGGCTGCGCTGATGCCTTTTACAGCTGGGGCTAGCTCGATAATTTCGTTTATCGGTAAAGCGGCTGCCGTTGCAAGTACAGTTCAATGCATCGGTGGCGCTTTACGTACAGCATCAGAGTTAGCCTTTGCGGAAGTTAATGACTACTTGGATAACGAGACATGGTATGAGGCCGCAACAGCAGTGTTGGACGGTATTGCTTTGATGGGTGTTGCCAGCTCGGCATTCGTCACCGTGAAAGTCGTCACAACCACCACAAAAGTAACCGGAAAAACAGCTAGGCAAGTGCTTAGAGGCCTGACACGGCAAGAACGGACAAAATTGAACAATGAGCTGCTTAAAATCCGAGATCCAAGACTAACGACCAAGTTGCTCAAGCTGGAAAAAGCTTCCGGCAATGTGGCCAAACGTATCAGCGCTATTCAAATGCAGCGTGCAACTGGCGCGCACAAAATGGATATAGCTGCAGCCTTGCTCGGCTTTACCAGCAGTACAGTCTCTGGAAACGTGAGAACTCTGGCGTTGGGGATCTACGAGGAAGTTAACCTGTGAACCAACAACGGAAGATAAAAGGTCAATATTACTCATCACTTTTTATTGAGGATCCTTGGCAACTCCTCAAGCGGTTCATGCCCGTGATTGGAGGTGATGCATTGGCAGGGTGTTTCTCGATCGCGTTGACGACGATCTTGGCGATGCTTACGTATTTGCCTACTCACCCCGTAGATTTTGTCGCCAAGACATGCTTTTTCGGCGCCGCGGGCTTGGGCGCAGTATTCGCCCTGGCCAAATACGAAGTGCTCTACGGACGCATCCATTGGGTATGGATAAACGTCGCGATCTACCTCCTTTGCCTGCTGATATCCCTACCCGCCATCCTGTGGCGCCCCAACACCTATCTCTATGCACTGGCCTTGCTCTGCCCCCTTGTCGGCCTGCTAATTCTCAACAGCAACCGCTGCCGCGAACTGCGGCAAAAATCCCTTGAACTGCGCCATAAACGCCAAGCCATTATCGCGACTATGAAACAGCAGGGCCGCTGGAAATGGTGGTGATCTTTCTACCGCCCCCATGCAGCCTGCCACGTGAACATTTCATATGGCTTAGCTGCAGACCTAATAATCAGCAATGACTCAGGTGAACCAACTGAAACAGCGCTGTCGACAACAACAGCGCTCTCCCTGAGGCTCTCCCACTCAAGCTTTGACGTTCTGCCGAATATTCCAGCCAAACTTCACCGGCCCGCCGTCCTTGGCGCCGTCCGCCTTCTGCGGCTGATAACTGACGTCGACGGTGGCGAAGTTCAAGGCGATGCTGTCGTACAACACATCATCGGCCGTTTCAGCGCGGGTGCTGTAGGACACCACCATGACTTCCTTCAAGGTGATCACCAAATACTCCACCGGGCTGGCACCGCCGGCCTTGCGCACCACCAACTTGGCTTCGGGGTAATGCTTGCCGGTGGCGCAGGCCATCATCAGGTTGGGGCTGGATTTATCCAGGGGTTTGGTCAGGTTCAGGTTGGCAAAGTCGGCCTTGCCCGAGCCGCCTCCCGTGCCGGAATGCATCGAGCCGGTTTGCGATAAACCCCAGCCCCAGTTGGTGATGTCGATCTCGTCACGATGGGCCAGGTCCCGTGATTCGCCCTTGATATCGCCCAGTTTCAAAAACATATCGACTGCCATGTTGGCTCCTTGTCCTGTGGTCCGTCGCAAGTGACGTGGGGCGCACTTTTCCTCAATCGGGAGCGGGCTTACAAGACGTCAAAGTGCCTTCCGGAAGTGCCTGACTGCAAATGGCGAAGCTTCCGACATTCATCCCAGTCACGGCGTCTTTACTCTCCCAGCTCCCAAAAAAGGAGTTAAGGAATGACCGTCGCCCTGTTCAAGGATGGATTCCCATCAGCCCACCGCACCACACGCCAACGCATTGAAAGCAGCCTCGACCTGCGGAGGTTGTTCTTCGCCATAGACGCCGACCCGGCGTTGATCGGTGCGGGGGTGGTGTATATCGATGGGGAGTTCAACGTGGTGGGACTGCGCGAGTTCCAGGCGATTTGCAGGGTGCAGCCGATCAAGGTGGTGCTGCGGGAAGCGCCGAGGTATGTGGGGCCGGTGGAGTTCAAGCGGATGTTGGAGCATGAGCCTCGCGAGTCGAGGCTGGCGGTGGAGGCTTTAAATACGGCGGTTGCGTGCACTGAAGCGCTGTTGAGTTGGCATGTTATTTACAGCGGAATCGCCTTGATACCTTTTACGGGTGGCACAAGTGTTGTTATCTCATTCATTGGCACCGCAGCAGCAGTAGCGGGGTTGTTCCAGTACGCCGCCGGAGGCTATCGAACGGTAAACGAAGTTTGGGATCCGCCGATGAATGACTACCTGGACAGTAATATTTGGTACGAAGGGATGATGGCAGCTTTGGACGCTGTGTCTTTACTTGGTGTCGCCTCTTCTGCCGTAACGACGGTGAAAGTAATCAACCTGTCCAAGCGCGCGACAGGTAAACCACTACGAGAAGTATTGCGCGGGCTGAGTCGACAGGAACGGGCAAAACTAACGAATGAACTACTAAGAATCCAAGACCCGCGCCTGACACCCAAGCTCCTCAAGCTTAAGCAAGCTGCGGGCAATGCCCCAAAACGAATCCCAGCGGCACGGATAAAACCAATCACCATGACCCATCGCAACGATGCCATTGCGGCTGCACTGGGCCTCGCCAGCAGCGGTATGTCCGGAAACACCAAGACGCTGGCCATCGGTATCTACGAAGAGCTCAGCGAATGAAGAACTGCCGGGAGCCCCTTTACCTTATAGATCCTCGTCCTCTTTGGGCTCGCCACAGACTGGCGTTGTTTGGCGGTCTTATAGCCTTGTGCGTTTCGATTGCCACCACCGCCACGCTGATGAATCTCACCTACTTCGCCCACGCATCCGATGAACTGACCAGTGATGCGTTCTTCATCGCAGCCGGGATTGCGTGTGTGGTATTCGGCGTCGCGCAGAGCTTGGTCCTTCACGGTTATCCACGATGGGTGTGGCTTCAGGTTGGTGTGTTCATCATCGACTTGCTGCTCGTAGTGCCGACAATCCTCTACAGCCCCGATCACCTCCTTTTTACCCTTGCCTTACTAAGTCCTTTGATCGGGCTTCTATGCCTGAACAGCAAACGCCAACGACAAATGCGCCGAGAAATGTTGGAAATCAGGCATAAACGCAAATCACGACCCTAAAACAACAGGGCCGCTGGAAATGGTGGTAATCCTCAGGCCGCCACGCTCCGTGCCGCCGTATGCCGATTCACCGGCACCGGCAGCCCCAGGTGCCCGCGCAAGGTGCTGTGGCTGTACTCGATGCGAAACAACCCGCGCTCGCGCAACAACGGCAGCACCTGGTCGGTAAACCGTGCGAAGTCATCCGGTGCGCCCACGTGGATGTTGAAACCATCCACCGCGCCTTCGACAAACCAGCGTTCGATTTCGTCGGCGACGGTCTTGGGCGAGCCGACAAAGCTGGAGAACGGTTTGGCAAAGCGCAGCGCCGCCTGGCGCAGGGTCAGCCCTTGGTCACGGGCGACGTGCTTGATGTTTTCGGCGTGGCCGCGATAGCCGTTGCTGCCCAGGTCGCCCAGTTCGGGGAAGGGTTCATCCAGTGGGTATTGGCTGAAGTCGTGGTAGTTGAACGGCCGCCCCAGTTGCACCAGTGCTTTGTTCAGGTCCAGTTCGCCATTGCGCTCGCGGTCGATGGCCTGGGCCTGTTCGTCGGTGTCGGCAATGATCGGCGAAATGCCCGGCAGGAGGGTCACGTGATCCGGGTTGCGTCCGGCGGCAGCAGTGCGTTGTTTGATGTCGCTGTAGTAGGCCTGGGCGTCTTCGAAATTGCCCACACCGGCAAAAATCCCTTCGGCGTAATTCGCCGCCAGGCTACGGCCGGATTCAGAAATACCCGCCTGGAAAATCACCGGCTGGCCCTGGGCCGAACGTGCGATGTTCAACGGGCCGGTCACCGAGAAAAATTCACCGTGGTGGTCGAGACGATGCTGGCGTTGCGGGTCGAGGAATACGCCGCTGGCCTTGTCACGCACAAAGGCGTCGTCCTCGTAGGAATCCCACAAGCCCTGCACCACGTCGAGGTGCTCTGCCGCACGGCGGTAGCGCTCGGTGTGGTCGATATGCTGCTCACGGCCGAAGTTGCCGGCGGCGCCTTCGAGGCCGGTGGTGACCACATTCCAACCGGCGCGGCCGCCGCTGATCAGGTCCAGGGAGGCAAACTGGCGGGCGACGTTGAAGGGCTCGGTGTAGGAGGTGGTCAGCGTCGCCACCAGGCCGATCTTCGACGTCGCGCCGGCGATGGCCGACAGCAGGGTCAGCGGCTCCAGGCGGTTGAGAAAATGCGGCGCGGAATCCGGGGTGATGTAGGGGCTGTCGACGATGAAGACCAGATCGAACTTGGCCGCTTCTGCCTGTTGCGCCTGGGCGCGGTACCAGTCGATATCAACACTGGCATCACCGGGAATCTGCGGATGCAGCCATTCGTTTTGTGCGGTGCCGACGCCGGTGAGGATGGCGCCAAACTTGAGTTGCCGGGGTGCTGTGGACATAGGGACCTCTCCATCATGAACATGAGGACTGACAGGCAAAAAATGGATCAACCTGTGGGAGGGGGCTTGCCCCCTCCCACACTTGTCAGGCTGTACGAGCGGCGATGGCTTCGACTTCAACCAACGCTCCGGGCAGCGGCAACGCGACGACTTGCAACGCCGTGCGTGCCGGTTTGTTCGGCTGCTCCGGCGTACCGAAGAACTGCGTATACCCACGCTGCAATCCGGCAAAATCCAGCTTGCCGTCAGTCTCTTCGGCGCCGACCAGAAACACCCGCAACTGCACGATATCGCCCAGGTCCAGGTCCTGCTGGCGCAGGATCTTGCGCAGTTTGTTGAACACCGAAACCGTCTGCACTTCGGTGTTGCCAAACACCCCTGGAACCGTTGGATCGGCCAGGTCCGGCAAGGTGCCGCTGACAAAGATCAGGCTGGCAGACGCCGGTACGGTAACGGTCTGCGAAATCGGAAAATCGCCGACGCTGGTGCGTTGAATACTGTCGCTCATGGTGTGTCTCCTTAAGAGGCGGCGAGTGCCGCGACCTGTCGTTGTTGGGTAACGCGTTCGGCCAGTTGCGCGATCACATGCCGCGCCGAGTTGGCCGCCGATTCCTGCCAGATGCCCACCCCGCTTTGCACCAGACCGTCACCGGCGAAGTACACGCGGCCGTGGCCGGCTTCGAGCAGGCTGCTTGCGTCGGCCGGGAAGTGTTCGCGTTGCAGCCACGGGCCTTCGCTGTAGGGGATCTGCTCCCAGGTCACAGCCAGGGGGTTGCGCAGCTGTTTGGAGAAGCCAGGGTGCAGCAGCTCCACGGCTTGCTTGGACACGGCGTATTGTTCGGCGAAGGGTTTAGCGCCAAACACATCAGCGCCCTCGCCGGTCACGTAACCCGCCACCAGCAAGCCTTCGCGGGTGTTGAGGTCGTTGCTCGGGTACCACAGCAAACGCGCGGGATGCTCGATCCACGACAGGCCGCCGTAGGTGCGATAGTCGGTTTCCCAGAAACGCGGGGATTGCCACGCCACCTTGGTCGCCTGATCGCTGCGGGTGCTGAGCAGTGCGGCTTTGATCGGGTCGCTGAAGTCGGTGTCGAGCTTGGCCAGCAGCGGCAACGGCAAGGTTGAGATCAGGTAATCGGCACGCACCACCTGTTCACGGCCACTGTGCTGGTCGTGGTAGGTCACCGCCACGCCATCTTCCAACTGACGGATCTGCCGGACTACAGCGCCCAGCTGTACATGGTCACGCACCCGTTGGTAGAAAGCATCGGTGATGCGGTCCATGCCGCCGACCGGTTGGAACATGGTGGCGGAGAATTCGGGGAACTCGGTATGCAGCAACGCGCCCCACAGCTGCGGGTGCAGCAGTTGGTCCAGCGCCAACGGGCTGCGGCTGGCCGGCAAGGCGCCCGGATGAGCAGGAGAATCCAGGTGCCCCGAACGAATCGTGCCCTCAAAAGCCAATTCCTGGGACAGGTCGCCATACACCTGCAAAAACGCCAACAACCGCGTGCGCTCCTCAGCACTCAACACATCATCCAGGGCATCACGCTGCACGGCTTTGGCCAGCAAACCGGACAAGTGCCCGCGCGCATCATTGATCGCCTGGCCGACGCTGAACGCCGGCTGTTGCACATCGGGCCGCACTTGCGCGCCGTGGCTGCTGTTGACCAGCACTTCCAGCGGCACGCCCAGTTCGCTGCAATAGTCGAGGATCGTACGATGCTGGCTGGGGATGCGGGCCGGGCCTGCGTTGAAGTAATGCCCTTGATCAAACGCCGCCGTTTGCGTGCGGCCATCCTTGTAGTCCACGCGGTCGCCATGGCGGAGGGTCCAGGTGCGCCCGCCGACCCGCTCACGCGCCTCCAGCACCTGCACGTCAAACCCGGCGCGGCTCAGCTCAAGGGCGCTGACCAGCCCGGCAATCCCGGCGCCCAGCACCAGCACGCGAGTGCCCTGCCCCAGGCCGTCCTTCAATTTCAACGGTTGCGGGCGGCGGTGCGACGACGGCCCCAGCCCCAATACCGCCAGTGCATCCTTGACGGCTTTTTCGCCGCCTACCGCAGCGATGCTCGACAGCGCTTCACGTCGTGTCAGTCCCATGTCGATTGCTCCTTAATCCGGCAGGCCCGGTGGGTTGATCAGCGACTTGTCGACCCGCTCCACGTCCAGGCCCCAGCGTTGCAGCACCTGTTCGTATTGGCCGCCGGCAATCGCGCCTTCCAACGCGGTGTGGATCGGCTTGACCAGGCCGTTGTCCTTGCGCGTGGTCACGGCGATGTCGGCTTGCAAGGGCCAGCCACCGTTCACCGTGCCAACGCGCTTGATGCCACCGGTGATTGCCGCCGAATAGGCGTACACCGAGTTAGGCCCGAACAACGCGTCGCTGCGCCCCGACTGCACCGCCAATTGCGCGGCGGCCTGGTCGTCGAAGTACTGCAACAGCGCGGGCTTGAGGCCGGCCTTTTCGTTTGCCTCGTTCCAGGCCAGCAGGACTTTTTCCTGGTTGGTGCCGGAGCCGACGATGATCTTCAGCCCGGCGATGTCCTCGGCCTGTTTGATCTCGGTGATCTTGCTGGCGGTCTTGACGTAAAACCCCAGCACATCCTGGCGATAAGTGGCGAAGTCGAAACGCTTCTTGCGCGCCTCGGTCACGGTCACGTTGCTGATCACCGCGTCATACTTGCCCGAGCTGACGCCAAGGGGCCAATCCTCCCAACTGGTCTGCACCACATTAAGTTGCAGGCCCAGGCTGTCGGCGATCAACTGCGCGGTGTCGGCTTCACTGCCGATGGTGGTCTTGTCGTCGCTGGCCAGCAGCGCCAGGGGCGGCCCGGCTACGCCAGAGGTGGCCACGGTGAACTTGCCCGGCTGGGCAAACTTGAAGCCCGGCGGGATCTGCGCGATGGCCGCCTCGTTGCGCGGCACATGGATGCGCACGCGGTCGGGGCTGAGGTCGACCGGTTGCACGGCGAACGCGGTTTGCGCGGTGCTGACGGCAAGCGCCAGCAAGGCCACGCGGGCAGTGGTGGTAAACATGGGCAGTCACTCCTTGAACTAAAGCACCTTGCCGAGAAAGGCCTGGGTGCGGGGATGTCGGGGTTGGCGCAAGATTTGTTCGGGCGGGCCCTCTTCGATCAGTTGGCCGTCACAGAGAAACACCACGTGGTCAGCCACTTCGCGGGCAAAGCCGATCTCGTGGGTGACGATCACCAGGGTCACGCCCAGTTGGGTCAGGCCCTTGATCACGTCGAGGACTTCACCCACCAGTTCCGGGTCGAGGGCCGAGGTGGGCTCGTCGAACAGCAGCACTTTCGGGTCAAGCGCCAGGGCGCGGGCGATGGCGACGCGCTGTTGCTGGCCGCCGGAGAGCTGGCGCGGGTAGGCATCGGCCTTGTCCGCCAGGCCGACCTTGGCCAGCAGTTCGGCGGCCTTGGCCGGCGCCTCGGCCTTGCTCCAGCGTTTGTGGGCCAACGGCGCTTCGGCGACGTTTTCCCAGGCGGTGAGGTGCGGGAACAGGTTGAAGTTCTGGAACACGAAACCCACGTCGATGCGACGCTTGAGAATCTCGCGCTCCTTGAGCTCGTACAGCAGGTCACCCTTGCGCCGATAACCGACGTATTCACCGTCGATGGTGATGTGGCCGCTGTCGATTTTCTCCAGGTGGTTGATGGTGCGCAGCAAGGTGGACTTGCCCGAGCCGGACGGCCCGAGAATCACCGTGACCTTGCCGGGGTCGATGGTCAGGTCGATGTCCTTGAGCACCTGCTGGCTGCCAAAGCGCTTGCCCACGCCCTGGATCTGGATACGTCCTGCGCGCGCTTCACTCATGGGATTTCTCCTTGAGCCAGCCGCGTAGGCGCTGCAACGGCGTGGGCGGCAGCACCCTTGCCGTGCCCCGAGCGAAATGCCGCTCGACGTAATACTGGGCGCTGGTGAGCACGGTGGTGATGATCAGGTACCACACGGTGGCGACGATCAGCAGCGGGATCACCGCCTGGGTGCGGTTGTAGATGACCTGCACGGTGTAGAACAGCTCCGGCAAGGCCAGCACGTAGACGATGGACGTGCCCTTGACCAGGCCGATGATTTCGTTGAAACCCGAGGGCAGGATCGAACGCAATGCCTGGGGCAGGATGATCCGGAAGATGCGGCGTGACGCCGGCAAGCCCAAGGCTGCGGCTGCTTCATGCTGGCCAGCGTCCACACCGATCAGGCCGCCGCGAATGATCTCCGCCGCGTAGGCTGCCTGCATCAGGCTCAATCCCAGGACCGCCGTGGTGAACTGGCTGAGCACGTCCACCGTCGACCACTCGGCAAACACCACACCCGTAAACGGCACGCCGAGCACGATGTGGTCATACAGGTAGGCAAAGTTGTACAGGATGATCAGCACCAGCAACGCCGGCATCGAACGGAAAAACCAGATATAGCCCCAGGCCAGGGCCGCCAGCAGCGGCGAGCCCGACAACCGCGCCAGGGCCAGTGCCGTGCCGAGGAGCACACTGAACACCGTGCTCAGCAGCGTCAGCAGCAACGTTTGCCCCAGGCCGCGCAGCACCGATGGCGAGAAGAACCACTGGCCGAACACACCCCACTCCCAACGCGGGTTGGTGGCCAGGGAATGCACGATGGCGAGCAGTACCAGCGCGGCAAAAATCGACCCGGCCCACCGCCACGGATGCCGGGCCGGCACCACGTGCAGGGCTTTGATCGGTGTGGAGACACGGGCCTGGCGAACCACGCGGGGTGGGTCAATCAGGTCATAGGGTTTGGCGACGATAGGCATGGTGTGTTCCTCGGCCTCAGAAGGCATAGGTCAAGCGGGTGTAGTAGTACCCGCCGGTGAATCCGTAGGGCGAATAAGTGCCGTAGCTGCTGACCATGGTGCTGCTGGGCACGCCTTGTTTCTTGGGGTAGATGTCGAACAGGTTCTTGGCGCCGATGGCCACGTTGAGGTCTTTGGTGAGGTTGTAGCCAAGGTCAAGATCGGTGATCCATTTGGCCGCGTAGACCCGGTCGAGGCTGCGGTCGGCAGACACATTGACCTCCTTGTACGAGCCGTAGCGGGTCAGGGCCAGGTTGAGGTTGAAGCGGTCGATGCTCCAGTCACCGCCCAGGATCAGCTTGGTGCTGGGCTGCACGCCGGTGATCAGGTTGCGCGCCTGGCGGTCCATCAGGTCGTAGGAGGTGCCCAGGATCGAGGTGGACTCCTTGTAGTTGAGGATTTTGGTCTGGTTCCAGTTGAACGCGGCGGTCCACTTCAGCGCGCCGTATTGGCCCAGGTCCTGGCTGTAGTTGCCGACCAGGTCGAGGCCTTTGGTGCGGGTGTCGGCCCCGTTGATAAAGTATTGGCCGCCAGAGGTGGAGGTGATGCCGTTGTCTTGCAGCACCTGGGTGATTTGCGGGCCGAGCAAGGTGCCGGTCAGGGTGATGCGATCACGCAGGTTGATCACGTAGGCGTCGGCGGTGAAGCTCAGGCGGTCAGTGGGCGTGAGGGTGAAACCGAGGCTGAAGTTGGTCGAGCGCTCGGGCTTCAAATCCTGCGCGCCCAGGGCCTGCGCCGCCGCCGAACCGGTGGGCAGCACACCGTAGTTGATTGACTGATACACCCCATCCACCACGCCATAGGTGGTGGAGCGCGCACTGAACAGGCTGTTGGCCAGGGACGGCGCGCGAAAGCCATTGCTCACCGTGGCACGCACGGCGAACTGCGGGGTGAAATCATAGCGCGTGGTCAGCTTGCCGCTGCGGGTGGCGCCCACGCCTTGGTTGTAATGCTCGTAGCGAAACGCAGTGCCCACGTACCAGTCCGGCACCGGATTGAAGCCCACATCGACATAGCTGGCTAGGCTATTGCGCGAGGCGCTGCTTTCTTCATCCGGCGAAATACCGTTGGTGACCTGGGCGCCGCTCGAGGCGCAATTGCCCGGCGCCACGCAGTAGCCGCCGTTGGCGTAAGACTCATAGTCACCGGCCTGCACCTCATAGGTATCGCGCCGGTGCTCGAAGCCGTAGCTCACATCCAACGGCTTTTGCAGGCCGATATCGAAGCCGCGCTTGAAGTCGAGGTTGGTGGTCAACTCGGTGCTGACCCAGGTGCCGGAGGTAAAGCTGTTCGGCGTGGCCTCGCCCAAGGACGGGTTTTGGTTATGGGTCGTGCCCTGCTCTGCTTCGTTGCGCCCGTAGGTGGTGGACAAATCCCAGTCCCACTCACCGACGGTGCCCTTGCCGCCGAACGCGGCCTGGAAGTCGTCCTCGTCGATGTACCAGGTCGGCGTGTAGCCGCCGGGGTAGCCATTGGGCCCGGTGGTGATGGTGTTGGTGATGGTCGGCAGGCGGAAATTCTGCCCCTGCTCGGCCTTGCGTCGTGAATACGTGGTGAAGGAATACAGGCTCAAATCGTCGTCGATCGGCAACTCGGCGTTGTAGCCCAGGGTCAGCAGGTTGGTCTTCGGCGTGCCGTAGCCGCCATAGGTGGAACGACCCGCCTGCTCATAGGCTTGGGCGTAGGTGTAGCCGTTGGCGCTGGCCTTGTTGTCATCGTTCTGGCTACGTGCATCCAGCGCCAGTTGCACGATGCCGCCGTTGCCGATTTCAAAACCCTTGTTGAGGCTTTGCTGCACGGTCTGCTTTTTACCGTCGTAGCCGAGGCCGGCGTTGGTCACCGACGTGCCGCTGGTATCGGCCTTGAGGATCACGTTGATCACCCCGGCGATGGCGTCGGAACCATACTGCGCAGCGGCGCCGTCGCGCAGCACTTCCACATGGTCGATGGCGCTGATGGGGATCAGGTCCAGGTCTGCCGGTGCGGCACCGGTGTTGATGCCGTTGATGTTCAGCGTCGCGGCGGTATGCCGACGCTTGCCATTGACCAGCACCAACACCTCGGCGGCGCTCATGCCGCGCAGGTTCGGGGCGCGAGCAATGCCGCTGGCGTCCCAACCGGTTTTTTCCGGCAGGGTCAGCGACGGGATCACCGCGCTCAATGCCTCCATCAAACCGGGCTTGCCGGTGCTTTGCAGTTGCTTGGCGCTGACCACATCGATCGGCACCGGGCTGCTGGTGACCGTGCGCTGCTCGGCGCCACGGTTACCGGTGACCACCACGGTGGACAGGGTGCTGTCGTCCTGGGCATGGGCGGTGTTGGCCAGGAGGGCCAGTGCCAGGAGGGTGGTGGGTTTTAGCGTTTGCTTCATGGGCGTGCCTGTCTGTCCAAATCGCGAAGTCGGGCAGTCACGCGACGGTGCGCGGTGCTCGGTTTTTGGGTGTGTTGCGGCGATTTGGGGTTAGGGCGAGTGCGGGGGTTGAATTGGCAACATACGTTGAACTCCCTTCCAACGATTCTGCTGCGGGGATGATCACCCGGTTATGGCGCGCAGAATCTTGATTACGCTGGGTACCATCCGAGGTCAGGGGTAGGCTGTTGCGATCAAACATAACGGAATGGGTTTGGGAAATATAATGCTATTTGGGCATAAGCTAATATTCTTGTATTTCATTATTTATTGATTTGTTTATTCATATATTTGATGTTGAGTGTATATCCGTTGTTTCGGTAACGGCTTCTTATGGTTCCGCCCTTACGGCGGGTCACTTTGGGGCTCTTCCAAAAGTGAGCCGCTGTAAAAGCGGAACCCTAGGTGGCCGTTACCTGAACAACGGATATGTACTCAGACCCATCGCCATCGAGGGCAAGTCTAATCGTCGCACCACCCCTCCCACACTTTTGACCACGTTCCTTCAGTTAGCCGGCCTCAACAACTGCATCTGCTGGCGATAATCATCCGTCACCTGCCGCGCCTGGCTACTGCTGGTAATCACCCTGGGCGTAATCAAAACGATCAGTTCGGTCCGGTCCTTGGACTTGCTGGTATTCCCAAACAACCACCGCAACCCCGGAATCTTGCCAAGGTAAGGCACCGCACTCACCGACTCCGCGTTGTCCTGCTTGATCAACCCGCCGAGCAACACCGTCTGCCCACTCTGCACCGCCACCTGCGTCGACACCGACCGCGTGGAGATACGCGGATTCGTCGGCGTGTCGCTGTTGGACGAGACCTGATCCTGCGCATCACTGACCTGCTGCTGAATATCCATGTACACCAAGCCACCCGGATTGATCCGTGGCACCACGTCGAGGATCACCCCGGTCTGCACATATTCAACACTGCTCAAGGTGGTGTCCGAAGTGCCCGTGTTGACCGTGGTCTGGCTGATGGGAATGTTGTCCCCCACCTGAATCTGCGCCGGCTGGTTGTTCATCACCACCAGCGACGGCGCCGACAGCACCTGGGTGCGGCCGTTGGTTTCCAGCGCATGCAACGCGACCTGCAAGTTGGAGCTGACGAAGGAGTAGAACAACGAATCCGCCGCCCCCAACCCCGCCCCGCCACCGCCCAGCGCGCCTTGGCTACCGGAGGCGTTGGCTACGGTGGTGCTGGTGGAATTACCCGCCAGGCGGCCCAGATACCACTGCACCCCGAGGTCCAGTTCACCGGTGAGTTTGACTTCAAGAATGCGCGTCTCGATCTGCACTTGCAGCGGCGGGTTGTCGAGGCGCTTGATCGCCGATTCGATCTCTTTCCACTGCACCGGACGGGTGCGTACCAGCAGTTGGTTACTGCTTTTTTGCGCTGTGATGCGCGTGCCTGCGTCGAGGCTTTTGGCTGGGGCGCCTTCGGGACTTTCCGGTTCGGCGCTCTCCTGGGCTTCGGGCTCCTGCGCTTCGTCATCGACCACCGGCTGGCTGTTGTTCAGCCCACCCGGCGTGCTGCCGGAGGTGCTGTTGGTGCCCGGTGACGACAACGTCGCCGTGCGCAAACCAGGGGCGACCTTGGCCGGGGTGTCGTCCTTGATCGCGCCGCTGCCGTAGATCTGCCGCAGGTACTTGGCCAGGTCGCTGGCCTTCATGTTGCGCACGTCATACACGTACATTTGCGGTTCGTTGCCACCGCCTTCATCGATGGTGTGAATCCAGTCGCCCACTTCGCTCAGGTACTGCGGCTGCGAAGAAATCGCCACCACCGAGTTGGTCCGCTCGATCGGCAGGAACCGCACCATGCCCGCCAACGGCATACCGCTGTCGGGACCGAACATCTTTTGCAGCTCGGGCATCAACTCGGCCACCGAGGCGCGTTGCAGGCCGAACACACCGACGGACATGCCCTTGAGCCAATCCACGTCGAAGGTGTCGATGGTGTCCTGGTAGTTGGCCAGTTCCTCCGGCGTACCGGCCAGGCTCAGCACATTGCGCGCCGGGTCCACCAGCAAAAACGCATTCTCGCGGGCGAACGGCTTGAGCAGTTTCTGCATCTCGGTGGCGGAGATATAGCGCAGCGGAAACAACCGCGCCGACAGGCCGCTGGACGGTTGCGAGACGCGCATCTCTGGCACCAGCTTGCCCGCCACCGCCTGATTGGCCGGCAGGATCACATAGCGACTGCCCTGCTTGATCATCGCGTTGTCGGTCCAGGACAGCAGGGTTTCCAGAATCGACAACGCCTGCTGTTTGTTCACCGGTTTGGAGGTGGAGAAGCTGACGTTGCCCTTCACGCCCTGGGCGATGCTGTAGTTCTCGTGCAGCAAGTCGCCCATCACACTGTTGATCACCGCTTCAATCGGCTGGTCGGCAAAGTTGAACACGATGTCGCCGCCGCCCTGCTCCTTCGCCGCCGACGCCGCAACCGGTTGGCGCACGAACTGCTGGTTGCCGCGAATCAACTGGCGCTGGGGCGGTGTCTTCGCCTGGGGCTGGCCGTTGTCGACCGGGGCCTGTTCACTGGCAGGGTCCACGGCTGGGCGTTGCGAGCCGGTGCCCTGCATCGCTTCGTGCAACAGGGCCTCGTCCGGGTCGAGATGCTCGGGGAAGGTGCCGCAGCCACCGAGGGCGACGGCGGTGGCCAGGCAAAATGCGGTGGTGCGCAAGGCGCCAGGGAAAGTATCGATCAAGGGGCGGACTCATGAGGAAGGGTAATCGGCGGTGTGCTGGACGGCGGCGGCAAACGCAGGGCCCGCAGGCTCAGGGTTTGGCTGCGGCCGTCGAGTACGAAACGGGCGTCGCGGGGGGTCAGGTGTTCCAAACGCCAGCCATTGGGCAGGGTCTGGTTTTGGTGGACTTTCAACGACGGGCCGTCGGCGCGCTTGAGCAGCGCCACGCGCAGGTCACCGTCGAGGACGATGCCAGTCAGCGTGAGGCTCGACAGGCTGGAGACCGCACCTTGGCCCACCGCGTGGTCGGGGCTGCGGTCGGGGCTGAACAACGGCGCCTGCCACGTGCCGGCCAGGCTGTCCAGGGTGGCACTCGGGGCCACCAGTACCTTGGCCGAGGCATTGGCGCGGGTATCGGGCGCAGGCGGCGGCAACCACTGCGGCGCGTCGCCGATGCTGCTGAGGATACCGGCCATGAGCAGCCCCAACAGCGCGGCCACGCTGATCAAGCCCCATTCCAGGGGACGCAGGTTGGCGATCATCGGCGTACCTGCGCGGCGGCGGGTTGCAGGTAACCGCGCACCAACAGGTGCACCACCAGCTTGCCGGCACCACCACTGGCGGGGGCGTTCGGCGCACGGCGGATACTCATTTCATCGACAAACAGGAACGGCCGCTGGTACTCCAGCTCATGCAGGATCGCGGTCAAGGGCTCGATAGCGCAGTTGAGGGTCAGGCTGACCTTGACTTGGCGATAGGGCTCGGCATCGTCCTGCTCCGGGGTGATGGGCATGCGCTGGGTCAGGCTGCAGCCGCCTCCGAGGCCGGCGCGGCTGTTGATCAGGTCGGCGATGCGCTGCATCAAGTCGGCGGCCACCGCGCTGGGGTCGTCGCCGGGCAACAGGCTGGTGCTGCTGGCCGGGTCCTGGCGGGCTGCTTCCAGTTGTTCGCGCAGGCTGTCGCCCTGGCGTAGCACACCAGCGTAGCGTTGCTGCTGTTCGCGCAATTGCTCGGCCTGTTCGCCCAGGGTGCGCAACGGGCCGGCGAACCAGCTGTCGACCAACAGCCAATAGGCAGCGCCGAGCACCAGCGCGAGGGCGATCAAGGCGGCGCCACGGCGTTCACGGGGTGTCAGTGGTCGGCGCATCGGCGGCCTCCTGGTGCAGGTGGGCGCGCAAGGAAAACTGATCCTTGCCGGTTTGCGCATCGGGTTGGATGACCCCTTCGAACTGGGCATTTTCCAGGCTGCGGCAGTGCTTGATGCGGGTGATCAGGGCGCTGGCCTTGGCGCTTTGCCCGGAGAAGGACACGTCGGCGCCGTCATTGACTTCCAATTGGTCGATCCAGGTGTCGGGTGGCAGGCAAGCGGTCAGCTCGCTGAGCAGCGCGGCCAGGGGCGGCTGCGCGGCCTTGCGGCGGATCAGGTACTGCGCGGCGCCGCGGGTGTTGAGCAGTTGCTGGCGCAGGTCCTGGACCTCGGCAACCTGGGCCTTTTGCGCACGCACGCTCTGTTGCATGGCGTCGAGTACGCGCTGGCGGTCGTTGAGCCACAGCAGCATGGCGGCAATCAGCAACGCGCCGCACAGCCACGGCAGGCTGCGTTGCAAGCCCTTGCCCGCCGGGCGCTGGCGCGGACGCAACGGCGCCGGCAGCAGGTCGATGCCCATCGGCACGCCGGCGCTGTCGTAGACATCCACGGCATGGGGTTGCACGCCAAGTGCCGCGCAGTCGTCGAGGATCTGGTCCAGGCGCTCGCGCAGGATTGCCACCAGCGTCACCTGCAGATGGGTGGCCGTGCGGCGTTCCTGGCGGGCGACAAAGTACAGCTGGGCGGCATCGAACGGGGTGAAGCGGTCCAGTTCATAGCCGACCACCGTCGACAGGTTACGTGCAGCGGCCACCGGTAATTGCAGGCTTTGCACCAGCACCGCGTCAGGTGCCAGCAGCACCACCTGGCGTGCCTCGCCGGGGAGCTTTTCCACGGGCGCAGTGAGCGGCCACGGGTAGGCGCACTCGGGAATATCGTGGGGCAACAACCAGCCAGGCAGGCAGCCGCGCAGCTCTTTGAGCCACAGGCCCCAGCCCTGTTGCAACAGGCTGCCTTGCCAACGCTGCAAGGCAGGCTCCAGGTATTTATTCATTCTTGCCAACGTAGGACTCGATAAGGTTGGGCGCTGCCTTGCGCGGGGCTCAATAACACTGTGGCTTGCAGCTCGGCGTGATAACCGCCGGGGCGTTGGGCGCGGCTGCTGACCACCAGCACATCACCGGGATCGGCGCCCACCGCGCTTTGGTGCGGCAGGTTCAAGGCACGGCGCATCAACGGGCTGGCGAAGGCCGGGTCGGGCCGGTCCAGGCCGCTCCACAGGCTGATTTCGGGCACCAGTGCGCTGTACAGCGCCTGGGTCATGCCCGGCAGTTGCCGCACCTCTTCCACCACCCGAAACGGTGCAAGGCCCTGGTTGCGGCGCACTTGCAAGTCCCTGGCCAACTGCTTGGCCTGAGCCTGGGTGGCACCACAGGCCAGGGCCAGGCGGGCAAAATCGCCCACCTCGGCGCTGTTGAGGTACAACTTGCCGCGCTCGCTGCGCAGGCTCACGCGCAGTTGTGCATCGTCGAACGACAGCGCGATTTCACGCCCGTCGGCAACCCACTGTTTGCGCTGCAACGGGTCGGCCACGGCCTGCATCGCCAGCGCCACGCCCGCCTCCGCTGCCAGCACCGCCTGGGTGTGCTGGCGATGCCACGCGGCCTGGCGCGTTTGCAACTGAACCCAGCCGGCCAAGCCACCGAGCAACAGGCTGAGCAAGGCCAGCACCCACAGCACCAGCAGCAGGGCCACGCCGCGTTGATGCTTGATCATTCGGGCGCTCCGCCGGACAGGTTCAAGCGCAAGGCAATCACCTGGGTCACCCACGGCACCGGGCCGTCGACGCGGGCGGCAATCCGCACCGCGTAAGGCAGGCGCTTGGGCCACGGCCACGCGTTGATCCAGCCGGTGGCCTGCCCCTTGGGCGACAGGCCGCGATAGCTGAACTGCAGGTCTTCGACGCCCCTGAGCAACACCTGTGGCTCGCTGCGCGAGGCGGGCACGCTGACTTGCGCCAGGGACTCAAACCGTGCGAACGCCACCTGCAAATCACGCGGCGCCTCGGGCCCTGTCAGTTGCAGGGTGAAACGCTGAATGCCGCCGCCGAGCACGCCGGGCAAAGTCGCCACAAATTGCATGCGCTGCGGCCCTGCGGCGAAAAAACCATCGACCTGGCTGTCGTCCTCGGTCACATCCAACGGCAACGCCTCGCTGATGGAGGTGCGCAAGAACTGCTGGGCGGCACGCATTTCATCCAGGCTGACCGTGTAGCGCTGGGCCTTGAGCACTGCGCGATTGGCACCCAGCAACGCGCCGCCGACCAGGGTCAGCAACACCCCCAGCAGGCTGAGCACGATCATGATTTCGAGCAGGGTAAAGCCCTGCTGGCGCCGCTTCACAAACCGGCCCCAGCAGCACGCAGTTTCAAGGTGCTGAACTGTGCCTGGCGCGGGCCCTCGCGCACGGTCAGGTCCAGGCGAAACAGGTGCGCCTGCCCAGTGCGGCTGGGCTGTTGGGCGATGCGCAGTTGCCAGCCGATGCCGTCCATTTCGCCTTGGCGCGTGCCGCTCGCCAGCGGGCCCGTGCCTTCTTGATCCATCACGCTCAAGGCCGCATGGGTGAGGCGGTCGCTATGGGCCACCTGCAACAATGAACGGGCACTCTGGCCAAAGGCGACCAACAGCACCGTGCTACAGATCGCCATCAACGTCAGCGCGGCGAGCATTTCCAGCAGGGTGAAACCGCGCTGGTGCTTCATGGCAAGGCCTTGGACTGGACGCTGCCGGTCAGCCAGCCAATGTCGATGCGCCAACGCCGGCTGCCATTGGCCAGCAGCAAGTTGCCGCCAGTGGAGCTGCCGTCGGGGTAAAAGTCTACCGCCGAGCCCGCTTGCTCGGCGGTGTGCAGCGTCACCTGCAACTCGGCCGGCCAGTGCTTTTTCGGGCGTCCGGGTGCCTGGACACTCAGGTTGCGCAAATCGAAGACGGTGCTTTCAGTGGTGCCACTGACAATCGCCCGCGCCCGCGTGCTGCGCAGCGCCTCGACGATCTGCCCGACGGCCTGGCGCTCTTTCGCCGCGCGCAAGCCTTGTTGCAGGCCAAACCCGACCAACCCGGCCGCGATGCTGATCAAGACGATCACCACCAGCATCTCCAGCAGGGTAAAGCCGCGTTGGGCGTTGGCCATGGTCGTGGGTTATTCCCAGTTGCCCAGGTCGGCGCTGTAGCCTTCGCCGCCGGGTTGACCGTCCTGGCCATAGAAGATCAGATCGAACGCACCGTGCTCGCCAGGGAAGCGATAACCGAAGGCATGGCCGAACGGGTCCTTGAGGTCCGACGGTTTGGCGTACGGCCCGGCCCAACCGACGCTGTTGCCTGGCTTGTCGACCAGTTGCTGCAAGGTCTTGGGCGGTGAGCCGACATCCAGGCCGTAGCTTTCGATTTTCATCGACAGGCTGGCCAGTTGCGCCTTGCCCGCGCCGTATTTGCCCTTGTCGACATTGCCGCCGACCTGGCGCACCACAATGGTCGCGACGATGCCCAGCAGCACGATCACGGCGAGCATTTCCAACAGGGTGAAACCGCTTTGGCGGCGTGCAGGTTTTGAGCGCATGGGGGTGAGTCCTCGGGGGTTCATATATTGCTGGTCAGGCTCATCAGCGGCAGCATGATCGCCAGCATGATCACTGCCACCAGCACCGCCATGACCACGGTCAGGGACGGCACCAGTGCGGCGAGCAAGCGGTCGATGCCGCGTTTGGCTTCGACGTCGAACACGTCGGCGACCTTGAGCAGCATGCTGTCGAGTTCGCCGGCCTGTTCGCCGACTTCAATCATTTGCAGGGCCAGGTCCGGCAGCAGTGGCTGGTTGCCAAAGGCGCTGGCCAGGGTGCCGCCGCCCTTGACCGATTCGGCGGCCTGGGCGACTTGCGCTTGCAGGGCACGGTTGGTGCAGACTTGCCGGGCGATCACCAGGGCTTGCAGCAAGGCCACGCCATTGCTCAGCAAGGTGCCCAAGGTGCGCGCCAGGCGGGCGGCTTCGACCCGTTGCAGCAATGGGCCGATGAGGCGAATGCCCAGCACGCGGCGGTCGTATGCTTCGCGACGCCGGGGATCACGCAGGCGCGCGGCCAGGGTCCAGATCGTCACGATCAAGCCAGCCAATACCGCCAGGCCATAAGCGCCGAGGAATTGGCCGAGGTCCAAGATCACTTCAGTGATGAGCGGGATTGGCACGCCCAAGTCCTTGAAGATCGGCACGAACTGCGGCACCACGTACGCCAGCAACAGCGCCAGGGAACCGAGCACGCCGACCACCAGAAACGCCGGGTAGATCAACGCATTGATCACTTCACCGCGTAACAGCTGGCTGCGTTCCAGGTAGTCACTGAGCTGGCGCAAGGTGTTTTCCAGGGCGCCGCCCGCCTCGCCAGCGCGGACCATGCTCAGGTACAGCGGCGAGAACTGGCTGCCCTCCTCTTCCAAGGCTTTGGACAGGGGCTGGCCAGCTTTGACCTGTTCACGGATGCGCTCGATCAACGCACGGGTCTGGGGCTGGCCAGGCTGCTTGAGCAGGATACCCAGTGAGCGTTCCAACGGTTGGCCGGCGCCCAACAGCGTGGCCAGTTGCTGGGTAAAACTGACCAGTGCCGCACCGTTCAACTGGCCGCGCCCAAACGCCTTGCGCAGCCCTTGGGCACCCGCAACATCGATGTGCAATAACAACAAACCGCGCTTGTGCAGCGCGGCGACGGCAGCGTCCTGATCCTTGGCGTCCAGGGTGCCGTTCTGCGGCGTGCCCTGGCTGTCGAGGGCGCGGTATTTGAACAGGCTCACGTGCCCTCCCCTCGGGTGACGCGCAGCACTTCTTCCAGGGACGTGACCCCGGCCACGGCCTGGCGCAGGCCTTCTTCATGCAAGGTACGCAAACCGCTGCGACGGGCGGCCTGTTCGAGGGTGGCAGCGTCGGCCTGGCGCATCAGCAGGCTGCGCAGTTCATCGTTCATCACCAGCAATTCGGTGATTGCACTGCGGCCGTGGTAGCCGCCGCCCGGCGCGTCGGCGCCGGGGCGATAGAGCAGGATCGGACGCTGCTCGGTAAAGCGGTCCAGGCCGTGTTCGGCGATCAATTCGGCCGGTGCTTCAAACGCTTCGCGAGTGGCCGGGTCGAGGCGGCGCACCAGGCGCTGGGCGAGGATGCCGTTGACGGTCGAGGCGATCAGGTAACTTTCCACGCCCATGTCCAGCAGGCGCGTGATACTCGCTGCCGCACTGTTGGTGTGCAGTGTGGACAGCACCAAGTGGCCAGTGAGGGAGGACTGGATGGCGATGCGGCAGGTTTCCAGGTCGCGGATTTCACCGATCATGATCACGTCCGGGTCCTGGCGCACGATGGAACGCAGCGCGCCGGCAAAGTCCAGGCCGATGGCCGGTTTGACCTGGATCTGGTTGATGCCTTCGAGCTGGTACTCCACCGGGTCTTCGACGGTGATGATCTTGCGCTCGGCGGTGTTGAGCCGTGACAGCGCGGTATACAAGGTGGTGGTCTTGCCCGAGCCAGTCGGGCCGGTGACCAGCAGGATGCCGTGGGGGCGCTCAAGCACTTCAAGGAAGGTTTCCAGGCGCTGGCCGTCGAAGCCCAGGCTCTGGAAATCGAACTGCACGGTCTGGCGGTCGAGCAGACGCATCACCACCGATTCGCCAAAACTGGTGGGCACGGTGGACACACGCAAGTCCAGTTCCTTGCCCTGGATGCGCAGCATGATCCGCCCGTCCTGGGGCAGGCGGCGTTCGGCGATGTCCAGGCGCGCCATGATCTTCACCCGCGAAATCACCGCCGCCGACGAACTGGACGGCGGCGCCTCGGCCTCGTGCAGCACGCCGTCGATGCGGTAGCGCACCTTGAGCTGGTTTTCGAAAGGTTCGATATGGATGTCCGAGGCGCGATGTTCCACCGCGCGCTGCAGGATCAGGTTGACCAGGCGAATCACCGGCGCTTCGGAGGCCATGTCCTTGAGGTGTTCGATGTCTTCCAGCGCGCCGCCCTGCTCGTCGAGGTTTTCGATCAGGGTGCCCATCGCCGAGCGGCCCTGGCCGTAATAACGCTCGATCAGGGTGTCGACTTCGTTGCGCGGGCCCACCGCCAGCCACACCGGCACGCCGCAGGCATAGGCCATTGCCTGGAACGGATAGACCAACGCCGGGTTGGCTGCCAGCACGCGCAGGCCACCTTGGCTCCAGCCCACGGGCACCACTTGGTAATGGCGCATAAAGCGCTCGGTCAAGGCCGGCAACGGGTCCAGCAACGGTGGCGCAGCGTCCGCCAGCAATAGCGGCGCGCCGAGCAGATCGGCCCAGGCACGGGCCAGTTCCACTTCAGAGACCAGCCCCAGACGGGTGAGCAAGCCGAGCAATTCGGTGTCGTCAGACTCCTGGGACAGGCGCCGGGCGCGGTCCAGGTCAACGGTTTTCAAGCCGGCGTTGTGCATCAGCCAGGCGCAGACCTGTTCGGTGTGCGGGATGCGCAGTTGGCAGGCGTTGATAGGTGTTGAGGGGCTTGGCATGAGCAGCTATCTGAGGGGCGAGGTTCTAAAGGACTCTGGGAAACCCATGTGGGAGGGGGCTTGCCCCGATAGCAGTGGACCAGTTGCCACATGTGCTTGCTGATACACCGCTATCGGGGGCAAGCCCCCTCCCACAGGGGACCGCGTTTTCACCTTAGTTCGAGGTCTTCGGCGCGCCCTGGCTGCCATTCAACGGCCGGCCACCCTTGGTGGTTTCAGCCTTCTGCTTCTTGGCGGCCTTGGCATCGTGGGTCTGGGTCAGCACGGTGGAATCGGCGGTGCCGGACTTGGCATCCGCGTCGGTGGCTTCAGCCGCAACGGCCGCGCCGCTCAATGCAACGCCCAGCACAAAACCAGCACCCAACAGGGACTTCTTCATAAATATTCTCCAGATAAAAAACCGCGGACCGCTCAAGTGGCGCCTTGAATGCGTTCAAGACCCTACACCAAAGCGTTGTGTATGACAGCGTGTATAAAACATGGCCTTTTAGAACTACCGAGCAACGCCACTAGTTCGCCATGCCGCCATTATTTTTCTTAAACCAATCGACTGGTAGGTTTAGCCTAAGTTCAAAATCGTAATGAAATATTTCTTATTTCACGCAAAAATTAGCTTTTGTTTGACTTATAACCGCAAGAATTGCCTTAATTATCGCGATTTCGCGGTTCAAAATGCCATCTCGTGATATCGCCAAGACATCACCCATAACAATAACTAATACAATTATTAAACTTACAGAACCTGCAAAACCCGCCAAGTAATTGCAATTAGCCATTGGTTAAACATTGCGATCAAGGCGAACTATTGCCCACGAAAAAGTGACGAGCGTCACCCTATTTTTACTAAACAGTTGTCGGAGAAACCCCATGAATAAACGCAAGATGATCGGTGCGCAGTCGGCGTTTGCCCTGCTGGCGCTGGCCGTGTCCCAGGTGCACGCGGCCACCAGCCCGGCCTTGGACGAAGGCCGGGTGAACCGTGCCGAAAAGGCAGCCGATGCAACCCTGGCGAAGATGACCATGGAAGAAAAACTCGCCTACATCGGCGGCACCGGTGGCTGGGACGTCAAGCCGCTAAGCCAATACGGCATCCCGCAGATTCACGGTGCCGACGGCGGCGTCGGTGTGCGCTACACCAGTGAAGGCAACGCCCAGGGCGTGGTCTACCCCTCCGGCCCGAACCTGGCCGCCAGCTGGAACCCGCGCCGCGCCATCGACCTGGGCCGTGCCCTGGGCTACGACACCGCCAGCGGCGGTTATCAGTTCGTCACCGGCCCCGGCGTGAACCTGTACCGCATGCCCTACAGCGGCCGTGCGTTCGAGTATTTGTCCGGTGAAGACCCGTTCCTCGGCGCCAGCCTGGGGCCGGCGGTGATCAACGGCATCCAGTCCCGTGGCGTGTGGGCCAACGCCAAGCACTACGCGGCCAACGACCAGGAGAGCAACCGCTTCCACCTCGACGAAATCATCAGCGAACGGGTGCTGCGCGAGATGACCCTGCCGCCCTTCGAGTCCGCCTCGAAGAACAGCAAGGTGGCGATGATGATGTGCGCGTTCCAGAAGGTGAACGGCGAGTTTGCCTGCCAGAACAAACACCTGATGCGCGACATCCTGAAGACCGAATGGGGCTACCCAGGCTTCGTCCAGAGCGACTACAACGCGGTGGTCGACGGCTTGCCGGCGGCACAGGCCGGCACCGACCTGGACATGATGGGCTACCAGATGAACAGCACGGTGCTCAAGCCGTTCCTGGACAGCGGCGAGCTGAGCAGCGCGACCATTGATGACAAGGTGCGGCGCATCCTCAAGCAGATCTACCTGTACAAGTTCGACAGCAAAGCGCCGTTGACCAGCCACAACATGAACAGCGCCACCAGCAACCGCGTGGCCCTGAACGCCGCGCGCGAAGGCATAGTGCTGCTGAAAAACCAGAACAGCCTGCTGCCTCTGGATGCCAAAAAGGTCAAGACCCTCGCGGTGGTCGGCAACCTGGCCAAGTACGCACCGCCTACCGGGTTCGGCAGCGCGAATGTGATGGCGGCCAACTACATCAGCGAGTTGAGCGGCCTGCAGCAATTGGCGCCGGGTGCCAAGGTCGAGTTTATCGACGGCCTGTCCCTGGACCCTGCGGCGTCCAACTGGACCCACGCCGACAGCGACGGCAACAGCGTCAAAGGCGTGAAGACCGAGTTCTTCAGCAACCCCAACTGGTCCGGCGACCCGGCGGCCAGCCGCACCGACCGCCATGTCGACCTGGACTGGTCCACCGACAGCCTGCCGGTGAACGGCGATACGGCGGCCACCTCGATCCGCTACAGCGGCCAGATCACCCCGACGGTCAGCGGCGAGCAGGTGTTCAAGGTGCGCGCCGACGGTGCCGTGCGCCTCTACGTCAACGGCAAGAAGGTGTTGGATAACGGCGACGGCAAGCCGCTGCCCAACAACAGCATTCCGCCGACCATCCCAGTGTTTGCCAAGGTCAATCTGGAAGCCGGCAAAGCCGTCGACATCAAGCTGGAATACTCGCGCCGCAACGGCTACCTCTCGACCATGGGCGGTTTGGTGGGCGTGCAGATGAGCTGGGCCTCGCTGGTGGCGCCACAGGACCTGGCCAAGTACGACGCCGTGCTGGTAGCGGCGGGCAACAGCAACGAGTACGAAGGTGAAGGCTTCGACCACAGCTTCGACCTGCCGGAGTTCCAGGGCCAACTGATCCAGAGCATCGCCAAGGTCAACCCGAATACCGTGGTCACCCTGCACGGCGGCACCGGGTTGAAGATGAGCGACTGGATCGACCAGGTACCGGCCGCGCTGCATGCGTTCTACCCTGGGCAGAACGGCGGCCAGGCGTTGGCGGAGATCCTGCTGGGCAAGGTCAACCCGTCGGCCAAGTTGCCGATCAGCATCGAGCGCAACATCGAAGACAACCCGATCTACGCGACCTTCCCCACGTTCGACAACCAGGAAACCCTGGCCGAGGTGAGCTACAAGGACGACCTGTTCCTGGGCTATCGCGGCTACGAGAAGAAAGGCATCAAGCCGCTCTACCCGTTCGGTTATGGTTTGTCGTACACCACCTTCGGCTACAGCAACATCAGCGTAACGCCAGGGGTGGCAGTGGCCGGGGCGCCGATCAAGGTGTCGTTCGACCTGGCCAACACCGGCAAGGTCGCGGGCGCCGAAGTCGCCGAACTGTACGTGGGCCAGAACAATCCGAAAGTCGAGCGTGCGCTCAAGGAACTCAAGGGCTACAAGAAGGTGTTCTTGAAACCGGGCGAGAGCAAGCGCGTGACCATCGAGCTTAACGACCGCTCGCTGGCCTACTACGACGTCAAGAGCAAGCAATGGGTGGTGGACGCCGACAGCTTCAACTTGTCGGTGGGCGCGTCGTCCCAGGACATCCGCCTGAACGCCAAGCTGGTCAACCCGTTCCGCCAGGAACTGTCGACCACCACCAGCAACCCGTTGCCGCGTTCAGCGCTTAATTCGACGCTGCGTGAATTGCCACAGGTGAAGACCGGTGGTGTGTTGCATCAGAATGAAGGGGATGGCGGCACCAGCGACGGTGATGGCTATGACATGAGCGATGACACCACCCAGGGCAGCGCTGCCGGTAACTGACGGGTAAAAGAAGGTGCTTTTTGTGGGGGGCCTTGCTCCCGATGGCGGGGGTCAGTCGGAATATTCTTGGCTGACACTCCCTCATCGGGGCATGGGTCTCTACAAAACTCTCAAAGGCTCATACACAACTCTGTGGTGAGCGGGCAAGCCCGCTCACCACAACAGCCTATTTGCCATAGATTCATCATCCACTGGAAGATGTGTAGATACCCATGCTCATCGGGGGCAAGTCCTCTCCCACTTTGGCCTCAGGTTCGGATCGCTGCATCGACCCGTGCAATGTAGGTATCGAAGCGCGCCACCAAGTCCACCTGCTCCGGAAACCGCAACCACTGGATCTGCAAGCCATCC
The DNA here is from genome assembly GCF_009866765.1 of Pseudomonas sp. S35. Taxonomy (NCBI): domain Bacteria; kingdom Pseudomonadati; phylum Pseudomonadota; class Gammaproteobacteria; order Pseudomonadales; family Pseudomonadaceae; genus Pseudomonas; species Pseudomonas sp. S35. Next base: position 4,281,496 of record NZ_CP019431.1, read on the forward strand.
ATCATGGCCAGGATCTCCTCCACCAGCCCGGCGATGTCCACATCACCGCGCACCTCCCCCGCCGCCACCAGGTCGGCAAACTGCCCTTGCATGCGTTGGTGAATCGCTGCGTAGCGCGCCTGGAACCACGCCCAGGCCGGTTGGGTGTCCAGCAGGCTTTCGGCATTCAGGATGGTAAACGCGCGCACCACGCCAGGCGCGGTGGCATTCGAGCGGTTGATCGCCCGCAGGCTGCCGAGCAAGCCATTGAGGGATTTCTGCGCACGCACTTCATCGGCAATGCGCTGGTTGACCTCATCACGCCGCTGCAACACGCCCATCAACAGCGAGATCTTGCTGGGAAAATGATGCAGCAACCCCGCCACGGAAATCCCCACGATGCCCGCCACTTGGGCCATCGAGGCGCCGCTGTAGCCTTCCAGGGAAAACACTTGCAAGGCGGCGTCCAGCAGCTCTTCGCGGCGTTTTTCACCCTTGGGCGCACGGCGGGTCTTGGGGGCGGGTTCGGTCATGGGCAGGTCCTGGTGAGTAGTGAAAACGCTCAGGCGCTTTCCCGTTCGATCAAGTGGCAGTCCAACAGGTTCAAACGCTGTACGGCATCCGGCAACACGCCCAGGCTTTGCAGCACACGGGTCGCCGCCAGTACGCCGATCTCCAGGGCCGGCGGCTTGATCGTGCTCAGGCTCGGCAACAGCATCTCGGCAAACGGATAGTCACCGAACCCCAGCACCGCGCACTTTAACCCGCAACGCTGCCCAGCCAGCAGGCCGCCGGCGGCCAGGTTGTCATTGGCGAAGAAAATCGCGTCCGGCGGTGTGGCGCGAGTCATCAGTGCTTGCATCGCTTGCTTGCCCGCATCGAACGGCGCGCGACCAGCGTGCGGGACGAACACCTGGGGCTGCACACCCAGCTCGATCAGGGTCGCGGCAAAGCCTTCGCCACGCTCCTGTGCGCTGAAGTCGCCCGCCACGCTGTTCTGCACGAAGGCCATGCGTCGATGGCCCTTGTCATGCAGGTAACGCGCGGCCGTGACACCCACGGCGTAGTGGGAAAAGCCGATCTGCACCGGTGCGCGTTCGGGCACGTAGTCCCAGGTTTCCACCACCGGAATGTCCGCGTCGGCAATCATCTTTTCAGTGGCCGCGCTGTGGAAGCGGCTGGTCAGTACCAGTGCCGCCGGCGACCAGCCGAGAAAAGCCCGCACCGCGCTTTCTTCCTGTTCGGCGCTGAAGTAACTCGACGCCAACAACAACTGGTAGCCATAGCGACTGAGGGTGTCGCTGAAGCCCTGGATGGTGTTGGCAAAGATCGGCCCGGAGATGTTCGGGATCACCATCGCCACAATCCGCCCGCGTGCCGACGCCAACCCGCCAGCCACCAGATTGGGCACATACCCCAGCGCGGCGACCACCTGGGCAATGCGTTCACGGCGTTCAGGCGACACCTGCTCCGGCTGGTTGAAGTAACGCGACACGGTGATCGCCGACACCCCGGCCTGGCGCGCCACGGCGTTCAGGGTGACGCGCCCGGCGCCACGGCGTTTGCGCGGTTTTTCTTCGCTCACGGGATGATCCTGTTAACAACCAAAAAGAATATAGGACTAATTTTTAAGTATTTGACGCTCTAAAGCAGAGCTAACAATAATGCCGATGTTAGCGCTAACAAAGCGCGCTGTCTGCTACTCGCTCAAGCGAATGCCCACGACAGTTTCACAGGCGCTGACGGTCGCAGAACCGCAGTGGACCAGGGCATTTTTTCGAGCGGGCACAGCATGCACAAACACTCTCACTTATTGTTTCTTGCCGGTCTGACCGCGCTTCCCGTGGCCGGTGCCATTGCCGCCGACGAGCCGCAAGCCACCCTCAAAGCGGTGACCGTCACCGCCACCCGCCGCGAAGAATCCCTGCAGAAAGTCCCGGTGGCGGTCTCAGTACTGGACGGCGAGCAACTGGAACGCGACAACCGCAACGGCGTGGCGAGCATCGCGCAGCAGGTGCCGTCGCTGAACTTTCGCACGGGCGCATCGAACAAGGACACGTCATTGTTTGTACGTGGCGTCGGCACCATTTCCACGTCCCCCGGCGTGGAGCCGACCGTGGCCACGGTGATCGACGGCGTGGTCTATGCGCGCCCTGGCCAGGCCACCCTCGACCTGCTCGACCTGGAACGCATCGAAGTGCTGCGCGGCCCCCAAGGCACGCTGTTCGGCAAGAACGCCTCGGCCGGGGTGCTGAATATCACCAGCAAGGCGCCCACCGCCGAGCCCCACGGCTACATCGACCAGTCCTACTACAGCGGCAATGAAAGCCGCACCCGCTTCGGCATCGGCGCCAGCCTGGTACCCGACCTGCTCAAGGGCTCGCTCAGCACACTGTTCGGCAGCTACGACGGCAACGTCGACAACCAGCACAACGGCCAGGAGGTCAACGGCTACAACCACAAGGGCATTCGCGGCAAATTGGAGTTCACCCCCAATGACGACGTGACGCTGACCCTGATCGCCGACTACATGCAGTCCCACGACGACGCGCCGAATGGTGTCGTCAGCAAGTCGTTGACCCCGGCCTTCAGCAACGCCTTGAACCCGGTGCGCGCGTCCAGGGACAACCGCGACATCAACACCGACACCCGCAGCCATGTGGAAGACACCAACAAAGGTCTGTCGGCCCAGCTGGATTGGAACCTCGGCGACTACACCCTCACCTCGATCACCGCCTGGCGCGGCTGGGACAACACCCAGTACCAGGACGGCGACCGCCTCGGCACGGTGACTGCGGCATTCCCCGGCACCGCCGACAAAGGCGAGCTGGCCTTCGACCAATACTCCCAGGAACTGCGCCTGGCCTCGCCCAAGGGTGAATTCCTCGAATACGTGGGCGGCCTGTTCTACATGCACGGCAAGGACCAAGAAACCTACCAGCGCACGCTCACTACCACCACGCGCACCGAGCGTGGCATCGCCGACTACAGCACCACCAGCGACAGCTACGCGGTGTTCGGCGAGACCACGCTGAACTTCACCTCGCGCTTTCGCGGCATCGCCGGCCTGCGCTACACCCACGACGATCTGAAATACGATCACCGCCGCGTCTCCACGTCGGCCACCACCGTCAGCGGGATTCAGCCGGCCACGTCCAGCTCGGGTTCGGTGGACGAAGACGGCTGGTCCGGCCGCCTCGGCGTGCAGTACGACATCAGCGATAACGTCACCAGCTACCTGACCTACTCCCGTGGCTACAAAGGCCCGGCCTACAACGTGTTCTTCAACATGCAGCCGCGCGACACCGACGCGCTCAAGCCGGAGACCTCCAACACCTGGGAAGCCGGGATCAAGGCCACCGCCTGGAACAACCGCCTGACCACCAACCTGGCCGTGTTCCACAGCGACTACGACAACTACCAGGCCAACTTTTTCGACACGGTCGCCGGCCAGGTCGTGACCCGTTTGATCAACGCCGGCAGCGTCAGCACCGAAGGCGTCGAGCTCGATTACGCGTTGCAGGCCACCCAGCAACTCAAGCTCTCCGGCGCCCTGGCCTACACCCGAGCGCGCATCGACGAATTCGCCTGCCCAGCGGGTGCGGCGGCCACGTGCAACGTGAATGGCAAGCCGCTGCCGTTCAGCCCGGACTGGAAAAGCTACGTACGCGCCGACTACACCATCGCACTGGACAACGGCCTGGATATCGAACTGGGCACCGACTACAGCTGGCAAAGCGAAGTGCAGTACGACATCAGCCAGAACCTCGACACCAAACAAGGCGCCTACGGCATCTGGAACGCCAGCGTGGCGCTGGCCGACTACAGCAACGGCTGGCGCGTGGCGCTGCTGGCGAAGAACCTCGCCGACAAGTCCTACTCGCCGCTGCTGGCCAGCGGCGGCAACTACATCTACCGCGCCGTGCCCCGTGACGATGAACGTTACTTCGGCGTGCAAATGCGCAAGGATTTCTGACATGAGCCGTCAACTCAAACTCGGCGCCTTTCTGATGGCCACCGGGCACCATGTGGCCGCATGGCGCCACCCGGACGTACCGGCCGATGCCGGGCTGGATTTTGCCCAGTACAAACACCTGGCGCGGGTGGCCGAAGCGGCCAGGTTCGATGCGCTGTTCGTGGCCGACAGCATTGCGGCGGCCACGGGTGAGATCGCCAGCCACACGGCGCGTTCGGACCATTTCGAGCCGCTGACCCTGCTCTCGGCGTTGAGTGCGGTGACCGAGCATATCGGCCTGATCGCCACAGCCACGACCACCTACAACGAGCCCTACCATGTGGCGCGCAAGTTCGCCTCGCTGGACCACCTGTCCGGTGGGCGTGCGGGATGGAACCTGGTGACCTCGGACGCCGCCGCCGAGGCGCAGAATTTCGGCCGCGCTGAACATCTGGGCCATGCCGAACGCTACAGCCGCGCCCGCGAGTTTCATCAAGTGGTGACGGGCCTGTGGGACAGCTGGGAAGACGACGCCTTTGTGCGTGACAAAGCCAGCGGCACCTATTACGACCCGGCGAAGCGGCATGTGCTCGACCATGTGGGTGAACACTTCCGGGTCAAAGGCCCGCTGAACGTGGCGCGCTCGCCCCAGGGCCAGCCGGTGATCGTGCAGGCGGGTTCTTCGGAAGCTGGCCGCGACTTGGCGGCGCAAACCGCCGAAGTGGTGTTTACCGCGCAGACGTCGCTGGCCAATGCCCAGGCGTTTTATGCCGACCTCAAGGGGCGCCTGGGTCACTATGGACGTGAGCCGGACTCGCTGAAAATCATGCCCGGTGTGTTTGTGGTGGTCGGGCACACCGAGGCCGAGGCCCAGGCAAAATTCGCGGCGTTCCAAGACCTTGTAGAGCCCGAAGTCGGCGTCGCCTTGCTGGGGCGCATGCTGGGTAATTTCGACCTGTCCGGCTACCCGCTGGACGGGCCGCTGCCGCAGCTGCCATTGACCGACAGCGGGCAACGCAGCCGCCAGCAATTGCTGAGTGACTTGGCCCACCGCGAACAGCTGAACCTGGCGCAGTTGGGCCGGCGCATTGCCGGTGGGCGCGGGCATTACAGCCTGATCGGCACACCCAAGCAGATTGCCGATGAGCTGCAAAACTGGTTCGAAAACGGCGCGGCGGATGGCTTCAACATCCTGGTGCCGCACCTGCCGGGCGGGCTGGAGGACTTTGCCCAATGGGTGGTGCCTGAGTTGCAACAGCGGGGACTGTTTCGCACCGAATACAGCGGCACGACCTTGCGCGAAAACCTCGGTCTGGCTCGCCCGGAACATCGCTTCAAGGAGGCTCAAGCATGAAGATTCCTGCCCTGTTGCTGGCCCTACTGGTGACGCAAACCGCATGGGCGGCCGAGCCCGACACGCTGCGCATCGGCTATCAGAAAGGCTCTATCGCGTTGGTGCTCGCCAAGGAACATGGCCTGCTGGAAAAACGCTTCGCGCAGACGGACGTGAAGTGGATCGAGTTCCCCGCCGGCCCGCAGATGCTTGAAGCGCTGAACGTCGGCGCACTGGATGTGGGTTCAACCGGCGATATCCCACCGCTGTTCGCCCAGGCCGCTGGCGCCGACCTGGTGTACATCGGCGCCGAGCCGCCCAAGCCCAGCGCCGAAACCATCCTGGTGCGCAATGCCAGCCCACTGCACTCGGTGGCGGATTTGAAAGGCAAGAAGGTCGCCTTCCAGAAGGGCTCCAGCTCCCACAACCTGATCCTGCGCGCACTCAACAACGCCGGCCTGAGCTACAAGGACATCCAGCCGGTGTACCTGCCACCCGCCGATGCACGCGCTGCGTTCGAACAAGGCAGCGTGGATGCCTGGGCGATCTGGGAGCCCTACTCGTCCCTCGCCTTGAGCCAAAGCCCGAGCCATGTGCTGGCCAATGGTGAAGGGCTGGGGTTGTCGGGGCCGGTGTACACTGCACGGCGCGAATATGCGCGGGACAATCCTGGGTTTGTGCATGATCTGCTGGCTGAACTGACCAACGCCGAAGCACTGACCCGCAGCCAGCGCGAAGACAGCCTCAAGGTGCTGACCAACTTCATGGGCCTGCCCGCCGAGGTGGTTGCGCGCTATATGGATAATCGCCCGCCTTCGCCGATTTTGCCGATTGATGAGGGCATCATTCAGGCGCAGCAGGCGACGGCGGATTTGTTTTTCCAGAACCGGTTGCTGCCCAAGGCGATTGAGGTGAAGCAGGCCGTGTGGAAATCCGAAGTCCACTGAAATCCAAATGTGAGAGGGGGCTTGCTCCCGATGGCGGTGTGTCAGTCACTTGATGTTTTGACTGTTGCACTGCAATCGGGAGCAAGCCCCCTCCCAAATTTTTACCGCGTCAGGCGTGAGTGCGGGTGCTTTTTTCCACGACGCACATCGGCGTACCGGAAACCGGCTCATTGATGATCTGCACCTGCACCTCAAACACCTCCCGCATCAACTGCGCACTGATCACTTCCCCCGGCGCGCCATCGGCCACCAGCCTGCCGCCATGCATCACCGCCAAATGCTCGGCATACCGGCAAGCCTGGTTGATGTCGTGGAGTACGGTGATCACGGTCTTGCCTTCGGCGGCCAGTTCGCACATCAGGTCCATGAGTTCGACCTGATGGCTGATGTCCAGGTAGGTCGTCGGTTCATCCAGCAACACCACCGGCGCGTTCTGCGCCAGCACCATCGCCAGCCACGCGCGTTGGCGCTGGCCGCCGGACAAATCCGCCAGGGCGCGGTCGGCCAGGTTGTCCAGTTCCAGGCGCTGCATGGCCTGGGTCACGTGGGATTGATCGTTGCCGCTCAGGCGCCCCCATAGCGAGTTGTGCGGGCTGCGGCCATAGGCGACCAACTGACGCACGCTGACGCCTTCGGGCACCGGCAATACTTGGGGCAGGAACGCAATGTGCCGGGCCAATTGGCGGGCGGACAAGGCGCTGTACGCCTGACCGTCAAGCGTCAGCTCACCCTGCGTAGGCTTGAGAATACGCGCAAAAGCCTTGAGCAAGGTGGACTTGCCGCAGCCGTTCGGGCCGATCAGCGCGGTGACTTTGCCCGCCGGTGGCGCAAACGAAAGGCCCTGCACGATGGGCGTGCCGCCGTAGCCGATATCGAGCTGGTTGGCTTGGAGAATACTCATGTCATCAACCCTTGAACCGTGCCAGCAACCAAAGAAAATACGGCGCGCCAATCACCGCTGTGAGTACCCCGGCGGGGATTTCGCTGGGCGCGATCAACGTGCGCCCGAGGGTATCGGCCAGCACCAGCAACAGCGCGCCGATCAGCATCGCCGCCGGCAGCAGGTACTGGTGATGCCCGCCCACCAGCCGTCGCGCCATATGCGGCGCCACCAGGCCGATGAACCCAATCGGCCCGATCACGCCCACGCCCAGGCTGGTGAGCAGCACCGCGCAGGCCATCGCCAGCCAGCGTGTGCGGCTCAGGGCGGTGCCGAGGCTGTGGGCCGCTTCATCGCCGAGGGCGATCAGGTTCAGCGGTTTGGCCAGGCACAGCCCCAGCGCAATCAGCAGCAGGAACGGCAGCACCAGCGCCACATGGTGCCAGTTGCGGCTCCACAAACTGCCGGTGAGGGCGAGCAGCGCGGTGTTGATATCCAGCGGGTGGGACAGGATCAGAAACTCGGTGACGCTGGACAGGGTCACCGCAATCGCCACCCCGGACAGCGCAAAACGCACCCCGGAAAAACTCACACCGGTGTTGTACAACGCCAGCAGCAAGGCGCCGCCGGCACCGCCCAGGCAGGCCACCAGCGGCAGCCAGGCAATCGGCAGGTGCGGCCAACTGATGATCGCCACGGTCAGCGCCAGCCCGGCGCCTTGGGTCACGCCGAGGATTTCCGGCGAGGCCAGCGGGTTGCGGATCACCCCCTGCACAATCGCCCCGGCCAGGCCGAAGGCGGCACCGGCGAGAATCGCGATCAGGCTGCGTGGCAGGCGGTGGTTCCACACTTCGAAGTCGAGGGCATCGTGGGCCAACAGGCGATCCAGGACGGTCGCGGGTTTGAGCCACAACGTGCCAGCGCTGAGGCTGACGAAGGCCGCCAGCAGCAACAAGCCGAGCAGCAGCCACAGGCGAATACGGGGGCGGATCATAGGGCACGCCTGGCAAGAAACAGAAAGAACGGTGCGCCGATCAATGCCGTGACCACGCCCGCCGGGGTTTCCACCGGGAAGGCCACGGCGCGGCTGAGCAGGTCCGCACCGAGCACGATCAGCGCGCCCAATGCCGCGCTCAGCGGGATCAACCAGCGGTAGTCGTTACCGAGAAACTGACGCAGGATATTCGGCGCAATCAACCCGACAAAACCAATCGGCCCCACCGCGCAGACACTGGCGCCCACCAGCAACAGGCTGGCGACAAACACCTGCAAGCGCAGGCTGGCAATGCCCACGCCCAACGAGCGGGCGGCGTCTTCGCCGAGGTTGATCAGGTTCAGGCGTGGCGCGCACCACAGCGCCCACAGGGCGCCGATCAAGGTGCACGGCCACAGCAGTTGCACCTGGGCGGCCCCCACATTGGCGAGGGAGCCGGCCAGCCAGTTCAATACACTTTGCGCCTGGGCTTCCACCAGGATCACCGTGAGCCGGGTCAAGGCCGCGCACAACGCCGCGACCGCCACCCCGGCCAACACCAGGCGACCCTGGGCCGTGGTCGACGACCAGGCGCCGCCGAGGCTGAACACCGTGACCCAGGCCAACGCGCCGCCCAGGCAGGTCATCAGCAACGCGCCACCGGCAAACGGCGGCGCCACCAAGCCCGTCGAAAACAATGCCAGCCCCAACGCCGCGCCCGCGGTTACGCCGAACAATGACGGCGACGCCAAGCGGTTACGCGTAATGCCTTGCATCAGCGCCCCGGCCAAGCCCAGGCAAGCACCTACCAGCGCCGCGCACACCGCGCGAGGCACGCGCAATTGGGCGACGATATAGGCCATGTTGCCGCCCACACGGCCCTGGTGCACCAAGCCGTTCCACGCGTCCGTCGCACTGATCGTGAACGGCGACCAACTGTACAGCGACAGCCAGAACAGCACAGTGCCCAGCAGCACAATGCCCGCCGCCGCGAGGCTGCGTCCCATGCTTATTGGCTCAGTACGGCGTTGCCGCCCTTGAGAATCGCCAGGGCGTCTTCGGCGATCTGCTCCGAGGCCAACACGCCGCGGTTACGCGCCCAACTGTCGCCATCCACTTCGGCTACCTGTTTGTTACGCACGGCGCCGAGCACTTGCCACAGCGGCTGCTTGCTCCAGGCATCGACGATGCTCGGGCGACGGTAATGGCCCACCAGCAACCAACCGGGGTCCAGCGCGAGCAGTTGCTCCAGGCTGACGAATTCGGTGGGGGCGGCATTGGCGCGTACCGACGGCACTTTCAGGCCGATGGCTTGCAGCACGCTGCCCGCGTAGGAGTCCGGCCCGTGTACGGAAAAGCTGTCTTCGCGGGCGACACCGAACAGCACGCTGGCACCGGCGGGAATCTGTTGGGCAATCTTCTTCAGGTTCTCGCGGTTCTGGGCGATGCGTGCCTGCATCTGCGGGCTCTTGCCCAGGGCCTTGCCGATCAGTTCGGCGGACTTGAGACTGCCCTCATAATCCTCGCCGCGTGACGGCAACAACAGGGTCGGCGCAATGCTTGCCAGGTCGCTGTACAGCGCCTGATGACGATTAAGGTCGGCAACGATCAGGTCCGGCTTGAGCCGGGCGATTTCCTCGATGCTCGGCTGCGAGCGCAGGCCCACCGATTTCCATTGGCCGATGGCCTGGCGCACACGGGGCAGCACACGGTTGGCATCGCCATCATCGGCGGCGCCGACGGGCGTGACATCAACGGCGGCGAGGCTGTCGAGAAACGAGAACTCCAGTACCACCACGCGCTGGGGCGCATCGGGCAGGTGCACCGCGTGTTGGCCGTCGTTGAGGTCGATGGGGGCAGCGTTCAGCACGCTTGAAGAGAACGCCAGGATGCAGGTGGCAAGGATTGGGATGGAGCGCAGGATTCGCATGACAAGGACCTCGGCGTTAAAACACCCCAGCTAGACAGGCTGGGGAAAACGGCGGGTACTATTCCATATCAGGGCGGCGTGATCAAAAAACATTCAAGGGCGCACACTGTACCTGTGGCGAGGGAGCAAGCTCTCTCGCCACAGGTGGTTGTTTGCCTTTATCGGCGTCTAGAAGTCGACCGTGGCCGACAGCAGGTAAGTGCGCGGTGTGGACAAGGTCAGGCCCGGCTCGCTGTCATCCGATGCGCCCGCCGAACTCCAGTAGCGCTTGTCGGCGACGTTCTCCACATTCGCCCGCAGAGTGATGTGCTTGTCATCCACCTTGAAGGCATAGCGCGCCCCCACGTCGACCCGGTTCCAGGCGTCGATTTCCTTGACGTTGGACTGGTCCAGGTACTGGGAGCTGGAGTGGACGCCACGACTGGTCAGGGTCAGGCCTTCCAGGGTCGGCACGTCCCATTCGGCGCCGAGGTTGACGTTGTACTTGGGCGTGGCCGGCGCACGGTTGCCGTCCCAGGCGCCGTTGGTGGTGTCCTTGAGCTTGCTGTCGATGTACATCACACCGCCAAGCAGGCGCACACCCTTGAGCGGTTCGCCGAACACGCTCAACTCGGCACCGGTGTTCTCGCGCTTGCCGTTAGGCCCGAACAACCGCGTGGTCGCGTTGGTCTCGTAGGCCGGTTGCTTGATGCGAAACACCGCCGCCGTCACGGCGAATGCGCCGGCATCGTACTTGGCGCCCACTTCCACCTGGCGGCTGACAAACGGTGGGAAGATCGCGTCTTCGTTGCGCGAGGTCGACGGTGCGATCTTGCCTTGGCTCAGGCCTTCCATGTAGTTGGCGTACAACGACAGCTTATCGGTGGCCTTGAACAGCAGGCCGCCGGACGGCGAGACCTTCTCTTCGTCGTAGTTGGTCTTGCCTTTGACGCCATCACTCCAGTCGTCCACGATCACACGCTGCCAGCGCGCGCCGAGGGTCAGCAGCAGGCGGTCATCGAGAAAGCCCAGGGTGTCGGACAGGGCCACGCCGCTGGATTTATTCTCGGTGTAGACCTTCGCATCCTGGCGCGTGGCCACAGACGGCGTCGGGGTTTGCACGGGGTTGTACAGGTTGCTCGACGCGTTTGCATACCGCGCACCGCCGTTGGTGAAGTCCATATAGAAGTAGCTGGCGGCCAGGTTGACCTCATGGCTCACCGACCCGGTGTGGAACCAGTTGCGCACGCCGGCCGTGGCGGTGCGCACGTTTTCATCGCGGGTGAAATCCCGCGGCGATACGACGAACGCGCCGGCTGCGTTGCTCACCGACACCGCATGGCGCAGGAACTCGTGATTGCTTTTACGCGCGCCTACACCGCCGTAGAGCATCACTGAGTCACCGAGGTCGTATTCGGCATTGACCGTGCCGAAGGTGTCCTTGGTGCGGGCCTTGCTCCAGGACTGCGCATAGTTGCGGCGCACATCGTTGGCGCTCGGCACCGGCGCGGCGGCGGCCACCTGCACACGCTCTTGCGGTGCATCGGTGTCACGCTCGGTGCGGCCGACGTCGGTGGACAGGCGCAGGCGCTCGCCGCGGAAATCCAGGCCCAGCACGGCCATCTCGCGGTCGACACTCTGGTGATCCCATTCGGTATCGCCGGATTGCTTCACGCCGTTGAAGCGCAGGCCGAACTTGTTGTCCTCGCCAAAACGCCGGCCCACGTCCACCGCGCCGCCGGCCTGGCTATCCGACGCCCAACTGCCGGTAAACGAGGTGATGTCCTTGTCGGTGGCGCGCTTGGGCACCACGTTGATCCCGCCGCCCACACTGCCGCGTGGCGAGATGCCGTTGATCAACTGGGTCGGGCCTTTGAAGATGTCGACGCGGTCGGCCATTTCCATATCGATGGTGTAGGTCGGCAACACGCCGTAGAGGCCGTTGTACGACACGTCACTGTTGAACAGGCTGAAGCCGCGAATGGTGAACTGCTCATAACGCCCACCGGCCGGGTTGGTGGCGCGTACCGACGGGTCGCTGTTGATCAGGTCGCCGAGGGTGCGCGCCTGTTGGTTCTTCACCGCGTCGGCGGTGTAGGTGGTCATGCTGAATGGCGTTTCCATGAAGTCCCGCGTGCCCAACATGCCTTGAGAGCCACGGCGCGCCACCTGGCCACCGGCATAGGTGTCGCCGTCGTACAGGCCGGTGGTGCCGAGGATGGAGGTCGGCGCCAGCTCCAGCGCGCTGCCTTCCGGCGCCGGCACCAGCATGTAGGCCTGCGTACCCATCGGTTGCAATTGCAGGCCGGAGCCTTGCAGCAAACGCGCAAAGCCCTCCTCCACGCCGTACTCGCCGGACAAACCGCTGCTGCTGCGCCCACTGACCAGCGCCGGGTCCACCGACAGGTTGACGCCCGACAACCCGGCAAATCGGGTCAACGCCGCGCTCAGGCTGCCGGCTGGCACCTGATAGCTGCGGCGGGCAGCGGCGTCTTCGGCAAAGCTGGTAGGGACGAACAACGGGCTGGCGCTGAGGCTCAGCATCAGGCTCAGCTTGAGCAGCGGGCGCAAGCGCAAAGGTAGGACTGCGGGCATTGGAAGAAGCTCTCGATTTTGTTCACTTGCCTGGAATGACAGGCGAGAAGAAAAAAAGGGACAGGCTTCAGCCATTATTTTTCAACGCTGTGCTCAACAGTCGCCGGATAGTACAGGGTGCGTGGCGCATATAGAGGGTGAATCGAAAACCTACGGGCTGGCCTACGTGCATCCGTGGTGGGTCGACGAGCAAGTGCTGAACACGGCGAGCTCCTCGGCGCGCTTAATCAAGTAGCACCGTTTATCTGATCGATGGAATTCAAGCGCTCACTCAAGGTCCGGTGATACACACCACTCCTTCAGTGAACGGTTGGGCTTGATGAAACAGATGTCCTTCGTCCATGCCGAGCAGGCTGGCAAACACAAGCATGCATTGTTGTTCGCACCGCAAGCGGGCGCCCTGCGTTCACACCCTCGCCCCCTGGTGCTGCACGATTTTGCTGACTGTCGCAAGAGCCACGCAGGCGCAGTGTTCATCATTGCCTCCGGCGCTTCGGCGAAGTCATTTCCTCTTGAACGATTTGCGCACGTGCCCATGATCACGATGAACGGCGCTATCTCCATGTTTATGAACAGCACCGTCAAACCGTGTTTCTACGCCTGCACAGACCGAAGCTTTTCCGATCAACAACCCGATCTGTTCCACTACGCGCTGGCCAATAGCCAAAGAGTCGCGCTTTGGGAGGACCACGCACGCGCCTCGCAGAGTCTTGCCACCGGCGAGCTTTACCCGCTATCCAAGGCCACAAGACCCTCCTGGCTCGACAGGATGCTGGGGCGGCACAGCGCATTGGTCGCCAATCACGCTCTGCTGCCTCTTCGTAAAAGGCCGATTGGGTTCAGTAAAGACATGAGCGAAGGTTTTTTCGATGCTCGCACCGTGGCTTATCTGGCGCTACAGCTGGCATTCCACATGGGCTTTTCCCAAGTGTTTCTTGTCGGCGTTGACCTGCACGAAAACGCCGGGAGGTTTTACGAAAACGATAAATCCGCCAAGTCGCCCTGCGGGCTCGATCAGCACTATCACACGCGCATATTGCCTTCGCTCGAACTGATGGCCGAAAAAGTGATAGGGGATGACTTCCGGGTGTACAACTTGTCCGACACGTCGCGCATTCCCACGAGTATCATTGCGCGGGTGACGCTTGCACAGGTCGACGCAATGCTCCAGCAGCAGACAAACGCCTCACCCACCTTGCCCGCGAGCTGATCGGCAGTGGCGGCGGGCGGGGGTTCTTGCTCCTGGTGCGCCACTCCCTGATAGGGTGGCGCCCTCTGATCACAACGGACGCAACGAAGAATGGACTCATGGAAGACTCTGGCAATCGCACTCTTGTTGTCGATTAGCACACCAGCCCTGTCAGGCGACAACGTCAACCCTATCGCTGCTGGGATATTTATCACCATTTCCTTGCCGACTATCATCGTTGGCGGAATCACATCGCTCACGACCGAGCCACCAAAGATTTTCAAATCGGCGAAGACCGACGCCTTGGCGTTCATTGGTTCAGGCGGCGATATTCGCGGTGCGGAATTTGAGCAAGCGTCCCGGTACTATCGTTCGACCTACACATCGCCTCACATGTCTGACATGCAACTGGCGCAGGCGATAGCGACCTCGTTCTGATGCCGACTCAAGGCTGTTCACTCCTCTCGTCCCAGCATATTCTATGCGTCCCACGCAGGCCGCAATGGAAGCAACGAAGAATGGACTCATGGAAGACCCTGGTAGCCGCCCTCATAGTGTCGATCAACGCTCATGCCTCTGAGGAGTCCGATGACTCCTATAATAACTCGATGCTATCTGTACTAATGGCTCCAACCTACACCGTTGCGGGAACGACTGGGCTGACCATGCTCGCGTCGAACAATTTCAAACCCGCGAAGGCTGACGCCCTTGCGTTCATTGGCTCAAACGGCGAGATTCGCGGCGCCCAATTTGAACAAGCCATTCGCTTTTATCGCACCACATACACGCCGCCGCTGATGAATGACCAGCAACTGGCCCAGGCCATAGCTGCATCGTACTGACTTGAGACTATTCACGATCTTTTCACAGTCGAGCGCCTATGGTTGCCCCAGCTCCTAGTGAAACCCTTTAAGCCCGCCCTCCCCATCGCGGGCTTTTCTTTGCCTGCGGTTTGTGCGCAATTGCTGCGTTCCGCCATCTGAGCAATGCTGGAGTCAATAGCAACAACTTACGTAGACGCCCACTGCAATCGACGCCTAACGTGGTTGGACCTGGAATCACGATCCCCCGCAAAACTCCCTACAGGCTTTCGCCAAGAAAGTCCCTGCCCCGGCGTCCTGCCGACGAACACCAAAACCACAACCCCAGACACAACAGACGTTCGCTTGTAGAATCCGCCGCAAACTGACCGGGCCAGCGCTACGGGTGTTTGAAATTGAATGGATACTTCAAGGAATTTCGCAATGATTGCAATACGTTCTCTACTAGCCGCCTTCGTCGTCGCCACCCTGACTGGGTGCCCAGCTGACGACAAAGCCACGGTCGGAGCGCCGATGCCGCTTAACCCTGAACGAGCGGACGTATTCGCTTACTACAAGCTTGGATGGCTTCCAGATGGCTACCCTGGACGAATTACGGAAAAGGGGGTTGTCGAGCACCCTATCTACGGGCCGTATGTCATCAACGACTACATCCAGTCCTATCGCACCACCAAGGACCCGAGGTACATCGAGGCTGCAAAGAAGGTGGCAGATGCAGGAATTGCCAGGATGGCCAACTTTAAAGGCGCCCTCGTCTTCTACTACGACCCAGAAGGCGGTCTCTCTTCCCTTCCGGGCAAGTTCTATAGCGCGCTCACCCAGGCGCGCTGGCTTGACTCCCTGTCCAGCCTGCATGCAGTAAGTGGAGATCAGAAGTATGTCGATGTAAATAAGCGGATCGCCAAAAGCTTTTCAATTCCGACAGCCGAAGGTGGTGTGCTTGAGAAGGTGCCACATGGTCTGACCATTGAAGAGTATCCGCATGAAGTTCCGTTGCTGACACTGAATGGCTGGCTGACCGCGCTCAACATCCTGATCGCCTATGCAAACTCCGAAGACGACCAAGTAGCCAAAAAACTGGCCGCAGAGAACGTGAAAGCACTCGCCGCCATGCTTCCACTGTTTGATGTCCCTGAACTTTATAACAGCCGCTATCAACTGACCAACATCGTCAAGATTCGTCTATCCGGCGAGAAAGTCACCAATGCAATAATCGAAATACCAGGCAATGGCGAGCATGGCTTGGGTGATGTGGAAAAGACCGGAAAGATGTGGACGAACTATCTAACCGATCGTGGAAACTCGCAGCTGATGAATGCGGTACTTAGCTACTCTTCAGCTCCAGCACCCAACAAGATCAAGCTGGAGACCGTCAAGGATGGTGTGGTGAAGGTGGAAATATCCGAATCCATTTACAACCCTACATCAACCTCTTTGCCAGCCAAGAGCTGGGTTGAAGTGGGCACCATTCAAACAAAAGGAAACAAAGGCTCCATAGATATTCCATGGAACAAGGCGTACTTGGTTGCTTACCCAACTGCCTTCACGAAAAAAAATGGCGAGAAGAAACAGAACGTTTATCACCTTATTCACGTAAAACAATTGCAGCTGTTGTACAAAAACACGGGCAACGAAATATTCAATGAGTACGCCACGAAGTGGGAAGGCTACTTCGATCACTGGAAGGATGTGCCTGAGTATCAAGACCCTGCAATATCACTTGAGCGGTACAACAAGTAATAAAGGGCGGGCTCCGCGCCCGCCCATCCCGTTAAATCTTCTCGACCCTGGCCCGAAGCGTGCCTAATGGCGCTTAAAAAAGGCTTTCCAAATGCAAAGTTTCCTCGGCCGTCGAAACCAGAATCTGAGTGACACCATTGCGGTGCCAACAATTCCGCGAAATACCGCGTTCCTAAGGCAGACACCCTGCGCCAAACATCCTGCAAGGCGGTGCCAAATCCGACGCCTCCTTACAAAATCACCGGGTAGTTTTGCGCGGGTTTTGCGCAGGCACAAAAAAGCCGATCTATCTGATCGGCTTAAGAGTCTGATTTTACTCAGGAATAATGGTCGGGACGGAGTGATTCGAACACTCGACCCCTAGCACCCCATCTCCTTTTTCATACTTCTTGAAAGATTCCAAAATTTTACTCTGGAATTTTATAAGCTAGTATTTACTTGAGCTCCAGCGGTGTTCTGCTCTACGAGAGTCCAGTAACGTCCATTAAGAGCCGACGTTTTTGTGGGGGTAAAAGTAGGGGGAGCCCATTTCATGGCCAAAATCACCGTCAAAGAACTCGAGTCGCTGACTCCCAACGATGCCGGCCGAATCCGCCGGGAGGATGGCAATCTCGCCGGTCGAATTTCCCTGAGTAAGGACGGCGTGTCGGTCAGCTTTTTCTATCGGTATCGCTGGGGCGAGCAGAACAAAGAGTACGCCTGCGGGTCTTGGCCGCGCAAATTCCTCACGAGAAAAACCAAGAGAATTGAACTCTCAAGCTCTGCTGCAGCAATGATGCTATCTGATATGTTGTTATAGCGCTCATATAGTGAGTAATGATCCTCAGATAAATAAAAATTACCGACTATGCCTTCATTCCCTAAAAGCCTCAATGACAAAAGCTACCATTAAAGTAGCTTCTGCCAGTGACAACCTATTTTTTTGAGGTCTTGCTAGGTTTCAAGTCGGGATTATTTCCCTGCGTGTCTTTATTGTCACGACGACGCTTATCAACTTCGCCGGTTGATTTAGCAATTGGCTTTGGGCCTGGTTTAAGTGCCATAAGATCTCTCCCTGATGTTAATATTAATTTGTTGTTGCAGAATCATCTTATTGATACTGACCAATACTTTCAATAGACATGAGATGCTTGATTTAGCTATGTGAAAAATTGAATTAGCTTTGGCAGTATCTACTGATTATCTACCAGCAGGCCAAGTTGTTGATTTACATCCATTTGTGCGACGTTGCAGGTAGTACAGCACGTCCAGAGTCATTAGTGCATTGCTTGGTGCGCGGTGGGAGCCGACCTCCAGCACCCCGCATTCGATAGCGGTCTCGATAAGCTTGATCCAGCTCCATTGCCAGCCCTTTCACCCATTCACCGCTCCATATACAGCAGCATTGCGCAGGCGGTTGTCAGCTCCGGGGGTTGTTAGTCCGTAGCGATGGCGGGCAGGCGCCGATCAAAGGAGGCGCTATAAGCAACGACAGTTCGCCCCGAGACGATAGCCACGTATTGCTCGGCTACGTGCGATGGCCACCATGTCGTCGGTGATACCTTGAATTCATGTGAAATCGTTCACGATCTGGAGAAGACCAGACCGAGGCCTCCGGCAAAGGGATCAGCAGATCCTACCTGATGTTCACGGAAAGTTAGAGTACTTGAGAGGGTAATAGTGGTGTTAGGGAAAATGGAGTCAGGTATGTACTCGTCCACTGCGAAATTTCGCTGTCAAGCCGCTAGCAACCCGAGATTGAATGACTGCTTCTGGCTGATAGCTGCCCACAATTAATCGCAGCTATCAGCAACGGAGGGGGATGATCTGCGCGCGTCATGCTGAGAAAGCTACTTCTGATGATTGTAGCTATTCGTGCGCGAGCAAAATTTTCCGATCAATAGCGTTCCTCAGCCCATGGTTCTCGTAGGGCAATTATCGGATACTGCCATTGCGCCAGCACCCATCTTTCAAGGTTGAAACGACTCATGGCAAGGAAGAAGGCAAAAAATTCTACAAGTAACGGCATCCTGATCATTTTCGCTCTGGCCTTCGGCGCAGTCGCATCGATCCCGAAAAATGCTTGGATCGCCATTGGTGTTATTGCTTGCATTGCCGCGGTTTTTTGGCTGCTGGTTCGTCGCTCAAGGCGACAGGCCGAGAAATTTTCAGTGGCCGTTTCGGAGACGGAACGTCTGCGAGAGCATCAACGGTCAGGCCTCACTTTCTCTATGCGTGAGGTTTCAGGGAGCCATATGGGCACAGAGGAAACCTCTGATTTTTACACTGTCCAACTCGGCTCAGCATCTTCAAAGTCCTTCAAAATTCCAAATGCGAGCACGCAAAAACCTGATGTTCTCTGGGTGCCAGCAGGTGAATCTGTCACCGTTTCCGGTTTTTCAATTCCCGGTGGCATGTTCTATATGGGCAGCGTGCTAGGTGGCCGGCACGATGCCGAAGAACCCTCACTGATAAACCCCAAGCTCCGTATCGCAAAGACACACGTCGATCTAGAAGAACGGCTGATGTCCTATTGGCCCAGTTTTCACTCCATCACGTCAGAGGCTCGCCGTGGATACCTTCAATGGCTGGAGGGTGGTCGTCGTTACCCACTGGCAGACACCGGCTACGTCTTTTTGTATTTCTATGGTCTAGAGCGTCGAGTACTCGTTGACGCAGTGAGTGACCCGGGCGTCAAGGCTGAGCTTCCTTTGATCGTCGAAGAAGTCCAGCGACTATTGAGTATCTATGGGGAAAATAGGTCGTTCAGGGGATATGCGGAAGGTTTTCTGGATTACCTGAGCAACACCAAGATCGATCCAGACCTTTACCTTGGCCCACCTCCCAACGTTGTCGCTTATAGCTACGAGATGCCACTGCCACTGCGCGTAGGTCTGGGGCAATTCGCCTCCAACAAGCGCCCCCTTGATGCCGATTGGGCATTAGCCTGGGCGCTAGCTGACCCCAACATCAGCAAACGCACGCCCGTGACCCGCTGTAAGGATGTCTTTTCGAGACTGTTCAAGCTTAAGTACACAAGCGCCCATCCTAAGGGTCTTAGCCTGGCGCAGAACAAGACCAAGCTTAAAACCAGCTATCGGCCGGCCTCCGCGGTCTTAATGGCGCCCACGCTTAGCTTGGGTGACCTTCCTGATGTCCTGGCCACGTCAGGCACACGAAAAAGCCTGCAGTTGCTGGTTGAGCTATGCACTACCGAGCTTGAACCCTACAGCCGATATTTGGGCCGCAACCCTGATAGCGCAGAAGCTCTCGAAGGTCTTCTGCAGCTTCCCGTCGCTCTCTGGCCGACGGCAGCCCGTACAGAATTGGACGAGCTTCAACTCAGAATTGGCGACGACCTGATTGTCATGAGCTTTGGCGAACTCGCAGGCCGGTTCAAGAGCGCCGGCGCCCTGTCCCGCGACAAAGTACTTGCACTTGCCCGCGCACTGGA
The DNA here is from genome assembly GCF_009866765.1 of Pseudomonas sp. S35. Taxonomy (NCBI): domain Bacteria; kingdom Pseudomonadati; phylum Pseudomonadota; class Gammaproteobacteria; order Pseudomonadales; family Pseudomonadaceae; genus Pseudomonas; species Pseudomonas sp. S35. Next base: position 4,301,250 of record NZ_CP019431.1, read on the forward strand.
ATCGCTTCACATCGGTATTGAACCCGACGTACTGGCTGGCAGTAAGACACCGAAGGCAGAGGATCAAATCGCGCTGTTCGTGACTCAACCAGAAGACGGGTCACTGCGAGCTTCTGCAGCTTACAATGCTGCTTCGGTGACGCTCGACCTTGCTAGTGCTGTGGCTTCTGCCGATGGTGATACCTCCACTGAGGAGGTTACGCTGCTTGCTCAACACATCGACTCCTGGAATCACCTGAGTGTCGCCCATCGCAAACGCCTTAAAGCACACCTGCGAATCCAGATTCAGCAACCACCAACGCTGGCCAGCCTGAAGAAAAAACTCGACCCACTAACGGTCGAAGCCAAACGCACGATTGCCAGCTTCCTGGCCCATCTGGCGCAAGCTGATGGCATCGTCAGCCCATTGGAAGTGAAACTTCTTGAGCGCGTTTACAAGGCCCTGCAGCTAGACAGTCAGTTGCTGTACAGCGATCTCCACGGTGCTGCATCTGGAGCAAGTATTGCCTCCGTAAAACCAAAAGCCGGCATTCCTCGTTCCGAGCCTGGTACCCCGATCACCGCCACTGCGAATCAAGGGTTCGTGCTTGATCACGAGCGCATTGCAGAACTGCAACGAGAAACCGCAGAGGTCTCCGCCCTCCTTGCCAAAGTCTTCACTGATGACCAGGTTGACGAATCGGAACAGTTGGTCGATGTGGCAGAATCAGTACAAGAATCGAGTGCAGACATTGATGGTCTCGATTTAGAACACTCTGCATTCCTTCGGTTGCTGATCTCACGCACTGAGTGGAGCCGCTCCGAACTTGAAGCTGCCGCCAGCGACATGGAACTGATGCTCGATGGTGCCCTGGAACAAATTAACGACATGGCTTTTGAACGTTTCGACATGCCCGTCACTGAGGGTGATGACCCTGTCGAGATCAATACAGACATTCTGGAAGAGTTATCCCTATGAGCACTATCAGAGCCAAGGATCGCGATGCGGTCATCCAGTCGCTACGCGCAGGCGTCGTTCCTCGCGTGGGCCAACACCTGATTCAGGTTGGCCGGGTAGGTGAACTAGATGCACTGATCAAGGACGTCAATCGCCTGGTTGAAAGTGGATCGGCATTTCGAGTCGTCATTGGCGAGTACGGTGCGGGCAAGACGTTCTTTCTGAACCTGGTACGAGCCATTGCCATGGAGCGCAAGCTTGTCACCATGCATGCCGACTTGAACCCAGATCGCAGATTACATGCCACGGGTGGACAAGCACGTTCGCTTTACTCCGAGTTGGCTAAAAACATGTCGACGCGTACGAAGCCCGACGGTGGGGCTATGCAAGGCATTGTTGAGAAATTCATCTCCCAGGCCAAAACCGAAGCCAAGGCGGCGGGTACGGACAGCGAGACTGTTATTCGTGCTCACTTGGCCGAGCTGACCGAGATGGTCAACGGGTATGACTTTGCGGAGGTGATTGCCGCCTATTGCCGAGGTTTCGAAGAAGGCAACGAGCAGCTCAAGGCCGACGCCATCCGTTGGTTGCGTGGAGAGTTCACCACTAAGACTGATGCCCGAGCAGCCTTGGGCGTACGAACCATCATTGATGATGCCTCCGTCTACGATCAGCTCAAGCTCCTGTCGAGATTCGTCAGACTTGCAGGTTTTGGCGGTCTGATGATCTGCCTCGACGAACTGGTCAACCTCTACAAACTGGCCAATACCCAAGCTCGTAATGCCAATTACGAACAGATCCTCCGTATCCTCAACGACTCTCTGCAGGGATCGTCCGAAGGGCTTGGTTTCGTTTTAGGTGGCACGCCTGAGTTTTTGATGGACACTCGTCGGGGGCTATTCAGCTACCCTGCCCTGCAATCTCGATTGGCCGAGAACTCGTTTGCGAAATCAGGATTGGTGGATCTGTCGGGGCCGGTCATTCGCCTGACCAGCCTGACCCCGGAAGACTTCTACGTACTGCTTCAGAAACTTCGTCACGTATACGCTGGCGGAGATGCTGAAAAGTACTTACTGCCTGACGAGGCGCTCCCACTGTTTATGGCGCATTGTAATCAGCGCTTGGGGGAATCCTACTTCCGTACGCCGCGCACCACGATCACAGCGTTCATCAACCTGCTAGCCATCTTGGAGCAAAACCCGGGCGCCGATTGGCGGACGCTGCTTGGAGCTGTCGAGGTCGCCAGGGACTCAGGCGGCGAAGACGATACCAAAGTCGATGCGGACGATGAACTTGCCACCTTCACACTCTGAGTCATCGGGTTTCGATCAACTTGAGTCCCGAATCCAGCGATGGGTTTGGGCGGAAGGCTGGACTTCCTTGCGCGACGCCCAGGAATGGGCGGTACCTGTTCTGGTGGATGCCGATCAGGATGTCATCATCGCCGCAGCGACAGCGGCAGGCAAAACCGAGGCTGCTTTTCTTCCCATACTCACCAATTTGCTGAATCGTGATGATCCACCCGGTTCGGTGCTGTATATCAGCCCGCTCAAGGCCCTGATCAACGACCAGTGGGACAGGTTAAGCCGCCTTTGTGAGCATCTTGAGATTCCCGTAGTGGCTTGGCACGGGGACATTTCCTCAAGCAAAAAACATCGCTTTTTGAAGTCCCCTGAGGGGGTGCTACTGATCACTCCTGAATCCCTTGAAGCCCTGTTCGTCAACCGCGGTTCAAGTCTTGGCGGGGTGTTCCAGCACCTGCGTTATATCGTCGTGGATGAGCTGCATGCGTTCATCGGTAGCGAACGAGGCAAGCAACTTCAGTCGCTAATGCATCGGGTAGAACTTGTTGCCGGCCACCGTCTCCCTAGAGTCGGGCTCTCAGCCACCCTCGGCGATATGAAGATGGCGTCGGAGTTTTTGCGTCCGGGAAATGCCGATGGCGTTACCGTCATTGAATCAAAAAGCTCCAACCAGACTCTCCAGGTGCAAGTTCGTGGTTACATTCAGCCACCCATGAGCGAGCTCAAGAAGAAGCCCGCAAAGCTCTCTGACCAGGCGGAAAATGAAGACGAGACAGAGAACGAGGCAAGCCCAGACTTCGCGATCGCTGATCATCTTTACAAGGTGTTACGCGGCAGTAACAACCTGATTTTCCCAAACAGCCGGTCTCAGGTTGAATGGTACGCAGATCAACTGCGACGGCGCTGCGAGAAAGACGGCGCGCCTAACGAATTCTGGCCTCATCACGGTAGCCTTTCGAAGGACTTACGTGAGCAAGCAGAACATGCTCTCAAGGCAGGGACTCATGCAGCATCCGCGATTTGCACCACGACGCTTGAGCTCGGCATAGACATCGGCAGCATCAAAACAGTCGTGCAGATTGGTGCCCCACCATCGGTGGCGAGTCTGCGACAACGTCTAGGGCGATCGGGAAGGCGCCCAGGAGAAAAAGCAACGCTGCGCGTTTACTGCAAGGAGTCGCCACTCAAAGATGGATCGAGCCTCTCGGATCAACTGCGCCAAGGCTTGGTTCAAACCATTGCCATGGTTCGACTGCTGGCCGAGGGGTGGTTTGAACCTCCCAGGGCTCAAGGCATTCACGCGTCCACCCTCGTTCAACAATGTCTTTCAGTGATTGCCCAGTGCGGCGGTGCATCTGCTGCAGATCTCTGGAAAAGTTTGATTGCTGAGGGAGCATTTCCAAAAGTTGAGAAACCAGACTTTGTGAAGTTGCTCAAGGCGCTCGGCGAGCACGAGCTCATTGTTCAGGACAGCTCAGGGTTGCTTCTTCCTGGGACGGTTGGAGAGCGATTGATCAACCACTATGAGTTCTACAGCGCATTCACCAGCGACGAAGAATTTCGCCTTATATGCGATGGTAAGGCACTGGGATCTGTGCCGGTAAGCCGTCCACTGACCAAGGATCAGCGCATTATTTTCGGAGGCCGGAGGTGGCAGGTTCGTGATGTTGATCTCCAGGCCAAAGTCATCATCGTTTCAGCAGCACGCGGTGGTGCCCCTCCTCAGTTCGATGGTCTGGGTGCGATGGTGCATGACAACGTACGCCAAGAAATGCGAGCCGTCTTGGCAGACACAATCCCCTGCCCCTTTATTGATCAAGGGGCTCAAGAGCTTCTCGACGAGGCTCGAAAGACATTTGTTTCGCTGGGCCTTGGTAAGCGCTACATAGTTGAGTCGGGCGGTAAGTGTTATCTGATGAGCTGGCTAGGTGATCATGCCAACGATGCACTGCGGTTGTTACTCAATCATATCGGCCTTTCTTGTGATAACACAGGCCTTACCATTGAGGTTGACGCCGACATCGGTCGAACCCAAATGGCACTGAAGGAAGTCGGAAGCCTGGATGCTGCTGATTTGGACTCGATACTTTCGGAGGTGGAAAACATGCTGCGCGAAAAGTGGGATTGGGCACTGCCGCAATCCTTGCTGATGAAGTCGTTTGCTTCCATATCGCTCGATATCTCGACCGCAATTCTTTTTGCACAGAGCCATTCTCTGGAAAAATAAGCGGAAGAAACTGCGCCGCATTGATCCGATGCTAGACGCAGAAAACACTGCGATGCTTCCCCGCTGGGCTGATGATGAGTGATCACCGCCGGCTCCGCTTTGCTTAATCTGGGCCTATTTACCGGCCGGCACGGAATGATTTGTTTTTAATCGAGTATCGTGGCCCACCGGCTAACACTTAAACATCGAAATCTCCGAGAAGCTGACCTTCGATTAAAACCAGGTCGATATTTAACAGTTCTCAGTCGACCAGCTCCGTGCCATCATTTTGCAATCTACCCCAGCGATAAAAGGACGTACCGATGGCACAACAATATTTCATTCCGGCCCTGATCGGACTCTTCAGCTTGCTGTTTCTGGGGATCGGTTTCTGGATCAATAGCCGTATCGCGGCAGGCAAGCTGGCTCAACAATTCTCCGAAATACAATCCAGTCATCAAGCTGAACACCAGCAATTGCTGAACGATGTTGCGCTTTCTCGGCAACGTGAGCAGCAAATGCTCCATGAGCAATCGGAACATCAAAATGAGCTGAAACTGGCCAGTGAAGCATTGGCGAACCATCGAGAGATCGAGAAGCAGCTCAGCATTCAGCTCAGCGAGTTCAAGACTTCGCTGGAGGCCGAGAAGCAACGCACGCTCGATAAAGTGCAGCAACTTGCAGAGGCCGCCGCCCTCACTGAAAAACACAGCGTGGAAACGAACCAACTCCGGCTACAGCTCGGCGAATTAAAACAAGAGCTTGGGCAAGGCCAGGAGCAGACTCGGCAGTTGGATGAGTTGAAGCAGGCGCTGAAGCAGCAGCAAGCGCGTTTTGAAGCAGCTCAACTACAACTGCAAAAACAAGGTGAGCATCTAGGTCAAAGCGCGGAACAAGCGCATCAGCTCCTGGAGGTAAAAACCGCCAATAAGGACCTCCAAAGTCGTCTCGACAATACCCAGGAAGAATTCAAAAAGCAGCGCGAACAATTGGGGCAGGCAGCAGAACAAAAGGACCAATTGGACACGCTGCGCAACACATTGGCCCAACGAGACAAAGAACTAGGCGATACGCGAGATGAACTCAGCCTTGCGAAGCAGAGTCTTGCCGAAATAAATATGCGCCACCAGCGCGACCAGCACTCAGCTACAGAGAAACTGCAGCTGTTGGAAGATAACAAGGTTCAACTCAAGCAGGAGTTTCAGAACCTTGCAAATCAGATTTTCGACAGCAAACAGCAGAGCTTCTCTGAGCAAAGCCGCCAAGGGCTGGACACTCTGCTAAAACCGTTCAAGGACCAGCTCGAATCATTCCGTCAGCGAGTGGATCAGGTTCACTCCGATACCGTGCAAGGCCAAAGCTCGATGAAAAGCGAGCTGGTCAAGCTGATGGAATTGAACGTCCAGATCACAACCGAGGCATCAAATCTTACCAAAGCGCTTAAAGGTGACAAAAAACTTCAAGGCACCTGGGGCGAGCAAAAGGTAGAGATGCTGCTCGAGCAGGCAGGGCTGCGTAAAGGGTTCGAGTACCACCGCGAGGCGAACTTCAAGGACGACGATGCAGGAAACAATCGACCAGACTTCGTTGTCAATTTACCCGAAGGTAAACACATCATCATTGACAGCAAGATGTCGCTTGTGGCCTACACGGAGTACGTTTCCGCCGAAACCGACGAAGATCGCACCAAAGCCCTGTCCGCACACGTTCTGGCGTTGAAGAACCACATCAACGGATTGTCCGATAAGAAATACACCGACCTTAACGGCATCAACTCTCCTGACTTTGTGTTTTTATTCATGCCGGTTGAGCCCGCGTATTTGGTCGCGGCTGAGCACAGTCCGGGGGTATTCCAGGCTGCATATGAAAAACGTATTGCGATAATTACCGCCACCACACTGCTGCCAGTTCTGAGGGTCGTATCGAATCTGTGGAGCATCCAACGTCAAAACAGCAGCACGCTGCAACTCGCAACAATGGCGAGCAAGGTCTACGACAAGTTGCGAATCTTCGTGGATAAAATGGACAAGCTCGGTAATCAGATCGCTACGGTGCAGAAAAGCTACTCAGACAGCGTCAATACGCTGAAAGGGGATCACGGAAGCCTGACCAAGACCGTGGACAAGTTCGTCGCTTTGGGCGTCACGGTCTCCAAGCGTCTACCAGCATCAGCTGTGGGAGACGATGAAGAGATGGAAAGCGAGTTGGCAACACTTCCGGTGGAAAGTGCGGCCAACACCTAACCTAAACAGTGAGCGGTAACCCTTGCCGCTCATTTTGCCTCAACAGACCCCGAGCACTCGTTCGAAATCACTGGCTTGAATTTCCCCCGAGCCGCTCAACATATCCCTCGCCAACGCCCGTCTCTTGCTCAACAACTCATCCAGCGTCGCTTCAAACGTTGGCATCGCCGCATCCCGCACTGTTGGGTAATACACGTAAACATCCTTCTCCTGTCCAATACGATACGCACGATCAGTGGCTTGATCTTCCTTGGCCGGGTTCCAGCATCGGGTGAAGTGGATGACGTGGTTGGCAGCCTGAACGTTGACGCCAAAGCCAACTGCAATAGTCGAGAGGATGATCACAGAGAAGCCCGGCTGATCCTGGAACTGGTCGATCAGTTTTTGTCGGCTGTTCGCGCTCTGGCTGCTGGTGCTGGTGTCGCCGTTGATCACGGTTGCGCGGAATCCGAAATACTCCTGAATGGCGTGTTGGAGTTCACGCTGGATATCACGCAGTTCGGTAAATAGAATGACTTTGTCACCCTTCCCTGCCTTTTTGATGGACTCAAGGGTATCGAGCAGCCAGCGCAGCTTCGGCGAGTTGTCACGCAGGCGTTTGTCCGGCTGAACACTATAGGGGTGAGCACAGATGAGTTTGAGCTTATGCAGCAGGCCGAGCATGCCGGAGGTTTTCTGATCAAGCTGTTCTTCGATCTGTTGCTTCTGGCTATAGGCCGAAATTTCCGAGAGGTAAAGATTTCGCTGTAGGGCGTGCATCGACAATGAACGGCAACCCTTGTCTTCGATTTTCGCGGGCAGGTCTTTGGCGATATCCTGTTTTGTGCGGCGCAGGGTTTGCGGCTCAATCAGCCCACGCAAGCGTTCCAGGGCAACGGTGTCTCGCTCAAGTGCAGCTTCGATGGGTCGCTGGTACTCGCGACCAAACTGGTTCAACCCGCCAAGGAAGCCTGGCTGGATGAAGTCGAACAGGCACCAAAGATCAATCAGGGAGTTTTCCACTGGCGTCCCGGTGCAAGCGACCCGGAATCGAGCCGGAACAGCCTTAATTGCCTGAGTCACCAGAGCGGCAGGGTTCTTCAGTTTCTGAGCTTCGTCGCACACGACGATCGACCATTGCTGGCGAGCGAGGGAGAACTCTTGGTCACGAAGCGTTTCGTAGGTGGTCAGTACGATGCGTGCACCGCCAACCCAGCCCGGACGAAGTAGGTTCTTGATACCCTTAGCCTTCAAGTCGGCAGGAATCTCATCTTTCTTGAACTTCACCGCGCTCAAAGCCGAGCCGTAAAGCTTCAGGACTGGGAGTGCGTCAGCAAAGAAGAACCGGTGCAGCTCTCGCTCCCAGTTATCGAGCAATGAAACCGGCGCAACGATCAAGGTCGGCTTGTCTTGAGGATATTGCTCCAGGTACCAAACCAGAAACGTCAGCAGTTGAATGGTTTTGCCCAGCCCCATGTCATCGGCGAGCAAGCAACCTGAGACGTCTGTCGGCGAAAGCCGGAAGAGATGTTGAAGCCATGCAATGCCCTGTAACTGATGTTCTCTCAAGATGACTTCGGGTCTTAGCAGGCTCGGCAGCTCAGGCTGGGCATCGAGGGCTGCTCGTAGGGCTTCCTGACGTACTTGAACGTACGTTGGCTCGTCGATGTTATGACCAATTTGAAGTACCGCTCGACCTACTTTTTCTTCAAAACTCGAAATCTTGGTCTCGGGTGTGGATATCTTTTTGGACCAGGCATCAAACAGCTGCTCTGCCGCCGCGATGGAAAGCGGCGTGTCGGAGAGTGGCATCAGTACCGTATCATCACCTGCCGCGCGAGCCTCGCCCAGCCGTTGCTCGAACTCATCAAACTGAGCCCGATCCGACGGATCCCAGCGCCCGAGGATTTCGGCGTCGGAGCCCAAATCCGCGAGGTCTTTAGGCAACCAGTTTTCTGTCGCCTCCTTGACCAGGAAAGGTGACGTGATGCGCTCTGCTTCGCCGATGCCAGTGACACGATCGCCATACAGCGACAAATCCAACACTGCGTCGAACTCCGCGCCAGCCGCTTCGTTCTGCCAGCGTCTAAGCAACTCACTGATGCCTGCCAATTGACGCAAATCGAAGTCGCTTAATTCAAGCTCGTAACCCTGCCAGAAGCCCGCCGGCATCCCTGCAGCCAGCTTCAACTGAAGTTCATGCACGAAGGGAGCAAACTCATGGGCTTCGTTGAACGGCAGTTCTATCGATGCTTGCGGTGTTGGTGAAATGGGCTCAAGGGTCAGGTTAATGCGCTGAATGCGTAGACCTGTATCGTTTAGCTCGGGCTCAAGATGAAAACGGTGAAAGAAGATACCAGCGTCCGCCAAGTCGCTCTCGTAGGTGTCAGCGTCCAACACCTGACTGGCACTATCACCCAAAGCGCTATAGGGATTGCGAATGAATGAAAGCGCATCGTCGCCCGCCACCCGGCGTCCGTGCAGTGAACGCACATAATCTAGTACCGATTTTACTTCCGGCTCGATCAGCACATGGGTCAGAAATCCGTCAGCCCCGATGACCCGGTAACGATCCTGCACTTGTTTGTGGGCATCGAAATTTTCCAACCAATTTTCAGGCTGCCCGTCGAATGTAGGTTCCAGCTCGATGACAGGCGTATTGCCTACGCTCGATTTACGTGGATGGAGACGAAGGTTCTCGGGCCTGACCACAACGGTTTTGTCGAGAAAACCGTCCATGCCTGCGCCAGCCTTGCGGGCCAGCTTGCGGACGCTGGCCCAGCCGATCTGGTTGGTAAGTTCGCCAGGGCTTTCTTGTTGCGATAAATGGAGTTGCCGAACAGCACTCACCAATTGGTAAGTTGCCTCAGGCAGCAGCTCGATTTTATCGCCATGCGTTAGGACAGCGCCCGTACGTTTGGTTTGCACTGTCGCCGCGGATTCGCTATCGCGCCAAGCACCTATCGATACCTTGAAATCGTTCGAAGCAAGACTGCCTTGGCTAGTGAGCTGCGGCGTCAAATTCGACTGCTTTGGCAATCCGAGTAACGGTACGCTGCTGGCGTGCCCTTCCTCATTCAAAAGTCGATAAAGCTCGTCCCACGGCAGTAGCCAGCGATCACTGAGTTGGGATACGAACTCTTCCTCTTCGAGCTGATCGAGGTAACCTACAAGTGACCAAAACTCAGTACTGTCGGCAAGGCTCAGCGGGAAGCACAATCCCTGCTCCTCTATCGAGTATAGTGGCAAATTATTGAACTCACCGGACTTCGGCAGCAGGCCTTTTCCAGATAGAAAACGCTTGAGCATTACTGCCTCCAGAATTTCAGTGGCTGATTGTTGACGGGCTTGAAGCCGAGGCGCTGCAGAGAAGCCATGGCCGCTGGCTCATGACTTTCAAGTTGCACTTGTAAGGCTCCGCCTTTGGCGCGGGAGTCATACACCCTATGAGAAATCCCCTTCAACGCTTCCGCCAACTGCGCTTCGAAAGCAATAGTTTTGGGTGGCGACCTGAATGGGTGATCACCTCGACTATCAATGTGCCCATCAGCCCGGATACCGAGTTCTGCAAGAGTCTCGTCAAATTTAGCCAGCCATCCGCTAACATGGTTTGGCCTTGATGGCACAGCCATATGTCCCATGGGTTTTACGGCTGATTTATTTTTCTGTTTCAACTCCGAGTTAAGATCCAGATAAATCTGGTCCGGGTTGAACGGTGCGCTGTCGGCTTTGTAGACGTAACAAGCGTTGCCTTTCTCCGAAAACTCGACGAACAGATAATTTGCAATTTGCATAATGACTGCGTTGTTGCTTGATTTACTGCCCGCTAGGTAGCTCAAACGGCCATTGTTTTTTCGCCGAAAATCAACAAAGTCAGACCCGGCATCCGTTTTGGCGTCTGCACCCAACACAATCCGCGTATAGCTCATCTGATTCGCGAAACGTAGCCAATAGAACAGGCGTGCCTGATCTACATCCCTATCGCCTTTGAGGAGATTGAAGAAGTGCTCAAGGTCTTCTTTAGCAAACCACGCGACCACCATCGCACAAACGTCTTTCTCCACGTACTGAAGCCAGCTATTTTGCCTGGAGCGAATTTGTGGGCTGCCCCAGTTATCCAAAGCACTCTGTTTGAGAAGGGACGACGGTTTTTCCCGATACGACGCTGCGTGATAACGCGTCAGGCAGGCGCTGAGGAGCGCATTCATGTATGTCGGATGCTGACGCCCGATCTCAATGAAGTCGGGGAATCTTTTCGAGAACTCGTCGTCTTCCAAATTAAAGATTCGAGACAGCAATACGTTAAATATCCGGTGCCATAACCAACTGCTGTCAGGTATCTGCGCGATTGTTTGCAGCACCGAGAGATCACTGATCTCGCCGTTGAACATCTGCTCGCCAAGCGTCTCCCCAGCCTGTTCGGAAAACAGCTGCTTATGATACTGGACGATACGGATCCATTCTTTTTCACGAGTCTGTTGCGCCTTTACACAAGCGAAACCATTGCGGATGTCGCCTTGCAACAAGCACCAGACCGGATTCGTGTCGGGCTTATCGGACTCGTAACCGAAGTAGCTGAAACAAAGCGCCAGCCAATCGCGGCGGCTCAGGCGCCGTTTTTCGATCCGCTGACTGACCTCGATATGGACTCGACCATAAAGTTGCTCGTCTTCAAGAATGGGGCCAACACTCTCGACTTTATCGGCGAGACCGGCGAAGACCATGCGCCATTCGGAGGACGACAGAGGCAGGACATTCCTGAATTTATTGATGGCGGCTCTACGTTTTTCCTGAGGCGGTGGCAATGCTTTCTCTGCCCGCTCAAACCGGTCGTATAAATCGGCACTGGCAGCTTCCATTCGAGGAAAGCGAGCCAACGGTTCAGAACTGATCGCGATTCTACGGGCATCGAGCCTGAGCGCTATAGCTGACGACAGCTTGGCTAATGCACTGGTCATCGCGTCATCGCCAACTGGCATTTCTCGGACACTGTGCTGGTGAATACTGGAACTTCTGGTTTGAGGTTTTCCTCTTTCTCCTTCAAACCGTAGAACTGCATTCTCAGTTCAACTCGGCGGCTTGCCTCGTTGGTGTCCTTTGCGTTGTTGAAAGAAACACCACCCGCCAGGAACATCGATCTGATCTGCTGTTGTCTTTCAGCTGAAAGGCCGATTTGCAAAGGGCTGCGACTATCAAGCAGGCTACACATCACCCACTCGGACCGTTGTAAGGACAGGTGCAGGTTATATAAATACGAGCCGACGGTATCAGTAAACCCCTCGATAACAACCTGCTTGAACCACTTCCGCCCTTCTTCGCTATCGGCAGCATCAAGAATGAGTGGCACTACGCCCTGAAGGGCACTTTGACCCTCGTCGCTCAAAGAATACTGGTTATGCCCAAAACGTCCCGCCTCACCGAAACTGATCCGATTGTCTTTGCAGTCGACGACGATGGTTGCATTAGAATGCTTAGCCTTGAGCTGCAAATGCTCGCAGAGCTGGCTAATGTCGCGACTGCGCTGTTTTTCGCCCTGCTCTGACTGACTGATCCTCTGGGTGACCGAGCTCAAAGCTGCAACCATCACGACGAGAAACAGGATCATCATGGCGGTCATCAAGTCTGCAAAAGAGATCCAGAACGGTTTCTCCGCATCATCCTTAGCGCGAGCCACCGAAGGCATCTGCTTACCAAACATATGTCAGTCTCCATTACTGCTTGATTCGTTCCATGATGTCGCCGAAGTCTTCAATGCTTTCCTTCACTCCATCGACGCCACCAGCCAGACTTTTAACAGCTTTATCCAGCTCCGTATCCAGACTACCCAACGTCTGCCGGAGTACCCTGTCCATGCCGTCGCCAAACTCTTTGAAACCATCGCCCAAAACGCCGCTGATGTTTTCCAGGTACTCATGAACCTCGCGATTGAGCGACTGCATGCGTTCCGATTGTTGCTTCAGATCCTGAAGATATTGAGCACGTCCGCTGGCCTCAACTTGCGCGCTGGCTACCACCCCTTCGATAACGGTTAGTGTTTTGCTCAACGATTCACGGTTGTTGCGATAGTCCGCGACGATGCTGTTCAATTCTCGTGAGGCCTGAGCAAGCTCGGCACCAGCCCCCTGAACAGTGCCCAGCAAACTAGCCGTCGATTCACTGGCCTTCGATACACTCAATCCAGCATTTTCAAAGCGCTCAGCTGCGGCTCTCATTTTGTCTGCACCAAGTTGCATGCTTTGCAGATGCTGTTCGGTTTGCGCGCTTAATGCTTTGACGTTGTCTCGCGAGGCTTTATTTTGTTCCGCGACAGACTGCAGCAGCGTTTTGACCTGCTCGTCCAGCCCCCCCACCAGCGCGCGAGTGCCGTGATGAAGTTCTGCCTGTGCAACGCGAGTGGACTGATCCATTTGCTCGCGCCCACTTTCCAGTTTTTTGAAAACAGTAGAAAGCTGCTCGCCGAGCACTTCTACAGAGCCTGCAATCTTGGCCATGGTTTCTTGTTGACCTTGGCCCATGTTTTTTTGGATTGACTCGACAAACGACTGAAGACTCTCGGCCATCGCCAGCTGCCGCGCCTCGCTGTCGGCGAACATTTTTTCTAACTGCTGTGCCATGCGCGCGCCAGCGTCTTCGCCCTCAGTGCCGATGCGGGCAATGGATGACTGCAGATTTGCCAGCATCTCGTTCATGCCAGCCTGCATGGCACTTTGGCCGGTCTGCATGTCGGCAAGCAGCTGTGCAATCATTGCCGAGCTGCTCTGATTCGAGTTTTCGCTGGCCGAGCGCATGTCTTGAATGAGGCTGGAGAATCCTTGCTGCATTGACTGCATGGCAGCGACAGACTGGCCCATCATTTCATTCAGGCCGTTGAATTGCTGGCCGAAGGTGCCTTCCAGCTTGTTCATGAATGCCACCAGAACATCCTGAAGCAGATTCTGCACTTGGCCGGATTGATCGCCGCTGGCAGCCTGTACAGCCCCGGCAATCGCTTCCAATGGCGACTTCAAGCTGTTTTCAATGGCACTGCTGACCTGATCCGCCAACAGCTGCCCGGAGTCACGATAGGTCGTAGACAATGTGTCTGCCAACTTGAGGCTTTCGCGGACCTGTGTATCGACGAGGTTTTGCAGCATTTCCCGAAGATCCGTGACGAGGCTGTCTTTCAGTTGGCGAGTCTGGACCGAGTTTTCAGCACTGGACCTTACAAGCGCAGCAAGATATTCCTCGCCAACTCCGCTGTCGAATAGGCTATCGATTGCCTCATTCAGCGATTCAAGGTGCTTGTAACAGCGCCCTAATCGCCACTTTTCCGAGACAGTGACGATGATCGACGCCATGATGGAGAGAAATGAACCGATGAAGGCAAAGAGTACATCCTTCAGGAGCTTGTCCACGCTTGAGTTGACCAGCTCCGGCGTGCTTGGATCGAAGTGCTGCAACCCTAGCATCAAGCCGAAGAAGGTTCCAACAATGCCAACCCCCGTCAGGATGCCTGGCAGGTGCTTGAAAAATTCAGTAGCCAGCGGTGTATCGACAACACTCTGACCGGTAAAAAAGTTCGCCGCGACAGTAGTCGCACGGGAGCGCACCAGGCGATCCTCGCCTTCGTGATATTCGAACTGATTGTGAAGGGTCTCTGAATACTCTTTCCAAAGATGCTTCAGTTTTGTCGCATTGAATACTTTCGACAGCTCTGCTTGAAGCTGATCAGGCGACTTTGCCTTGATAGTAGCAATGCTACTCGTAAGCGACTTGAGCCTTCTGCTCAACACGAACGATGGGATGAAATATCTTCCGATGTACCAAAGACACAAGACCGCCACGGCCACCATGACTACACGCGGAGCTATTAGCTGAGCAGTGCTGGCGTCGCCCCACAATTTCAATAATGTCGAAAAGTCCACACTTCAGCCTTCAAATTTATCTTTTACGCGCTAACAAGCGCTTCACGCAGGAAGAAACGCGTGACTTGCCGGCACGCTTGTTCCAACGATGTTATTTCAGGGATGTCTGGATGCCTGATCCTTCAGCAGAATGCTAAGGATATGCAACGAAGAGATGGGCGCTTAGAGAAGAAACGTCATCCTTGCGAGGCAAATATCTATCCATGTCCTTTTGCCAGCACGATACGCTTCATTCCTCCGTACGGTAAAGCCATATGCGAACGTCAGCCGACCAAGCGTGTCGCCTATAAGCACATGAAAACGAAAATCCGAATCTGATGGTTTCCATGCCCGAGGCGCGAATCACGCGACGCCGAACTCACACCCCATTCGACATCTCTCGAACACTTCTGGCTACGCACTCAGCCCTATCAGTCCAAGCGAGAGTCTTGTTCGCGATTTTCAGAGCAATGATTAACTGTTCAAGAACGGACAGCTCTGCGTAAACCTGTGTTCGGCCGGAAGGTCTGACTGGAAGCATTGACGTGCTGCTTGTGCCTTCCGGGACAAACTCTGGCCTTTGTATCAGCTGAGGATTCCACCCAGAGCCAGTGGTTTTGTAGGGGTAAAAGCGACTTAAAATAAAAAGGGGTCGCGAGATAAAATCTCGCAACCCCTTGAATTATATGGTCGGGACGGAGTGATTCGAACACTCGACCCCTAGCACCCCATGCTGGCGGGAGTCCTGAAAAGCCTTTAATAGCAACACCTTACGTAGGCGCCCACTGCAATCGACGCCTAACGATGTTGAACGGGGATTCACGAATCCCCGCAAATCTCCCTACAGGCTTTCGGACAGAAAGTCCCCGCTCAGGCGTCCTGCCGACCAACACAACCCCCTTCGCTTGCACCAGTGGCACACCGCCTGTACAGTCGCCCGCGAGTTTTTACACCTGTTTCTTTTGGCATTGGCGTAAGGCCCGAAGGGAGCGCCTTTACTACGCCCTAATGGATATATACGGGGAATCCGATGCAGCTCCAGAATTTTTTACCGCTAGTCATCTTGATATTTTTTGTATCTCTTTCATTTTTGTTCTTTCGTTCAAGCTCCGATGACCAGGTGCAAAATCAAGAAAGGGATCTTTATCTTGATGGCGTCAGAGGTCTTGCGGCAATCGCGGTGGTTGCAACTCACTTTTGGAGACTGGCCGCTCAAGGAATAAATTACACATTCGACTTTGCTCTGCGAGAAAACTACGGATCGCTGGCGGTTCAGGTTTTTTTCTGCATAACAGGCTTGCTGTTTTTCGGGCAAATGTATTCAAAATCAGGAGCATTCGACTGGTCAAAATTTTACACTTCCCGATTCCGTCGAATAGTGCCGGCATACATAGCGTACTTCCTACTAAACGTCACTGTGATATGCATGGTCGGCGATTGGTCTGCTTTCAAGACAACACAGATTTATCATCTACTTGATATGGCATTTTTTGGACTGAAAGGCAACGGCAATGATTTTTATGCCTTCGGTATAGAGATAGATCGATTCTTCTCGGTTATCTGGACACTTGCGTATGAAGTCAAGTTCTACCTCGCCTTCCCGCTCATAGTATGGGCATCGTTTACCAAGCACGGTGATAAGCTCGCACTGCCATTTGGTGCGGTGCTCGTGGCCTATGAGCTGATCGTGACTGGAACAACTTTTGCCGGGTATTTCCTCATAGGCGCGCTATCGGCGAAGCACCTTCGCCATCTTCATTTCAATAAAAAAATCCGACTAGGATTTTCGGCGCTATCAGTTATCGCTTTGTATCTTTCTTTGGCATACGACTACAGCCCTTATGGCTGGGAGCGGTACCTGATAACAGCCGCCCTGTTTTCCTCCATCGTGGTAGCACGACCCAAGCTGATGACTCTTCGCCCATTCACCGCTCTCGGCGATATGAGTTACAGCGTCTACCTAGTGCACGCCCCCCTTTTGATGCTGTCTGGCTTTGCACTCAAACATTTGATCGCGAGAGCCCCCGCGTCAGACGCGCAATTTGCTCTCATAACTTTTTGCGCAACAGCCCTTGTTTTTTTCATATCACACCTGAGTTATAGGTACGTCGAGTTACCATTTCTTCGTAAATCACCTTCCAGTAAAGCAACGCTGGCTGGACAGGTTAAGTCATTCTAGATGTGATGGAGATTGTTGGCGGCGGCATATCACTGCCGCCGACAAAACTCTTAAGCGATCACTGCAACCCTCCGAATTACCCCTGCTGTATCCATAATTTCAAAGCATCCGACAATTGGTGCATCAGCATGTGCCGAGTATCCAGGTAGACGAACGTGACCATTTTTCGGTGATAGTTCGATATCAATTATGTTGTCGGCACCTCTCGCCTTCACCAGCACAGGCTGCCCGCTAAGTGCGGCATCTGCTTGAAGAAAGTTCACAGCGCCTACCCCAGTGCTTCCGGCTCTAAGCGCTGTCGCCCCCTGAACAGTAATAACAACACCTTCCGGCCCGTTTGACCCAATACCAAGAGTCGCTCCAGTATTACTTGCGACTGCCGATACTCCGTTTTCATTCACGAGCAGAGCAACCGGCTTCTGCTGCCCAAGGGTGTTACCGGTCCCTACGTAGCTACCAGAAACAACGCCATTACTTTCGCGCTCGACCCCCCAGCGTCCATTGTTGTTCGGCGTCGCACCATTCATGGCAATGAACGATGCACCACGAATCAAGAAGCCAGAACCGATATTCCCCGAAGGGTTTGAATTATGGGCGCGAACAGTGCCTCCGGCGAGCGCGGCAATGCCCGCCTTTCTGCAGCCTGTCGCATACGCCTCTTCACACTCAAGCGTTCCGCCGTACTCTGCCTGAAATCCATAGCCAAGATCGCTATCCACATCAATGGCGTCGTATGCCTTGGCCCTCTTGCAGCCAAGGCGCCCGCCGTCATATGCCCAGTAACCGACATCCCCGGCATTCCTCGACACCGTATCGTCGGCCTGCATCCTGCCGCCGTCACGCGACGCATAGCTGTAGTAGAAGTTATCAACTTCAACATTTGGGCCGACGCGAGCAATGTCTGCACCAAGAGCGAGAATTCCCGTGCCGGCCTTATTTGGTCGGGAAAGACGAAACCCGTCAATTTTCCCGAAGCAGCCTGATGTGCAAGTGAACGCATCAAATGTTGTTCCTGCTACGGGGGCGACCTGGCAGGAAGCCATCGCGGAAACGTTACCAATCAAATCGATTAAGCTATTTTGCGGATGGTTGAGCGATGTTCCCCTTGTGAGAGTAATCACCCCGTCGGCCAGCTTAATAGTTACTTTGGCACCGTTGGCGATGGTTTTTGTTCTAACCCAGTCCATCGCGTCAGCCGGCTCCGCAAACTGACCTGGAACATTGACCGTGAGGTTACCCGCGATCATGTTCCCCACCAGCGCCTGCAACACCGCAGGAATGCCCGCCGAGTCCGTGTAAAGGATGTTCGCGGCGCTGTTTGCGGGCCCCTGGCCTGTCTGCAAAAGACCACCGACATACTGCTGGGTCCATTTCCTGGTGACCGCATCTTGAAGCGCCACCGGATCTGCCAGGTTCGAAACGTTCCGATTTTCCGCGTCGAAGAAATCCTTTCCTGGCTTGCGCGACAAGGCACGCCGAGCGAAGGCAAGCCCCTGTTGGACAAGCATGGTTAGCCTGTCAAAAACATCCTCGTGGGTCTCGGCGAGGAACTTGCCTTGGTTCCTGAGCGAGGTTTGCTGATAGGCAACCATTTCCCTTGAAACAACCAGCTGGCCAGGCCCTGCAAGAGCGGCGACTGTAACGATGCTGCCGCCATCATCATTGCCCGCGCCATGGGCGGTGTAGTTCGTGCCAAGGACAAGTTGCGTGCTGACCCCCTGCGGGTTGATGTAAGTGACAACCAAGTCCTCGTTCGCCAAGAACTTGAAGTAAAACGGGTAGTTCGTGGTTACCCCGTTGGTCACGAACTCAGCGATGCTATCGACTGTGTTTACGGTCACGGCTGTGACTCCTTTCCTGTAGGCAAAAAAAATCCCGCTCAATGGCGGGATTCGGTGGGATGGGTCGGCGTTAGCGGGCTATGCCCAGGGGGTCGATATAGCTTTGCGAGGGTTTAACCAGGAACTTCTGGCCGTTTTCTTGCTGGATACGCTGCTCTGTTCGGCGCAGCGATCCAGGGTTCATTGCCTCTTGAACCGAGTAGAGAAAAAGGTAATCCATGGCGATTCGGCTATAGAACAGGTTCAGGAAAGGTGTGTTGTTCTGGGCCAGGCGAAGAGCCGACGACGCGGCGTCATCACCTGAGCGGATCTTGGCCCACAGGTCGAGAGCGTTAGCGGCGGTGCCCAGCGTCGGTCCAGCCAGTGTTTCCAGCGGTTTATTGCCGAAGCGACTGACCTCGCCGAACATGAAGTCACCCATGATCCCGAAGCCGCCGCCCTGGGTCATCGCGGCAATCCACGTCTTGGGATCATCTGCCGGCCGGGGCTGGCGACCCTTGACCGCATCCTTGGCGGACATGGACAGGTAGCCGAACGCCGTGGTCCACAGCATCAATTGGGCCATGGCCAGGCGCTCGCCGTTGCCGTTACGCAGGGCGGCGATCAGATCCTTACTGCCCCGGTAGCCCTCCCCCAGCGGTGTCGGCGCGTACCCACGCCCGTACAGCTCTCGGCCCAGGGTTTTTTGCATGTACGCGGCGGGGAAACTCTTGAACTGGGTCATGAACCGGTTGAGGTCGCCCATGATCGTTCCCGGCCGGGTTCCTTGGTTCATGATCGAGCGTGTACGGGCGTCCGGCTCCAACACGGCATAACTGACCCGGTCGTTCACGTAGGCGCGCAAGCTACGGTTGAGGCCTTCGCGAGTTTCGCGAATCGCGGCGTCGGAGACGTTGCGGCCCTGCTCAGTCAAATACGCGCTGATGCGATCATCGGCGATACTCGGGATACCGTCCGTGGTCAGGTAATCCCGGCCATCAGCCATCCGGGTATCCATCCCGCGCAACAGATCCCACTTGCCGGCGTCGAGGTCGTACAGCTCAAGCGTGCGGCGAAGGCCGGTATCTATCGTGCCCCAGGCCCTGCCTTTGTTCTGGGCCAAGTTGTGGGCCATCATCAAGCCGGCGCTGGCCTTGTTGGCATCAGTCCACCAGGACAAGCCGTTTAGCTTGAAGAACAGCGACATCCCCCGCGACATCTTCCCGCCCACAGAATCATCGGCAGAAAAGCGCCGCATGATTTCCCCTCGCATCGAATCCCCATAAACCCCAAAGCTCGAAAGAATCTCGCGTTGTTCAAGGCTCCCGCGCCCCTTGGCCAGGCCGGCTGTCATTTCCCCCAGCGAGCCCAGGAAACTTTTTCCCTGGTAGCGCATTTCACTGGCTGCAACCGGCAGGTCGGCGAAGCTGGACAGCAGCGCCCCGCCCAGCTTGGACAGCGACTGCCAGGCCCTGACGTTTGCAGCAACGCGCGCCTGGTTGGCGTTGCCGGGAATCCGTGTGGCGCCGCTGACTTCGGCAAAACGGTTGGCGATCATGTTGCCGCGCGCGGTGTTGAAGTTGGTCAGTGCCTTCGGATCGCCGGACTTGCGCACGTCCTCGGCCAGAATATCCATGGCCATGTTGAGGTTTGCCTCAGGATTGGTACCCAGGCGCCGCATGATCGCGGTGTTCTGTCCGGCCATGTCCAGGCCGCGCAACACGGACTCGCGCAGGTTGCCGGTGCCGAACATCGTGTTGTACTCGTGCCAGGCCACGCCATCCTTGAAGTGGAGGACGCGCTCCTGGCTGACCTTCTTGGCGATATTGGCCGGGCCTTTGAACCCGTTGGGCGCAGAATCGCTGGGCGCCTTGAGGTGATCGCCCGATACCAGGCCGTCATACACCCCGCGTAGGAACTGTGTAGGGTTGGCCACGTCATCGAACGTGCGCTGGTCAAGCCGAGGCAAGATTTCTTCACGCCATTTATCGAACCCAGCAGAACCGATCTTCTCGCCGTCGTGGCTCTGGCGGGCGATGTACCCAGGCAGATTGCCGATGTTGGCGCCGGCGCGGTTCGCATCGATGCGCGCTGCCTCCTGATACCTCTGGATGGTGCGGGCAATGCTCACCACCTGGTCGTTGAGCTTTGAGGTGTCCTGATTGGTGCCGATCTTCCAAAGGGCATCGGCGATATCAACGTCGGAATCCCCCTTGGCGATGATCGCGGTCAGGTCCTGGCGCTCCAGATCGTGGATGAAGCCACCTATATATGCATCGCCCAAGGCCTTCTGTTCAGCAGCAACCGACAAGCGCGAACCCTGGCGGGCAAGGTTGGTGCCCACCAGCAACGATTCAATGCCAAGGTCTGGACGGTCGGCAAAGCTGCCGCGCACGAACGAAACAATCTCGCCACGCCGGCGCAGGTTCAGCAAGGCGTTGCGCTTCTCGATCAATGCCGCGTGCTGGGCCTGCTTGCCCAGTTCATCCGCTGCACGCAACGTGGCTTGTTCCATGCCCAAGGCACCCTCCCTGGCCATCAGTTCCTTGGCGCGCCCCCGCAGCAGCTCAAAGATTTCAGATATTTCCCTGTCTTCAAGGTTGCCAGCGGCAGCCCGTACAGCGTCGATGCAAGGCGTCATTGTCCGTTCCTTATGTCGCATACGGCGGCGGCGCGGTATGCCTTCGAATATTGCTCGGCGCGGTCAGCCTGGGCCTGGGCGGCTTCGGCTTCGTCGCGGCTGGCGGCCAACACATCGGCCCGGTCTTTCTCAGGGAGTTGGTCCAGCATTTCCTTGACCAGGGCGTCGTCCTCGTCGAACTGCCGGCGGGTGGCCTCAAATTCGTCCAGCGGTTGGGACTTGGGCGCGCTGTCCACGCGCAGGCTTTCGGCCTGGCCATCGGGGTCAATGCGGCGCGCAGGCGGACGCTTCACGTACTCCATGGCTCCAGCAGCTTTGCCGGGGGCCTCCAAATCGAACAGCGCCTGCACGTCGATATCCCGGCCGCTGACCGCCTGAGCCACCGCGGTGCGAAACGCACTGTTGCGCACGGTCCAGTCAGCGCCCTCTGCAGTTTCCCGGGCGGTACGGAGCGCGGGCCCCAGTGGACGCTGCTGGTAGCCCTGCATGATTTGCTTGGCGCGGGCCTCGATCTGCGGGCGCAAGCGTTCTGGCACCTCGCCTCGCTCAATAAGGCCAAGGTCGCGCCGGTCAAACTCGCCTGCGCGGTTGCGCTCCAGTGCGGTGTTGATTTCAGATTGGCGTGCGCCGATCTGTTCACGCTGGGCGGCGATGGTGTCGCGGGCTGCGCGCTCGGCCTGCTTGCGGGTCATCCGCTGGCCCTGGAACTCTTTGGCCAGGTCCTTGAATGTCGCGTCCAGACCCATGGCGCGCTGGGTCAGCGCCAGGCGCTCAACATGCAGGTCGGCCACGTTGCCAACACGTTCTCCCGTCAAAGTCGGGCGTATCTCTTCAATGGCCTGGCGCTCTGCATTGCGGTACAGCGTTGCGCCATCGGCCTCCAGATCACGGGCCAGTGCGCCGCGCAGTGCGGTTTCGGGATCCTGGTTAAAGACACGCTCAAAATCGGTCGACCTCAGTGGTTGCGGAATCTGGCGTTCGGTGCTGTTGAGAACGCTTTCAACCTGCGGCGGGGTTTCGGTGGCAATCCGCCGGCGCAGCGCATCAGATACGGCGCCCCCCACGGTATGCAGGCCACCACCGAGCAGGCCACCCATGGCGATGTTTGCCAGGGAGTCGGACAGCCCGTATTCCGTCTGATCCATACCGGCTGCGATCAGCGGCAGCGGCTCAATGATCGCAGCACCCACGGCCCCCTCAACAGCTCCAACACCCGCACGAACACCGGCACGGCCCAGCGGTGATGCAGCGCGCCCTAGCATTGCGACATAGCGTGCCTCGCCCACCACCGGCACAAATGCCGAAGCAATGTTGAGCGGGTCAAGTAGCGAAGCGGCAACACTAGCGCCGAGCTGGGTGCCGAACGATCCACCGTTCGCCCTGATCATTACTTGCTGGCGGGCAGCCTGCTCACGGTGTCGATCAATGAGAATGTCTAGGGCGCCCTCTCGGATTCCCTGTTCGGGAACTTTGATATCCAGCCCCATGCCTGAAACCTTGTCCCGCGCTGCCTGCGCATCCATAAGCGGTGTGTCGGGCTCATTGCGTGGCGGCACCAGAATGGATTCTGTGTCGCCAGTAAGGCGTAGGCCTTCCTGGGCCTGGCCGAGCTGCTCGGTACGAATGATGGCGCTCGACGGGTTGGTCGAGAACGCGCTGCCAAAGGCCGCGTCCCAGACCTCGCCAGAGTCGGCCGGGATGTCGAGCATCGTCCGCCGGTCAAGAACCGGCGCATCACCTGCATAGATAGTCATGGCATGAACCCCATTGGTGCCACGCGGTACTGATCGGGCTCGCGCAGGCCTTTCTGTTGCAGGTCGGCCCAGCTGCGGGTGATGGGATTGCCATCGGCGCCGCGCACGCGGTACCCGTTCAGGGTCAACGACAGCCCGCTTTCATCCTCATTCGGCACCCACTGCCCACTGCTCTGTAGAGCGTCGTGCAGCTGCTTACGGTTCTGTTCCTCGGTGACGCCGGCGAACCCAGGCAGCGGCATCAGTTCATCAGGTTTGATCTGCCGCATTGCTGCAGTTGCGCCACGGCTGACCGCCTCGGTGTCCTGGGTCTTGGGTACCCGATACGTGCCGAAGAAGTCGTATTTGTCGTTCAGCATCCCATTCACGACCTTGGTAGCTGCCTTTTCCGGCTCCATGCCTTGGAGCACATAGGAAGTAGCGGTCCTGGCAGCGGCCTGGTACATGGTGTTGTATGTGTTGATGCCGCCAGACTGGCCTTGCAGGGACTGAGCGAACGGCGCCATAGCAGCGGATACCGACTGATTGATCGTATCTTTCTGCCCCTTTTGAAGGCCTGCATGCAGATCGCTGTCCTTGATGCTGGCTACCGACGCCATGCGCTCGGCCACATCCTTCGGCAGGCCGGTGGCGATTACCTGCGCCTCGGCCGGGAGCTTGTTGCCCACCTGCTGCAACACCGCTGGGAAGTCCTTGCCCCACAACGCTTGCTGCTGCTCAATCATCGTCGCGGCGTTTTCACCTCCATTGAGCTGGTTTGTGAAGTTCGCAACCAATTGGTCGGCGGCGGCATCCGGCAACAGCTTGGGCTGCTTGACACCCAGGCGCTGCTGTTCGGCCAGAGTGGTTCGCGCGTAAGCCTGGTAGGCCTCTGGCGTTCCGTCTTGCTGGGCAACTGCAAACGCCTGCTGCACGGTAGGGCTGTACTTGGCCACGTACGCGGCAGGGTCTTCCTGCTGCTGTTTCATAAGGCGCACACCTACGTTGGTCAAGTGCTGGTAAAGCTCGTTGTCTTCCTTGAATCCCTCGCCGGCGGTTCCGTTCTGAGCTGGCTGGAACTTACCCAAGATGGCTTGGCGCTCCTGAGGATCTGCAGTGGCAAATTCCCGGATGGCTGGGGCCAGAGCCTGCACCTTCGAAAACCTGTCGAACTCCTGAGCGCCCTTCTCGGGCCCGTATGCTGCTGCAAAGTCAACTTTCGATGGCGGGTTTTTGAAGTCCAGGCCCTGAGAGTAGGCGGCGCTGGCATCCTGCACTCGGCTGCTCAGCTCCATGCGGTTTATGGCCTGAATCTGCCGTGCCTCCACCTGGCGTTGGCGCGCCTCGGCCTCAAGGCGTCGAAAGCCCTGGTCGATACCGTTACTGGTGCGGATCTGATCTTCGGCCGTCATCGTCTCCTTATAGGACTCGTAATAGCTCTTGGCCTTTTGCGGGGAGTCGATCAGCATCCGCTGGATAACGGCAGAGGACATGCCGCTGTTGGTTTCCAGGCGTTCTGCCTGCGCAGCCTCAGGCGACAGCCCAAGGCGCTGGGCGCGGCTGGTTAAAACCGCATCAGCCTTCTGGCGGTACTGAGCAACCTTGGTTGGGTCTTGGTATTCCAGGGCCGCACCCTGCATGGATGTTTCAAGTTGGGCCTTTTCAACTTGGCCGTAATAGTTCTGGCGCTCCCCGTACTCGTAGCGATTCAGGTCGCTGGACAGGGAGTTGCGCCGGCTGTTGACGATCTGCGCATACCTGGCCTTCTGCTGATCGTTAGTCAGGGTTTTGGCAATCTCAGCCTGAGCCTTGTCGAACTGATCCAGGGTCTGATTGGTGACATCTAGGGCGTTTTGACCTTTGCGGCTATAGGCGCCGTTCTCGCCGTACATGTTCTGCTGCTGCCACTTGGTGAGCTGGTTGTCGGCATCCATCAGCAGCGCGGTGTCGGCCTTCTCGCGCTCTTTGTCCATGAGCATCTGCGCGCCGCGCCCCAGCGTTTGCAAGCCTTGAGCAATCGAGGTGGTGTCAGGTGCAACACCCTGCAACTGAATAGGGCGCGTGGGCTGCTGCTGAACCAGTGCAGTTTCGTATGTCGGTACCCGTGGCATTATCGAGCCCCCGCGAATGAACCAAATGCACCGCCAATACCACCGAGGATTGAGCCCATGGCGGCGGTGTTACCGTTCTGAACGGTCTGGTTGGCGTTGAGCAGATCCTGCTTGGCCTGCACGCGGTAGCCGTAGGCCTCGCGCGCGGCGTTGTTCTGGATCGTCAAGGCATCCAACTCACCGAGCATGGCGGTGTCATCCTGAATCTGTGCGGCGCTCCCGCTGTTCACGTCGATGCCATTCGCGGCCTGCACGCTCCGCTGGGTGCCTATCGCCTGCCCAGTGCGGACGCGCTGCCAGTCTGCCGTCGTATCGCCGGCGTTCAGCACTTCCTGTGCCGTCTGCTGCTTGAATCCGGCGTTCTGCTGCATCATGTCCGACTGAAACGCGGCGTTCTGTTTCTGCCCTTGGGCCTGCATCATGCTGCCCGCCAGGCCAATGGCGACGGGTATCAATGCCATCCAGCACATGGTTATTCCTCTCGATTCAGCGTGAAGGGGTAGAACGGAAGGCGCTTAGGCCCATACGGGACGGCCTCGCCGAAGTTGAAGCCCAGCCATTTCAGCCAGCGAATGGCCGAGGTGTTTCGGGCGTCGACGTAATTGATGAGGTGGCGGTGCCGGGTAAGCATCCCTTGCACCTCTGGCTTGCAGACCTTGAGGAACGCACGAGCATTGCGCTCGACGTG
This sequence comes from Pseudomonas sp. S35, assembly GCF_009866765.1. Classification (NCBI taxonomy): domain Bacteria; kingdom Pseudomonadati; phylum Pseudomonadota; class Gammaproteobacteria; order Pseudomonadales; family Pseudomonadaceae; genus Pseudomonas; species Pseudomonas sp. S35. Next base: position 4,326,974 of record NZ_CP019431.1, read on the forward strand.
GGTGGTACTGATCAGCCAAGGCACACCGACAGAGCCCAGAACGCTATGCACCGCATCGCCGAACACTGCGACTATGTGACCGTCGACCACGATCTTGCGGGCGTTCAGGCTGTCGTTGATGCCCTGTAGTAATTCCAGCTCCAGTGAGACGCCTAGCCCCTCGACGATCTCGTCGATATCCGCCTGGCGCACGTCGCGCAGGATTGCCGGGATGTCCTCGGGCTCAATAGGTAAAACCTCAGCGGCCGCCAATGGTCACCTCCGGAATAACCGCCAAAACCGACAGTGGCAGAGGGTCTGCTTGACGAATGAACACCCGCCCCTTGCTCTCCCAGGTGTTGGAGATTGGGACGGTTGCCTGGCCGGTCAGCAGCTCAATCGGAGGCTCATATTCATTACGGTCCGTCTTCGCCTCGTAAAGATTGTTTTTATCCGAGCCGGCAAGAATGCCTCTCGACTCCTCGACCACCACGGTCAACCCAGTGACGGCAATTTTCTTATCAAGAACGGTTTCATTGGCGTTCTTGAGTTCAAGGTCGAGGGTTTCCATGTCGGAGAAGTACTGCAAGCCCACGTGCGCGATGCCGGTGTATTCCTGCAAAACGATGGTGCCGCCCGTAACGACGCGCTGCGGGTGAACACTGCCGTCGGTAAGGATGGAAACGGTCTTGCCTTCAAGATGGCTCAGACCTGAAAGACTCTTCACCTGGCGCGCCCAAGTAGAGATTGGCTTGCCGCGCAGTGTTTCCGGGCAAATAATCAACAGCTTGACAGCGACCACGCTGGTGCTGGTGTAGCCCACCACTTCGACACGGACAATATCGGTAGCCGGATCGCCGTTTTCATCCGTGGTCGCTACCTTCAATGAGTAGTTGAACCCCACGCTACCGGCAAGGAATGGCGCATGACCGACCGCCGTCATGGTCACCACCTCAGGAAAGCCCCATGTGGTGCCGCCCGACAATGTGAAGGTCTTGGCGGTATCGGTATTGCGCCCGTCATAGGTCAGGCCGGAGTCAACGAAGAAGGCATCTTCGATGCTGGTGGTCTGGCGCGTAGCCATGCGCTCAATGTAACGCTTCTGCACACCATTGATGGTTCGGCGCACCACCATGTAGAGCGCGTCCTCCTGGCCTTCCGGGACGCACGCGATGGATTCAACAAACCCGTCAGTATCGTGCCAGTGCCAGCCCACCAGCTGCTGTTCGGGCAAGTAGGTCAGGCCCAGCAAAATACCGTCGTCACGGACATACCAGACGATGGAGTCGGGGATTTTCTGGTACGCAACGCTGGTCAGTTCTTTACCCCGGAACAGGTGGGCACTGAACAGGGTCAGGTCGTCAGACGCGAAGCCGTCGGCATTGATGGAATAACCGAAGGATGACACGCGACTGCCGCGGGCCTGCACGTACACCGCGCTGTTGCCCACCACCACTGGCCGAACGGTTGCAGATCCGTCATAGCCTTCCTGGCTCGCCTGTACTGTCTTTGAGGTCAGCCCCGTGTCAGCGCCGGAGAAAGTCCATTCGCCTCCCGACGTGAGCCCCAGAAGCTTGCGCAGGGCCAACAGGTGACGCATGCGGTTCACCTCGGTGCTGGCAATGGTGAACGTGATTGAGTCGTCATCCTTGCTCGGGATAGAGAACCCAAAGTTCTTGAACAGGCCTGTCTTGGACATCCACACGGTCTGCGGATTGTTATCACTGCCGGCGAACACCAGGCGCTGCTGGTAATAGCCCACGGCGCCGGGGTAATTCCCAGCACCCACAAACGGGTCATTACCATTCGGTGGAGAGTCTGTTTTGACCGCTGTGAAGTTTTGATCCTCAAACGCCAGGGTGGTGGCGCGACCAATGAACCCGTAGATACCTGCGGCGGCGTTGTCCTTGTAAACGATGTAATACGTTGCCCCGGGCACAGCAGACCAGTTGATCGTGGCAACCGCCGTGGAGACCGATATCGTTATGCTGTTCGATGTAGCTGGCAGCGACTCGTCCAGGGTGTTCCCGTCATCAAGGACCGCTGTTACCTGATAGCGCCAGCTCTGCTGTACACCACCACCAGTGCCAGCGGCCGCCGCGACTACCGACGCAGGAGCAGCAATGCGCGGCGCCAGGCTGATTTCAGCCGTGGTCCAATTGTCATGGCCCAGTCGGCTCAATTCGCGCGGCTTGTACCCAGGCTGCACGAGCGTCATCACGTCAGCGGACTGGGTGTAGTTCAGTTGGTTCAGGTCGTTCTGCGTGTACGGAAGCGCCAGTTCGAAGGGCTGGCCGATGTTTGGGCCGGCGCTGTACAGCACCTGGCCACCGTCCTTTATCACGCGCATGTTCAGATCGCCAAATGCCAGGACGTAGGTCTGCACGTCGTTGAACTGGAACGGGATCAACCGGCAGCGCTTGGTTGAATCCTTGATTTCGCACACAAACTTGGTGCCCGGGCGGTTACGCACGCCGCCGTAGGGCATGACCATGAAGTTGCGACATAGCTTGAGCCCGGTGTAGTAGCGGGCGATATCGGTACGGGCACTGGCCGACGGCGACAGCTCACCCGCCGCGAAGGTTGGCTGCAATACGCTGGTCATTGGCGCACCGTGATGAATTCTGATTCAGGCTCCGGGTCGTCCTGAGACTCTTCGAAGGCAGAACCCTCGGCCAGCGTCAGGGCCATTTGGTATTGCTGGGCAGCGAACTGCTGTAAGTCCGGCTTGGAGCTGAGGGGTAACGCCAGCTCCATGGCAAGGCGCCAGGCCAGTGCGTCAGAAAACTGGGCGTCGAAGAAAGTCGAGTCTTCGACCTTGAATGTGAAGCGGCATGCGGCTTCTGGCTGATCGGTATGAATCACCCGGCCGCCGGAGTCGTAGCCGATCTTGAACGGAATTTCTTGGTCAGCGGTCAATGCACGGCGCCAGCCGGGTTGCACAATGCTTCGCACCTGCAAGCAATCTGCGGGATAGCGATACCGATATGCCCACCCAGGCGCAGGGCTACCTAGGTCGGCAAGGGAAACAATCGACTCCGCGAACGGCCAGGGAAACGCCTGCAACACCAGTTCTCGCATCGACCCGTAAAACACACGGCACTGCTCGGCCGGCTTGCTCCGCTCAGTGAACGACGCTATTGGCTGCGTAAGCGCCACCCGCGAAAGCGCGATGTTGCAGATCTCGATATCGCTGGACATTCGGGAACCTCAGAAAAAGAAAAGGGCCCCGAAGGGCCCTGAGGGTTGTTGCAGGTGGTCAGGCGTCTGGCAGTCCGTTGCCGCCGGTGTTGTCGCCGTCAGTGTTGGGGTTGCCGGTGGTTGGCGTAATCTCACCGCCAGCGTTCAGGCGTGCCGCTTCCGCTTCCGCGTCCTCCCGTGCACCAGTGAACTCGCCAACACGCTCACCGGCCTTGTTGACGATGATGAAACGCCCGCCACCGTTGTGCTTGCCGGAGTACTCCGGGCCGTCAGTGTTGGGGTTGCCGGTGGGGGAACCGCCAGCCGACTTATCGCCGCCAACCAGTTTCAGGTTGCCGCCAGGGCTGTCGATTTCCAGCACCAGCGTTTCACCCGGCTCGTAGAGGCGGCCGTTGATAAACGACCGCTCCAGCACTTCATAGCGCTTAGGCATTGGTCTGTACTCCAGCAACGACGCCAGCGGTGATCTTGCCCAGTGTTGGGGCGGTGCCGGTGACGGTGTAATTGAGGCGCAGGAAACGTTCTGTCTTCTGCGGCAGGGTGATAACTGGGGTTTGGTAGCCAAGCTTCAGGTCGGCCAGCGGCACCACGACCGAATACAGTGAGCGCGGGGAGCTGAACGCCGAGTTGTCATCGGTCTGAAGCTCGATGGTGAGGCTAGTCAGGGTGTTGAACGCTTCAACAACCTGAATGAGCAGAGGAATGTCACCGGCGCGACCTACATCTTTGTTGTCGCCACGGTCGATAACGTCGGTCGAAGCGGCCGAGGCAGTGATTGCCTGGGCGTTCGACATGAGCAGCTTTGCGTCGAGAAGCATGATGGTCTCTCCTGAATAGGGTAAAGCCACGTAGTCGTTAGACCACGCGGGCTTCGGTGTTGAGGATTGCGTCGTTGCGCTTGATCGGGATGCCCAGGATTTCCGGGATCTTGCGACCGGCGTATTCGCCCAGGGTGAGGTTGACGTTTTTAGAGTTCATCGCCTGCAAGTGCAGGAACGTCTGGATTTCACGGTTCGCATAGATAACCGTGCGCCCTTCCCCCTGCATCGGATTGTCAACCTTGTAGATCGCGCGCACTAGGAGCTCGATCAGCTTCGGCCCGGACACAGTTGGATCGGTCTGCAGCTGGGTAATGTCGATGTTCGCCACCCGGGCGTTAGCCCGCCAGTCACGAACGGACATGCCGATATCCCACTTAAAGTGGTCGCGGTAAGCCTCGAAGTCACCGCCGTTATCTGCACGTGCGGTCTGCTGGCCGAGGAACTTGTGCTGGAAGCCAGCAACACTGCCCTTCGGATACAGCAAGTGGGTGGTCATTTCTCCCCAGGTCACAACCCAGATGGATGTGTTGGTGGAGCCTGTACCGCCAGCATCAACGATGTTGGCCCCGGACTCGGCCGACTTGTCGTTGTAGCGTGGCGCGAGGCCCAGAAACGCCTGTGGCTCTGCCTGGGTGTTGCCGTAAATCATGTAACGAGCTGCTTTGTTGTTGAAGCCCTGCAACTTGGCCATGTTTTCTGAGGAGCGGAACGCATCAGCGTTACCACTCAAGTCGGCCAGCGCCTTATCCACAAGGCCGTAATCTTCCATCATGCCGGTCGTATCCAACACAGGCACGGTGGTCGACTTGGACGGCTGAATGCCCTGGTTGAACATGCGCCACGTTGGCTCTGGGATACCAGAACGCATGGTGGTTTTGTGCTTGGAGCCGTCATTGCACTCCTGATACTCGGCGTCCATGAGAATGTCGTTCTGCTTAGCCATCTGCTCGACGATCTTCATGATTTTTTTGCTGCCATCTTCCCGACTGAACTTATCGATCAGGGTCGGCATGGTGGAGGTCAAAATGCCCATCTGTGTATCTCCTACGGTTTATGGGTGTTTCAGCGGAACGCGTCGACAAGCGTCATTTCTTTGGGGGCGTCGGTCTGGCTACCAGGCAAGACGAACTTGTCTTCCGAGATAGCCGCGCTGATGCGATGGCAGAACTTGAACAGCGCCGGGTGGTTGCCCAGCCCGGAGTTATTCAGCAACTCGGCCAATGCCGGGTCACCGAAGGACTGAATGACCTTGACCGCGCTGGCTACGCTCTTGTCGTAGTTCTCGCCGCCGACGTCAGGGTCGTTCTTGATTTCTGCGGCCCAGTCCTGGGACTGCTTGGTGACCGCTGCCTGGTACTGCTCGGCCTGCTTGGTCGCCAGCTGGGTCTGGAAGTCGATCAACTGCTGGGCCTTGGCCTGCGGAATGTTCAGTTCCTTGGCCAGTGCCTTGAATTCGCCCAGCACCTCGGCGTCCATGTCCATGCCTTCTGGCAGGGTGAAGTCCTCGTAGGCCTCGGGCGCGCTGGTGTCGGCCTTGAGCTTCGCCGCCGCGTCAGCGTCCTGCTGGATCTGCTCGGGGGTTTTGGTTGGGGCCGCCGCCGGTGCTGCTGCGGGAGCGGGCGGGGTCAAAACTGAGCCCTCGGCCGCTGCGGCCGGGGCTTCTGCTGCGGGAGCGGACGCCGGAGCATCTGCGCCACCGCCACCACCACCGGTTTCCGCCTCGTTCATGTACACGCGGCCAAGCAGCTTCATCATCAAAGGGCTCATTCATCAGTCTCCTGGGGTTGTTCGTCAGCTGGTCGCTCTACGTTCTCGGCGGCCATGACGGCGTAAAGGTCAGGGGTCAGGTCGTTCACCTGGCTCAAAAGAAAAAGGCCAACATTGCGTTGGCCTTCGTTGAAGTTCGTGACTGCGTCCGTGGGACCAATTGAGGACTGGAACAGCCGGCTACGTCCCATGGTTCGCCACATGAAGCGGCGCCCACGGCTGTCGCCCATCAACCATTTGAAGTCGGCGATGTCCTGCAAGTCCTGCTCGGTAGGTTTCTGCTCGGCCATCACATAGCCCCCGCCAGCGCTGTCAGGGCGTTGTCGCCGCTGGTGTCGGTCTGGCTCAGCACCTGGGCGCCCTGGATGGCCGTGCCCAATTCCTGCTGCATCTGCGCGGCTTGCTGCTGCTGTGCGCGCTGCTGGCGGATCTGCACGACCATATCGTCAGCACGCACCATGGTTGGCGGCACACCGATCAGTTCGAAGTACTGGCGCATGGCTTCGTCGCCATCGAGCAGATCCAGAGGTTCCAAGCTTTGCGTAGTGGTGGCCACGGTGCCGGCGAAACCGATAGCACGCTCGATACTGGATACACCGATAGCCTTCTGCGCCTGAGCCAGGATGCTGGTGAACTCAATGCGCAAGTCCATGTCGGCCAGTTCTTTGGGTGGCGGCGGCAACAGCGGCGCACCAGGCAACATACCGGTCCAGCGGGGAATGGATTGCTCGAGCATCTGGTTGAAGTACATATCGACCAGCGGGTCGAGCAGGTCATCGGTCTGGCGCTCCAGCACCGGGCCGAGCATCAGCAGCTTCTCTTCCTTGCGCGTGGCGATCTCATACGCGGTACGCACGCTGTCCATCTGGCTGATCATCAGGAACAGATCGACGAAGAACGCGGTGTCAACGATAGAGCTGTCGGCGGCAATCTCGCCGCGCAATGCGCTCAACCATGCAGGCTGTACCTCATACAGCGGTGCGAACTTGGCACCAACCTGCATATCGTTCAGGTAAGTGATGCTTCCCGGCAGGATCGACGCTCGTTGATTCTTGAGGCTGACCGGTGCGCCCATCGGCGGACGCACGCCCTTCTCCAGCAACTCGGCCTTGCGGCGCTCCATCAGCTGGATGGCCTTGGTGGTGCCGATGCACATCGATCCTGGGCCAGTGCCGTACACGTCTTCGCCCAGCACATCCCAGCGCGGAGCCATGACCGGGAACACCTTGAACCCGGATTCGCGCAGCATCGAATCCTTATCGCCACCCTTCTCCCAGTACACGGACCGGAAAGGCATGTTGGTGTTGTCCTTTCGCCCCTTCTCGCGGGTGTCGTTGGGCTCGATGCCGTGGCAGATATCGATCCACGCGTCGGGCTTGCTGCTGAGCAGATTCTTGGACGCGGTGTCCATCTTGTCCTTGCCGAACTGCTGCTCCATCTGGCGCGCGGTCATGCGGAAGTCGCGGTACAGCGTGTCCACCTGGTTGCGGCTGTTGTTGGCAAGCATGTAGCTGCCAACAGCCAGCGGGTACGAGCGCAGCAGGTCGCTGTCGTCCGGCATAACCACCATTGGCGCGGTGCCAAAAATCCCCTCTTCGCTGTAGCGGTTGGGCAGCACGCTGTACAAGTTGCCCCTGGCCATGACTTCGCGCATGGCCTTTTCTGCCGCAAACAACCAGGCTTTGACCGGTGCGTAATCCATCAGGCCAGGGTCTGGTGTGCCGAACTTCACCCAGGGCGATGCGGGGTTGGTCATGCCGGTGTGCATGCCTGCGCCAAGCGTGCGGGCCGCGAAGGTGGCCTGCGGGTTAATGATCTTCTGGTCGCGGCGCTTGCCGTCGTTGGTGTCGGTGTTGTACCAGCGGCCAGAGCGCGGGCTGATGAAGTCGCCCAGCTCTTTCCACTCAGGCAGCCAGTTGCTGTCGCGCTCGCTCTTGAGAGCGGTGTAGCGCTTCTCGCAGCGTTCGCGCAGAGAGTCGGCCAAATTACACCCCCAACAGCGTTTTCTGGCTGGTGTTGGCATTGCCAAGCACGCCAGATGTGCCGGTCAAGATGGTGCCGTTTTGGCCGGACTGAGCCAGACGGCGCTTGCGCTCAGCCTCCACAGCAGCCTGCACTGAGTCGCTGGACGTAGTTGGCGTAGCCGACGTGGTGGCAACGGTCGAGCCGGACGCGGCCTCTGCTGCGGCCTTCTCGCGCTCGGCCTTGTTGAACATGCCGGTGTTCTCGCCAAACATGTTCGGCAGGCCCATCCCCTCAAGCAGAACGTCGCCGCCGCGCAATGGGTCAAGGTCTACCACCTTGTTGACCAATTTCTTGATGCTCTTTCCGCACATGTCAGTTACTCGCGTAAGGGTCGTATTCGGATTCAAGGCCGTTGCTGCTGGCCCCAGAACCGCCGTAGTCGTTGTATTGGCTCTTCATCACCGGCATGGCGTAGGTAAGTGCCAGCGCGTCGGCGTCATCGGGTGAGATGCCAAGGCGCTTCTTGATGTCGTCCTTCTTTTCCAGGGCGATCTGGTCACTGGCGTTATGCGTGTACATAGGCGAGGTCAGCTCGGCTTCAAGTTCCTCGCTGCTGTCGATGGCCAGGCCCGCCCGCAATGCTTCGCGCATCTGCCACCACATGTAGGTGCGCATGTTCGCGTAGTGCCGATCGGGCGCCATGCTGGCGAAGTTGATGTCGATGATCACGATGCCAGGCATCAGGCGGCGCAGTTGGTCGGCAACCGGACCACCAACGCCAGTGGCGTCGACAAACACCGCGTCGGGTCGGTGTTCCTGCACCACGGTGCACACCTTGGCGATGAACAAAGCGGTGTTGCGGGTCTCGCTGCCTGGGATCTTGATCGCCGGGATAGATCGGGTGTCGAGGCCGCGACGGAACCGAATTACGTTGCTGTCGGCGCCGCCCCGTGCGATGTCGATACCGCACACCAGGGCGTCATCCAAGCCAAAGACCGGTTCGCGCTTCATCGCGTCGGCGACCCAGTCAGTAGGGATCAGTTGCAATTCGGAAGCCCTCGGGAACATGCCGCGCACACGGATGCGGAAGAAGTCACTGTCTTCCCCGTAGTCCTGTTGCCATTTGGCGATTTGCGTCTTGTTGGTGCCTTCAACCGTGCGGCTGTCGACCTGCCGGTGTGACCACCGATGCTTGTACCGGGTGAAGCACGACCGGAAACGGCCGGTGGTCTTGGTTGGGTTGCCGAAGGCAGCCCAGATGATTTCGGTGTTCTCGTCAGTGAGCGCACCTTCAGCTACCTCCCACACCAGATCGGCGATGGCCGAGGCCTCGTCGAACACCAGCAGCAGGCGCTTGCCCTCGTTGTGCAGGCCGGCGAATGCCTCGGTATTGCTCTCCGACCATGGCACCGCATCCACGCGCCAGTTCTTTTCGTGTTCCGGGTCTGTGCTGATCAGCGCCGTGGCCGTGATTCGGAACCAATGGGACGTGATGGAAAGCCGATTCCACTTGGCCACCTCGGGCCAGGTCTTTGTCCTGAGCTGGGTTTCAGTGTTGGCCGTGACGACGCCGCGAGCATCAACGCAGGTATCGACGGCCCACTTGATCAGCCAGGACACCAGCGCTGACTTGCCGATACCGTGGCCGCTGGCCGTGGCTTCGTGGATTACCTCGCCCAGGTCCTTGGCGCCGGCGCGCAGCTTTTTGCCAATTGAGTCGAGGACTTCAATCTGCCAAGGCCTGGGCCCTGACTTGTTGGCAAGCTCTGTCCCCGGCTCGCCCCATGGGAAGGCGTACCAAACGTATCCAAGCGGATCTTGCGCAAACGAGAGGATGTCCTCGACCAGCTGTTGTTCCTGGTCAACCTCTGCTGGCGCGTTCACGGGCTTTGGCCATCCGTTCGGAAAGGGTGTGGGTGACGTCTACCGCCACCTGGTCCCGGAAGGCATTGACGTTGACGTGCTTGCCGATCAACTCAAGCGCGCGCAGCTTGTCGTGGAACTTGACCTTGCCCGTCTTCATGTCCACTTCTTTGACCATCTGGCGCCAGATCAGCGGCCATTGCTTGATGGGCAACAGCTTGCCGTCATCGCCGTGGATCTCGGCAAGGTCCATTTGGTCAATGGAAGTAAGGCGCTTCAGCACGTAGTCAGCATCAACCTGTAGGCGCTTGTTGCGAGCCTCCATGCCGGCCGCGATGGCTGCTGCCACCTCAGGGTTCTGCATCAGGTTGTAGGCCTGGTCCTTGGCCCCTTTCACTGCGTACCCGGCGCGGATGGCTGCCTGTGTTTGATTCAGGTCCTTGTCTGCCAGGTACTCGAAAACAAATGCCTGTCGCTTTGCTGTCAGGGCCATAGGTCACTGCCCCTTTTGATTGGTACCGCCCAGGCAGACGGTGTTGATGTAGTCCTGTGCCGCGCGCAGGGCTATCAGTCCTTCGTCACCGTCGTTGGCGATGGCGACAATTCGTTGACCAGCCGCTGGGTCAAGTTCGGCTCTCGCTTCTGCATCACCCAGGCCGGCGGTAGCGGCGGTGTTTCGCACAGCGGGACAGGTGGCCTTGACGGACAGCCGGCGAGCGCCAGTAGCGACAGCAGCAAGAAGCTGATTGTTAGTGGTCTGCGCATCGGTCAGGGCCTTTGTATGTTCGGTGTCAAGCTGGGCCAGCAGGCGCTGGGTGTTGCGCCGTGACTCGGCCGCGCGCTCAAGGGTGTCAATGCGATCCTTCGCAACGGCCATGTCCTTGGCCTGTCCCTGGATGTGGCTCCATCCGCCGTAGATCAGCACCAGGCATGCAGCGAGTGCGGCAATGAGGTAGCGGATCATGGCGGGATTCCTCAGGCGAACTTAGAGGTTCGGGTGTTGATGATGCCGAGGTACAGCACCATTGCATCGGCCTGCATCTTGAGCAGCTGTTGTTCGTCGTCGGGCAGGCTGGCGTACAGGTCGGTGTGCAGGAACGCTTCCAGCTTCTGGATGCGGTCGGCTAGTTGCTCACGCTCGGCGATCACTCGTTGCTGGTGAGGCGGCAGGTGACCCACTTCGCCAACTGACACATAACCCGCGTCGAACTGCGCCTTGGGCGACCAGCTGATGTACCCAGCGTGGTTTGGATGGTTGGGCGCGCCACCGTCGGTGTACTCGACCAGGTAGCCGTCATCGGCGCCGTTCTCGTCGGCGGGCAGTGCCCAGCCTCGATAGTCGTTGTAGGCGAGACGGGTCATTGCCAGCGCCAAGACGATCTTGGTACCGATGAAGTGCTTGGTCATTGGTGTTGCCTCTCGGGTTGGGTGATTCATTCGGCCAGCACCTTCAGCGCCACTTGGTACAACGCCTGGCGCTCAGCGGCACCATTGGGTGTACGGCCACGGCGACCGGTGTTGATGATGCTGCCGATGCTCTGGATGTCCCCGAGGTCGGCCAGGGCATTCAGCCCGTTCGTGTGCCAAAAGCACGCGGCAGAGATAGCCGCGTTCTTCGGGGATTCAAGCAGCGACGGGGTGTTGACCAGATCAAGGCCCATTAACCCGCCGTACAAGGTGTAGTTCGTCTTGCCGGTGATCTGGATCAGTCCACGGCCCCGGTACTTCCAACCATCGCCAGGCGCGGTATTGCCCAGGCGCCCGTTGTAAGCAACGTTGGCAATGCGCTCTGGCTGGTGGGCGTATTCGGCGGCTGTCTTGGCATCGAACAGGCTGGACCAGGTGCGCTGCAACGCGGTGGCGCTGTAGCTCAGGTTCTCGACTACCCGCGACAGCCTGGCGCTCTCGTGCCCGACTTGGGCCAGGAACGCAGCGAGGCGCAACGGCGTGTCGATCTGGTACAGGGCGCAGGCATTGTTCAGCGGGTCAGCCCACAGGCGCGCGGTTGCGTCCTGGCAGCGGAGGATTGCCACCAGGTGGGAAGGTGTGATTTTCATCAGTCCATTCTCAGAATGCGTGCGACGTTGCCGCCAGCGCGGTAGACAAGCACTGCCAGCACCAGCAGCACGATCAGGATGAACGGGGAAACGGCGGTGACTGGCTTGGCAAGCAGGATTGCCAGCATCACCGACAGCCATTCGCAGCCAGTTGCAGCGGCCAAGGCGTACGCACACCACGACACGCCGGCGCGATACCGGGCGCCGTGGCGCCGGTAGAACGTGATGCGAAAGCAGATCGCGCCACAAATCGCCGCGGCTGCCAAAGTCCATGGATCAACCATTGCGGCTACCTCCGAATCTCTCGGCGACCCATTGCAGCCATCCGGGCATTTTGCCGCCCTCGATCCACTCCAGAAGACTGATGCACACGACAACGCAGAACAGCGCGCCGAAGAAGGCGACAAGGCCGGAAGTTCTGGCCCATTCGCGCCCAATGACCTCGCTGGCCACGTAGTAACCCAGCACCCACGACGCGATGAAGTAGCCGAAGCGGGCCAAAGGCTTGAGATCCTTGGCGAACACCACGAAGAACATGGCGCCGGCGAAGGCCCCAACCACGGCGTTCACATCGACGCCGGGCATCATGCTCGCAGCCGTCACGCCAGTTACACCTGCCACGCCTGCAGCCGCCTGAGCGGCCAACACTGCACCGCTGCTTGGCTCTGCCATTTGCGACCCCAGAAACGAAAAAGCCCCGCACGGCGGCGGGGCTCAAGATTGAAATTCAGGCAACAAAAAACCCGCACTTGGCGGGTTTCTGGGAGCTGGACGTAACTTTGCAACGTGGTGAAAAGGTACCGGAACACTCGCCATTTGGTCAAGCGACCCGTTTTGTCACGTCTCCCACGCGCTGGCGTTGGCTCCAGTACTCGCTGATCCTGTCGTTGTACACCAGGTGGCGGCCTGGGTTCTCCTGCGTGTCGATGCCCCACTCACGGCGGTACGCGGCACCGTAGGCGTTCATGCGGCGGAACCACCGGCGCAGCTGCTCGGTGCCCATGGCGTTCAGGCGTGCGTGCAAGGCTTCGCGGGCAGAACCCCGGCGAGCGGCGTATGCCTCGGCCCGAAGGTCGGCGACGTGTTCACGGTCGTACAGATCCCACCTGCTGGTGCCGAACACGCGGCGCTCCGCCATTTTCACGATGACCGCCGCCACGGGCTTCAACGCCTTCGCGTCCAGATGGTCCACGGTGCTGGCGATGGTGGACCAGATCGTAGACCAGTCGCGTGCCCAGTGGCTGACGCTCACCTTCGTCCCATACCAGTCGTGCACGAACTCCACCACACGGCCGGGGCCCCAGGCTTCACGCCCGTTGACGGCTGCCTGGTGGCTCTTGATCGCGGCCAGGGCCATCCAGTACGCAACTTCCTTGCGCTTGGCGGTGCACTCGCCCAGGTCCACGGTCAACCAGACCAGGGCGTGCGCCACGTTGATGTCCTGGCCATTGGCGACAGGCGAGTACAGCGCGTGCCCGAAGTGCTGCAGCGGCTTTGGCAGCGTCCCAATGGCAGATTGCACAAGGCCGGCAGCGAGCATGTGCGCGCACCGGCCGTTGCTGTCACGCATCGAGGGCATGGTTTCACCGATCACCCTGCCCCGCTTGCCCAGCTTGATACGCTCTTGGGCTGCTGCAAGCACCGAGTCGCGGCTCTCGTGAAGCGCCTCCCGCCATGCTTGCCGTGCGCTGATCAGTCTCATAAATCCCCCTCATTGCGTATTTTCGCGTATTGCTGATCTTTCACAGGCACAGCGGTGGCTCATTTGGCGAAGCGAACTCCCCGTGGTGAATCAGTGCTGCTGCGTCGTATGCCGCTGCGGCCTGCTCGCGGGTGTCGAAGTTGCCCAGGCGAATCTCCGCACGATCCACTGTGATACGAGCACGCCACCGGCCTTCCGCCGTTTGCGAGACGCCTTTGAACCCGCTGGTGTTGTTCGTGGCAATGCGGGTGTTCCTAGCGTTCTGGGTCTGGGTGGCAATGCGCAGATTTGCGCGGCGATTATTGGTTTTATCGCCGCTGATATGGTCAACACCGCCGCCCTTTGCTTCCCCGTAGATGATCCAGCGATGCATGGTGGTGGATGTTTTGAACCCCGGCGGTCTACCAGCAACGTACCCACGTGGGTCAAGCGTCCAGGCGATATCGCGAACTTCGTCCAGGTCCTGCAGGTCGATCTGGGCATATCCGTAGAACACGCCTTTGCGGCCATGCAGCGGGATCAACGCATGATCTGGGTGCAGCTCAATCTCGCGCCGGTCGAAGACTGCGCCGAACAGTTCTACCTCGGCGGCGAGCCTGGCCTGCTTGGCAGAGTCGAATTCCCGGTACCAGCCCAGATATTTGTTCTTGCCTTCGTAGCCGATGGCGGCAGTCCAGCCACCGGTTTTGTGTGGAAAAACACCCCTAAATTTCTGGTCCATGATCAGCACCTACGCCGGAAGCATTGTGAGTGGAACGATTCGAACCCGAACGCCTGGCGTTGCAGCAAAGCGCTTGCTCAACGACACGTTCACGACCTGAACGTCGTCTTTCCAGACGATGTTGTTGAGCGCATCGCAGACCGCTTTCAGGCAGTTGTCCGCGTCACACTTGATGGTAGGAGCGATTTCACCTGCTAAGGCGCCGGCCTTTTTCTTCTTCGACCAAGAGTCTCGTATGGGGTGGAGCATGTTCATTTCGAGCAACACCGGGCCGGTGATGAGCGCCCTGCCGTCCATTGCCTGCTGTGCAGCGAAGGCAATAACGCCCTCGTAGGCCAGGGTCTTGGCTGGGGTGAACATCCGCGCTTGCCCCGCGACAGAGCCAACGCGGGGCCGTCCCTTGCCTTGCGGCTCACCTGGCACGAAGAACGACACGGGGTTTAGGTCGGTCACGACTGCTCTCCCTTGCTCATTGCGTCGATAGCCTTGTCCACATCCTGAGCGCGAAAGCGCACTCCCTTGAACCACAGCGGCACGCTCAGGTAGAACTGATGCACGGCTTCGCTTTTATCCCTGAGCCATTGGTAGCGGTCAGCATCCTTTCGGAGCCCGTCAGCCTCTTGCGTCCAGTCGAGCCAAGCGTCGAGGTCGTAGTCGCCCTTCATGCCGGCGCGCAGTCGCTTGTTCTCGGCGATCAGGGCCAGGACTGCGGCAGGGTTGGCGGCGGCAATGAACTTGGTGTTTTCTGGCTGGGCGCAATCGGCGACTGAGCGCCACGATTCAACGTAGGTCGTCCCATCCTCAACGCGGGCTGGGCAAACGTAAGACCCGTCATAGCTCCAAGGGCCTTGTGTTGCAGCTTCTGCCAGCCGTTCCAGTTCGCTGTAATCACGCATGTTCGTCTCTCCGAATGCCGAGTTTTGCCAGCAGCAGTGCGCGGCACGATTTGGGGTCTGTTGGGATTTCGAGGGTGGCGACCAGCTCGTCGGCGACCTTGCGGGAGTGTTCCAACTGAATCTGTTCCCGCGGCCGCATGCTTTCGTGGCTCAGGCCTTTGGAAATTCGCCCTTCCAGCGGCTGGCCGGTCTGTGCCCGGCGCATGACGATGGCGTAGTTGCGTTCGAAGCGTTGCTTGAGGGCCTTGTCGTCTGTCCTGGCTGAACGCAAGTCGAACGTGCTGGTGGCCTCTGCTGCGATTCGTACCGCTGGATGGCTGTACTTCCCCTGCAGGGCTTGAATCCATGCATCGGCCTCATGCGGAAGGCCCATGTCTTCGGCGGTTGGCTTGCACCAGGCAACGAACTGGCCGACGTTGGGCAAAAACGGGCTGGACGACTTACGGGCCTGCTGGAAACCGAAAGCCAATTGCGCGTCGGAGTTGATACCGCCCTGGATGAAACCTGCGATCCACTCGCGCTTGGCGTTGTACAGCGCTTTGTCGTCGGTCCAAGCCTGGCGCCATGCCGGGAAAATGCCCTGCAGCTTGTCGAACACGGTGTTCACGATGTCGGCGGTTTGCTGATCGACCTTGATCGGCTGTGCGAGCGGGATCTGCGCCAGCGCCTGTTGTGGGTCGAGGCCCTTGGTGATATCGGAAACGCGTTTCATAGAATCGGCTCCAGTGCCCAGTCAGTGCTGGCCATGTCCAGGGGTGGGTTGCCGGTGCGCTGCGGTCCGCTCATGCGGCGGTTGGCGTCGTCCTGGGCCTTGAGAAACCAGGTGCGCCAAGTGGCTGGCCAATCGGCCTTGGTCCCGCCGCTACCGCGCCAGTAGTTCACGAACTTCTCGGTTTCATTGACCAGGTTCACGGCCGGGGTGCGTTCGGCTGCCCACTTGCGCATGTCGCCGGTGAGGTTGAACGGTTCGGGCAAACGGGATTTGCGCTTGGGTTTCGGGTCAGTCGGCGGCTTCGGATCAGCGTCAGGCTTTTCGTTTTCAGCAGCAGGGGGATTAAGGGGGTTCTTATTCTGTTCTGTATCTGTTCTGTTCTGTTCTGGGGCGTTACTGGAACGTTTCTGTAACGTTTCACCTTGTTGCGCTTGCTGTTTCTTCTTGTCTCGCCAGGCCTTAACCCTTGCTGTGCTTGAGTCTGACTCGTATTGGCGGGTGCTCCAGTTACGCAAGGTCCAGTCGTCATTGATGAAACCTTTGGCCAAAAACACGACTTTTGTCTCGGCCAAAACTTCATCTGAAACACGCAAAGCGAACGCGATTGATGTTGCACGTTCCGTTACATGAAACGTTTCAATACCGTTACTGCATTCAAGGCAAAAGAGCATGACCAGGCGGCGCTGCATGGCCTCGCTCATCATCTGTACTTTCGGGTCAGTGGCGAACTCGCCATACATCCGGAACCAATCCATCACTCACGCTCCAGCTGGTCAGTGTCCTGAATCAGCTCCATGTAGCGCTTGGCCTGGTGTAGCAGGGTCGCAATGTCCCGCTTGTCGAAGCACTGCATGGCCTTCGGCACCACTTTCAGATCGAGCACCGCCAGGATTTGGCAGAACTGCTCGAACTTCTCCGGTTTCATGCGGCTGATGGTTGCTTCATCGACGCCGACTGCAAGCGCCACGGGCGCATTGCCGACAGATGCAAGCGCCTGCATGAGAACCACATAGTTCCTGCGGGCCCTTGCAGTCTGCTCGGGGCTTAATGGGCTCGTTGGCATGGCTATGCCACCGACTGAGACCGGCTTTCTTGGCCGGCCTTCAGTGCACCATCTGTGAGCTTTTCCAGTTGGTACTGGCGCAACTCGGGGACTTCATCCCCCCACTGCCGCACGGCCTCGTAGGTGATCTTGAGGGCCTGCGCAAGCTTGGGGATGGAGCCGTAATAATCAATCGCTGTCTGGCGTTTCATAGGCACCTCCAATGCTGTTACGCCAAATTCAAGCATGCTTGTATTTAATAAGCAAGCATGCTTGACAAGCCAACTTGTAGATTGGGCAGATGAACATCACTGATCGAATGACGAAACTTGTATTGGCACGGAAGCCTGAAACCGGCGTACGTGGCGTAAAACGGCTCATCGCAACCACGTGCGATGTCAGTTACGAAGCCGTGCGCCAATGGTTCGCTGGGGATACCGGGAACATAAAGAACCACAACCTGCTGGCGCTGGCCCGTGGACTGGATACGACAGTCGACTGGCTACTGGATGGCGTCGGCGATCCACCGAGGCGGCGTGCCATGGACAACGTAGTGATAGGTGACTTCTCCCGACAGCAGCGGGACGACGAAATTGATATTCCTCAGTACGATGTTGTCGCCTCCATGGGGCCTGGCCAGGTCCTGCCAAAGGAATACATCGAGACGGTCCGGAACATCACCGTTCGAACCGAATACCTTCGTGAACAGGGCATTACCTATACCCACGGCGACAACCTGTCAGTGATTACGGGATTCGGCGAAAGCATGGGCGCCACCTTTTCCAGTGGCGATCCGCTGATCGTTGACCAGGGCGTCAATGAGGTGGTGGTTGACGGTGTTTACGTCTTTACACTTGATGGCATGCTGTACATCAAGCGCCTGCAGCGCCTACCCAAGATGTTGCGCATGATCTCGGATAACGAGACCTTCCCGCCCTACGACATCAAGGGTGCCGAACTGGAAGGCATGATCATTCACGCCCGAGTGTTGCTGGCCTGGAACGCAAGGAAGCTTTGAAATGGGTGTTCAAGACGAAAGCCCTGAGGATTACGCTGCGCGGGCCAGAGATGCAGATGAAATTACGGTGGCCAGGAAAGGCAGAAAGCCGGACTACAACGACGGCAATCAGGCCGTATTTGTCGGGTTTATCGCCGGGACATCCTCACTGATCGCCCTCGCAATTGCCGGCGATATCGGCGAGCGCGCTGACTGGGCCGTAGTCATAGTTTCGCTTGGCGCCGCAGCAGTGAACTACGTCTACCGTCAGTGGTACGCGAAAAAATGGCATGAGGCCTGGCGCAAGCGAATGCAGGAAACGCAGCCAAAAGGCTGAAACGAACAGAAAACCCGAGCCCGCCACTGAGCGGGCTTTTTTTCGTCACGAGGAAAATACACAAGTGAACTTGCATATCGGATACAAGCATGCTTTTATAAGTGCAAGTCCGCTTGCATATGCAGCGAGACGGCGAAAGCCAACGCTCTTTAGTTCCACCGCAAAACCAAAGGCAGCAATGGTCCGGCCTGAACAGACCAGATGGGGGGCCTCCACCCAAGGCGCGAAGCGTAAAGCGCCAAGAATGGAGAGGTTGCAGTCCTGCATGGGCGTGGCGACCTGTTGAGCTCTCAGAGCTCCCGAACAAGTAATCGCCCAGTCCGCAGGTGGCGTGTAACAGCGGCCAGCAGCACCGGATACCAAACAGAAACACCGAGCGCCTGGTAAACCAGGCTGCATCGGTCTGCGTCTTGAGTCCGGGTAGGGCTTGCCTCCGGCGCCACCAGATGGTGAAGACGCAGAACCAATGCAGGAAAACAACCGGAGCAAGACCAATGCAAATCATGATCAAGAGCAAGTTCGCAGGCACCGTTTACGTTCAGTGCTGGACCGTCGCAACCGGGCAGGCGCAGGCATTTGTCTGCGAGGACGGTTATGACGGCCCTTGCTGCCTCGTTTCCTTTTGACCGCATCACCTCTGCCCATTCCACCGAGTGGGCAGACGGATGTAATCACCGCCCTGGAGGCGACCATGGAACACGAAATAGTTGTTGAGGGGTTTGTCCTCCAGGTGGAGGTGACCCATTGCTTGAATGCTCCGCCCTGCCCTGGCAGCTGGAACAGCGACTGGGACGCCCAGGGCGAACGGGAGCTGGAATTCAGCCTGGTGTCGGGCATCTGCTACGACGAAGACGGCGTGCGGATGGATGTTCCGGACTACCAACTGCCGGTGCTGGCTCACCAGTACGGGCCGCAGATCACGCTGGCGCTGTGGGTCGAGATTGACGCCCGCAATCGCCGGCAACGGTGGGCAGCATGAGCCGCGCCTCCTACCTGTCCGCTCGGGCACGCAACGTTGCCCTGGACATGATCGATTCTCGGTTTGTCCTGTTGAACGCCGGCGACTCGTCGGCCACGTTGCACGCAGAAACGAGCATGGCCATTGAAATGGCCCACTCGCTGGGTGCGATCGATATGGATGAACACACCCACTACGTTGGCCGGCTGCACCGGATCTACACAATCCAGTCTGAGGCCTTTCTCGCCGATATTCGGAGGTCAGCACCGTGACCATCATCTGCCGAACAGTGAAAGAACTCAGAGACGCCCTGCAATCGCAGGGCTTTTTTCTGGTCGCCGATCTACCCCGACCGCTGCGCATCGAGATTCGCCGCGGCATGTTGATTGCGAGGTTTTCATGATCAGCGTATTCCTCTGCTCCCCCACCAACAGCACGATGTTCACGCGCTGCTGCCAGGTGGCGATTTGTGACGATCAGGCCAACTGCCCCCGCTGCGGAAAAGAGGTCTACCCCGGCGCCGATGCCACTCAGCACCAGCGCCACGTTTCGCGCTGGAACATGGCTTTCGGTCCTACGCGCCGCGCCCAGTCGCAACGGTCGCCATGACCGCCCGCCAGCGTGACCGGCGGCGCGCCATCCGCTGGACCTCGGCCATCGTTGGCCTGACCTTCCTCACCATCGTTCTCTTGGGCCCTGCCATCGGCGGCCTGATCACTCAATAGGTAAACCCCATGTCCACCAAAGAAGCCGGCGGCCCGGCGTTTCCTCTGCCTGCCGAACAGTGCATTCACACTGAAAGCCAAGGAATTATCGGAACAGAAGGTTATGGCCGTCATGCCGAATATGGCATGACCCTGCGCGATTACTTTGCGGCCAAGGCAATGGCAGCGCTCATCGCCAACTATCCGTCGCACAGCATGAAAATCCGCTCGCACGGAAAAGAGGCGTTTGTATCGGGCCAAGTGATCGACGCCTACATGATCGCCGACGCAATGTTGGCTGCTCGCTCCGCCTAAACCCTTCCCCCTTCACCCCCTCAATGCTGCGCACGTCGCGGCAAGGAAACTCTTGTGTCCGAATTAACCATCAAGCCCACGTTCAGCCTGGCGCCGCAAAACCTCGATGATGCGTTGAGGTTCGCCGACTTCCTCGCGGCATCCGACATTGTCCCGAAGGACTTTCAGAAAAAGCCCGCCAACATCCTGGTGGCCGTGCAGTGGGGCATGGAGCTGGGCCTGCAGCCCATGCAAGCCATGCAAAGCATCGCGGTCATCAACGGGCGCCCGTCGCTCTGGGGTGACGCGGTCATCGCCCTGGTCCGCAGCTCGCCGCTGTGTGAGTACGTGTACGAGACCGACGACGGCGAGACGGCTTCCTGCCGGGTGAAGCGTGTCGGCGAAGACGAACAGACCCGCACGTTCAGCATGACCGACGCCCAGCAGGCCGGCCTCAAGGGCAAGCAAGGCCCATGGGCGCAGTACCCGAAGCGTATGCGCCAGATGCGCGCCCGCTCTTTCGCCCTTCGAGACGTGTTCCCCGACGTGCTGCGCGGCATGCCGATGGCCGAGGAAGTCCAGGACATCCCAACCGAGCGCGAGCTCAACCAGTCACTGCCCCGCAAGGCCGAAGAGCCGAAGGTGCTGCCGGCTTACCCCGACAGCAAGCTCGACGAGAACGCGGAGAAGTGGCGCGGGATGATCGCTGCCGGCCGCACCAGCCCAGAGCACCTGCTAACCAACCTGGTCAGCAAGTACACCGTCACCCCTGAGCAGATCGAGCGCATCAACGCTCTGACGCCAATCGAAGGAGAAGTCACCAATGAAAGTGCATAACGTCCAGCAGGGCACGCCGGAATGGCTGGCCCTTCGCGCAAGTCACTTCACCGCTTCGGAGGCGCCCGCGATGATGGGCGCTTCGAAGTTCCAGACCCGCAACGATCTGCTGGCAATGAAAAAGACCGGCATTGTTCCGGACGTTACCCCGCAACAACAGGCCGCGTTCGACCGTGGCCATGCTACCGAGGAAATGGCGCGCCCCCTGGCCGAGGAAGACATCGGCGAAGAGCTGTACCCAATCGTCGGCACCAGCGGCAACCTGCTGGCCTCGATGGATGGCGCCACGATGCTGGGTGACGTCCTGTTCGAACACAAACTGTGGAACGAGAAGGTCGCCACGCAGATCCGCGCCGGCGAGCTGGACCCGCACTATTACTGGCAGCTTGAGCAGCAGCTGCTGGTCAGCGGTGCTGAACGCGTGCTGTTCGTCTGTTCAGATGGCACCCGCGACAAGTACGTGAGCATGGAATACAGCCCGGTACCGGGGCGCCGTGAAGAACTGATCGCCGGTTGGGCCCAGTTCGAACAGGACCTGGGCGAATTCGTCCCGCAGGAAACCAAGGTCGAAGCAATCGGCGCCGCCCCTGATCAGCTGCCCGCGCTGCGCATCGATGTTACGGGCATGGTCACTGCCAGCAACCTGGACGCCTTCAAGTCGCATGCCCTGACCGTTATCAGCAACATCAGCACCGAGCTGAAAACCGACCAGGACTTCGCCGACGCTGACGCCACGGTCAAGTGGTGTAGCGAGGTCGAGGACAAGCTCAAGGCCGCGAAAGAACACGCCCTGAGCCAAACCGAGAGCATCGACGTGCTGTTCAAGGCAATTGATGACATCACGGCCGAGACCCGGCGCAAGCGCCTGGAACTGGAAAAGCTGGTCAAGGCACGCAAGGAAATGATCCGCAGCGACATCGTCATGGATGCGGCCAAGGCTTTGCAGGACCACATCGACCAGATCAACGGAACGCTGGGTGGCCGCATTCGCATGCCGCGTGTGGCTTCCGACTTTGCAGGCGCCATCAAGGGCAAGAAGTCGGTATCCAGCCTCCAGGAAGCCGCCGACAGCGAACTGGCACGGGCGAAGATCGAAGCCAGCCGGATCGCCGACGGAATCCGAGTCAACCAAGCCACCCTCAACGAACTGGCAGCTGACTACAAGTTCCTGTTCCACGACTTCCAGGAACTGGCGCTCAAGGCCAATGATGACCTGGTGGCGCTGATAAAGGTCCGGATCAACGAGCACGAAGAGCAACAGGCCCAGATCAAGCGCCAGGAAGAGGAAAAGGCGCAGCAGCTCGCAGCCCAACAGCTACAGCGGGTCGTTGAGCCGGTTGTTGATCCCGTGATTGAGCAGCCCGCGAAAGCCACAGAACAGCCAGCGCAGGTTGCTGCCACGCCGATCAAGACGGCTGTAGCAGTTCAACAGCCCGTTGACGATGGCCGGCACTTCAAGCTGGGCGACCTTAGCGACCGCCTCGGCTTCGTCGTGTCGGCCAGCTTCATGAGTTCGCTGGGCTTCGAAGCTGCGGCCCGTGAGCGTGGTGCCACGCTGTACCGCGAATGCGACTTCCCGCGTATCTGTACCGCCCTGGTCAACCACATCCAGGCAGTACAGGCCCAACTGGCTGCAGCCTGATCATGGCGGCTCAATCCATCCTCGACATCTACGACAGTGTCGAGGAGTTCGCCGGAATCCTGGCCTCCGCTGAGCTGCACGCCAGCGGGGAATGGGAACTGGAATTCGTCGAGAACATCCGCGCCAGCTTCAAGCGTTACGGCGCCCATACCAATCTGAGCCCCGCTCAACAATCGAAGCTTGAGCGGATCGCCAAGCACTGAGGAATGCCCATGAAGACTGAACACCGCGACATCATCGAGCGCGCCAAGTTGGCGGGCGTTGAGCCGTCCTACCTGGCCCACGAACTGCTTGTGCATGACCTGGTCAACGCTGGGCTCTTCGAGCTGAAGAACCTGCACTCGCCCTACGGCAAGCTGAATGAAGGTCAGCAGCAGGAAGTCATTGACCGCATGACGAAGGCCGCAACCGAGGCCGCGTTCAACGCAATCGCCATCATCAGCTCGCGCAATGTCGAAACCATCGAAGTCGAAGTGGTAGACGCCAAGTTCAAGAAAAAGGCAATCACCATCACCGCCAGCATTGACGTCAACGCGCCGGATGCTACGGCCCTGGCCAAGGTTCCCGGGAAGATGTGCCTACTTGTGCTGGCGCCTACCGACTATGAAGAAGGCCTCGACTTCATTCAGCCGGACCGTGACCAAAAGGATTTGGCGCTGCACGTCAGTGATCTGACTGGCAACCTGTTCCCCGCTGGCGGTACCGGCGCCGATGAACTCGCGAGCTATGACGACACCGTTCCAGATGGTCAGGATCCGCTGTACAGCGATGCTGTGGTGTTCGTCATCGAGTCCCGCCGCCCGAGCATTTCGGCGATTCAGCGCAAATTGAAGATCGGATACAACCGTGCAGCGCGGATGCTTGAAGGCATGGAACAGACCGGCATTGTCTCTGCGATGAACTCCAACGGCGCACGCGAGGTGCTGCGCCCGGTCCTGACAACTCCAACCGGCGCTGACGAACCGGATGGCGAACACCCGCTGGGCACCGCCGAAGATCTGGCCGAGCGCACCGGCGGCGCTGGCGATACCGGCGCCGACCTGGGCAAAGAGTTCGGCGAATTCACCTACGACGATGCGGCCCAGCTGATCGTGCTCAAGTCCAACAACAAGGCGTTTAAGGCCCACTGGATCCAGAGCCGCCTGGCCATCGACAGCGACAAGGCCGCATCCCTACTGATTCGCTTGCTCGACAACGGCGTGATCGAGCTGGAAGGCGAAGGCGAAACCGCCATGGACCACAGCTACAAGGTAATCGCCACCCTGGCCGACGTGACCTAAACCCATTCCCGCAACACCACCAGGCGCCTACAGGCGCCTTTCTTGTGCCTGGAGAAAACCTATGTCCGAGTTGATTTGCTTCTTCGATACCGAAACCACTGGCCTGCCGCTGTTCAAATCGCCCAGCGATCACCCTGATCAGCCGCATATCGTCGACATCTGCGCGCTGCTGTACACCCCTGACGGTGTGCTGGTGGACTCGTTCGAAGCGATGGTGAAGCCCGATGGCTGGGTAATCCCGAACGAGGTGGCGGTGATACATGGCATCACCACCGAAATGGCCCTGGAACACGGCATTCCAGAGCGTGAAGCGGTTGCCGGCTTCATGAGCATCATGGCCCAAGCCGGTCTACGGGTTGCGCACAACGTCTCGTTCGATGACCGCATCTTGCGCATCGGCTTGAAGCGTTTCATGGACGAAGCCACCGCCGACGAATTCAAGGCCGGGGCGAAGTACTGCACCTGCCAGTCCTCGACCAATATCGTCAAATGCCCGCCGACTGAACGCATGATCGCCGCCGGCCGTGGGCGTCAGTTCAAACAGCCTTCGGTGGCCGAGGCCCTGTTGCACTTCACCGGTGAAGAACTGGTCGGTGGCCACCGCGCGCGGCCCGATACCGAAGCCTGCGCCCGCATCTACTTCGCCATGAACCCGCCTGCTCAGGTGGCGTAAAGGAAAGCGCCCCGGAAGGGGCGCTAGCTCAACGCTTAAAACCGTCCATCAGCTTGGACCTGGCGTATGCAGTCGCGCCCTGCTTCTGCATGTCCTCCCAGCTTTCAAACTCAGTGTTTGCGGCGAGGAACGCGTCGAACTTGTCGTCGGGCAAAGCAATGAACTCTTCTTTTGTAGTGACGCCAATGTCAGCGAGCAGCTCGTCAAAGCCCGCGTATTTGCTGTGACTCGACACAAAATCATCA